>JBKQKP010000316.1:0-100566 GCA_052147435.1 Polyangiaceae bacterium | reverse complement strand
TGGTCGCGCTGAACGAGGACATCGGCGCCGACCATATCGACCACGGCTTCATCCCGCGCGACGCCCCGTTTCGCTTCGAGGCAGGGACCCCGGCGATCGAGGCCGCGATCGGGTTCGGCGCGGCCATTCGCTGGATGCGCGCGATCGGGATGGACGCAATCCGGGCGCACGACGTGGCGCTGGCCGACAAGATGGTGCGCGAGCTGTCGGCGATCCCGGGCGTTCGCGTCCTGGCGCGCGACCTGCCGGCGGACAAGCGGGTGGCACTCGTCACGTTCGTCGTCGATGCCCCGGCCATGACGCAGGAGAACGTGGCGCGAGCGCTCTGCGATCTGTTCGGCGTGTGCGTCTCGGGGGGGTACCACTGCACGCACGTGCTCCACGCGCGCGCCAAGCTCGACGGGACGGTGCGCGCGAGCCCGCACGTGTTCAGCACGTCCGCCGAGATCGATCGTCTCGTCGAAGGGGTGCGAGAGATCGTCGGCTGAGCGGGCGCAGCCCCCGACGAGGTCGCGGATCGACTCGTCGTGATGCGGAGTGCCGTCGTACGAGACCTCGGGTCTCCTCCACGAGATGCGCCATCTCCTCGAGGAGATGGCGGGTCTCTTCGACGGCACTCGCGATCGCGTCGCACGAGACCCGCCATCTCGTCCACGAGATGCGCCATCTCCTCCAGGAGACTCGGTGTCTCGTCGGCGACACCCGAGGTCGCGTCGCACGAGACCCGCCATCTCCTCGAGGAGGTGAGCTACCTCGTCCACGACACCCGGGGTCTCGTCCACGACCCTCGGGGTCTCGTCCACGACCCCCGAGGTCTCGTTCGCGACGTCGCGACGCAGCTACAGCCGCTCGGCGATCTGCACCGCGTTCAGCGCCGCCCCCTTGCGGAGGTTGTCACTCACGATCCAGAGGTCGATCGCGCCGGGCACCGCCAGGTCATCCCGCACGCGGCCGACGTAGACGGGGTCCGTCCCGGACGCCTGCAGCGGCTGCGGATGCTTCCCGGGCGCGTACGCCTCCTCGACGAGGACGACCCCCTCCGCGTGCCTCAGGAGATCCTTCGCCTCTTTCGCGGTCATCGGCCGGTGGAAGACGGCGTGGACAGACTCGCTGTGGCCGTTCACGACCGGAACGCGCACCGTGGTCGGTGAGACTCCGATCGTGTCGTCGCCCAGGATTTTCCGCGTCTCGTTCACCATCTTCCACTCCTCTTCGGAGTAGTCGTTCGCCCCCGCCTTCCAGTCGCAGAGGACGTTGAACGCGATCGATCCGGGGAAGACCTTCGCCTCGTGGGTCCGCCCGTCGAGGTGCGCGCGCGCCTGGGCCTTCAGCTCCTCGACGGCGGCGTGCCCCTTGCCGCTCGTGGCTTGATAGGTCGAGACGATCAGGTGCTTCAAGCGGGCGGCGTCGTGGAGCGGCTTCAGCGCGACGACCATCTGGATCGTCGAACAGTTCGGGTTGGCGATGATCCCCTTGGGGCGGCGCGCGGCCGCGCCCATGTTCACTTCGGGGACCACGAGGGGAACGTCGGGGTCCATGCGCCACGCGCTCGAGTTGTCGATGACGACGGCGCCCGCTTGCGCCGCGATCGGCCCGTACTCGCGCGAAACGCTCGCTCCAGCGCTGAAGAGCGCGATCTGCACCCCGGCGAACGAGCCAGGCTTGAGCTCTTCGACGGTGATCTCGCCTCCGGCAAACGGGAGTTTCGTCCCGGCGGTCCGCGCGCTCGCGAGCGCCACCAGGCGCTTCACGGGGAACTTCCGCTGCTCGAGTGTTCTCAGCATCTCGCGACCGACGGCTCCGGTCGCACCTACGACGGCAACGACGTATGACATGACGCTCCTGACCCTAGCAGACGGCGGGCGCGCCGCGACGTCCGGTCACGCTGCTACGCTTGGTACTGGGATGCGATTCCGCGACGCGCTCCTCCTGCCGTTTTTTCCGTTCGCCCGGTTCGCCCCGTTCGCCCGGTTCGCGCCGCTCGCGTTCATCGTCGCCTGCTCGCCCCCGCCTCGCCCCGGTGAAACCGCCGCGACGACGCTCCGCACCGACACCGTCCGCGTGAAGCTCGATCCGACGGTCCTCGCCCCTCATTTCGTCCCTATCGCAGTCTCGGAGGACCCGACCCTCGGCGTCGAGCCGGGAGGGGGGGCGCGCTCGATCGAGGCGGGAGTGCGGATTGTCTCCCTGCCGGGGGGAGGCGTAGTCGCCGCGGGGGACAGGCTACCGGGGGCCCGCTGGGACGTCGTCGCGCTCCCGGAGCGGCTCGGCGGCGGGTTCCTCTTCAGGATCGAGGACAAGAGCATCTGGAGAGCGGACAAGTGGCTTGGTCCGGCGCACCCTATCTTCGCTTCGAGCTTCGCGATCGCGCGGATCGTCCCGGGGCTCGACCGGGTCTACCTGCTCTCCAAAGGGTGGCGGGCGATCGACGGGCTGACCGGCGAGCCGAAGCCGCTCGGGCCGTGGCCCACGTCACCGACGATCGGCGCGTACGCGGCGGCGGACGGCTGGCGCGCGATCGCGATCGCCGATCTCCGCGGCGCGGTGGCGACGAGCGACGCGGGGGCGACGTGGCGGACGCTGGCGCTCCCGATCGACCCTCGGGACGTGTCGCTGAAGGGGGATGGGCTCGTGGTCAGAGGGATGGAGGCCGGTCGCGGCGACGTCTCCTACGAGCTGCGACCCGACGGCCAGACATCGCGGCTCACCGAGGCGCCGCACCCCCGCGGTGACCAAGGCGCCGAGCCCCCGCGAGGCGCGGCCCGGTCTGCGTCGAGCGACGCAAGCGCACCCGAGCCGCTCGGGCCGCTCGGAGCGCACCCCCTCGTATCCGCCGTCGATGACGGCTGGCCTCTCGACGACGGCACCGCGCTCGTCGCGCGCGACGGCGCGCTGTCGCGGGTGCGCCTCGACGACGGAACGATCGTCGAGACGGCCCCCGGCGCGTTCCCGCTGCGCCCTTCCCGCTGCCACCCGATCCCTCTCGGACCTCCGGGAGGCCTGGGGTTCGTCTGCGGCGAGCCGCGCGGCGCGACGATCCTGTACTCGTTCGACGCGGCGCACGGAAAGATGGTCGAGGCGCGA
This sequence comes from Polyangiaceae bacterium, assembly GCA_052147435.1. Lineage (GTDB taxonomy): Bacteria > Myxococcota_A > Polyangia > Polyangiales > Polyangiaceae > JBKQKP01. The sequence continues at coordinate 97,482 of JBKQKP010000316.1, read as the reverse complement.
CGCTTCGACGTCCCCCGCGTCGTCGTGACGTCCGGCAACGGCGCGATCGTCGTGCGCGGCTCGTGCGACGCCCGCACCTCCGGCGACGGCGGCTCCGCCGCGCATCGCTACTGCGTACGAACGAGAGACGGCGTCTGGAGCGAGCTCCGCGTCGAGGGGGCCGTCGGTGACGAGCGGGTCACCGTCCTCGCCGACGGGCGCCTCGCGATCGTCTCTCCGCCGAAAGCGAGCCTCGACTCGGCTCGGATCACGGTCATCGACAAGGGAAAGGCGCAGAGCGCGCCGATCGTGTTCACGGAGGTCCGCGCAGACGTCGCGCGCGTGCTGGAGGTCGGTGTCTGGCTCGACGGCATCGAGGAGCGGCGCCCGGGCGTGCTCGGCGGGTGGATCGAGGCCGCCGGGACGATGCTCGGGTTCGAGCTCACGATCGACGGCAACGCGCGCGTCGGCACGCTCGTTCGCGGCGAGAGCTCGCTCCCGATGGTCTCCGGTCGCTACGGCCTCGGCTGGTCGGTCGCGCACGGTGGCCACCAGACGACCGACGGCGGGATGACGTGGACCTCGATCCCCGTTCCGGATCCCGTCAGCCCGCCTCGCGCGGTGACGTCGCGGGCGTGTGGCCCGATCGGCTGTTCGGCGGCGGGCTGGCTGCGGATCGGTTGGGGGACCGCGGGGCCGGAGCCGACCCTCACCCCACATCAGGTAGCGTCGCCCCCACGCAGCCACCTCTCGCTGCCGCTCGAGTGCGACTGGGGAGACGCCCCTCCCCTTCGCAAGGCACCGTCCGCCCGCGAGGACGTCCTCGGCGCCGCCCCTGCCACGGTCACTGCGGGGGACGCTCGCGTCCTCACGTTCGACACCTCGGACGCGCTCGGGCAAGGCGCGCACAATGGACTGGTCGGCCGCATCTTCGCCTGGGGAGCGAGGTCGGGCGACTGGGAGCACGGGACGAAATGGATGGTGCGCTGGGATTGGCCGTTCGGCGGGTCGTCCGACGTTCGCTCCTCTCTCCCCTCGTCCGCCCCGGCGTTGGTACTGGACGCGGCGCGCGCCAGCTCGAGTGCGCTCTTTTCGTGGAGCCTCGCGCTCGGCGACGACCCGTCGCACGCGCTCCTCGTTTCGCGCCGGAGCGTGCGGGGGGAGGGGGGGGTCTTCGAGCTCGAGGCGGACCATGCCCCGCTCGAAATCAAGCGCGCGAACGGCGAGCCGATCGGTGAGCTGGACGCGGCCGTGCGCGCCGCGGGGAGGTGGTACTTGGCAACCGCTCCACAGCCGACCCCGGCAAACCAGGCAAGCCCGACAAACCAGACCGCCGGGCGAGCCGAAGCCGTCATCTGGCAGGTCGACGGGCCCGTCGCGCGAGAGCTCGCGCGCATACCGCGGATTCCGCGAGACGCGCGTTCGAGCACGGGGCTCGCGTTGCGCGCGGACGGTCGGACGCTTGGGTACGTGGTCGACGGGCAGCCGCTCGGCGACCGGACCGATCCGACGCGCTGGGTCGCGGCGATCGACCTCGACACGGGGGTGGTGGGGGATATCGAGCCCCTCGGATCGTTCGACTTCGGAGACCGCACTGCGATCAACCCCTGCACGAACGACGACCTCGGTTGGTCGATGGATCTCCCGATGGACCGGTCCGAGTCGTTTCCCATCTCGCTCGCCTCCCAGGGAACCCCCCTCGGGGGTCTCCACGGCGCCCTCGGCCGAGTGCGCCTCGGAAGCTCGCAAATGTGCGTCGAGCGCCTCGGCGGATTCATCGGAACATCGATCGACGCCGTCGCTCCTCCGCTCGGTACGACCGCCCCACGCGCTTCGATAACGGTCGCGGTGGGCGATGGGCACGGGCGGCGCGTCTTCCGGTGCGGAGTCCGCTAGTTACGCGCCATTGCCGTGCAGTCTCGGCGCGGGCATTTGCAGATGTGCATGAAGCGAAGACGGCTCGCGCGCGCAAATCAGCCAATACGACGCTCCACAGGCCATGGCACGCCGTCTGCACCGGCTGTTCTTGCTCGCGTGGAGTGCGACTGCCCCCCCGGTCCCTCTGCGCGGGCACTTTTTTGCCCGCGATCTGGGCGTGTCCGATCCCGCTCGAGTGTCGGAGAACCGGGCACCGCACCCTTTTTGATACGGTTCCGGGATGAGGGCGATCGCGGCTGCGGCGACGTTCGTGCTGGCGTCGAGCCTGCTCGATCCGGTCCGAGCCGATGGCGCTCCGCCAACGTCCCACTCCGTCGCCGCCGGATCGGGTGAGCCGGCGCCGACGCTCCGCTCACAGGTCTTCTCGCCGTACGAGCAGGCGGCGATCGACGGCGCCCTCGCCGAGAAGCACGAGGTGATCGACCCCACTCCCGAGGGGAAGCTGCTCGAGGGGATCGACATCGTAACGCTAGACGTGATCGAGCCCCGCGATCCCGCGCCGGGGATCATCAATGGCCTCCACGTCACGACCAAGCACTACATAATCGATCGCGAGATCCTCCTCCGCCCCGGCGAGCACTACAAGGCGGTGACCGTCGAGGAGTCGGTCCGAAACCTCCGCTCGCTCCCTCAGCTCTCGGTCGTCATCGCCATCGCCGTGCGCGGGAGCGGGCCGGGCCGCGTGAGGCTACTCGTGATCACCAAGGACGTCTGGAGTCTCCGGCTCGCCTGGGATCTCAACGCCGTCCCGCAGGGAATCGAAGATCTCATCATCCAGCCGAGCGAAACGAACTTCCTCGGAACGCACCAGGTCGCCGCGCTCTACTTCGAGATGGACCCCGCGACGCTCTCCTACGGGGCCGGCTACCACGTGCCCCGCCTCGAAGGGACCCGCAACGTCCTCGACGCGAGCGTGCAGCTCATCTTCAACCGGGCGTCGGGCGCGGCCGAGGGGTCCACCGGCGAGATCCTGGCGGACCAACCGCTGTTCTCGGCGAAGACGAAGTGGGCATGGGACTCGGCGATGACGTGGGATCAGCAGATCGCGCGGCGGTTCGTCAGCGCGCAGGAGAGCTACTACCCGGCGACCATCAACGGGACGACGTATCAGATCCCGTTCGAGTACTTCACGCGGACCTATTACGCGCAGGAGTCGGTCACACGCTCCTTCGGGTGGGACGTGAAGCACGACATCTCGCTCGGCGGGTTCGTCGACCTCCGCACGTACCGCACGACGGCGACCCAGGCAGACGACAACCCCGCGGCGCTCGCGCAGTTCGCCGCGTTGAACATCCCGGAGAGCGTCGACCGCGTCGGACCGTTTCTGCAGTACCACGGCTACCGGACGCGCTTCATCCGCGTGCTCGACTTCCAGACGCTGGGCCTGCAGGAAGACTATCGCCTGGGACACGAGGTCTATCTCCGCCTCTATCCGATGCCCAAGGCGTTCGGCTCTTCGAGCGACCAGCTCGGCGTCTACGCGGCGATGAACTACACCGTGGCGCTCGGCGACGGGATCATCCGAGGCACAGTCGAGTCGGTCACCGAGGGGCAGGCGAACGGGCTCAGCCAGGCGTCGATCGGCGGTGGCGGGGAGATCGTCACGCCGCGAATGGGGATCGGCAGGTTCGTCTACGACTTCGAGGTGCTGAGCCGCTACCGGAACTCGCTGAACCTGGAGACGTTCCTCGGAGGCGACAGCCGCCTGCGCGGGTACCCGTCGAGCTACTTCGTCGGGAGCGATTACATCGTCTCGAACCTCGAGTTCCGCACGAGACCGGTCGAAATCCTGCACGCCCTCGAGGTCGGGGCGGACCTCTTCTACGACGTCGGCGACGCGGCGTTCGGCTTCAACAACCTCCACATGTACCAGGGGGTCGGGGCCGGATTGCGCGCGCTCTTTCCTCAGCTCGATCGCGACGTGTTCCGCCTCGACTTCGGGTTCCCCGTCGGCAACGGCGCAAACCTTCCAGGCGTGATCCCCTGGACGTTCTTCATCGCCTTCCAACAGGCGTTCACCGTGCCGACGCTCACCGCCGCGGCGCTGCCGAGCGGGGCCCCTTCGGACTGACGGTTCGGCTAGACCTTCTCGACTTGCATCCGCCCCAGGAGCCCGGCCGGGCGCACGAGGAGCACGGCGATGAGCACGAGGAAGACGAGCACGTCGACCCCGCCCGAGTAGTCCGTCAGCTTCACGAGCTCCCCGAGCACGCCGATGAGGAGCCCTCCGAGCATCGCGCCGGAGAGGCTGCCGATCCCCCCGAGGACCGCCGCGACGAACGCCCGCGTCCCGATGACGAACCCCATCGTCGGGTAGACCTGCGACTGGTCGAGGCAATAAAGAACCGCCCCCACGGCGGCGAGCGCAGAGCCGAGCGCGAACGTCGCCGAGATCACGCGCGACGTGCGGATCCCCATGAGCCGCGCCGCTTCCTCGTTCACCGAGAGCGCGCGCAGCGCCTTGCCGAACCAGGTGCGCCTCACGATGATCTCGAGAAGCGCCATGACGACGAGCGCCGTCACGAAAATGACCGGGCGGGCCTGGTCGAAGATTCGCGGGTAGGGGCGGAAGCGCGCTGTGAAGACGAGCTGCGCCAGGTTCTGCAGAAAGACGGAGCAGCCGATCGCGGTCACGAGCGGGGTGACGCGACCGAGCGAGCCGCGAACGCGGCCACGAAGGGGACGATACGCGACGCGCTCGATCGCCATGCCGAGCCCCGCCGCCGCCGCCATCGCGAGCACCGTCCCCAGGAGCCCCGCGATCGCCGGATGCGACGCGCCACCGAGCATCGCCATCGCAAAGAGCCCCGCGTACGCGGCGGCCATGAAGACCTCGCCGTGTGCGAAGTTGATGAGCCTGAGAACGCCGTAGACCATCGTGTACCCGAGCGCCACGAGCGCGATCATCGACCCCTGCGCCAGCCCGGTGACGATCGCGTCGGCGAGCCTCTCGAGGATGCCCGTCACGCTGGCCACCAGCGACGCCGACTCACGGCGCGCCCTGGATCTGCGTCGCGTACGTGAACTTCTTCTCTTTGATCGCGACCACGACGAGGGGCTTCACGGCGTTGTGGTCCGCGTCGATCGTGAGCGTCCCGGTCGCCCCGGCGAAGTCCTTCGTGGCGGCGAGAGCGTCCTTGATCGCGTCGCGCGACACGTGCTTCGCGCGGCCGATGGCGTCGAAGAGGAGGCGCGCGGCGTCGTATCCCTGAGCGGCGATGCTCCCTGGATCGTGCCCGAACTTGGCGCGGAATGCGGTGAGGAAGGCTTGGGAGTTCGGCCATGGGACGTCGGGGGCGTAGTGATCGATGAAGTGCGCCCCTTCGAGCTCGGCGCCCGCCCCCTCGAGGAGGTCGGCCGAGTCCCAGGCATCCCCCCCGATGAACATCGGGCCCGTGAGCCCGAGCGGCTTCCCCTGTCGCGCAACCTGGACCATGTCGTTGTAGTAGACGGGGACGAACAGGACGTCCGGGCTCGCCCCCTTCAGCTCGGAGAGGTACGTCGTGAAGTTCGTCTCCCCCTTCTGGTACCCCTTCTCGAGGACGATCTTCCCGCCGAGGCGAGTGAAGGAGTCGCGGAACGTCTGCGCGAGACCAGACGAGTAGTTGTCCTGGGCGACGTACAGGATGCCCGCATTCGCTTTCTTCAGGCCATCGTGCGCATAGCGGGCGGCAGCGTCCCCTTGCTGTGTGTTCGTGAAGCACGTTCGAAACACATAGGCCCGGTCTTTCGTCACCTCGTTCGCGGTCGAAGAGGGCGTGACCATCGGGACCTTGTTCGTGTTCGCGACGAGCCCGCCGACCATCGAGCGGCTCGAGGCCACCTCGCCCAGGAGGGCGACGGCGCCGTCGCGATCGATGAGCTGATGAACCTTGGTGGACACCTCTTGTGGACTCGACTTGTCGTCCTCGTAGACGATCTCGAGCTTTCTCCCCTTAACCCCCCCCGCTGCGTTCACCTGCTCGAGCGCGAGACCGATTCCGTCGCGCGTGTCGGTGCCGAACGTCGAATCGACGCCGGAGAGAGACAGGTAGGAACCGACGACGATGGCGTTGGACTTGGGCTTACAGCCGCTGAGAATGACGAGAGCGACGGCGAGCGCGAACGAGAGCCCCCCACCCGGCCTCCCCCCGAATCGGGGGGAGGGGGGAGATGCGCTAGGGAGGGCGGGGTGGAACAAGACGGGTCTGGCCTACCATAAGGGCCGAAATACGTAGCGTTCCTTGCGCCGAGCCCCAAAATCCTTCAGGGAACGGGCTAGTGACCCCCACCGCGCGCGAGAGGATCCGCCACCGCCTGGCCGACGAGGTCGGGCGTCTGGTCAAGGAAGCCCCCACGACGATCGCGCTCGCGTACCCCTCCCCGTATGGCGCGGGGATGAGCTCACTCGGGTTTCAGAGGATCTACCGCGCGCTCATGGAGTCGCCGGGGCTCGCGTGCGAGCGGGCGTTCCTCGACGACGAGGCCGAGACGGACGTCGCGCTCCAGACGCGACCGATCACGTACGAGTCGCAGAAGCCGCTCGAGGACTTCCCGATCGTCGCGTTCAGCGTGGCCTACGAGATCGAGCTTCAGGGGCTCGTCGCGATGCTCGATGCCGCAGGGATCCCGGCAAAGCGGTCCGAGCGGAACGATAGCCACCCGTTCATCCTCGCGGGGGGACCGCTCACGTTCTCGAACCCGCTCCCCCTCGCCGGGATGGTCGACGCGATCATCGTGGGCGAAGCGGAGGAGATCGTCGTCGAGGTCGTTCGAACGCTCGACGCGACCCACGGGCGCGAGGCCCAAAGGGACGCCCTCGCGAAGATCCCGCACGTCTTCGTCCCGGCGCGACACGGCGCGATCCTCCCCCCCGTCGCGAAAGTCGACGACGCGATGGTCCCTGCCTACTCCGCGATCCGCACGCCGCACGCCGTCCTGAGCGACATGTTCCTAGTCGAGACCGAGCGCGGCTGCTCGCGGGCGTGCACCTACTGCGTGATGCGCCGTTCGACGAACGGCGGCATGCGCCTCGCCTCGATGGAGAGAATCCTCGAGCTCATCCCGCACGACGCGAAGAGGGTCGGCCTCGTCGGGGCCGCGGTGAGCGACCACCCGCGGATCGTGAACATCGTGAACACCCTCGCCGATCAGGGGCGCGAGGTGGGGCTCTCGTCGCTGCGCCCCGATCGGCTCAGCGACGAGTTCGTCGGCGCGCTGAAGCGTGCAGGATACAAGACGCTCACGACGGCGATGGACGGCCCCAGCGAACGCCTCCGCGAGACGCTCGAGCGGCGCGCGCGGCCGAAGCATCTCCTCAAGTGCGCGGAGATGGCGAAAAAGCACAAGATGGACCGGTTGAAGCTCTACCTGATGATCGGACTCCCGGGGGAGACCGACGCCGACATCGACGAGTGCGTCTCGTTCACCACGGAGCTCTCGAAGATCGTCCCCGTCTCGCTCGGCATCGCGCCGTTCTGCGCGAAGCGGAACACGCCGCTCGACGGTGCCGCGTTCGCCGGGATCGACGTGGTGCACGACCGGCTCGATCGCCTGAAGCGCGGGCTCAAGGGGCGAGCCGACGTGCGGTCGACGAGCGCGAAGTGGGCGTGGGTCGAGTACGTGCTGGCGCAGGGGGGAGAGGCCGAAGGGCTCGCCGTCGCCGACGTCGTGCGCGCGGGCGGGGGGTTCGCCGGGTACAAGCGGGCGTTCGGGGAGCTGGCGAAGGCGAGGCCCGACGGGAACGGCGGTGCGCGGCCGCGACGTGCACTCGCCATCGCCCCCGTCTGAACGTGCTAGAAAGTCCTCTGAGCCCACCATGGACGAAGCATCCAAACGAGGACTGTTCACCGGGCTTCAGCTCGCGTTCGTTCTCGTCGCGGCCGTAGCCGTCTACAGCTTCGTGACGGTCGTGAAGGAAGCGGAGCACCGGCGCGCGTGCACCCCCGAGTGCCTGATTCACCCGGACTACGCCGGCGCCGACCGGCTGGCCCCCGACTTCTCGCTGAAGGACATGAAGGGGCGCGACGTGAAGCTCTCGGACTACCGCGGGAAGGTCGTCGTCCTGAACTTCTGGACGAAAAACTGCGGCCCGTGCCTGAAAGAGATGCCGTCGCTGGCAGAGCTCGCGCACATGATCGCCGATCGAAAGGACGTCGTCGTCCTCGCCGTCTCCACGGACGAGGGGCCGGCAGACGTGGCGGACACGCTGAAGAGCGTCCTGCGTGAGGAGACCCCGTTTGCGGTCCTGTTCGATCCCGACGGGGACAACGTCGTGAACGGGAAGTTCGGGACACGACTCTTCCCGGAGACCTGGCTCATCGACAAGCGAGGCGTCGTCCGTGCGCGCTTCGACGGCGGGCGCGACTGGGCGAACCCGGCGGTCGTCGAGCTCGTGGACCAGCTCCGCGATGGAACCTATTGCCCTCTGCACGTGGACAAGCGCGTAGACAAAGACGGGGCAGAGGCCGAGAGGGTGTGCGCGCCGCTCAGCGGAGGCTGACACCCTTCGCACCGCGGGCGCTCGCTCGGGGACTAGAGGGGAACCAAGGCCCCTTCGTCCTCGCCTCGGGCGACGACACGAGTGACGACCTTCGCCCGGCTCCGCTCCTGCTCCTTGCGCGCTTCCACGGCTCGCGCGTGCTCTAGCGCGGGGCGGTCGGCGAACGGCTGGGGCGAGCGCGCGGTCTCCTGGAGGTAGCGCGCGAGGTCGACCACCTCGTAGCCGACCTTGTCCGGCTGCGCGGGGTCGTAGCGGTGCGCGTCGAGCCAGTCGAGGAGCCCGCTCAGGACCGGAATGGTCGTCACGCGGATATCGTGGAGGAGGACGATGCCCCCCCCCGCGTACTCGATCTGACCGCGGAGACTGTCGGTCATCGCGGCCGCATCCCCGTGCGTCATGTCGGCGGCCTCGATGCTCCAGAGAACCAGGTCCATTCCTCGCGCGCGCAGCGCCTTGCCCGCCCAGGGGTCGAGGGCACCGTAGGGGGGGCGAAAGAGCGTCGGCTTCACGCCGACGACGCGCTCGATCGAAGCGGAGCAGTCGTCGATCTGCTCGAGCACCTGCGCGTGCGTGAGCGACGCGAGCTGCGCGTGATCGCGCGTGTGATTGCCGATGAAGTGCCCCGCCGCGGCGACCTGGCGCGCGACCGCGCGTGTCGTGACGGCGCGATCGTCGTCGCCATCGAGATAGCGACCGATCCAGAAGAACGTCGCGCGCGCGTGGTGAGCGGCGAGGATCTCGAGGATCGTCGGTGTCGTCTCGGGGAACGGTCCGTCGTCGAAGGTGAAGGTCACGATCCGGCGCCCGTCGCCCGGCGCATGTGCGGGCCCCTCGGCGAGCAGCCACGCTCGGTGGATGGTTTCTTCGGGATTCAGTCGCGGGAAGGGTGTCGGGTCGGGGAGCTGCGCCGGGTCGACGACGGGGGTGACCCGATCGGGGGGGAGCGGAGCACCGCGCTCGACGACCGGTGGACCCGAGAGGGCGTAGAAGGAGCGCGCAGCAGACTGCCGGGCGCGCGCCGCCAGACCTTCAGCTTCGGGTACCCCGGGTCGCTCGAGGCCGAGCCAAGAGCCGGCGGCGAGCGAGGCGAGGACGACGAGGGAGCGCCCAACGAGGCGGAGCATGGCGTGCGTGCATGGTAAGGAGCCAATGTAGGCCTAGGCCAACTTGGTGGCGCATCATGCCCTCTCGAGCACTTACGGAAGCCACCCCGGCACGCGCGCCCCTTCACCCCAGGCAGTCGGTCGCGCGTCCCCGCCGTCGCCAGCCCAGCGCGCTGCAAACGCGTCCCTGACGACGAGCTCGGCGAGCTTCCCGCGCGGCGAGAACCCCCATTCGGCTTCTTGCGATACATCGTCCGGGTCGCTGTACACGCGCCATACGAAGAACCCGGCGAAGTCCGGCTCGTCGAGGAGGGGCGCGAGGAGAGCGCGATAGGCTCGTGCCTGCGCCGCCTGATCCGGGACCACCCCCTTCATCGCGTCGGGCCACTCCCATGGCCTCACCGCGGGGTCAGCGCGAGTCGTGTAGCCGATCTCCGTGAAAAGAACCGGCTTGTGCCACTCTTCCGCGAGGGCGTGGACCTTTGCCCGTACCTGCTCCCCCCCGTCGAGGAGCGTCGCGTCGCTCGCCCCCTCCTTCTCGGCGAGCGGGAAGAACGCATTCACCCCGATGACGTCGATCGCCCCAAGGATCACGCTCTGGTCGACGTCGTCCCAGTTCGCCGAGTACGTGAGAAGACCGTGATAGACGCCCCGGATGTCGCTCAAGATGCCGCCGAAGCTCGGGGCTCGCGACGTCGTGACCCAAGAGCGCAGCTCGACCCCCGCGGAGAAGAGCTCTGCGTGCTCCTCCTCGGCTACTTCCGCCCAGGTGAGGACGAACGAGCGGTAGCTCGCAGCCCACCGCCGCCACCCGTCTTCGGTCGGCGGGTTGATCTGCGCGCGCCACTCCCCCGACTCGACCCACAAGTGCGGCACGAGCATCACGCGCAGGCGTCGCGCGTGGGCCATCGCGATCGCGCGGCGAATGGCTTCGCGGTTTGGAAGGAACGGGGCCTCGAAGGTGAGATCGACGCCGAGCCCCGACAGGTCATGGACCCGGCCGAACGGGGTGATCGCCACCCACGTGGCGCCCATCGCCGCGCATTCGTCGAGCGTTCGTCCGTACGCCGGAGTCCCGTACCCGACCCCTGGATGGTAGCCATTCTCGATTGGCCCGACGGTGACGCCGCGGATGGCGTCGGCGCCCGAGGCGCGCCAGCCATCAGCCTCGGGGAGCGGGCGAGGCGGGGGCGTCTGGGCAAGCGCCGCGCCGCAGACGAGTGTGACGAGAGAGGCCCACGCGAGACCGGAGAGGCAGGGAGCGGAGATCATCAGAGGAGATCGAACGTGAGCCCCGCCGCGGCACCGAAGCGGATCCAGAGGCCGGTGGCGTTCAGTGGCCCCGGGCTCGTGCCGCCAAACGCGGGCTGCGCCTCGAGGACGGCCGGAGAAACGATGAGATGGAGCTCGTGCGAGAACGCGTAGGTGGCGGCTGCATCGAGGTGCGCGGCCGGCTCGACGCCGGGCGAGGGGCGACAGCTGGGGAGGAAGACATCGCGTCCGGCCTCTCCCATCGAGTACGTCGCGATGCCGAAGCCGAGGTCACCGCCGAGTCGCCAGCGGGGCGAGACGTTCCAAGCGGCCCCCCCTTCGAGGAACGCGCTCACCGCAGTCGCGCTGTCGTCACTGGGGAGCGTCGAGGCGCAGTTCTGATTCGTGTTCGCCAGGCCGCTGTTGTCCGACCAGCTGTCGCCCGTGATCATCGCCCTCACCCCGAGCGTCACGACGCGGCTCGCGTCGTCGATCGCGACGTACGCGGCGGAGAAGTACGCCACGGGGGCAGCGCTTCCGCCAATGTCTCCGAAGCGTGGGACCGTGACCCCCACCTGCGCGCTCAGAGCGAGGCGGTGAGGTTGCCGGTGAGGGCGGAGGACCGTATCGCCCGAAGAGACCGCTTGTGTCGTCGGGCTGATGCTTGGCGCGGGCGTGGAGCCTCTCGAGAGGCGCACGTCGACGATGACGGCGCGCCCGAACTTCGCCGTGACCGAGCGCTCGACCGCGTCGTACCCGGCCGCCTCGATCGTCACGCGATGATCGCCCGGTGGGACGTCGACCGTCGCGGGCGTGATTCCGGCCCAGCGGTGCCCTTCGAGGTAAACGGTGGCGCCGGAAGGGGACGTAGAGACGGTGAGGGTGGAGTGGCGATGCTCGATTTCACGTAGCTGCTGCTCGGCCTCGCCGCGGTCGGAGGGGCTCAATCCCTTCTGATCGAGATACTCCGCAATGAACTTTGCCGCCTCCTCCGGCTCGTCCAGGCGCACGTGGCATTTGGCGATGTTCCATATTTCGCTGGGTGGCCCACCGAGCTTCAGCGCCTCCTCGAAATAGCGGATGGCGTCGTTGTACCGCTCTTCGCGATACGCTCGGACCCCTTGCTGATCGAGGACTCGGGCGCGCACGAGGTCCTGATCGCTCGCGGCGGCTGGAAGCGCGAACAGTGAGACCGACAGAAGTACTAGCGCGCGGCGAGCGGGCATCCCGGACGCTCCACTCTAGTCGACCTTCGGGTGTACAGTTGGGGGACCGTGAAGGCACTCCTCGTCGGCGATGGCGACGCGGCGCGCGCGGTCGCGGACCGGGTGGCGGCGCTCGGTCACGAGGTCGTTCGGGTCGGCGAACGCGCGCTCTCTGACGAGCTCGCGGTCGCCGACAGCGCGGTCGTCGTCCTGTTCGCCGCGGCCGCGGACGCACGCGCCAAGATCGCGCAGTTGCGCGGGCCCAACGTCCTAGCTGCGGCCCCCATCTTCGTCGTGACCGATGGCGACGCGGAGACCCTCGCCGCGTTGCACGCGGCGGGAGCCGACGAGTGCCTCGCGTGGCCCCGAGAGGCGCTCCTCCTCGAGCATCGCCTCCGTGCCCTCGTGGAGCGCATCGAGCTCCGGAGCAAGCTCGCCGAGGCATCCCGCGCGGAGAGCGATCTTCGAACGCGCGAAGAACGCCTCCGAACGCTCATCCACCTGGCCGCGGACGCGATCTTCATCAAGGACCGCGGGGGGCGATACGTCTTCATCAACCCGGCCGGTGCACGCGCGCTCGGCGCCACTCCAGAGGAGATCGTCGGCAAGACTGACCTCGAGATCTTCGGCGAGGAGACGGGCAAGAACGTCATTTCGTACGACGAGCTCGCGATGAAGACCCGCCATCCGATCCACTACGAAGCGTCCCGGACAATCCACGGCGAAGACCGCCTCTTCACGACGTCGAAGTTCGCCTACGTCTCGCCCGAGGGGGATCTGCTCGGCATCGCCGGAATCACGCGCGACACGACCGAGCTGAGGCGGCTCGAGAGCTCCGAGAGGAAACGAACCGAGCAGCGCCTGTCGCACCAGGCGGCGCTGCTCGCGCTCGCGCAAATGGACGAGGGGGAGTTCGCAGCGGGAATCGAGAAGATCCTCGACAGGGACGCGGAGACGCTCTCGCTCGTACGCGTCAGCTTCTGGTCGTTCCAGGCCGATCCACCGACCCTCGTGAGCCACGAAATGCGCAAGGCGGGGAGCGGCTCGTGGGCCAACGGGCTCGAGCTGCGCGCGCGCGATCTGCCCCGGTACATCGAGACGTTGCAGGAGAATCGCGTCTACTTGGCGGAAGACGCTTTGTCGGTGGCCGCTGGCACACCGCTACGAAAGACCTACTTCGAGCCGAACGCCGTTCGGTCGATCCTCGACGCCCCCGTCTGGCTGAGAGGCTCGCTCGTCGGGGTCGTCTGCCACGAGGCGGTGGGGGAGCCCCGCACGTGGACGACGGACGAGCAGGACTTCGTCGCGCGGATCGGACACATGGTCTCGATGGCGCTCGGCGATCGGGAGCGCGACCTCGCGGCGAAAGCGCTCCAGCGGAGCGAGTCGCGAATGCGCACGCTCATCCAGCACCTACCCGACGCGATCTTCGTCTTGCGCGAAGGGCACTTCGTCTTCGTCAACGCAGCGTTCGCAGCGTACCTCGGCTACGAGGACCCGGACGACGTGATCGGGCAGCAACTCCTCGACGTCGTGCATCCCGAGGACGGGGCCGATGGGCGCGCGATCGCCGCCGGCTCCCCGCGACCACGCAAAGTGCGAATGCTCCGCCGCGATCGCGAGACTCTCTTCGCCGAGATCGCCGGGCTCGCCCTGGTCTGGGACGGCGAGCCGGCCACCGTGGCGATCGCGCGCGACCTCACCGAGAGGAATCGACTCGAGGCGCAGCTCCTCCTCGCCGATCGGATGGCGTCGGTCGGCACGCTGGCCGCAGGTGTTGCGCACGAGATCAACAACCCGCTCGGATACGTGCTCGGGAACCTCACCGCGCTGTTGAACGGTCTCTCTTCCGAGGGGCTCACGCCTGATCTCAAGCAAGCGCTGACCGACTCGGTCCACGGAGCAAAGCGCGTGCGCGACATCGTCCACGATCTCCAGACGTTCTCGCGCGGAGACTCGAGCAGGCGGAGCGCACCGGTCGACGTGCTCCGAGTGATGGACGTTTCGATCCGGATGGCCCACAGCGCCGTGCGTCACCGCGCGCGCCTCGAGCGCAACTACCACCAGGTGCCGGCGGTCGAAGGGAATGAATCTCGGCTGGGTCAGATCTTCCTGAACCTGATCGTGAACGCCGCACAGTCGATGCCCGAGCGAGCCGTGGAGGAGAACGAGATCAACGTGCGCGTCACGACGGATGGAGATCAGGTCCTCGTCGAGGTCCAGGACAATGGCTCCGGGATGACGGACGAAGTTCGACGGCGGATCTTCGACCCCTTCTATACGACCAAGCCCATCGGAGAAGGGACGGGGCTTGGTCTTTCGATATGCCACAGCATCGTGACGTCGATGAACGGGACGATCGAGGTGGAGAGCGTCCCGGGCCTCGGAACGACCTTCCGGGTGCGCCTCCCTGCCGCGAGGGCTGCCGCTCGCGTCGAATCGATCGAGCCCCCCCCGGCTGCACCCGAGCGGAGAGAGAAGGTCCTCGTCATCGACGACGAGCCGATGATCGGCGTGATGCTTCGTCGCTTGCTGGCCAACCACTGCGACGTGCTGCCTGTCACGAGCCCGCGCGAAGCGCTCCGGAGGATCGGCGCTCAGGAGCGGTTCGACGCGATCTTGTGCGATCTCATGATGCCCCGGATGAGCGGCATCGATTTCTACACTGAGCTCTCCGCGCTCTCCCCCGACATGGCCCGGCGGACGGGGTTCCTCACGGGCGGGGCGGTGACGACGCAGGCGCGACGGTTCGTTCAAGAGCACGCGGACATCACGCTCGAGAAGCCCGTCGAGCTCGGGAGACTCCGCGCGCTCATCCGCGTGCTCGCGCAGCGGGGTGTGGAAGCGGGCCCGGTATCGACGAGAGCAAGAAGCTAAGCGGCGACGAGGATGACCTTCGTGATCTCCGGGGGGATACCGATACGCGCCGGGGGGCCCGCGACGCCGAATCCGCGATTCACGTAGAGGACGCCGCCGTTGCGCTCGTAACGGCCTGCAACGGGTCCCCTCATCAAGAGGTTCGCCGGGCGGATTTGCCCCCCGTGCGTGTGCCCGCTGAGCTGCAAGGCGATCTGGCCGGTCCCCGATGCGTAGGGGAGCGGTTGGTGGGCGAGAAGGACGCGCGGCGTATCCGCGGGGACGTTGGCGAGGGTAAGGCCCAACTTGGGACCGGGGCCGCCGTAGCGCTTCGACCAGGCGTCGTCGATCCCAGCCAGCGCGAAGCCGGGGCTCCGCTGGCTGCTGCTTCCGCCGCGAATGATGCGCGACTCGTTCACGAGGAGTGTGATGCCGGCCGCGCGGACGGCCTCGGAGACCGCCTCGTGCCCCGCGTAGTAATCGTGGTTGCCGAGGATCGCGAAGACGCCGTCTCGTGGCGCGAGATCCGCGAGAGCGCGCGCGAGTGGCGCAGCATGCCTGGGGTCGAAGTCGACGAGGTCTCCCGTGGCGACGACGAGGTCCGGGCGCACCTTGCGAATGAGCTCCGCCCCCTCTCGGATCTCGCGCTCGCCGACGAAGAGCCCGGAGTGGATGTCGGAGATCTGCGCGATGACGTACCCGTCGAGCTCCTTCGGCAGACCGGGGATTCGCACCGGGAGCTCGCACACCTCGTAGCCATGTCGGCCAACGGTCATCCCCCAACCGAACGCCGCGCTGGTCGCTCCGAGGAGCACGGCTCCGCCGATCGTCTCGATGGCATTGCGGCGACTCACCGTGGAGACCGTATCCACCGTCGGATCAACTGCAGGAGAGGCCGTCAACGAGCGGCGCGTCGCCCACCGCGCGATCTCTGATCCACCCATGAGGAAGAGGAGCGGAATCGTGACCGAGAGCACGATCATGAGCTCGAACAGGCTCAAGGCGAAGAGCACGTCGGCGATCCGGCTGCGCGTGGCCATCATGAGGGAGCGCGAGAGCCACGGGGAGACCGCGACGACCGCGCACGCCGCGAGGATGGGGCGGCGCTTGCCCCTGATCGAAGGAAACGAACGCTCCGCCCACGCCAAGACGACCCGATGCGACCCGAAGCTGACGACGCTGCTCGTCACGCCGAAGAGAGTCTGTGGGAAGGAGTTCATTCGGGGGCAAAGAGCTTAACACGCCGGAAGTCTCCGCTCTTCCGCGGGGACCTCTCTTTCACCGCCACTTGCCGTCGACTACGCGCTCGACGCGCCCGTAGTCGCGCGTGACCGTCACTTCTGAAAAACCTCGCGCCTCGAAGACCCTGACGGCCTCAACCGCCTCGCCCGCCCCAACCTCGGTAGCGAGGAAGCCGCCCGGGGCGAGACGCTCGGGGGCGCCCTCGACGATCCGCCGGACGGTCGCGAGCCCGTCCGCGCCGCCGTCGAGCGCGAGACGGGGCTCGAACTCCTTGATGTCCCGATCCAGCCGCTCGACCTCGTCGGTCGCGATGTAGGGCGGATTCGCGACGATGACGTCGAACGGCCCACAGCCCGCGGGGAGCGCGTCGAAGAGATCCCCGCGCGTGAAGCTCACGCCATACGCTCCGAGCCGGAGGGCGTTCTCGCGCGCGACCAGAAGAGCGTCCTCGCTCAGATCGGTGGCGTGAACGCGCGCGGTGGGGCGCTCGCGAGAGAGCGTGATCGCGACGCATCCGCTCCCCGTGCAGAGATCGAGCGCACGCATCGAGAGGGAGCGCTCGAGGGTTCGTGCGAGCGCCACATCGACGAGCGTCTCGGTGTCGGGTCGCGGGATCAGAACGCGCTTGTCCACTCGGAACTGTCGGCCATAGAACTCCCGCACGCCGAGCAAATACGCGACCGGCTCGCGCGCGCGGCGGCGCTTCACGAGCGCTCGGAAGCGAGCGAGCTCCTCGGGCTCGAGCGGGCGCTTCGCGTCGATCACGAGCTGCGTCCGCGTAGACTCCAGGGCGTGCGCCAGCAGCACCTCGGCGTCGAGCCTCGGCTTCTCGATCCCGCGCGCGCGAAAGTCGTCAGTCGCCCAGCGGACCACCGCCTCGATCGTCCACGTCTGCGGCTGCTCTGGGCTCGTCATCGCGTGAGCTTCGCCCGTTCCTCACGCACTGCGCCTTCGACATCTGCGCGGATCCGATCGCGCTCCGCCTCGGTCGTCGCCTCGAAGCGTAAAACGAGGATCGGCCCCGTGTTGGAGGCCCGCACGAGCCCCCACGCCGGCTCGCCCGGCTTTCCGAACGAGATCCTCGCGCCATCGATCTCGTTCACCGTGTTCCCTCGGCCCTTGTACCTGGCGATGATCGCTTTCACGACGTCGACCTTGATGGCGTCGGGACAGTCCTCTCGGAGCTCGGGCGTCGAGAACGTCTTTGGAACATCGGCGAGCATCTCGCCGATCGACCGCGGGTCCTTGGCGAGTATCTCGAGGAGGCGCAGCGAAGCGTAGATGGCGTCGTCGTAGCCGAAGTAGCGATCGGCGAAGAAGAGATGCCCGCTCATCTCGCCGGCAAGTAGGGCGCCGCTCTCCTTCATCTTCGTCTTGATGAGCGAGTGCCCCGTCTTCCACATGATCGGTTGCCCGCCGTGCTTGGCAATGTCGTCGTAGAGAGTCTGCGAGCACTTCACCTCACCGAGGATCGCCGCGCCCGGCCGCTCCTTCAGCAGCGCGCGCGCAAAGACGATCATCAGGCGGTCGCCCCACACGATGTCTCCGTTTGCGTCGATCGCCCCCAGGCGATCTGCGTCGCCGTCGTACGCGATGCCGACGCGAGCGCTCGACCCCTTCACGCGAGCGATCAGCTCGGCGACGTTCTTCGGAACGGTGGGATCGGGGTGGTGGTTCGGAAACTCGCCGTCCATCTCGCAATAGAGCGCTTCGGGATCGAGGCCGAGCGCCTTCATGGAGCGGATCGCGAGCGGCCCGCCAGCGCCATTTCCTGCGTCGACCACCACACGGAGCGGTTTCTCGAAGCGAGGGATCCGCTTCTTCATCTCCTCGACGTAAGCGTCCGTCGCGTCCTTCTCGACCAGCGTCCCCTTTGCTTCCGGCGCGTACGCGTCCGCCTCGATGAGCCTCCGGAGGTCCTGAATATCCAGGCCAAAGAAGCTCCCCTTGCCGCGCATCATCTTGAAGCCGTTCTCGTCGCCGGGGTTGTGGCTCCCGGTGATCATGACTCCGCCGTCGGCGTCGAGGTGATGCACGGCGAAGTAGAGCAGCGGCGTCGGCCCGACGCCGATGTCGATGACGTTCAGTCCAACTCGCCCGAGCCCGCGGAGGAGCGCGGCGTGGAGGCGCGGACTGGAGAGGCGGCAATCGCGCCCGACGGCGATCCGAAGCTCGGCGGCCGGGCGCGCAGCTTTCGCGAGGATCATCGTGCCGTACCCACGACCGATGGCCTCGGCGAGCTCGCTCGTAAGGTCGCGATCGGCGACGCCTCGAATGTCGTATTCCCGAAAGACCTGGGGCGCGGGGACTCGCATGATTGGAAGCCCATGTCTAACGTTTTGCGCCGATCCGCAAGCGGCTTTCCGCTATGGTCGCGCGCGCCACCGTGGATTCGCCCCCGCCGCCCCCGCCCCCACCGCCCCCGGCATACGTCTACGCCGCGACCGACGAACGGCCGCGAACCCCCCACGAGGTGGAGCTCTGCAAGAAGGCGAGCACGACCGACTGGCTCTACCTCGCGTCGGGGGTGGTCCTCACGGCAGGCTCGATTGCGCTCGATACGGAGCTCCGAAGCTCGGCGAGCGAGGGGGTTCGTTACCTGGGACCGTCGGCCGTAGGGCTCACCTGGGGCTTCACGTTTGGCGGCGCCTACCTAGCTCTCCCGAAGTGCTCACCCGACTACGTGGCGTCGCATCCCCCCGAGGGGGACGTGCGGACGGATTGGGAGATCGCGATCGCGTTCGCTGCGCTCTCGGGCCTCACCGCTCCGGTCGTCGTCGCGATCGAGTCG
Organism: Polyangiaceae bacterium; assembly: GCA_052147435.1. Lineage (GTDB taxonomy): Bacteria > Myxococcota_A > Polyangia > Polyangiales > Polyangiaceae > JBKQKP01. The sequence continues at coordinate 78,636 of JBKQKP010000316.1, read as the reverse complement.
GGGACAGCGCCGGAGCAGTGGAGCAATACCGAGCGGGTCATGCGTCTCGCTCTGGCGTCGGCGCTGGGAATCGGGGGATCGCTCCTCCCGTATCTGTTGCCCCCCAAGACATGGCGAGCGGCAAAGGAGCTGGAGCATTTGCGCGCCGCACCCACAGACGACGGTCGCGGGGCGTACTTCTCCTGGCGTGTGCGCTTCTAGCGCGACCTGTCTCGCGCTCTCGGTCAGACCATCTTGAGAAACCGCGCGAGGATCTTCTTTTCGCCCCATCCAGGAAAGAACACGACGGCGGTTGGCTCCGCCCCTGCCTCGAGCCGCCGCACCTCCCCTTCACCGAAGCGCGTGTGAGACACGCGGGTGCCGCGCTGCATGGGGAGATCACCTGACTCGTGCGCGTGCGCGTCGTCGAAGAACTCGCGGTCGACGAAGCGTTCTCCGGGTTCGCGTGGCGGCGGAGCGGAGCTCGTGGGCCGCGATTGAGGATGCCTCCACGTCCCGTTCTGTGGAATCGACGCATGCGACGGGCGCTGAACGTACGGCTCGATGCGCTGCCCGGCTGCGCGCGTCGCTTTGTGGACGATCGCTTCGGACGGAAGGTCGGCGATGAACCGGCTGGGGCGCCCCCATCGCGTCGTCCCGAAGATCTGGCGGAGCTCGGCGTGGGTCATGACCAGGTACTTGCGCGCGCGCGTGATGGCCACGTACGCAAGCCTCCGCTCCTCTTCCATCTCCTCGTGCCCCCCCGGCTCCATTCCCCGGTACGGGAACATCTCCTCTTCCATCCCCGTGAGGAGAACCAGCTCGAACTCGAGCCCCTTGGCGCCGTGCACGGTCATGAGCGTCACGCGCGCGGCGTCCTTCATCCCGTCGATGTCCGTCTGCAACGAGACGCGCTCGAGGTAGCCCGAGAGCGCCGGCTCCTCACCAGCGGCGCGCGCCTCCATCTCGTAGTCCGATACGGACGAGAGGAGCTCCCCGAGGTTCTCGAGGCGCGCGTCCGACTCGGCGGTGTTCTCCTGCTGGAGCGCGGCGCGATATCCCGTCCGTTCGAGGACCGACTCGAGGATTGCGTGCGGCGAGCTCGAGAGCGCCTCTTGGCGCAACTTCGCGAGGAGGTCGTGGACGGCGGCTAGCCGCTTCCTCGCCGCCGCTCCTATCTCGGGCGCCTCCTCGAGGCGGACGAGCGCGTCGTGAACCGGGATCGCCTGCGCGGTTGCCAGTTGCACCAAGCGCTCGATCGTCGTCGCGCCGATCCCTCGGCCAGGAACGTTGATGATCCTGAGGAGGTCGACGTCGCTCTGCGGGTTCACCAGGACTCGCAGGTACGAGAGCGCGTCCTTCACCTCGGCGCGCTCGTAGAACTTCATCCCTCCGACGATCTGGTAGGGCAGGTTCGCGGCCCGGAGCCCTTCTTCGAGCACGCGCGACTGGGCGTGGACCCGGTAGAAGACGGCGATCTCTTTCGGGTCGATCCCGCCGGCGCGCGCCTCCTGGATCACCCGGACGACGTGCGCCGCTTCGTCGCGTTCGTCCTTCGTGGCAACGACCTCGATCGCCGCCCCCTCTTCGTTCGCCGTCCAGAGCTCCTTCGGCACGCGCTCGGTCGACGGTGCGATCACGCCGAGCGCGGCTTGGACGATCCGCGCGGTCGAGCGGTAATTCTGCTCTAGCTTGACGACCTTCGCCTCGGGGAAGTCGTGCCTGAAGCCGCGGATGTTGCGGACGTCGGCGCCGCGCCAGCGGTAGATCGACTGATCGTCGTCCCCGACGACACACAGGTTCCGGTGCTCTTTGACGAGCTCGCGAAGGAGCCGATACTGCGTAGCGTTCGTGTCCTGGAACTCGTCGACGAGCACGTAGTCGAAGCGCCGACGGATGGCCTGAGCCTCGGCGTCGTTTTTCTCGAGGATGCGGAGCACGTAGAGGATGAGGTCCTCGAAGTCGACGGCGTTCGCCGCACGAAGCTGGCTCTCGTAGCGGCGGTAGACCTTCTGCCAAGCTTCGTCCTGGTACCCGTCGATGCTCATGTCGTCGGGGCCGCGCGCCTCCTGTTTCTCTTTGTGGATCCGGGAGAGCGCGACGCGCGGCGGATAGCGCTTCTCGTCGAGGTCGAGGTCTCGCAGCGCGCGCGTGACGACCTGCTTCTGGTCGGAGGCGTCGTAGATGACGAAATCGCGAGAGAGACCCACGGCGGCGCCATGGCGGCGGAGGAGCTTCGCGCAGGTCGCGTGGAACGTGCCGGCCCAGAGGTCGCGCGCGATTTCGGGGGAGAGGAGCTTCTCGAGCCGCGCTCTCATCTCGCCGGCGGCCTTGTTCGTGAACGTCACCGCGAGGATGCGGTACGGGGGAACTCGCGCGCACGCGACGAGGTTGGCGATTCGGTAGGTGATGACCCTGGTCTTGCCGCTGCCGGCCCCGGCAAAGACGAGGAGAGGGCCGTTGACGTGCTCGACCGCCTCGGCCTGGGGTTCGTTCAGGGCGTCGAAGACAGGCGAGCTCATGGTCCACGCCCGTCGCGTTTGCGTGCGCGCGCTTGCACTTCCACCCGCGGCACATACACCGTCGGCCGGGCGTCGGCCACGGCGGCGAGCCTCTTCGGGCGCGTTGCAGCGGTTCCCAACGCGATTACGCGGCCCCCCCCTTTTGCGGGGAGAGATGTGCTTTATATTCGGCTCACCCATGGCCGAGTCCCAGAAGCCGCCGAAAGTGACCTCGCAGCCCCCGCCCGATGACAAATCGCCCGACGATCCCCCGGCGGCGGACGGGAGCGCGGAAGCGGGCGCAGCCCCGCCCGATCCGCTCGCCGAGTCGCGCGCCGAAGCCGGCCGCCTGAAAGAGGCATGGATGCGCACGGCCGCCGACTTCGACAACTTTCGGAAGCGGGCCCGGCGCGAGCTCGAGGACGCTCGCAAAGGGGGGCGCGAGGAGATCCTGCGCGATCTCCTCCCTGTGTTCGACAACCTCGAGCGGGGGATTCAGAGCGCCAAACAGGCGGCCGACGTAAAAGCAGTCACCGACGGCCTCCAGATGATCTTGAAGCAGTTCGACGCCACGCTCGGCAAGCTCGGCATCTCGAAAGTAGGCACCATCGGGCAGTCGTTCGACCCGGGGATCCACGAAGCGATCCAGCAGGTCGAGACGAGCGAGCACCCCCCGGGAACCGTCGTCGCTGAGGTCCAGCCGGGTTACATGGCGGGCGATCGGCTGATTCGTGCGGCCATGGTGGTCGTCGCGAAGCCGAAGTCGGCCGAGGCGGGCGAAACCAACTGACCTCCGTGACGACATCGACGGGGGTTCTCCCCGGCCGAGCCCGTGTATTCTAGAGGCCGATGGGCAAAGTGATTGGCATCGATCTCGGCACGACGAACTCGTGCGTGGCGATCGTCGAGACCACCGGTGCAGCCAATCGGATCGAGGTGAAGATCATCCCGAACGCCGAAGGGGCGCGCACGACTCCCTCGGTCGTGGGCTTCCCTGCCAGCGGCGAGCGGCTCGTCGGGCAAGCCGCGAAGCGCCAGGCGGTGACCAACGCACAAAACACCGTCTACGCAGTGAAGCGCCTCATGGGGCGCAAGTTTGCCGCCGAAGAGGCCACAAAGCAGAAGGGGCTCGTCCCTTACCGGATCGTCGAGTCGCCGAACGGGGACGCCTGGGTGAGCGTCGCCGGGCGAGAGATGTCGCCGCCTGAGGTGAGCGCGTTCGTGCTCGGCAAGATGAAGGAAATCGCCGAGGCCTACCTGGGCGAAACAGTGACCGACGCGGTGGTCACCGTCCCCGCGTATTTCGACGACGCGCAGCGCCAGGCCACGAAGGACGCCGGGCGCATCGCCGGGCTCGACGTGAAGCGAATCATCAACGAGCCGACGGCCGCCGCGCTCGCCTACGGGCTCGAGAAGAAGGGAACCGAGCGGATCGCGGTCTACGATCTCGGCGGAGGGACCTTCGATATCTCGATCCTCGAGATCGCGGACGGAGTCTTCAGCGTCAAATCGACGAACGGCGACACGCACCTCGGCGGAGAGGACTTCGACCAGCGCATCGTCGATGCGATCGCGGAGAAGTTCCTCGAGGAGAACAAGGTCGAGCTGCGCAAGGACCGCATGGCGTTGCAACGCCTGAAGGAAGCGGCGGAGAAGGCGAAGCACGAGCTATCGTCGTCGCTGGAGACCGAGCTCAACCTTCCGTTCATCGCCACGAGCCCGAAGGGGGAGCCGCTCCACGTCGTACGCACGCTGACCCGAGCGGACCTCGAGCTGCTCACGGGGGATCTCATCGAGCGGACGCTCACTCCGTGCAAACAGGCCCTGGACGACGCGAAGCTCACGCCGAACGACATTCAGAACGTCGTGCTGGTCGGCGGGATGACGCGGATGCCGTCCGTCATCAAGGCGGTGAAGGAGTTCTTCAACAAGGAGCCCCACAAGGGGGTGAACCCCGACGAGGTCGTCGCCGCCGGCGCTGCCCTTCAGGGGGCCGCGCTGACCGATGACAAGGTCGAGGTGCTCCTCCTCGACGTGACGCCCCTCTCGCTCGGAGTCGAAACTGGCGGAGGCGTCTTCACGCCGCTCATCACGCGAAACACGACGATCCCCACGGAGAAGAGCGAGATCTTCACGACCAGCGTCGACAACCAGAACTTCGTTCCCATCCACGTTCTTCAGGGCGAACGGAAGATGGCCGCAGACAATCGGAGCCTCGCGCGCTTCGAGCTAACAGGGATTCCGCCGGCGCCCCGTGGCGTCCCCAAGATTCAGGTGACCTTCCACCTCGACGCGAACGGCGTCGTGAACGTCGATGCGAAGGACCTCGGTACTGGGAAGTCGCAACAGGTGAAGGTGACTCCGACGAGCGGCTTGTCGATGGACGAGGTCGATCGGCTCGTTCAGGAGGGGGAGAAGTTCAAACTGGCGGACGAGCTCCGGAAGGAGCTCGCCGAGCTGCGGAATCAGGCGGAGACGCTCCTGTATACGACCGAGGCCGCACTCGAGGGGTACGCGAATCTGGTCGACGCGGACACGCTCGAGGCGACTCGTCTGCAAGCGGGCGAGCTCCGCGAGCTGCTCGAGAAGCAAGCGGACCTCGGCTCGATCCGGGACTCGTACCAGAGGCTCGAAGGGCTGACGTTTGCGATCGCCGAAAAGATGTACGGCGGCGACGCGCCTCCCCCCGAGGGCGCTCCACCCGCCACGTGAGACGGCACGGTCACCCGCTCAGTCGAGCGTGTCGTCTCCCGCGATGAGAGACGAATCGGGCGGCGGCGCGATCTGCGACGACGGCGAGCTCGACTTCGGATCGGGCGAGACCAGCTTGCGGACGAGGTCCGCACGGTTCGAGACACCGACCTTCGTGTAGAGGCGACGTACGTAGGTCCGAACGGTGTTCTCGCTCAGCCCCGAGATCGCGGCCACGTTTACGCCGCTGTAGCCGGCGACGAGCAAACGCGCGATCTCGCGCTCGCGCCGGGAGAGCCCCTCGAGCACCGGGTTGTTCGCCTTCTCCGACGGCTCTACGCGAAGGACCGCGCACCGTGCGCCGCCGAAGACGGGGTCGCCGTCGATCTTCGCGACACCCATGACCGTTCCGTCGGGGAGCCGCGGAGGGGTCGGAAGCGCTTCGTTCTTGGCGCGAGCTTCGATCGAGACCTCCGCAGCCTGAACGATTTCCTTCTCGATCGGGACGACATCCACCTCCCAGTCGACGCCGCGATCGCGATCGACCGCCCACACCACCGCGCCCCGATCGCGATCGATGACGAAGAGCGTCCCTTTGATCTTGCCGAGCGCGCGGATCGCCGCCGCCTCCCGCGTGAGCTCGTCGTAAGCGATCTGCGACCGGCCGCCGGCGACCACGAACGACGCGAGCTGCTCGAGCTTGCGAACGTCGTCTTGGGTGAACTCGGGATCGCTCGCGCGACGCTCGAGTCCCGCAATACCGAAGAGGACGCCCCCTTCGTGGAGGAACACCAGGACCGTCCGCGTGAGCTTGTCGGCGTCGGCGTGCTCGGCGAAATACGGGAGCCGCGCTCGCTCCGTCGCCGGATAGAGCTCGTCGGCCAGATAGACGCGACGCTGCGTAGCCGCCACGCTCTTCGGATCGAAGCCGAACGCCACCGAGAGGCGCACCCCCTCCGGGTTTCGGATCTGGGAGAGCTTCTCGTCGACGACCCGCGTCGAGTCGGCGTAGGCGCGGACGTCTTGTGTCCCGAAGCAGACGAACGCCGCCGGCGCGGTCACGAGCTGGCGCATTGCGTCGATGACGCGACGGCGAAAGCTCGCCCTCGAGCCGGGCTGGACGACCTGCAACTGGGCTGCCTGCATCAAACTTTCGCTCACGAATGCTCCTTCTGAGTCGCTCTGCCTCACTTGGCCCGCGCATGATGGCCGAAAATAGGCCTCTCGCCCATCCGCCCGAACTGACGACACGGGAGCGAGGCACCGGGGGCCGCCTCTCGCTATAATGCGAGGTATGTCGAGTAATTCGGGCGGGGTGACCGCTGGAGTCGCCGCTGCTGTGGACCGCGCCGCGCAAAGCGCGGTCGCGCCGTCGGACCGTGCCGCTGAGCTGGTTTACGACTGGAATGAAGTGGGTCGCAAGGGGCGAATTACCCCAAAAAACTGCTCATTCTTCGACGAAACACTCCGCGACGGCCTCCAAAACCCGTCGGTCATCGACCCGCCGGTCGAGAACAAGCTCGAGATCCTCCACCTCATGGAGGACATCGGCATCCACGAGGCAGACATCGGCCTGCCGGGGAGCTCGAAGCGAGCGTTCGAGGACTGCCTGCGGATGTGCAAGGAGGTCGTCGATTGCAAGATGAAGATCAAGGTCGCGTGCGCCGGACGCACCGTCGTCGGCGACATCACGCCGATGATCGAGCTCTCGCAGCGCGTCGGGATCCCGATCGACGTCTACGCGTTCATCGGCTCGAGCCCCATCCGCCAGTACGCCGAGGCGTGGGACGTCGCGCTCATCGCCAAGCGGAGCACGGAAGCGATCGACGTCGCCGTGAAGGCGGGGCTCAACGTCGCCTACGTCACCGAAGATACGACGCGCTCGCGCCCGGATGTTCTGACGACCCTTTTCCGCGCTGCGATCGATCATGGCGCCACGCGACTCTGCCTCTCCGACACCGTCGGTCACGCGACCCCCGACGGCGTGCGCAACCTGATTCACTTTGCGAAGAGCGTCGTCGCGGGGACGGGGGCAGCGAACATTGGCATCGACTGGCACGGTCACAACGACCGCGGGCTCGCGCTCGAGAACGCGCTGTGGGCACTCGAGTTCGGCGCGGACCGCGTGCACGGCACCGCGCTGGGAATCGGCGAGCGCGTAGGCAACGCGCAGATGGAGCTCATCCTGCTCAACATGAAGCTCCTCGGACAGCTCGAGGATCAGGATCTGACCAGGCTCCTGGACTACTGCAACGCCGTGGCGCGAGCCGTGTCATGGGACATCCCGATCAACTACCCCCTCGTCGGACGTGATGCATTCCGGACGGCGACGGGGGTGCACGCGGCGGCGATCATCAAATCAATGGCGAAGGGGGACGCCTGGCTCGCGGACAGGATCTACTCGGGAGTGCCGGCCGGAATGTTCGGGCGGAAGCAGGAGATCTGCATCGGCTTCATGAGCGGCGCCTCGAACGTGAACTACTGGCTGACCGAGCGCGGAATCCAGCCGAACGAGAGGCTCGTCGCGGAGATACTCAAGGCCGCGAAGCTCGAGGATCACATCCTCACGGACGCGGAAGTGATGGCCGTCGTGGAGCGAGCTCGTTAGGGAAGGCCCAGCCACGCGCCGGGCGCGACCGTCTCGGTCCCGTGGCGTATCTCGAAGTAGAGCATCGCCCCCTGCCCTTCGTCGCCAACGGTGCCGAGCCGCTCCCCGGGGGTCACTTCGTCGCCGACGCGCACGTCGGCGGACCCGAGGTTGCCGCTGACGGAATAGTAGTGCTCGCCGTGATCGACGATCACGATGCGCCCGTAGGGGCCGTAGCGATCGGCGAACGCAACGCGGCCCGCGTAGACGGAGCGGACCACGCTCCCCATCGGTGCGCGGATTTCGAGGCCGGGTCCGTTCGTCCCTTCGCGGCGTGCGGGGCGAGCCTCGGCGCGACCGGCGACAGGGAAGAGGAGACGCCCGCGAGAAGCCGCGAAGCCCGCCGGAGTGGACGGGTCTGCCGAGGCGCCGCCACCGTAGACAGCGACGTAGTCGGCCGCGCCGGTCGATGTCTCGAACGCGCGGTCGAACGCCTGCTGACGGCGCGCTTCGTCCTCCATCGCGACACGCTCGGCATCCATCGCCGCGCGCTGCGCCCCCAAGGACACGCGGTCACGGGAGATGCGCTCGAGGACACGCGCGAGATCCGCCGCGTGCCCGCGCAGCTCCTTCTCCGCAGCGAGGTCTCCCGTCACGCCGTGACGCATCCGCTCGACTTTCATCGCGTGCTCGACGAGCGCGTCGAAGCCGCCGCCGATCGGGAGCATCCCGGCGCGAGTGGCCCGATACAGAGCCCTCCCGCGAGCGATGACGCGCGCATGCGCCTCCGCGATGCGAGCGCCGAGTACCTCGATATCGCGCTTGTCGTTGGCCTCCTCGGAGTCCAGGTCCGCGATCTTGCGATCGAGCCCGGCGAGCACCAGCGACGTCGCCGAGCCGCCGCGTGACGCGCCGAGATCGCGAGCATCGGCGCGTGCATCGTCGCCACGCAGCGAGAGCGAGCACGACGCGATGACGATCGCGGCGACTGCCCCCCGCACCCCCCTCACACCGCCACCAGCTTCCGCAGACCGAGCGCGGCTGCGATCATTCCGAGGAACGCCCCCGCGCCGATCATCCCGAGCACGACGGGCCACGGCAAGAACGTCGGGTCGACCCCGATGAGCGCCGCCAGCTCGCCATCGAGCCTCCCGCGCACGACGAGGAACAGAGCGCCGAGGAGCGCGAGCGCACCGATCGCGCCGAGCGCGCCCTGGGCACTCCCTTCAATCAAGAACGGCCCCTTGACGAACCCGTCGGTCGCGCCGACGAGCCGCAAGACTTCGACTTCCGTCTTCCGCCGCTGGAGCGCGAGGCGCATCGTCGAGCCGATGACCGCGAGAACGGATGCGAAGACAACGAGGGCGAGGAGCGCTGCAGCGGCGACGCCGCCGCGAACGAGCCGCGAGAGGCGCTCGGTCCAGGTCTGGTACGTCTCGACGTCATCGACCGCGGGGAGCATCCGGAGCTTCGCGACCATGTCCTCGAGCTCGGAGTCGACCATGTCGGGGCGTACGTCGATCTCGATCGAGGCGGGGAATGCCTCTACGGGCAGCGCCGTGAGGTCCGATGCCTTCGCGATCTCTTCGTTACCGAACTCGCTGCGCGCCTGGCCACTCGAGACGTACCGGACCTGGGTGACTCCCGGAACGCTGGCGAGGGCAGCCTTGAACGCGTCAACGTCTTGCTGGGTCGCGCTGTCCTTGAGGTAGATCGACGCCCGCCCGGCGTGCGACCAGCGCTCTTCGATCGCGTGAAGGTTCGTGAGCACGAGGAGCGACGCCCCGAGGCAGACGAACGCGACCGCGAGCGAGAACACGCTGAGCGCGTGGAGCCTCCACTCGCGGAGCATTCCGCGCCGAGCCCTTCTCGTCGTGCCGATCGATCCAGTCAACATGGGTTACTCCGCGACTTCTCTAGAGCGGCAGCTCGTTGTCGTACTGATCACCTGGGGCGACGACGCCGTTCGGGACATCGAGCGCCTTCCCCTCGTCGAGGACGATGAGACGGCGTGGACGAACCTCGAGGAGCGAGCGGTCGTGCGTGGCGAAGAGCACCGTCGTTCCGGTCTCGTGGATCTCTTCGAACAGACCGAGGATATCGATGGCCAGCTGCGGGTCGAGGTTCCCGGTCGGTTCGTCGCAAAGCACGAGCGCCGGCTCGCCGACGATCGCGCGTGCGACCGCAACGCGCTGCTGCTCGCCGCCGGAGAGCACGCCGGCCGGGTCTTCTCCCCGGCCCTGAAGACCCACCCTCTCGAGCGCCTCCCCCACCCGGCTCCGGATGAGGCGCGCCGGAAGACCGAGCACCTCGAGCGTGACGGCGACGTTCTCGAAGACGCTCCACGTCTCGACCAGCTTGAAGTCCTGGAACACGATGCCCAGGTTTCGCCGGAGGAACGGGACCGACTTCGGCGTGAGGCGCGCGATGTCTCGCCCCATGAAGAGGATGCGGCCGTCGTCCACTGTCTCGGCGCGATACAGGAGGCGCAGGAGCGTGGACTTCCCGGAGCCGCTCGGCCCCGTGATGAAGACGAACTCGCCCCGCTCTATGGTGAGAGTCGTGCCACGAAGGACGGGCGCGCCCGGGCGGTAGGACTTGTAGACGTCCTCGAACACGAGGATGGGCCTCTGCGCGGCCTCGCGGGCGAAGCGATTCCCTGCGCGGAGAAGCGGTCGGAATGGGCGATCGACGCGAATCGCGTCATCGTCGTCATCGTTTCGCATGACTCATGCGCGTATCAAAAAGGTGCGGAGAAAGCCAAGTTTTCACGCCCGGCGCCGTGGGCGCGTGATGCTGCCTCGGAAAGCACGCTCTCTGGGCGTCCCTAGCCGGTGAGCTGGCGAGCGCGCTCGGCGGCCTGGAGCGCGCGCATGCCGTCGTAGCCTGTAGCGATTTCGTTCGACGCTACCCCCCGCAGCGCGGCGAGAAACGCGAGCGACTGCGCGAGGAGCGGCTCTTCGGTGTCCAGCGGAATGGCCTCCCGGCCCCCCGTCGCGCGGCAGATGCGCACGAGCGACGGGGCGAGGAGGTCGCCGTTCCAGACATGGGTCGGAGTGGCGATCGCGATCGCGCGCCGGCGCGTCGAGCCGGACGGTCGCTGATCGACCATGATGTGGACCTCGGCGCCCGAGGAGGTCCTGGCTTGGACGTGGGCGCGTTGATCGGCCGTGTCCGCAAGCCCGCCGCCCGGCTCGCGGCTCGCGCCAACGAGGGAGAGGGGCGAGCGGGTGAGATAGGCTGCGAGGTCGAAATCGTGGACGCCGAGATTCACGAGCGCCCCTTCGTCGACTCCGTGCGGTCGCGTCGCCCCCACGCGACGGAGGGCGACCGCCGCGATGCCGCCAGGCTCCACGAGGCGGGCGAGCGCTCGAACGACGGGGTTGAAGCGCTCCGAGTGGCCGACGAAGAGGCGCGCGCCGCTCGACTCGGCGATCGTGACGAGCTCCCTTGCCTCGACTGCTGTCGCCGCGATCGGCTTTTCTACGAGCACATGGCGCCCACTCGCGAGCGCTCGGCGGACGCACGGAGCGTGGGCACCGATCGGGGTCGCGACGATGACGGCGTCGGCGAGAGCTATCGCGTCACCGTCTTGCGAGACGCTCACGGCCCCGTACACCTCCGCGACCTCGACCGCCGCAGCGGCGTTGACATCCATGACGGCGACGAGCTCGAACTGACCGGCGCGCGACCCGAGGACCCGGGCATGTCGCGTCCCCATCACCCCGGCGCCAACGATTGCCACGCGCAGCGGACGAGTCGCTTCGCGCGCGGCCAACGCGGCGAGCGACGGAAGGAGCGCGGCTTTGTGCGCTGGCTGCGCAGAGTGCATGCTGCCGCGATTTCTTACGCGAGATCGCACGCATCAGGGGGAGAAAAGGTGACGAGCGCACTTCACTAGATCGCCGCGCATGATTCGGCGCGGAACGAGCGACGGCGATTTAGAGCGCGAAGCTGAACGGAAAGCTGGGCACGATCGTCTGCGACTCGGATGCGGGGAAATGCCAGCCGCGCAACTGCCGCAGCACGCACCCTTCGACGCGCGAGTTGTTGAGCGTCGTGCTCGCCAGCGCGGGCGAGCTCACGGAGCCGTCCGGCAGAATTTGCCAAGAAAGGACGATGCCGCCTTTCAGGCTTGGATTTCTCTGCGCCTCGCTCTCGTAGCAAGCGCGCACCGCACCTTTGTGCGCCATCACGACGCGGAGCACCTGATCCGGGCTGAGACCTCCGCGAGCGGCCATCCCGTTCCCTGCGGAGACCTTCGCCTCGCCAGGACCCGCTCCGGGGCCGTTGCCGGTCCCCGTTCCCCCACCGGCCCCTCCGCGACCAAACCCACCGGAGCCGCGCCCACCCGGTCCCCCTCCGCCGGCTCCATAGCCGCCGCCGTTCCCTGCACCCCACCCGGTGTTCAGTGTCCCGGAGCCGAAAGCGACCCCGAGACCATTGCCCCCGCCTCCAGCGCCCCCGCCTTTGAGAGACGTCCCCGGTCCCCCGCCGAGGACGATGTTCGCCGAGTTGAGGCCGCTAAGCGCGTTGGCGACGGTGTTGATCGTCTGGAGGGTCGACTTGATCTGCTCTCCCGTCTCGCCGTTCAGCACCTCGCTGAGCCCACCGAGCGCGGCCGCAGGCTTGATCTCCCCCTGCAGCTCGGTGTTCTTCTCTTTCCCGTTCAGCCCGAGCTTCCCCTCGGCGCCAGCCATCTTCTGCCCGCCGCCTTGCGGCTTCTTGTCGTGAGCGCCGGGGTCTTTGACTCCGGAGCCGCCGCCCGACTTGTCTCCCGGGGCAGGGGGAGGGGGTGTCTCGATCTCGGCGCGATGCAAGCCGAAGCGCGCTGCGTACTCGTCGGGGTTGGTGAGCTCGAGCGGCTTGGGGACCGGATCTGGAGTGTTCGTCAGACCGATGAAGCCGAAGACGCCGATGTGAAAGACGATGCTCGAGAAGAGAGACAGGCTCGTCAGGAGGTCCGTGCTGTACCCGGTCTTGATCGACGCGCCGGGGTTCACGTACTGAAAGAAGATCGAGAAGAGCCCGTACTGCAAAAGCCCGTAGTCGCCCGGCATGATCGCGACGTGCGCTCCGGTCCGCCCGACGGCGACGGGGTCCTCGTCTCGTCCGCGCAGACGGAGGATCCCGGCAACGGTCCCGCGCGCGTCGATTTCCCAGCCCCCCTGCGCGGCGCGGACCGGCGTCTGCGGCATGTCGATCCCGTCGGGCATCGGCACCGATCCAGGCTCCCCCTGGCCGAGAACGAGTGACTCGCCCCGGTCCAGAGTCTTTGTCGTGATGACCGTCGTGCCCCACACGGCGGCGACGCGAAGCAGCTGCGGCCTGAGGGGTGAGGCAACGGCGGTCATTGGGCGTTCTCCTTGCGGCGAGGACTAGAAGCTCTAAAAGCTTGGATCGTGGCGCGTGTCCGAAAGTTCCCTCATGAATGATCTATGGCCGAGATCGCCGGCCGCGAACTCGGCGCGCACGCGGCGGAGGAAGTAGACGAGCTGGGGGTTGCGCAAGCGCCCTTCGATCTCGACCTCGCCGAAGCGAAAGACGCGGGTGCCGCCGTCGAGCGTCTTGCTCGTCATGGCGATGGTCCCCGCATCGGAGGGGTGCGGTTCGGTGTCTCGCGTGGGAATGGGGCTGGCTTCCGCTTGCGCCGCGGGGCCCGCGTCGGCCGCGGCCTTGGGCTTGGGGTGATGGTAGTGAGGTGTCTGCGATGTCGCGGGTTTCGTCTGAGCGAGTGTGAGCGTGGTGACGAGCGCGGCACCCGTGACCAGAGCGAACGCGGCAAGACGACGCATCATGGCTTCCCACCTTTCGCGGGAGCGGGCGGAGTCGTCGTGGACGCCGGCGTGGCCGGCGCCGGGGGTGGCGGGGGCGCGGCGGCGTTGGCCTGAGAGATGTGACGCTCGGCCTCGGCGCGCGACGGATGGCCGCTCGGGGCGTCGTCGAGGAAGCGCTGGAAGTAAGGCTTCGCGTCGCCCGGGTGCTTCAGGAAGTCACCGTGGAGGATGCCCAGGTTGTAGAGCGCGGCGACGTTGTGCGGATCGCGCTCGAGCACCTTTTCGAGCAGTGCGCGCGCCTCCTCGAGCTTCTTGGGGTGTTGCGCGTCGCTCTCGCCACGGAGCGCCGCGGCGAGCCCGACCTGCGCGCTCGAGTCATCCGCCGCGACCTGCAAGATCGCGCGGTACTGGTCCTCGGCCTTCCCGTATGCCCCCGCGCGCAGGAGCACCGCCCCCATGTTGAGACGCGCCGTCGTGTCCTGCGGATCGAACTGCGCCGCCTTCGAGAAGGCCGCGAACGCCGCCGCGTCGTCCCCCGCCGCGAGCGCGATGAGCCCTGTCGCCCGCTCGGCCGTCGCGCTCTTTGCGTTCGCGTCGAGTGACTGCTTCGCGACGAGCGACGCGGTATCGCGCTCCCCCTTGGCGAGGTACGTGAGCGCGAGCTCCGCAAGCGCGCCGGCGTCGCCCGGTTTCCGAACGAGGACCTCCTGTGCCTGCTTGAGCGCCGCGTCGAACTGCCCCGAGTCGCGGAGCGCGGTCACCTCGAGGATGCGCGCGTCGATCGCGTTCGGATGCTCTTGCAGGAAGTCCCCCAACGCGTCGGCCGCCTCCTTGTTCTCCCCTCGCCGGCGCCGGAGCTCCCCGAGCGCGATCGCGACCTCCTCGGCGTCGGGTGCGAGCTTCGACGCCGTGCGAAGCTCGTCCTCGGCGCCCGCGAGATCGCCCGCTCCCGCGAGGACGTTGCCGAGATCGTAGTGGGCCTCCCACAGAGCGTGATCGAGCCCGATGGCCTCACGCAGGAGCGCGATGGCCCGATCGCGCGATCCGTCTTTCGCCGCTTGCACGCCTTGAACCATCTTTCCGACGGCTTGCGGGTTCGCCGGAGGGAGCGCGGTGGAGGCCGCAACAGGGGCCTTGGCGACCGGCGCGCTCCCACCGCCGCACGCCATCGACGCCAGCGGCGCGACCAGCATGATCGGCGCGAATGCGAGCGCGAGCCGCCTCATTTCTTCCCCCCCTTCGGCTTGGCTGCGCTAGGCAGCGGCGCTGCAGGCGCGGGCGCGGGAGTCGCTGGCGCGGGGCTCGCATTGCCGGCCCCCTCGCGTCGCGGCGCCTCGATGAGCGGCGGGAGCGCAGTCGGCCCCGCGGAGCGGATCTCGAAACCGATCTCGCGCATCGGCGGATAGAGCTCACCGTTGAGGCGGCCGAGCGACTCGCGCATCTTCTGGGTCCACTGATTGTAGATCCCGAGCTCTGTCGCCTTCTTCCAGCCGTTCTCGTACGCGTCGAGGCTCCGCTCCTCGATCGGGACGACGAACTCGTCGATCTGGGTCTGGTACGCCTCCTTGTCGGCGTCGGAGAGCCCCGACGGTGGCGGCGCCTCCCTGAGCGACTTGGCGAACGCCTCGTAAGTATGCCCGATCTGATAGAGCGCCGCGGTCGTCCATTCCGCGACGCCCAGCGACACCGTGTCGAGAAAGACGGCGGAGGCTTGCTTGAGTAGCTCCGCTTTCTCCTTGAGCCGCTTCGAGAGCTGCTTCACGTCCCCCTGGATCTGGATCTTGTCGAACTTCGCGAGCACCCGCTCCCCTTGCAGGTAGCGAGCGTGCGCCGCGGCGTACTTCCCGTCGGGGCCGAGGTCCCGCGGGTGGTGCTTGCCCGTCCCGACCGCGTTGTTGAGCGCGTCTTCGGCACCGCGCTCGTCACCCAGCTTCGCGTCGAGCTGCGCAAGCGCGACGAGCCCTTCGACGCGATGGTCGGCGTTCTTCGCGCGCGGGATGTAGCGCCGATACAGGTCCGCCGCCTGCTTGTCGCGCCCGCCGTTCTCCTCGGCCTTCCCCATCTGGAAGACCACCTCGTCGGCCGCCTTGTCCGACCCGTAGACGGCGAGAAAGTGCTGGCCATCGAGGACGGCGCGATCGTGCTCGCCGATCGCTTCGCGCAAGATGACGGCGTTGTACGCGGCGTCCTTGGTGTGCTCGTTCTTCTGGTACGCGGGGTGCTCCCTGTCGGAGAGGGCCGCCATCGCCTCGTCGAGGGTCGCCGCTTCGCCGAACAGGCCCATCGCCTGGAACGTCGTCGCCGCGGTCCATGCCCCGATGGGCGACTCCGGCTTGTCACGATAGCTTCCGCTCGTCACGAGCGTCGCCGCTTCCTTGAGCGTCGCGACGTCGCCCGCCTTCTGCGACTCGAGCTCGGCATTGACGCACGCCTGAGACGCACGCGGGTCCTTCGGGAACTCTTTCGCGGCGCGCAGGAACGCGACCGCCGCGGCGGCGTGATCTCCCGCGGCCCCTTTCTGCTCTCCCTGCTTGAAGACCGCCTGGACGATGAGCGTCTCGAGCTTCTGCTGCTGCGCGGCCGTCTGGAACCCCTGCGCGGTCTTCAGCCGTCGGGCCCACGTCTCGATGTTCTCGTAGTTCTTCGCGCGATTGAACGAGTCCAGGATGAGCTCCCCGGCCCCTTGTGCGAATTGGCTCGAGGGGAAGCGCTCGATGAGCGAGCCCCAGATCTTCACTGCCGAGTCGTAGACGGCGTAGTCGTAATAAAGCTTCCCTTGCCGGAAGAAGAGCTCGGGGAGCGCCGGGTCGGTCGGATAGAGCTGCGCGTAGAGATCGAGCGCCTCGGCGAACTGCTTGTCGGTCGGCGTCTCTTGCGAGCCGGGCTTCCCCTTTCGCGCTTCGAGCTCGGCGACGCGGAGGCGCTCGAGCGCGGCGAGGGCGTTGTAGATGGCGTCGTGCCGCAGCGTCTTCAATGGGTCGCGCTGCGCCTGATCGTTCGGGATCCCCTTGGCGGCGGCCATGTAATGCGTGGCGGCGTCGGCGTCCTTGCCGAGGTGTCGGAAGTCGATCTCCGCCATGTAGAAGTGGATCTGGTACGCGTTCGGGTCGTTCGTGAACCGCCCGAGGTAGATGCCGTAGAGGTTCGCGGCGCCGTCGTACTCGGCGCGACTGGTCTTGTCCTTCTGCGCGCGAGAGTGGAGCGCCAGCGCGTCCTGCCGGAGCTGCGCCTCGATCTTCTTGGTCGTGTCCTGGACGTTCGCGGGGTCCCCTTGCGTGCGCGACCACGGGCCGCCCGCCGTGTAGCTCTGGATGGCCCGCTCGTAGGTCTCCTTCAGCTTCGGGTAGTCCTCGAGCTGGCTGTAGCCGCTCGCGATCGACAGGACCCACTTGCCGGCTTCACGGCTCGTAGGCTCGAGCTTCAGGAGGAGCTCGTAGGCCTCGATGCCGCGCTCGAAGTGGGCCTGGTCGTAGAACTGCTCGGCGAGCGCGCGGACGACCTTCCCGGCGAACTTGTCGCCGCCGATCTTCTGGAGAAACGCGTAGACGTCCTTCGCCGTGTTCCGCTCGTCTTCGGTGAAGACCTCGACCAAGTACTTCAACGCTTCGCTCTGCAGCTCGTCGAGCTGCTTTCGCTGCTGCGCGTTGACCTTGTGCCCCTGCGCGTCCGTCACTTCGAACACGCTCACGAAGCGCTTGGCCGCTTCGTCCGTGTTGCCTAGGCGCCACATGCACCATGCGCTCTTGAAGAGGGCGAGGCCGTAGAGGTCGTTCGCTTTGAACTTGAGGACCTCTTCGTACTCCTTGAGCGCGGCCGCGTAGTCGTACTTCTGGTTGAAGAGCGCCTCGGCCTTGAACATGTGCGCGTCGGGAGTGAAGCGCGAGAGGGGGTAGCCGGCGAGGAGGCGGTCGAAGCGGTCGAGCGCTTCCTCCTCCTTTCCCTGTTCGCTGGCGAGGAAGCCATCGACGTAGAGCGCGAGGTCGTACTCCTCGAACTGCGGGTAGTCCTTGAGCACCCGGCCGAACAGATCGCGCGACGGGGTGAAGTTCGGCGCGGGGGTGGGGCCGCGCTGATCGACCGGGAGCGCGTCCCACTTCTTGAAGCGGTCGACGTAGGCCTCGCGCTCGATTTCCCAGCGGAGCTCGCCGAGCCGGAGGAGCGCCTCGGGCATCTCCGGAGCTTCCTTCGGCGTCTCGTTGACGAACGTGGTGAGGAGGAGGACGGCGTCGCCGCGGAGAGACCGAATGCGCCCGAGGTCGCGATCGATTCGCGCGTCGAGCTGGGCGCGGAGCTGGGCCTTGAGGGCCTCGGGAATCCGAGGGCCCTTGACCTCGGGGCGCGAGCCGGGACCGCTCGCGGCGGTCGTCTCGGAGTTCGTCGAGCCGCCGACGACGGGCTTCGAGGTCTGCTCGAGGGAACGCTCCGCAGCGGCCTTCACGTGGGTATCGGCGGCGAACGCCTTCGGCTCTGCGAGCGTCGCGGCGAGGAGAAAGATGAGAGTTGAACAGGAAGTCCTCTTCACTTGGACTCGCCTCCGACGAACTCGTCGGGCCAGTCGTCCCCTTCGAACGGCCAGTACTCCTCGTTGTCCTGGAGGTAGCGCGCGGCGTTCAGCGAATCGACCGCGTCCGCCGGGAGAATGCCGGCGTTGATGGCCTCGATCTCGACCTCGAGCGCGCGCTTTCGTCCGAGCACGCTCTCGATTCGCCCGAGACGCGCCCGGCGGAGGAGGCGCGAGAGACGCAGGTCCAGGCGGTGCATCGCGTCGCGCGCGAGGTTTCCTTCTGCGGTGGCGAGATCCCTGCGAACTGCGTCGAGCTGAACCGAGAGCGCCGAGGCTCGCGCTTGATCGGCGCGAAGGAGGTCCGGAAGATCGGTCCCCTGGGCCGTGCTGCCCGTCTCGATCGCAGCCTGCTGGCCGTTGGCGAAGGCGAGGCGAAGCTCGAGCTTCTTGGCGTCGGCCTGGATCGCGGCGACTTGATCGGGTGCCGCGTGCGCGGCCTCCGCCTCTGCTACCTGCCTCTTCACGCCATCGAGCGCGGCGCGCACCTCGCTCGCGCGCTCGGCGGGATCTTCGTTCTCCTCCGCGGCGGGGCGCACTCCCCCATTCGTCGCCAAGCTCCGCTGCGTATCCGCGATGACCCCCATCGTAAGTCTTAGCCCGCTCGCCTCGTGCTCCGCCACGGCACGCCGGCGCGCTGCGCGCCCGTACTCGGGGTCGAGCCGAACGAGCGCGGCGATCGCGCGCATCGCGTCCGGGCTCACGCCGCCGATGTCGGTGCTCGCCGCGTCGGAGCCGGCGTGCGCCGCGCGAAGGAGCGCCTCAGTGAGCGGCTCGTCCGTCGCCACGCGCCTCGCCGCGTCGCGCACGGGCTCGTAGCGCGCGAGGAACTCGACGAGCTTCTTGTCGGCCTCGGGGAACTTGCACTGCGCCAGATCGATGTACGCATCGAGGACCCAGGCCTCGTCCTCGTACCGGTGGTGGATCTGAAGCGACTTGAGCTCGTCGAGGAGCTCGCGAGCCCCCTGGTAGTCCTTCTTCTCGTAGCGGGTCGTCGCCGCTTCGTAGAGGGCCTCGGCGAGGCGGTCCGAGTCGCGAGGGACGAGGTAGTAGTAGTAGCGCGCGTCGTCGAATCGCCCGGCCTCGTGCGCGACGCGACCGAGCGCGAGTCGGGCGAGGTCGCGCACCGCGAAGAAGCGCTCGTCGGCGAAGACCGGCGCGGTGCGGTCTTGGCGCTTCGGATCGGCGACCTTGCAGAAGAGATCCTCGCCGTCCTTCCACTTGCCGTGCTCGACGCTGATGAGCCCGCGCAGATACGTCGCCTGCGACCAGAAGCGAGACGAGCCGGGGACCTGAGCGTAGGCAGCCATCGCGCCGTCGGGATCTCCCATCGCCTCGCGCGCGCGCCCGGTGACGTAGAGGACCTCACCGCGCGTCTCCTCGCGCGCAGTGGGCGGAACGGGGGCGAGGTCTGTGAGAGCTTGCTGCCACCGCTCCGTCTCGAGGCCGATCTCGACCAGCCTCCTGGCGGCCCGATGTGCATAGGTCGCCTGACCGTCCCACGCGCCCGTCATCGTGAGAAGGCGCCGCAGGTACGCGCGCGCGGGGGCATAGGCGCCCGCGCTCGCGAGAGCGTCGCCGAGCAGGTACACGACCGCGCGCCCCTCGTCGTTCTCGGCGAATGGCTCGAAGCCTGGGTGCTCGACGAGCTCCATGAGTCGCGCGATGGCCTCGTCGAGCCGCCCCGTGCCGACTTGCTCCTCGGCCTCCGCGAGGCGGGCTCGTACGTCGTCGAGGCTCATCACCTCGCGCGAGCCGAGGCGGCGAGCGGCGAGTGCGGCGTGGTACGCGCGCATCCCAGCGGCGAACGGGGCGACCGGATCTCCGGCGCCTGCAGAAGGGGCTGGGCCCGGCGCGGGCGTGGTGCTCGCGGCGGCGGCTGATGGCGTCGGAGGTTGGGCGAAGACCGACGGAGCGGACAGCGCGACGAGAAGGACGGCGATCGCGGCGCGGCGCATGTGCCTACTTCACGGGCTTGGCCGTCGCCTTCGCGCGCACGCGGAGGTCGTAGCGACCGCTGTGATCACTCGGGAAGTCCTTCCCCATGCTCGAGTCGTCGTCGATCTCCACCGTGACCTCGAGCTGCTGGTCCTTCGGCACGTCGACGAGGAAGCGCGACCGCTGCGACGTACGGAACGTGTCGTCGCGATCGTCTTTTCGGTCCACGTCCACGATGATCGCGTGGCGGCCAGGCGCGACGCCGTGCTCGTACAGCTTGGTCGCGCGCTCGAAGGCGGTGTTCGGCGGCGCGGTGTAAACGACGCCGTCGTCGAGCGAGACCGAGAGGCGCCCGATCTTCGCGTGGCTGCCGTCGGCCTCCAGGGAGATGGCGACGCGCGAGCGAAAGAGCGTGTCGGTGACGGCGGCGACGCGCGCGCGCAGAGCGGAGACGTCGCCGAGGAGCTTGTCGTAGTCGGGAGCCGGAGGGGTCGTCTGCGGCGGGAGCTCGGCGGCGGTGGGGTTCAGCGGAGAGGGCTTGATCCCGCCGTCCGCGAGATCGATGTGCGCGATCGGCGGGGGAGGCGGGCCTGCATCGCTCGCCGCGCTCGGAGCGCTCGCGCCGCCCGACGTGCTCCCTGACGGGCCTGCGGGGGCTGCCGGCTCGTCTCCGTAGGGATTTTCCCCCGCGGGTCCCGCGTCGACCACCGGCTTCGGCTTCGCGTGCTTCGCAGAAGCGTGCGTGGGCTCAGCGACCGCCACGTGCACGACCGCCATCGCGAGGACGACGAGCGAGCCTGCCGCCACCAAGGACCGTCGGACCAGTTCTCCAGACACCGGCGACTAGGATGCACGCACCGAACCATGCTCGCCAAGCACCGTTTTCGGTAAGACGAGGTGCGATGCCCGCCGCGGGGCGATCCTCAGCCGCTGAACGGGATGAAGACGCTCATTCCGAGCGTGAAGATCACGTCGTTCACGAGGTGCTCGTCGCCCACGAGCGCCTCTTGGAGCACGTGGTCGCGCAAGTCGGCCCGGAGCGCGAACCACTTGCCGAAGAAGAGCTTCGTGCCGAAGCCGGCGCTCCCGGTGAGCCCTTGCGCCGTCTGGTCGTCCGTCACGCCCGCGCCGATGGCGAAGTTGAAATCGAAGCGGCTGATTCCCCCCCCCATCCAGCGGAGCTTGCCGTAGGCGAACGTCCAAATGAGGTGGCCGAAGTAGAGATTCCCGGGCTTGTTGGTGCTCTCCTCGAGGGAGATCTGCGGGAAACGCCGCTCGTACGTGTCGGTCACGGCCGATGTGAAGCGCGTGTACTGGTAGCTAGCCTCGAGGGCGAAATCCTCGGAGAAATGGAACGTCAACGCGCCGCCGACGACCGGGAACGAGGAATACAGGTCGGCCGCGTAGTAGCCCCCCATCGCGGAGAGCTCGAAGCGGTACGCCTTGGTAAAGAGGCGGTCCTCGACGCCGCGGTAGTGGCGCCCTCCGACGAGCTCCTCTTTGAGCTCTTCGTCGACGCATTGGGCGTGCGCCAGGCGGGGATACGCGACAGCCGCAAACGCCAGCGGAAGGGCGACGCATGCGACCCGCCAGCCTCTCGAGACCCGCGATGGAAGCTTTGCGCGCATTCCTCTCGATCGGGGTTATCAGGCGCGCATTTGCGCTGTCAATGTGGGCCTACCTTGCATCCTGCGCGCGGAGGGGCGACAGAAGTGACATGCTACTCCGTCGTCAGTCCTGCGTGCTCGCGATCGGCGGGCTCGATCCGGGGGGTGGGGCGGGGCTCGCGGCCGACTTGCGAGGAATCGGCGCAGCGGGCGCATTCGGATGCGCGGTAGTCGCGGTCGTGACGGTCCAGTCGACGTCGGGCCTCCGGTCGACCGATCCGGTGCACGCAAAAGATGTGATCGCTCAGGCGCGCGAGGTGATGCGCCACCAGCGCGTTCGCGCAATGAAGACGGGTGCGCTCGGGAGCGAGGCGAACGTGCGCGCGGTCGGGGAGCTGCTGGCTCGTCACAAGGGGGTGCCGGCGATCGTGGATCCCGTGATGTCGCCGTCGCGGGGGCGCGGGCGTCTTCTCGCGGAGCGCGCCGTCGGAGCCGTACGCACAGCGCTCGTGCCGCGCGCCGCGCTCGTGACGGTGAACGTTCCCGAGGCCGAAGCGCTGACTGGGAAGCGTGTCACGAGCGTGAGCGAGGCGCACGATGCGGCGCTCGCGCTCTGTCGGCTGGGGGCGCGGGCCGCGCTGGTCAAGGGGGGGCACATGGTCGGCGCGCAGGCGATCGACGTGCTCGTCATCCGTGGCAGAGACGACGAGCCTGGGGAGGCGATCGAGCTGCGCGCGAAGCGGCTGCGGCTGCCGCCGATTCACGGCGGAGGATGCACGTTCGCGGCGCTCGTCGCAGGGCGGATCGCGGCCGACGCGCGGGACTACGAGGGCTCCCCCGGCGACATCGTGCTCGACGCGGCGAAGTGGGCGAAGCGGGTGCACCACCGGATGTTGGGGGCGGCGATGGACGTCGGGGGCGAGATGCGGGTTCTCGTCCCGTAGCGGTTAGCTGAACTGCTTCCAGCGTCTCCGCTCGTCCGCGTGCATGAGCGCCAGTCGTCGTTGCTCCTGGACCAACGCGCCGTACGCCGCCGGAATCTTCCCGCTCTGCGCCAGCGAATACAGAACGAGCGCCGCGGCCTCGGCGTCGTCGCTCGCGCGGTGAGCGTTCTCGAGCTTCACGCCCAGCCGCGCCGCGACCTCGCCCAGCGCGCGGGACTTCTCCCCTTGCTGGATCTCACGAGCCCAGACGAGCGGGTCGATCCACTCCACGTCCTTGCGAAGCGCAGGAGGAGCGCTCTTTGCCGTGGCCTCGTTCACGGCGTCCCCTGCGCGCGCGAACTCGCCAACGATGAACGCGCGATCGAACGCCGCGTTGTACGCCGCTGGCACGCACCCCGAGAGCGCCGCGGCGATCTCGTGCGCCACGGCGGCAAAGCGCGGAGAGTCCTTCACGTCTTCGTCCTTGATGCCGTGGATGGCGCTGACCTCGGCGGGGATCGCGACCCCGGGATTCAAGAGCCAGTTGTAGCGGGAGGTGACCAGACCGTGCCGTGCGATCACGATCCCCACCTCCACGACACGGTCGACCGACGCATCGCGCCCGGTGGTCTCAACGTCGATCAGGGCGATGGGAATGTCGTGCCACGCCATGTCCTGAGCGAACTCCTCGACCAGCCCACGCACCACGGAGCGCAACAGGTGCGCGATGCCAGGATAGAGCCGGCCCGTCGGGAAACAGCCGCACCCGTCGACGACGACCGACTTCATCGCGCGTTCCTCTTCACTTGCTCACTTCTTCGCGCTCTTCGGCGCCGCGGCGGACGGGGTGGGGGCGCCGGTCGTCGTCGGCACGGCCGCCGCTTGGAGCTCCATGTTCACCCAGTCGTCCAGATCCTGGTGCGGATCGTACTCGCGACCGTTGATGAAGATGGTCGGCGTCCCTTGCACTCCGAGCGACTCTCCAAGCTTCTTGTCCTTGTCGATCCGGTCGGTGGCCGCCTGCGACTGCATGTCGGTGTGGAACTTCGCGAGGTCGAGGCCGATCGCCTTCGCGTAGCTGTCGATGTCGGCCCCCTCCAGGTGGTCACGGTTCGCGAAGAGCGCGTCGTGCATCTCCCAGAACTTCCCCTGGTTTCCTGCTGCTATCGCCGCGCGGGCCGCCGACTCGCCGTGCGGGTGCGCCGCGATGACGAAGTATTTGTAGACGAAGCGGACGTTGCTCTGGTGCCCCTGCCACATCTTCTCGAGCACGGGCGCTTCCATCGCGCAGAAGGGGCACTCGAAGTCGGCGAACTCGATGAGCGTGACCGGCGCGTCCTTCGGCCCCTTCTCCGGCGAGCCGTCGAGGAGCACGTTCTTCACGCGGTCAGCGTCGAATCGGTTGTGGTAGCTCTTTTCGATCTGCTCCTGCGACATGCCGTCGCGCACGCCGCGCAGGACGTACTTCGCCCCCGGCACGCACTTGGAGCAGTTTCGCTTCTCCTGGACGCACTGAGCGACGGAGACCGGCGTATCGGAGCACGGCGCCATGAGCTCCGTGACGTAGTTGCTCCACTCCCGCTTCTCGCGCGGCGTGAGCATGCTCGTGTCCACGCCGGGGAGGCTCACGTCGGAGCCGTTCGGATCCTTCGCGGCGGGCTCGCCGGAGCCTGCGGACTGCTGCCCATGGCACGTGGAGCCCACGGAACCGAAGGTGAGGAGGAAAATGGCGCTCGCAGCTTGAAAACCCGTCATCGGCGCGCGGAGCTTAGTCGGACGCCGCGCGCCGCGCTACCCGGTGTTGGAGCGCGGGGAGGCTTTGCGTAACCCCTGTCGAGAAGGTAGCTTCCCCGTACCTTGCGGAGCATCCCGTACCGCTTCGATGACCTGTTCTCCTTCTCGCGCGCCCTAGGGGAGCACGACCAGGAGCTCCCCCTCCCCGAAGGGGAGTCGGTCGCCGACAGCGAGTGGGTCCTGGCGATCTTCGAGATCGGAGAGCGGCGTCGGGCCACCGCCTCGGCTGCGCGCGGGCTCGACAAGGGGGACGGCACGGTCTGGCTCGCGTTCGAGCGGCGAGACTGGGAGCGGCTGCACACGTTCTCGGAGGCGAAGAGCGAGAAGCTCAGGGTGGCGGCCCCCGTCGCCCCTGCGGCTATCCCGATCGACTCGATCCCGGTCAACCTCGACTCGAGCGCCGACATCGACCCGACGCAGTTCAGCAACGTGGCTCCCGCCCCCCCCGCCGTGCCCAAGGAGATGAAGACTCCGCACCCGTCGCCACGCCCCTCGGGCTCGAAGATCCCCACGGCGTCGGGTCGCATGCCCGCCGCGATGAGCGCGCGCGTCTTGCTGGTGGACGACGACCCGGACATTCGCGATGTCGTCGGAGCCATGCTCGAAGCGGTGGGGCTCATCGTCGAGCCCGCGACGACCGCCGAGGACGCGCTCGAGCGGGCCCGCGAGAAGCACTACGACCTACTCGTCCTCGACTGGAGCCTCCCCGGAATGACGGGGCTCGAGCTGTGCCGGAAGATCCGCGCGGAGCCGACGCTGAGCACGATTCCGGTCCTGTTTCTGACCGCGCACAGCTCCTCGAAAGACATCGTGGACGCCTTCGCGAGCGGAGCAGACGACTACGTGGCGAAGCCGTTCCGGGCTCCCGAGCTCGGGGCGCGGATCTTCGGCCTCCTCCGCCGCGCGCGAACGCCGCACGGGATCGGTTGAACGGTGGGGGACGACACCTCGAACGACCCTTCCGGGGACGAGGCGGAGAGCACCGAGGCGGGGAGCAGCCAGTACCCTGACGAGCCGATCGAAGCGCCGGGTGAGATCCGCGTACGGCGGGTCATCGCGGTCGGGGGGGGGCGCGGGGGCGTGGGCAAGAGCCTCGTGGCAGGGAATCTCGCCGTGTACTTCGCGCAGCTCGGAAAGAGCGTCGTGCTGGTCGACGGGGACGCCACCGGGGGGAACCTCCACGCGCACTTCGGCGTCGCGGCGTCGTCCGCGCCGGAGCCCGACGATCTCGCGGCGCTTACGCAGTCGCTCGTGGCCACGTCGATTCCGGGCCTGTCGATCCTCCCGGCCCCGCACGACGCCGTGGAGCCGCCGCTGGCTCTGCGCGCCGGGCGCAAGCTGCGATGGCTCGGGCGCCTCCGAGCGCTCCCGGCGGAGTACTTGATCATCGACGTGGGTCCGGGACACGGCGCCTTTGCGCTCGACATCATGGCGGCGGCCGACGTCGCCCTCTGCGTGACCGTGCCCGAGCCCCCCGCGATCGAGACGACGTACCGGTACCTGCGCGCTTCGTTCCGGCGTCACCTGCGAAAGTCGATCGTCCGCGACCGATTCCGCGTTCACCTCCTCGACCGCGCGCTCCGGGAGCTCGGCCGTCTCCCATCGCCGCTAGACCTCGTGCGAGCCCTCTCGAAGATCGACCGCGCGCTGGGGGAGATCGCGTGGAGCGAGGCGAACCGCCTGCGGCACGCGCTCGTGGTGAACCAGACGCGCGTGCGCACCGACCTCGAGCTGGGCGCATGGATGAGCGGGCTCACGTGGCGACACTACGGCCTCCGCCTCGACGAGATCGGCCACATCGAGCACGACGACACGGTCTGGCTCACCGTCCGCCGCAACAAGCCGCTCCTGGTCGACGCCCCCACGAGCAAGGCAGCGCGCAACATCGAGCGGATCGCGCGGCGCGTCCTCGCCCTCGGCACGCTCCGCGGCGATCGCGCAAGCGCCCCCCCCGCGCTCCCGCTGGATCCCCCCACCCACTACACGGTGCTCGGAATCACCCGCTCGGCGAACGACGAAGAGGCGCGCCGCGCCTACAAGCGGCAGCGCGAGGTCTACTCCGCGGGGGGGCTGGCGACGTCCTCCCTCTTGACCGACACCCAACTGAAGAGCGAGCAGGGGCGGCTCGACGAAGCCTACGACACCCTGCTCGACCCGATCCGGCGCCGAGCCTATGACCTCTCCACGTTCCCCGAGCAGGACGAGCCGGCGGCGGTCGGTGCGCGCGCGGTGCGTCCGGCGCTAGCCGCGGAGCAAATCATGCTCCAGGGGGAGCTCGCGCGGGAAATCGGCCCCGACACCGACTTCACGGGCGCGCTTCTTCGCAAGGTGCGCGAATCGCAAGGGATCGAGCTGGGCGAGATCGTCGCCCGGACGAAGATCGGCCGAACGCACCTCGCTGCGCTGGAAGAGGAGCGCTTCGGCGACCTGCCAGCGGTCGTCTACGTGCGCGGATTTCTCTCCGAGGTCGCGAAGTTTCTCCGGCTCGACCCGGCGCAGGTGCAAAAGACCTATCTGCGGCGCATGCGGGCCGCGACCGAATCGGGGAAGGGGGCCGACTGAGCGCGAGCGGGGCCAGCGGGACTGCCTCGAGAGAGCAGGGCACGCGAGACGACTCGCTCTTCGGTCTGCTGCTCTTCGCCGTCGCGCTCGCACCGCGGCTCTACGTCGCGCTGCGGTGGAGCGGCGAGCCCGTGTGGGACGGCCATTACTACGACTTTGCCGCGCGACGGATCGCCGACGGCTTCGGGTACTCCGACGACCTCGTCGTGGGGGGGCACACGGTGTGGCATCCGTGGTGCCACTATCCGGTCGGCTACAGCGCCTTCCTCGCGATCTTCTATCGCGTGCTCGGCGCGTCGCAGTCGGTCGCGGCGGTGATCGATTCGCTCACGGGGGCGGCGCTGGCCGTCATGACGTGGCTCCTCGCGAGGGAAGGGTTGTCGCGGGGGCGGGCACGGATCGCGGGGCTCATCGTGGCGCTTCATCCGGGAATGATCCTGTACGCGGCGCTCGTGATGACGGAGCCGCTGGCTGCGCTCCTGACCCTGCTCGCGTTCTGGATCGCCGTCCGCGACGCGAAGCCCATTCGCGGAGTCATGCTCGGGGCGATCGTCCTCGGGGTCGCCGCGCTCGTCCGGCCGCAGGCTCTGCTGTGCGTCCCGTTCCTGGTCTTGCTCGTCACTCCGAAGCCGAGCTTCTGGTGTAGACCGAGCCGCGCGTCGCGCGGACTCGCCGTCCGCGCGCTGGGTGCGCTCATTCCTGTCTGCGCAGTCGCCCTCCTGCCTATCCTCCCGTGGACGGCGCGAAACTGCCGCGTGATGGACGGATGCGCGCTCGTCAGCACGAACGGCGGCTGGAACCTCGCCATCGGCGCCTTCCCCAGGGCCACGGGTCGCTTCGAGACGCTCCGATCGTCGGACGGCTGCCGCGAGGTCACCGGCCAGGTCCAGCAGGACCGCTGCTGGTTCGCGTACGGCCTTCATGAGATCGCGGCCCACCCGCTCCACTGGCTCGCGCTGGCACCGGCGAAGCTCGGCTACACCTTCGACCACGAGTCGTTCGCGGTCGAGTACCTCCACGAGGCGCGCCCCGACGACTGGCCGGAGGCGAGGCGCTCCTTCGGGAGAGACGTGACCACATCCGTACACCGGTGGCTCGTCTGCGCAGCGGCCCTCGGATGCGTCGCGTTCGTCAGACGAGGCCGAGCGGCGATGATCCAGGGGGGGCTCCTGGCCGGCATCCTGCTTCTGGTCGCGCTGGCGCTCACGGCCCAGGCGCCTACGTTCTGGCCCCTCGTTCTCGTCGCGACCGTGCTCCCGTGGCTCCCGCTCGCGGGCTCCCCACCCTGGCCCTGGGCGCTCCGGCTGCCGGCCGCGCTGCTTGCGACGACCGTGCTAACCCACGTCGTCTTTTTCGGTGAAGATCGTTACCACGTCGTCGTAACGCCCGTCCTCGCGCTCCTCGCGGCCGGAGCATTCCGGGCGAGCAAGGCAAGCAAGGCGAGCAAGAACAGCCCCCAGGGAATGATCGCGGCCACTTCAATGTAGCCGAGCTGGCCCTATCTTCCCGGTCGCCGGTGACGCTATGTTCCGGTTTCCGACGCCCCCTGGAGGCACACGTGAGCGAGAAGGCGGAGATCAAAGCAGGCACCGCGGTTCTGGAAGCGCCGATCGTCATCGGCAGCGAGAACGAACGCGCAATCGACATCCAGCAGCTCCGAGCGAAGACGGGGATGGTGACGCTCGACCCGGCGTTCATGAACACCGCGTCGACAAAGAGCGGGATCACCTACCTCGACGGCGAGAAAGGCGTGCTGCGGTACCGCGGCATACCGATCGAGCAGCTCGCCGAGCAGTCCACGTTCGTGGAGACGGCGTACCTCCTCATCTACGGGAACCTCCCGACCGAAGCGCAGCTCCAGCACTTCTCGAACCTTCTCACGCGCCACTCCCTCATCCACGAGGACATGAAGCACTTCTTCGAAGGCTTCCCTTCGGGGGCGCACCCGATGGCGGTCCTCGCCGCGATGGTCGTCTCGCTCGGCACGTATTACCCGGACGCGCTCGACGTGGAGAACAAGCAGCAGGTCGACGTCACGATCGCGCGCCTCATCTCGAAGGTCCGGACGATCGCGGCGTTCGCCTACAAGAAGTCGATCGGGCAGCCGTTCGTCTACCCGAAGAACAGCCTCAAGTACTGCGGGAACTTCCTGAACATGATGTTCAGCGTCCCCGCGGAGCCGTACGAGGTCGATCCCGAGCTCGAGAAGGTCATGAACCTTCTCCTCATCCTCCACGCCGACCACGAGCAGAACTGCTCGACGTCGACCGTGCGCATGGTGGGGAGCTCGAAGGCGAACCTGTTCGCGTCCGTCTCCGCCGGCATCTGTGCGCTCTGGGGGCCGCTCCACGGCGGCGCCAACCAGGAAGTGCTCGAGATGCTCGAGGCCATCCACACCGACGGCGGCGACGTGAAGAAGTACGTCGCGCTCGCGAAGGACAAGAATTCGAACTTCCGCCTCATGGGCTTCGGCCACCGCGTCTACAAGAACTTCGACCCGCGCGCGAAGATCATCAAGACGGCGGCCGACAAGGTGCTCGCGAAGCTCGGCGTCAAAGACCCGCTCCTCGACATCGCCAAGTCGCTCGAAGAAGCGGCGCTCCAGGACAGCTACTTCATCGAGCGGAAGCTGTACCCGAACGTCGATTTCTACTCGGGCATCATCTACCGGGCGATGGGCTTCCCGACGAACATGTTCACGGTGCTCTTCGCGCTCGGGCGACTCCCCGGGTGGATCGCGCACTGGAAGGAGATGATGGAGGATCCCACGACGAAGATCGGGCGGCCGCGCCAGATCTACACGGGACCGACGCTCCGCCAGTACGTCGCGATCGACAAGCGCAACGCGTAACGCGTAGCGGCCGTCACTCCCGCGCGAGGAGCCGCGAGTACCAGGCGACGATCTGCTCGCCGGCGAGCAGGTACTCCAATATCCCGAGGATCAGGAACGGACCGAACGGCAGCCGTGACTGCCCGATCCCTTCTGCTTGCGGGACGGCGAGCGGATCTTCCTCGATCGCGCGCTTCGCCTCTTCGTCCCCTTCCGCCGCCGCCTTCTGAAGCTCCTCGCGATCGCGGACGACTGCCTCGGGCTCCTCGATCTTTCCTTTCACGAGGAGGATCGCGATCGCGGTGAACGTCCCCTGCACGGCCCCGGCGAGGAGGCTGAACACGATGCCGATCCAGCCGAACCATGCCCCCGCGAGCATGATCAACTTTGCGTCGCCGAGGCCCATACCGACGCGCCCGCGGATCCACTTGTAGATCACGATGAACGGGAGCCACGTGCCGATGAACCCGGCCGCGGCGCCGATGAGGGACTCCTTCCACGAGACGCCGCGAAGAGTCGCGGTCATGAGGCCGAGGAGGGCGCCGCCGATCGTGATCGAGTCCGGGAGGTACATGTGCTCGGCGTCGATGAACGCCGCGGCGACGAGCGCCATGGAGAGGGCGAAGTCCGATGCGTAGATGGCCAGAGCGCGCCCGAGGGGGGCCCAGGGGGCCGGGAGGATGACGCGCTCGAGGATGGCGAGCGAGAGCGCCCCTCCGATGAGCTCGACGAGGGGGTAGCGCGGACTGAGGCGTACGTTGCAGCAGCGGGCCCGACCCGCGAGAAGCAGGTAGGACAGGACCGGGATGTTGTCGTACGCGGCGATGGGCTTGCCGCAACCGGGGCAGTGCGACGGGGGGCGGACGACGCTCATCTCGCGCGGGACGCGGTAGATGACGACGTTGAGGAAGCTCCCCCAGATGAGCCCGAATGCGATCGCGACCCCGCGCAGAAACCACGTCGGGACGTCTGCGAGCACCATCGAAGGCGCTAACGTAGCGTTCCCAAGGCTTATTCGCCCCGAAAAGGAGCGCGCGTTCGGCGCGTTGGGCGTGCTAAGTGGCCCGGCAATCGTGATCCTCTCGGTCAATCCCGACCACCCCGAGCCGCGGAAGATCCGCCGCGCAGTCGAAGCGCTGCAAGCGGGCGAGGTGATCGCGTACCCGACCGACACCGTCTACGGCCTGGGCTGCGACCTCACGAACAAGAAGGCGACGGACCGGCTCTACCAAATCAAGGAGATGGACCGCGCCCACCCGCTCGCGTTCATCTGCCCCGACCTCTCCGACATCGCTCACTACGCGATCGTCGAGAACGTGCACTACCGCGTGCTGCGGCACTTCTTACCCGGCCCCTACTGCTTCATCCTGCAGGCAACGCGCGAAGTGCCAAAGCTCGTCCAGACGAAGCGGAAGACGATCGGCATCCGTATCCCGAACAGCGAGGTCATCCGGGCCATCACGCGGGAGCTTGGACGGCCAGTCATCTCGACGACGGCGCAGAAGCACGGTGGGGAGCCGTACGTCGACCCGCACGAGATCGACGTGGACTTCCACGGGCTCTCGCTCGTTCTCGACGGCGGCGCCGGGGGGATGGTGCCAACGACGGTGATCGACCTGACGCGAATACCGCCGGCCATCGTGCGCGAAGGGGCGGGCTCGATTGAAGAGTTCACCTAGGCCGCGTTCGTGCGACCAGCTGCGCTGGTTTGCCCCACGCTGAGTCGAAGGAGAACGAACAAAAGACGTAACGCGACGTGAGGTCGCTCCGGAGAGCCCTCACGCCGCGTAGTCTGTCGTTACCGGGAAACGGCAACTGAGCACTCGCTCGAGCCGCGCCTAGCGCAGTCTCGAGCGGAGCGCCCGGCGAAAGCTCACTGAGCCTTCTTCTTGCCCTTGCCCTTGCCCTTCTTCTTGGGGCCGGCGTCCGGCGTCTCGGACGAGGCGGGGGCGCCAGCGTCCACGGTGGAGGTGTCAGCCGGGGCGGGGGTGGGAGCCGCAGCTGTTTCCGCGGGAGCGGCCGACGACGCCGCCGGAGCCGCAGACGAGGTATCCGCCGGAGCTGCCGGCGCCGCGCCGCCATCGGATTCGGAGGACGAGGGGGACTGGGCCGGCTTGTCGCTCCCGCCGCAGGCGAGGGCGATAGCAAACGGGGCGAGAGCAAGGAGCTTCAGGGTTCGCATGTTATCCATCTCCAGGGCGCGGTACCTAGCCGAGTGGGGCGGCGTAACACAACAAAAAAGACGCTGTGCGCCACGCCGCCCCAATCGCCGCCCCCTCCGCGCGACGTCAGGCGGACCCCGCTCCCCCTGTTTTCTCGTAAGAACGGGGCGTCGGCCGAGAAAGCAAGCCCCTCGAACTTTTTCCTGGTCGAGCAGCGCGTTCCCGAGGCAAGGAAGCGGACATGGTTCTCCGGGCTTCTCGTCATTTTCTTACGCTCGCGGTTCTCGCCGCGGCCGGCTCTGCCACCTTCGCCGCGTGCAGCAGCAACAACTCGACCTCGCCGGGCGGCGAATCCGACGGTTCGGCCTGTCCACCTACATACGTTCCCCCTTCCAGCTTCAACCCGGCCTCTCCCACGGAGAGCTTCACGACCGACGTCTTCCCGATCCTCTCGACCAGCTGCGCGTTCGCGTCGTGCCACGGCTCGCTGTCGGCCCCCTCCGGGGGCATGTACCTGGGCGGGAGCCCGGCGAGCGTCTACGCCAACATCGTCAACGTGCAATCGACCGAGTACCCGACGATGGCCCGCATCAAGCCGGGCGATCCGACGAACAGCTTTCTTCTCCGCCGCATCGACGGCGACGCGTGCAACCTCGCGGGCTGCACGACGACCACCTGCGCCGAGCTG
Organism: Polyangiaceae bacterium; assembly: GCA_052147435.1. Classification (GTDB taxonomy): domain Bacteria; phylum Myxococcota_A; class Polyangia; order Polyangiales; family Polyangiaceae; genus JBKQKP01. Next base: position 46,036 of record JBKQKP010000316.1, on the reverse strand, counting down.
ATGCCGCAAGGGGGTCCCCAGCTCCTCTCAACACAGCTGGACACCGTCCGCGGGTGGGTCGCCCAGGGGGCCTTGAGCGACGTCCCGGACGCTGGAGCGACCGAGGACTCCGGCGTAACGCCCGACGCGAGCAGCACGCCTGAGGGGGGGAGCGACGCGGGCACGGACTCGGCAGCGCCCTTCGACGCTGGGGCCGACGCGGGGGACGACTGAGAAAGCCGTGCGCGGGCCCATGCTAACGTTCCGCGCATGATCGGGCGGCTCACGGGTGTGCCGCTGGAGGACGACGAGAGCGGCGCGCTCGTCGTTGACGTCAGCGGCGTCGGCTACGAGCTCCTCGTCCCGCAGGGCACGGTAGGACGCGCGAAGCGCGAGCCGGACGGGCGCGCGACGCTTCATGTCCACACGCACGTCCGCGAGGACCAGATCACGCTCTTCGGCTTCGCCAGCGCGAGCGAGCGGCTCGCCTTCCGCACACTCATCGCGATCCCCAACGTCGGGCCGAAGACCGCGCTCTCGGTCCTGAGCGCGCTCCCCGCCGTGGAGCTCGCGCGCACGATCGCGACGAAGGACGTGAAGCGCCTCACGGACGTCCCGGGCATCGGGAAGAAGACCGCAGAGCGCCTCGTGCTCGAGCTCCGGGACAAGCTACCGATCCTCTCCGCGGAGCCCCCGACCGCGTCGCCGACGAAGGGGGCGGCGCGCACGTCGACCCCGCGCGACGCGCTCCTCTCCGCGCTGGTCAACATGGGGTACCGGTCAGCGGAGGCCGAGCGAGCGGTGGGGTCGCTCGAAGGGCGGCTCGACGGGACGCCGATGGCCGAGCTCGTGCGCGACGCGCTCGTGCTCCTCGCCAAGTGACGCCAGGCGACCGGCGACCGGTGACCAGACCGCGGGCTGGAGCTAGACACGGCACTCAAGACGCGAGACGAAGGAAGCCATCATGAAAGACGTCCTCGGATACATCGACGCGAACCGCGCACGCTTCGTCTCGGAGCTCGCAGAGTGGGTGAAGATCCCCGCCATCTCGAGCGATCCGCTCCACAACGCAGACATGGTCAAGAACGCCGAGTTCCTGATGCGCGATCTGCGCTCGCTCGGTGCGAACCGCGTCGAGATGTGGCCGACGAAAGGGCACCCCGCCGTCTTCGCGGAGTGGCTTCAGGCCCCGGGCAAGCCCACGCTCCTCGTCTACGGCCACCACGACGTGCAGCCCGTCGATCCGCTCGGTGAGTGGATCTCTCCGCCCTTCGAGCCGGCCATTCGGGAAGGGCGGATGTGGGGACGCGGGGTCGTCGACGACAAGGGGCAGGTCCACATCCACGCGAAGGCGATCGAGTCGTTCATCAAGACGCGCGGCAAGCTTCCGATCAACCTGAAGCTCATCGTCGAAGGGGAGGAGGAGATCGGCAGCGAGAACCTCGACCCGCTCATGCGCGCGAAGGCGACGGACCTCGCGGCCGACTTCGTCTGCGTGAGCGACACGGCGATGTTCGGGCGCGGCATCCCGTCGCTCTGCGTCGGACTGCGCGGCTTGATGTACCTCGAGGTGCAGGTGGATGGACCGAAGACGGACCTCCACTCCGGATCGTTCGGCGGCGGCGTCACGAACCCCGTGAACGCGCTCGCGAGAATGATCGCCAGGCTCCACGACGACGACGGGCGGATCCTCGTCCCCGGCTTCTACGAGAACGTCGTCGAGCTCACCAAAGCAGAGCGCGCCGAGATCACCGGCCTCCCGTTCGACGAGAAGGAGTGGCTCGCATCGACGGGATCACCGGCCCCCTTCGGCGAGAAGGGCTACTCGACCCTCGAGCGCGTCTGGGCGCGCCCGACGCTCGATTGCAACGGCATCGAGGGGGGCTTCCAGGGGGAGGGGGCCAAGACGATCATCCCGGCGCGCGCGCGAGCGAAGATCAGCTGCCGGCTCGTTCCGCACCAGGAGCCGGAGGAGATCGAGCGGAAGGTGGGGGAGTTCCTGAAGGCGATCGCGCCGCCGGGGGTTCGCGTGACGGTGAAGTACCTCCACGGCGGGCGCCCTTATCTTGCGCCGACGAATCATCCCGTCTTCGAAGTGGCAAAGCGGGCGTTCGCTCAGGCCTTCGGGCGGCCGACGGTCTTCATTCGTGAGGGGGGATCGATCCCGTTCGTCCGGACGATCGCGGACGCGACGGGGAAGCCTTGCCTGCTCATGGGATTCGGTCAGCCGGACGAGAACGCGCACGCGCCGAACGAGTGGCTCGATCTCGAGAACTACCACCTCGGGATCAAGAGCGCGGCGTACCTCTACGACGAGCTGGCAAAGCTCGCCTGAGTCGCGTCAATGACGTGAAGACGTGACGGACGTCACCGCGCGAGGTCGATTCGCGCGGTGCGTGGCGACCGCGTGCGAGCGGAGATCAGCCGCCGCCGGAACCGGCGTCGGGAGTCGACGACGGGGGGACAGCCGCGTCGAGGCCGTTGATGTTCGGCACGAACGTCGCGGTGAGCGGCGTGCCGGTGCCGGCCGAGACCTGGATGCTGTTGTTCGTGCTGGTGACCGCGCCCCCCTCGGAGCCCTGAACGGACCACGCGTAGAAGACGTTCCCCTGGGTCGGTACGGCGTAGAGAACGATCCCCTGCGGCGCCGTACACGACGACGGGCAGTCCACGATGGGAGAGCCGCCGTCTGCGCCGACGAACCCGTTCGGCCCGCCATCCTGGGGAGTCCCGTCCGCGCTCACGACGACACCGCCACCGACGACGGCGATGGTGACAGGACCCGCGCCCACCGATGCTTCGGGCGTGGTGACCGTACCGCTGTCGAAAGGCGTGAGCGCCTGGTTGCTGTTGTCGTCACTGCTGCAGCCCACTTCAACAGTGGCCACGACCAACGACGTGAAGAGAACTGACGCCAACAGAGTCATCGGACGCATCTTCAGGACCTCCCAAAAAGAACGGCACTCCCCTGCCACGCCGGGGCAACGGTCGCGGAACCTACGCCAACCTTTGCCGCAAGGCACGCTCATTAAGACAGGCCCTAGATCATGCGCAGAGTGCCGACTATGGTCGGCCCGGCCATGGCAAGAGAGGGAAAAAAGCCTAGAAGTCCCAAGCAAGAGCGGCGCGAACGCCGTTTTTTCCCACAGACGACGACCAGCCCGGCTCTCGTGGCCCTGCTCGGGGGCGCAGGCGCCGTGGCCCTGGGCGCCGGGTTTTGGGCTCAGTGGGGGCGCGTATTTTTCACCGGGGTCGAGGATTCGCTCCCCTTCGGGTGGTGGCTCCTGGCGGGCGGCGCCGTAGTTCTCGGGGTGGCCATCTGGGTCGGGACGAGCGGCGACCCGCTCATTCGCGTGGGGGACGGCGGGATCGGGACGGAGCGAGGCGGCCTTTTCGGGACCCAGCCGCTCCAGCGGATCCCGTGGCACGGGGTCGAGAGCATCGCCTACGACGGGGAGAGCGGGGGGATCGCCGTGAGGGGGCGCGACGAGACCGGGGGAACTCTCGTCGTCCTTGCGCGACTGAAGAGCCACCCACAAGCGGCCGCGTGGATCGTCCGCGAGGCGCGCGCGCGTATTCCGAAGGTCGCGAACGTGGGGGACGAGATCACCCTCCCGGAAGCGCGAACCGACGCGGGCGAGAGCCTGACGCTCGACCCCGTGCAGGTCGTGGGGAAGCGCTGCGCCGCCAGCGGGACGATCATCGCCTTCGAGCCCGACGCCCGCGTCTGCCCGCGCTGCGAGCGCGTCTATCACAAGGCTCACGTACCCCCGACCTGCGAATGTGGCGGAGCGCTCGCGAGCGCCCCCGCGGACGAAGGCAAACGCGAGCCGGAGCCGGAGCCGGAGGCGCGCGAAGCTAGCCCCGCTTAGCCGTGCTCCACGCGGTTACGACCGCGAGCCTTCGCGGTGTAGAGCGCCCGGTCGGCGCGGGCGATCAGCTCGTCGAGGTTGATCTGCGCCGTCGCGCTGGCGAGCCCCACCGATGCGGTGGCATGGATGGTCTCTCCGTTGGGGAGCGTGAAGGGGGTCTCCGCGACGGCCCGCCGCACCCTCTCGGCAGCGACGCGTCCCCCCCCTTCCGCCGTCTGCGCCAAGGCGACGACGAACTCCTCGCCCCCCCAGCGCGAGACGAAGTCGCTCTTGCGCGCGATCTTCATGAGCACGACGGCGATCCCGCGCAGAACGGCGTCCCCGGCGTCGTGGCCGTGGGTGTCGTTCACGCGCTTGAAGTGGTCTACGTCTAGCATGAGCAGCGAAAGCGGGAGGGTGTGCCGGACCGCGCGCGAGCGCTCCCGGTCCATTGCCTGCATGAACGCGCGCCGGTTCATGAGACCAGTGAGGGAGTCGGTCGCCGCGAGATAGCGCGCCTCCGTGATGAGCGCGGCCATCCGGAGCGGCCCCCCTAGCTCGGTGGAGAGGAGCTCCACGAGCTTGCGGTCCTCGCTCGATGCGCCGCGAGGGTTGGGACCGAGCGCGATCGTCCCGAGCTCGAGGCTCCCGAACTTGATCGGGTGAACGATTGGCGCTCCGTGCCGCGCGCCCGTGAGCGCGCGATCGTCTTCGATCGCCCATGCCGAGACGTCCCCGTTCGCTTCCAGGGCGACCCGCGCCTCCTCCTCGGCGGCAGCCCGGGTCGAAGCGTTCGCGTGAAGGAGGACGAGCGACTCGCCGTCAGATGAGGTCGTCTTCACGGCGAGCCATCGGTAGCTGACGACGTCGGAAGCGACGCGGACCAGCTCTCGGAAGAGCCGCTGGAGATCGCCATCGGTGTGCGCGAGCGCGCGAATTTCCCCGGCGATCGTGGACTCGTAGAGCGCCGTGTCGAGGAGCGCGGAGAGCCGCTCCTGGACCCGTCCCGGCTCGGTGCGCGAAACGGGAGCGGGGGGTGGATAGGTCTCACCTTCCTTCGTCACCTCGGCAAGGATCCGCTTCAGCTCTTCGATCTCGGTCTTCGTGACGTACGCCGTCGCGCCGGCGCATCGCGCCCAGAACCGGGAGCGGCGATCGTCGGAGGCGGTGAGGAGCACGATGGGCACCAAAGAGGTCGCCGCTTCGGCCCTGAGGAGGCGGCAAAGCTGGAGGCCCGAGATCGCCGGCATCCAGAGATCGGTCACGACGGCGTGCGGGGGGTTGGCGAGCGCGAGCTCCGCGGCCGTCGCCGCGTCGGGTGCGTCGGTCACCTCGTAGCCCTGCTCTCGCAGGCGCGCCGCCAGGATGTGGCGGGCGCTCGCGCTGTCGTCGACGAGAAGGATTTTCCTCACCCGACCGTTCCTTCCAAGGAGGCCATTATCCCTAGCAAGCCTACTTCCGCGCGCGCCGCCTGCGTGCCTATTCTGCGTCCGTGACCACACAGACAATCTGCGTTCTCGGAACCGGGACAATGGGCCAGGGCATCGCCCAGGTCACCGCGGCGGCAGGCTTCCCCACCCGCGTGCACGATGTCGCCCCCGAGCGAGTCTCGCAGGCACTGGCGGCCATAGGTGCGCAGCTCGAGAAGCTCGTCGCCAAGGGGAAGCTCGAGCCCGCCGCGCGCGCGGCGACGATCGAGCGGCTATCCTCGGCTCCGGACCTCAAACGGGCGTGCGAAGGGGCGAGCGTCGTCATCGAGGCGGTCCCCGAGGACATGGCGCTCAAGTGTGAGCTCCTACGTGTGGCGATGTCGGTGGCGGCGCCCGACGCGCTGATCGCGTCGAACACATCGTCGTTGTCGATCACCGAGCTCGGGGTCCGGATCGGCGCGCCCGAGCGGACGATCGGCCTCCACTTTTTCAACCCGCCGCCGGTGATGGAGCTCCTCGAGATCGTGCGCGGGCTCGGGACGAGCGACGCGAGCGTGGAGCGCGCCCTCGCCTTCGCGCGCGCCATCGGGAAGACCCCGATCGTGGTGCGCGACACGCCCGGCTTCGCGACGAGCCGCCTCGGGGTGATCCTCGGAGCGGAGGCGATCCGGATGCTCGAGTCGGGCGTCGCGGGGGTGGTCGATATCGACCGCGCCATGGAGCTCGGCTACCGCCACCCGATGGGTCCACTCAAGCTGACCGATCTCGTCGGGCTCGACGTGCGCCTCGCGATCCTCGATCACCTGCACAAGGAGGTCGGCGAGCAGTTTCGCGCGCCGTCGCTTCTGCGTCAGATGGTCCGCGCAGGCAAGCTCGGGAAGAAGACCGGCGAGGGCTTCTATCGCTGGAAAGACGGCGTCGCAGAGCCGAAGTAGCGCACCCGCGCGCTCGCCCGCGATGAGTTTGGCCGTGCTAAATGCACGACCATGAACAGCGCGCGCGCCGCCTACATCGTCGATGCCGTCCGCACTCCGATTGCCCGCTACAAGGGAGCTCTCTCCACGGTCCGCCCCGACGATCTCGCCGCGCTCATGGTCAGCGCAATCGTGAGGCGGAACGCGGCGCTCGGGAGCCAGGTCGACCACCTGGTCTTCGGCGCGACCAACCAGGCCGGGGAGGACAACCGCAACGTTGCGCGGATGGCCGGGCTGCTCGCGGGGCTCCCGTACGAAGTGCCGGCGGTGACGGTGAACCGGCTCTGCGGGTCGGGGCTCGAGGCGGTCGCGGACGCGGTGAGGCGCGTCTGGACCGAGGACGCCGACGTCGTCGTCGCCGGTGGGGTCGAGAGCATGACGCGCGCGCCGTTCGCGATGCGCAAGAGCCCCGAGGCGTTCGACCGCACACCGCCGGCGATCTTCGACACGACCCTCGGCTGGCGCTTCGAGAACCCGGTCATGGCCGCGCGCTTCCCGCTCCAGTCGATGGGGGAGACGGCCGAGAACGTCGCCGAGAAGTGGAAGATCGGGCGCGAGGAGCAAGATCACTTCGCCGTCGCGTCGCAGAGGAAGGCCGGCGAAGCGCTCGCGCGCGGCGCGTTCCAGCGCGAGATCGTCCCCGTCCCCGTGGCTCAGAAGAAGGGAGAGTCGGTCCCCTTCACGACCGACGAGTCACCCCGCCCCGACACGACGATCGAGGCGCTCGCGAAGCTCCCCACCGTGTTTCGAAAAGGGGGGACCGTGACGGCGGGGAACAGCTCTCCGCTGAACGACGGCGCGAGCGCGGTGATGGTGGCGAGCGAAGAGATGGTGCGCGCGGCGAAGGTGGAGCCGCTGGCGCGGGTCGTGGCGTTCGCGACGGCGGGAGTGGAGCCGAACCTGATGGGCGAAGGGCCGATCCCCGCCGGGAAGAAAGCGCTCGCCCGCGCAGGATGGCGCGTCGGCGATCTGGAGCTCGTGGAGCTGAACGAGGCGTTCGCGGCGCAGTCGATCGCGTGCGTGCGGGGGCTCGAGCTGGATCCGGCGTGCGTGAACGTGAACGGCGGAGCGATCGCGCTCGGTCACCCGATCGGGTCGAGCGGGTGTCGCGTCCTGGGGACGCTCGTGCACGCGATGGCGGCACGGAACGCGAAGCGCGGGATGGCGGCGCTGTGCATCGGGGTAGGGCAGGGGATCGCGATGCTGGTCGAGCGGTAGACGGTCGCAGCCACGCCGCTACTTCGGCAGCACGACCTCGTAATCCTCGATCACCGGGTTCGCGAGCATCTCGTCCGCCATCTTCGCGAGGCGCTTCGCCAGCTCCGCCTTCGCCTCGGTGTGGATCTTCTCGTCGATCTCGATCTCGATGAGCTTCCCGACGCGGACCCCCTGCACCCCCTCGAACCCGAGCTTCCCGAGCGCGCGGCGCACGGCGTCTCCCTGCGGGTCGAGCACCTCGGTCTTCAAGCGCACGAGCACGGTCGCCTTCATTCGACGCTCCCCATTCCAAGGACGTTGTTCGCGATCCGCCGGAGCGGCTCGTCGGTGTTCGGGACGAACGGCTCGCCCGTGATCCGCTCGTACGCCTCCACGTAGCGCTTCGCGGCCCCCACGCGGACCTCGTCGGTGAGCGGAGGGGGATCGCCGTCTCCGCGGTAGCCGAGGCCCGTGTAGTAGCGACGGACGAAATCCTTATCGAGCGGCTCCGGATCCTCGCCGCGGGCGAAGCGCTCGGCGTAGGTGGACATCTCCCAGAAGCGCGACGAATCGGGGGTGTGGATCTCGTCGATGACGAGGATGCGCCCGTCGCGCGTCTTGCCGAGCTCGTACTTCGTGTCGACCAGGATCAACCCGCGCGCCGCGCACGCGGCCTGCCCCGCGGCGAAGAGCTTCATGGCCATCGCCGCGGCGCGGTCGAAGTCCTCCGCGGTCACCTTGCCGGTCGCGAGGATCTCCTCGCGCGATCCGCTGACGTCGTGCTCCCCCTTCGGTGCCTTCGTCGCGGGGGTGAGGATCGCCTCCGGGAGCCTCTGGTTCTTCTTCAGCCCGTCCGGCAGCCGATGCCCGCAGAAGACCCGCTCCCCGCGCTCGTAGTGCGTCCAGATGCTCGTCGATGTCGACCCGGTCACGTACGACCGGACGACGAACTCGCACAGGATCGGCGTGCACTCGATGCACTCGATCACGTTGGGGTCCGGCATCGCGAGCATGTGGTTCGGCGCGATCTCGCGCGTCCGCTCGAACCACCACGCGGCGAGGCGCGTGAGGACCTGCCCCTTGAAGGGGATGGTCCCGAGCACTCGATCGAACGCGCTGATCCGGTCGGTCACGATGATGAAGCGCCGCGCGTCGCGGTCGCTCGCGCGCGACGACGTCGGGGTGTAGTTGTCCCGGACCTTCCCCTCGTACTTGGCGCCGAGCGCGTCGAAGTCGGTGCGGGTCAGCGTGCGCGAGAGCGTTTCCCGGAGGAGGGCGTCGTCGATCATCGGCGGTCGGCGGATACTGGGTGACGGGGTGAAACCTGAAGAGCGAAGAGGACTAGCACAGTCGCCCGCGGGGGAGATATGGAGCGCCTCTTGGTGAAGGAGACCCTCGGCCGGCGCGACGAGCTGACGTTTCGCGCGAACCTGCGCGGAGCGCGGTACGGGTGGCTCCGCCTCACCCCGGCGTACTCGGTCCACCTCGTCGCGGCGCTCCTCGACGAGCGCGCGCGGCCCGGAGCTCGCGTGCTCGATCCGTTCTGCGGGACGGGAACCACCGCGCTCGTCTGCGCGGAGCGGGGCCTCGCATGCGCCACGACCGACATCAACCCGTTCCTCGTATGGCTCGCGCGAGCGAAGACGCGCCGGTATGCCGTCGCGGACATCGCGGCGTTCCGCGCAGTCGCCACGCGTGTCGCAGGTGCGATGCGGCGCGCACGGGGGCCGTCATGGACTCCGGAGATCCACAAGATCGAGCGCTGGTGGTCGGTCTCGGCGCTCGCGGCGCTCGGTCGCGGGCGCGAAGCGATCCGTCGGGCGCGACCGGACGTGCCGCCGCGCGCCGGCGACCTCCTCGATCTCGCGTTCTGCCGCGCGATGATCGAGAGCGCTCACGTGAGCTTCGGCCATCAATCGATGTCGTTTCGCGACGGCGCCGTCCCCGAGGGGGCCCACGCGGAGGACGTCGCGCGCCGCTTCGTGGCGGCGGTCGACGCGATCGCCGACGCCGCGGCCTCGGTGATTAGGCGAGTCCCTTCACCCATCCTCGCCGACGCGCGGGACCTCGGCGCGATGCTCGAGCGGAACAGCTACGACCACGTGCTCACCTCCCCGCCTTATCCGAACCGAATGAGCTACGTGCGCGAGCTCAGGCCATACATGTACTGGCTTGGCTACTTCGAACGCTCGCGCGACGCGGGGGAGCTCGACTGGCGCGCGATAGGGGGGACGTGGGGGTGCGCGACGAGCAACGTCGCCAAGTGGTCGGCGCCGAGAGAGGCCGTGCCGGTACCGTTCGACCGCTTCGAAGAGATCCTCGCCGCCATCGGCGAGAAGAGCACCGTGCTCGCGCGCTACGTCGCGAAGTACTTCCACGACATGGTGCTCCACGTGCGGTCGCTCTTCCCGCTCGTCGCGCCGGGGGGAACGCTCGACTACATCGTCGGAAACTCGAAGTTCTACGACGTGGTGCTCCCGGTAGAGGAGATCTTCGCGGCGATCTTCGAGTCCGCTGGCTTCAAGAGGGGACGCGTGAAGACGATCCGCAAGCGCTCGTCGAAGAAGGAGCTCTTCGAGTTCGTCGTGTCGGCAGAGAAGTGAGAGACGGAGACGCAGGTGCTCTCGGGGCACCGCGGTCGTCGCGCGGAGATGGCGCGTGCGCCTCGCGAAGACGCATAGCAGTGCGCGGGAGAGGCACACCCCCGCGCGCGTGAGGCGCATCTCATCCGCGGGGAAGCGCCTCCCCGGCGATAGGTGGCGCATCCTTCGATTGACGATGCGCCACATCTCGAGGGAGAGGCACATCCTCAGATTTGTTATGTGCCTGTGCTGGCCCGCGATGCGCCTCTTTGGCTGGAGATGGCGCACAACTGCTCGCGGCGAGCGCCACGATGCGCGTGTTGTGGGCGGTCCTGCGTCAAATATGCGCCTCCCCAGTCCCCATGTGTGCCATACAGGCGGCACCATGTTTCGCCCCACGCCGATGAGCGCCGCCGAGGTCGTCATCCGAGCCAACCTCGCCGTGGGGGGGTCGCAGGAGGCGTTCGGAGCGCGCTTCGGAGCGGCGCGGAGGACGATGTCGCGCTGGGTCGCGGGACAGAGCAGGCCGAGCTACGACACCTTGACCGCGATGGTCGCGGAGGTTCACGCGAAGGACCCCGTCCTCGCTGCCGCCCTCGCCGTCGGCATGGGGAGCACGCTCGAGGGGCTCGGGATCGTCAAGCCCGCGCCGCCGCCTCCACCCCCACCCGCGCCTCCTCCGCCGTCACTCGTCGTCGCTCACCCGGGCCTCGCGCTCGAGGGGATCGTCCACGCCGCGGCCGACGCGATGGACCTCTCTCCGCGCGTCGTCCGTGCGGGGCTCGCTGCAGCGTTTCGGCGCGCGCGCGAGCTCGGGGCGAGCGTGAGTGACGTGGAAGGGTGGCTTGCTCCTCGAGGCATCGCGGAGGAGCGGCCCCGCAAGCGTCACCATCCGACAACGTAGGTCCATCTTCGGCCGCTCGCACGTATTGCAAGGATGTTGCAAGAACGCCGGGAGAGTGACGCGCCAGTAGGCTGATGTGAAGGTCCGTGGAGCAAGCGCGTTCCGGCCTTCTGCGCCTCGTAAAGGGGGCCGCGGCCGTGCTCGCGCTCGGAATCCTCCTGCGCACGCTGGCGGCGGCGGACTTGGGGCGAGTCGCTTCGCTCGTGGGGCACGCGGGGGGATGGGTCGCGATCGGGCTCGTTCCGTACGTCTTCGCGGTCCTCTTCGACGTGGCGGGATGGCGCGTCCTCCTCGGGGAGATCGCGCGGCCGCCGTTCGCGGCGCTCGTCCGCGTTCGCCTGCGATGCGACGCGTTCGGCGCGACGCTCCCTGGGGGGGCGCTCATCGCCGAGTCGATGGCGCCCGCCTGGTTTCGACCGTGGATGCCGCTCGACACCGGGATCGCCGCGGTCGCCGGGCGCAAGTGCTTCGTGGGATTCGCGGAGGCCCTCTACATCCTCGCGAGCTTCGCCGTCGGCTTCTCGGTCCTCGGCACGCGCGCCCCCGCGTTGCCCTGGGTGGTGCTCGGCCTGGGAGTCGGCATGCTCGTGCTCTTCGGGGGGAGCTCGCTGGCGCTCGCATCCGGGAGCGTCGCGGCGCGGATCCATGCGTTCCTCGCGTCGCTTCCGGTGCCCCCTCTCCGCAGATGGATCGCCTCCCGCTCGCGAGGGTTCCGCGCGACTGACGAGCGCCTCGGCGCGCTCTTCCGTTCGGACCCGCGACGGCTCGTCCTCGCGTGCGCGCTCTTCGTTCTGTGCTGGTCGGTCGAGTCGGTGGAGACCTGGGTGCTCCTCCAACTCCTCGGCGTTCACCTGCCGCTCGGGACCGTGTTCGCGTTCGAGGCGAGCGTGTCCCTCCTCCGGTCCGTCGGGTGCTTCGCCCCGGGGGGGCTCGGTGTGCAGGACCTCGGCTACGTGGCGGCGCTGGGGGCGATCGGCGTCCCCGATGCGGTCACGACGGGGGCGGCGTTCGTCGTCATGAAGCGGGCGAAAGAGCTCGCCTGGTCGCTCGTCGGGTACGCGACTCTTCTGTCTCCGGGCGCGTCGAGGAGCGCGCGCGCCGAGCGTTTGCTCCCCGCGCCGCAGACCACTCCATCGCCCTCCCCCTTCCCCGTGGTGCTCGGTGAAGCAGGGCTCTAGCAGCCTCGGCGCCGCCGTGAGCGGGTCGCTCGCGCTCGTTCTTCTCGTCGTCGCGCCCGCGGTCACACGGGCGGCCGGAGCCGAGATCACGAGCTCCTCGCTCTTTTCGATCAGCAAGACGGAGAACCGCAACTACGTCCAGTTCGCCGAGCGGCTCGACGCCGACTGCGCCCCCGCCGGGGCGGCGCCCGTCTACGCCTTCTGGCGCATGATCGAGCACGGGCCCTCCGCCACGGAATGGCTCCTCCCTCAGGAGCAGCCCGCCTACGGCATCGCGTCGCAATCGGTCGTGGCGCGCGGCGACGGGCGTGGAACGGTGCGCGTCACCCTGCGCGCGCTCCCGAGGTCCCCCCTCCTCGTGGAGTCGTGGCGCGGCGCGAACGGCGCGTGCACGGCTTCGGCGCAGACGTCGATCAGCGGGGTCGACGCGCGCCTCTTCAACGTGCACGCCGTCCTGCGGTGGCCGTTCGGAATCGCCCACCTGCTCGTGTCGGGCTGGTCGCTCGCGGACGGCCGCCTTCTGCGTGAGACCCGCGAGCTCTGAGCCCGGCCCCGCGAAAGGGACCTCAGCTCGCGCTCTTCACCCACCCGCGGAGCGCGTCGCGCCCGCTGCGCTTGCTCGGCGCGCGGCGCGACGCCGTGCGCGGCTTGTCGAGCTCGTACTCGAGCGAGAACGAGAGATCGGTCAGCTGAAGATCGTACGCGCCGAGCCGCTTGGCGATGTGCTGCTCGACGTCGCTCGGCTCGAAGTCGCGGCACGAGTAGACGTCCATGACGAAGAACGGGCGAAGCGGCCACGTGTGGATCGTGCAGTGCGAGGTGGAGAGCACGCATACCCCCGTGACGCCCCCTTCGTCCTCGAACGGCTCGACGCCGAGCTTCGCGATCTCGGTCTCCACCTCATAGAGGTGCGGCTCGCCGAGGAGGCGCATTCCAAGAATGTCGATCAGCTCGCGGAGGGTGGACTCGACGTTCTTCGCGTCGCCGAGCAGCGCAGCATTCCCCCGACCAAGCACCTTAATATGACGACCCTGAGGCATTTCCGAGACCTCCAAGTAACGTGAGCGACGACATCTACGGCCTCGATCCAGCTCCTTCAAGCAAAAACTCCACGCAACCGTCACACAAGGTCCCGTGTTTGATGAACGCCGCGTGACATTCACTGAACACTCCGTGAACACGTGAGCGATGGGCCAAATGCAGCGCGCGCCGATTGGCCGGACCGCGTGTCGCGCGCGTGACTCCCGAGACCCGAGCGCCCTCGGACCTTCTCGCAATCTTCACGCGACGTGCAGCGGATCGCCGAACTCGGCGCGGACAATGCTCTTCCGTGGACGCGGAGTCATGGCTCACGCTGGCCCCGATCGCGGCCTCGTCGTTGGTCTATGCGGCGATGATGGGGGTCTGCGCGGCGGGGATCACGCGCGCCCGTCGCGCCCCCGCGCCGATGCCGGAGCGCGCACCGCGGGTGACCATCCTGAAGCCGCTCGCGGGGAGCGACGACGAGCTCGAAGCCAACCTCCGCACCTTCGCCTCGCTCGACTACCCGGACTACGAGATCTTGTTCGGCGTCGCGTCCCCTACCGACGGCGCCCTCCCGGCGGCCAGGCGCTTTCTCGCCGCTTACCCCGGGCTCGCGCGGATCGTCTTCACCGATCCGGACAACGCCACGAACCCGAAGGTCGCCCAGCTCATCGATATGGACCGCAAGGTCACGGGCGAAGTGATCGTCATCTCCGACTCGAACGTCCGCGTGGAGCGGGACTACTTGTGGTCGCTTCTGCGTGAGCTCGAGGTGCCCGGCACGGGGATAGTCACGTCGATCTTCGTCGGCAGCGGCGAGCAGACGCTCGGCGCCGCGCTCGAGAACCTCCAGCTCTGTGCGGTCACGGCTCCAGGGATCATCGCGACGAACCTCGCAACCCCATGGCCCGCCACGATCGGCAAGTCGATGGCGATGCGACGGCGCGATCTCGTGCGGCTGGGCGGCTTCGCCCGCTTCGGGGAGCTCCTCGCGGAAGACCAGGCGATGGGCGAGGCGTTCGCCGCAGCCGGGCTCGGGGTGCGGACGTCGCTCGACGTGGTGCACAACCGGAACGTCACCTGCTCGGTGCGACGGACGTTCGACCGGCACACGCGGTGGTCGAAGCTACGTCGATCGCTGCACCCGACCGGCTACCTCTTCGAGCCGTTCCTTTCGCCTCTCGCCGTGGCCACGATCGTGGCCCTGATCGCCCACACGCAGCTCGCCCTCGCCGCGGCGGGAGTCGTGGCGATCGCGCAGACGATCACGGCGGCCCTCGTGACTACGCTCCTCCGGGGCAGCCCTCTCGCGTGGCGCTACGCACCTCTCGAGATCGTGCGGACGTATCTTCACCTCGTGTGCTGGGCGGCGCCCCTCGTCTCGATGCGCATCCAATGGCGCGGGCACCCGTTCCTCCTCAGGCAAGGCTCGATCATCGTGCCTGCTCCCCCCGGTGCCTGGGCGACGCTTCGAGCCCGATTCCGCGCGGCGCGGGCCTGACGCAGCGCGGGCCCGACTTGCTGGTGCCCGCGGTTGGTGTAATGTGCGCCGCCCCGCGAGGGACTGGAGAGGTGACCGAGTGGCCGAAGGTACCCGCTTGCTAAGCGGGCGTTGGGCTAAAACCTGACCGCGGGTTCGAATCCCGCCCTCTCCGCTGAGAATCACCCGAGGAAAAGGCGGCAATCGTCGCGGCGCTCGGTCTCTCAGCCCAATCCTTAGCCCGCTCGGCTTCGCCGGCGAGCGACACTTCTACTTGCGGCCCCAGGCCGTGATCAGGGGGGCCATCAGCGGCGTGACCAGGCCGCGAGACACGTTTTCAACGTGCTGCGCAATATCCGCTTCTGTCGCCAGCCCAGCGGCGACGAGCCCCTTGCCGACCTGCTCGTAGGTGAGGCGATCGAGCACTGCGAGGGACGGATGGACAACGGGGAAGTAGGCTTCGGCCCCGACGTCGGCTAGCCCCAGGCCACTCAGCAGACCTGGCAAACGCCGCCCGAAGGCGAGCGCCCCACCGCGCGCCGCCAGCATCGAGCGGAAGGAGGTCCGGAGTCGGTTAGCCAGCTCGCGAGCCTCGTCGGGGCCGTCGAGGCAGCTGAGTGGCAGCAGGTCGGGGTCGGGGTCTTCGACCACCAGCCAACCACCCGGGCGAAGCGCGCCTGCGAGGTTACGCAAGGCCCGCTCGCGCTCGGGCACGTGGGTCAGGACCAGGCGCGCGTGGATCAGGTCGAACCCGCCCTCGGGAGGCGCTTCGGTGACGTCGTGTGCCAGCACCGACACGTTCGCGCCGATGGCGGCAGCCGCCCAGCGGGGATCCAGGTCCGTCGCGAGCACGTGGCCTGTCGGCCCGACGCGCTCGGCCAGCCAGCGGACGGTGTTCGGGCCACCTGCGCCCACCTCCCAGCAGCGCCAGCCCGCCGAAAGGCCGCGCGCGTCCAGGTGCGCCCGCGTCCAAGGGTCGAAGATGGAGGCAAGCACGTCGAGGCGCGTGGAAGCCACAGCGTCCGCGTTCTTCAGGATGTAGCCAGATTCGCTCATGACAGGGCCTCGACCACCAGGGCAAGCATGCCTTCCAGTTTACCGCTGCGCGGTCCGTCATCGACGCGATCACGGGCATGCGCTTGACAAGCGTCGGCGGGGGAGTCACATAGTACACCGATTGGTGAACTATAGAGCCCGCGACCTCGACCGCGTTTTCGCCACCCTCTCGGACCCCACGCGCCGCGCGATCCTCGCGCGTCTCGCACAAGAGGACGGCTTGACCATCAGCGCCCT
Organism: Polyangiaceae bacterium; assembly: GCA_052147435.1. Taxonomy (GTDB): domain Bacteria; phylum Myxococcota_A; class Polyangia; order Polyangiales; family Polyangiaceae; genus JBKQKP01. The sequence continues at coordinate 30,145 of JBKQKP010000316.1, read as the reverse complement.
GGCCGAGCCTTTCTCGATCAAGCTGCCCGCCGTGATGAAGCACCTCGACGTCCTCAGCGACGCCGGCCTGATCACACGCTCGAAGCACGGGCGCACCGTCAACGTGCGCCTTTCGCCCGCGCCGCTGCGGGGAGCCACCGAGTGGCTTCGTCGCTACGAGCGATTCTGGTCGCCCGCCCTCGACCGCCTCGCAGCCCACGCCGAGCGCAAAGAGACCGAGGCCCGGGCTGCCGAGGCGAAGGCGAAGGGTCGATGACAAGCCTCACGCTCGTCCGCCGAATCGCCGCGCGGCCCGCGATCGTCTTCGAGGCGATGACGACGGCCGAAGGGGTCGCGGCCTGGTTCGGGCCGGACGACCTGCCGGTGATCCGCGCGGAGATGGACGCCCGCGTCGGCGGCGCCTACCGCGTCCACTTCCGGACGCTCGACGGTCGCGATCACGAAGCGCGCGGCGAATTTCTCGAGCTCGTCCCGCCTCACCGCATCGTCATGAGCTGGAGCTGGGCCGTCGGGGGCGAGCTCGATGAGAGCGGTCGGATCTCACGGGTCGAGATCGAGCTCAAGCCAATCGGTGACGGAACCGAGCTCACCTTCACGCATGCGGACCTCGCGAGCGAGGCCTCCGAGAAGAGCCACGCTTGGGGCTGGGGTAGCGCGCTCGACAAACTCGTTCGACACGTCGAAACGCCGGCACGCGAAGGAAGACGGTCGTTGTAACGCCCTCGAAAGGACGGGAGCCATGGCTACGTTTCGCCCGCTGTGTGAAGCCTCGATCTTGGTCTCCGCGCTCGGCGTCTTGATCTCCGGCTGCGCACCCAAGCCGCAGCCGGCCGATCACGCGCGGATACTCTCCGCAGACCCGCCGCCATCAGCCAGCTACCCGGTGATGGCGCCGCTCGAGGAGTACCTCATCGCCGACCGCGACGCCGAGATCGCGCTCGCGCGGACTGCCGCGCCATCGGCGATATCGAACGATGCGACCGTCTTGGTGCTCACGCGCAAGGGCTACCAAACGGCCGTCGAGGGCAAGAGCGGCTTTGTCTGCTTCGTCGATCGATCTTGGTCGAGCCCCTTCGACGACAACGAATACTGGAACCCGAAGAAGCGCGGGCCAACGTGCATGAACGCCCCTGCGGCACGCTCGGCGTTGCCCGTCACGCTCAAGTTGACCGAGCTCGCGCTCGCCGGGCAGTCGAAGGACGCGATCCTCGCTCGCATGAAAGAGTCGATCGCGAAGAAGGAGTTCGGCCCCCCGGAGATCGGCTCGATGTCGTACATGATGTCGAAGAGCCAGTACCTGAACGACGGCAGCACTCACTGGCACCCGCATCTGATGTTCTACATGCCGGGCGAGATGAACGGCGCGGTGTGGGGGGCCAACCTGCCAGCCGGCTCCGCCGTCTTCGGCGGGGGTGAAGACCTACCCGGCGGCGGGCGAATGCCGTGGACGCTCTTCTTCGTTCCAGTCCCAAGCTGGTCCGACGGAACACCGGCCGAGGCGCATCACGGGTGACGGGGAAGCGGCGTCACATCGAGGCGATGAGATCCTCGAGCTTCTTCGCCGTCGCTTGGATCGTCTGAAGCGTCGCTTTCGCCGTCTGCTCGGCGGTCCGCTCGGCCTCCTCGATCTTCGGCTCGAGACGGTTCCAGCCGTCGCGCGCGTCCTTGCCGGCGAGATTGAGCTTCACGCGCACCTCGTCGCGGAGCGCGGTGATGCGGTCTAGCGTCTTTTGGATCTCGAGATGAAGGTCGTTCTTCTTGGACATGACATCCTCCGTGCCGCCCGAGTGCACGGCGCGCGCCACGATGTGCTCCGGCGATCCGGCTCGCGGCGAACGGCGCGCGCGCGCAGCGCCAGCACCACCGCGCAAGACATGCGTGGACGGCTGGGGCCGGTGCTCGCACGCCCAGCAAATGACGCTGGCCGGACCCTTGCTTTAGTGGGGGTTGGAGGCGCGATCGCCATGACACCGTTTCAGCACATCCTGGTCCCTGTCGACTTCGGCGACGCCATGCAGCCCGGCATCGACCTCGCTATCGCCCTCGCTCGGAAGCTCGACGCGAAGCTCACGCTCGTGAACGCGTTCGATCTCACCCCCTTCACGACGATGACACCGTTCGCCCCGCCGATCGACGTCGAGCCCCTCATCGCAGCGTCGGAGAGGGAGCTGAAGAAGGTGCTCGCGAAGGTGCGCGCCGAGTGGCCCAACTGCGACGCGGAGCTCCGGCGCGGCCCCCCCTGCGATACGATCATCGAGGCGGCGAAAGGACATCGATGTGACGTCATCGTGATCGGCACGCACGGTCGGCGCGGAGTCGCGCGTGTCCTGCTCGGCAGCGTCGCGGAGAAGATCGTTCGCCTATCCCCGATACCCGTGCTCACCGTGCACCCCGCGCCGCGTTCCGAGGGTGCGGCGAGCGCGGCCTAGTATTAGAACGCCTCTCACTCATGGAAACGTTCGTCTCCGCGACCGAGGCCGTCCACTGCGTCGGCGACGGCGCGCGCATTCTCGTCGGGTCCGGCGCCGCTGTCCCCGTTGGCCTCCTCCAAGCGCTCTGCGATCGCTCGCGATCCCTGCGCGACGTCGAAGTCTGCCAGCTCCTCACGCTCGGCGACGCGCCGTACCTGCATCCCTCGCTCGAGGGGCACATCCGGCACAACGCATTCTTCATCGGCGCGAACGCGCGCGCCGCAGTTCAGGCCGGACGCGCCGACTTCACGCCGGTCTTCCTGAGCGAGATCCCGGCCCTCATTCGCGGTCCACTGCCGATCGACGTCGCGCTCGTCCAGGTCTCGCCCCCCGACCGCCACGGCTACTGCTCGCTGGGGGTCTCGATCGACATCGTGCGGGCCGCCGTCGACTCGGCGAAGGTCGTCGTCGCCGAGGTGAACGCGCGAATGCCTCGCACGCACGGAGACGCGTTCGTGTCGCGCGAGCGAATCACCCACTGTGTCCACGTCGATCATCCCATCCCGGAGCTCGTCCCCGAGCCGATGAGCGACGCGGAGCGCGCTATCGGCCGCAACGTCGCTTCCCTCGTTCGCGACGGCGACACGCTGCAGACCGGGATCGGCGGCATACCGAACGCGGTGCTCGCGGCGCTCACGAGCCACCGCGACCTCGGAGTCCACACGGAGATGTTCGCCGACGGCGTCGTGGATCTCGTCGAGCGTGGCGTCGTCACGAACGCGAGAAAGTCGATCCACCCCGGCAAGCTCGTCACGAGCTTCGTCATGGGGACGAAGCGCCTCTACGATTTCGTCGACGACAACCCGATGATCGAGATGCACCCGTCCGACTACGTGAACGATCCGTTCATCATCGCGAGGCACCGCGGCATGGTGGCGATCAACTCGGCGCTCGCCGTCGATCTCACGGGGCAGGTGTGCGCCGACTCGATCGGGTCGAAGTTCTACTCCGGAGTCGGAGGGCAGGTGGACTTCGTCCGCGGCGCGGTGCGCGCGCCGCAGGGGCGCGCGATCCTCGCGCTACCGTCGACGGCGAAGCAGGGGACGATCTCGCGCGTCGTCATCGAGCTCGCAGCCGGGTCGGGCGTCACGACGACGCGGAACGACGTGCAGTACGTCGTGACCGAGCATGGAGTCGCAGAGCTCCACGGCAAGACGGTGCGCCAGCGGGTGCGCGCGCTCGTCGCCGTCGCGCACCCGGCCTTCCGCGATGACCTCATGGCTGGAGCGCACGAGCGGAAATGGATCTGACGGTCCTCGTCCGCCCCATTGCGACGGGGCGGGATGCCGGGTCCGGCACTCTCCGTTACTGAGCTGCGCGAGGAGCGACGCTGTCCACGAGACCGTTGAACGAGCCTCGCACCTTGTCCACCTGCGCAGCGGGGCCAAGGAGCTTGAAGAAGTAGGGGGCGCCGGGTGCCTCGACGATCGCGGCGAGCATCGCCCAGCCATCGTGCTTCTCGGGGGCAGTCGAGCTCATGCCGCTCGCGTCGTACGTACCGGCAATGCGGACAACGGTGACGTGAAGCCCTCGGACGTCCTTCTCGCTGCGCTCCGCCTGCGGTGTCCCCTCGAACTGCTGCTGCCAGCGGAGGACGTTCGCGTCCACGGGACCCCCCGCGCGCGCGATGCTGAGCTCCGCCCCATCGCCGGCGCGGTACGTCGCGAGCCGCATCGGGCTCGGGTTGGGGAGCGTCTGCCAGTCGGCCGGCACCTTCCACTCGATCGAAGGCGGGCGCTGGTTCTCCCCGTTCGGCATCGCGCCGCCGCCGTGCTGAGCATGCGGAGGCATCCCGGGGACATGAGGGTGGTTCGGCGGTAGCGCTGCCGTGGGCGGAGTCGCGGGGGCCGCGGTCTCCGCGGGCGCGGCGCTCGCAGGCGCGGCAGCGGTCGCGGACCCGTGGTCGGCAAGGAGGTACCCCGCGACGGCGGCACCGAGGATGGCAGGGAGGATGAACGTGGCAGAGACTGGCTTCGGCATGGCCTGTCCCCTTGCGCGAGGCGTGCCGAGCGCGCGAAACGGCTCTGATCGTGGTGACAGCCGTGGGGACGCGCAGCATTTGCGTCAGGCGGCAGCCATTGCCGCTCGAGCCTCAAGGGGGCAGCGTGTGGACCGTCTGAACGGCCCATGGGTCGCCGGGGCCATGGCAGACCGTGCACGCCTCCGCCCCACTCGGGGCGGTGTTGGCTTGGGCGTGAGCGACGCTCGCCGAGTCGTCGTGGCACGCCGTGCACGCGGCGCTGATGGGCGGCGTTTGAGACGCGCTCTCCTCGACACGGTCCACGCAGTAGGCGCCAGCGTCGAGGGGAGAGTCCGTGCACGCGAGAACCTCTTGCGTCACCGTCGGCAGGAGCCCGGCAGGCAGAGGAGGCAAGTAGCTCGTCGAGTCGTGGCACGCCCAGCAGGCGCGCAGATCGCCTGGGAAGAGCACCTTGCCAAAGTCGACGGGGGTCCCTTGGGGGTTCGCGACCGTGGGCGCAGGGTAGCCCCCGATGACGTACCCCTGCGCGAGGGCGCTGCCGCGGTGAATCTTGTGCACCATGACCTTGAAGCTCACCGATGCCACCGTCGTCGTCGGGACCTCGAAGCGCGGCGCGTTCTGATCGTCGACCTCGTTCGGCGTGTGGCACATCACGCAATACTCGGGGCTCTTCCGCGTCCCCCCGTGCGCGAGGAGGTCGTAGTGGCAGCTGTCGCACTTGTCTCGGTCTACGACCGTGCGTCGAGGCACGGGCGTTGGGTCGGTCACGGCGACATAGGCGACGGGATTGAGCGCCGCGTAGACGGGGCCGCTCGCCCCTCCTGGTTGGAGATACCCCTCCATTCCGACCGCGTAGCTCCCCGTCGCCTCCGCTGGGATCGCGGCGGGCAACGTGAACGCGTAGCTCCCCACGGTCCCGCTGAGAACGAGCCCCGGCAGGGCGGCGCCGTTTTCGATCGTGTACGTGGCTGGCTCGGCTTCCGAGTAATCCGTGGTCGGCCCCGCGATCGTCACTGCCAGCCACGGGAGCGGCGTCGCGAGGATATCGAGCGGCTGCCCGTTCTGCGTGACCGAGAAGTAGACGACCGGCGTCTGGCCGGGTTGCGTGCTCGTGACGCTGTTGATCGCGAGAGCCAGAACCGGAGCGCTCGGGTCGGTCGACGGGGTCATGTGCACGTTGGCGACGCTGTATTGGTCGGTCGGACCGTGGCACCCGCTGTTCACGCAATTGGCGTCGCTCAGCTGCTGCCCGCCCGAGTGCAGCGTCCACCCGGACGGCGGCGGATAGACGAACGACGTTCGGTCGTGACACGCCCCGCACACCGCCCGCGAAGGATCCGCGCTCCAGACGCTCCCCTGAGAGCCCTGGTGGCACATCGCGCAGTTCTGAATCTCACCCGCCGGGAACCATGCGCCCGAGTGATCCACGAGCGACGTCACCGTGGTCGACCCGTCGATCCCCGCATCGTCGCTCGGCAGATCCTCGGTGAGCTGATACGCGCCGCCATCGAGGACGCTCGGAAGGAAGCGCCCCATGTGGATCTTGTGCACCATCACCGGCATGTCGAGCGCGTTCCCGTTGGTCACGTCGACCGCGGGCTCGGCGTGGCAAAGAACGCAGAGTGCGACGTCTCGCCGCGCCGTATCCCCCTCGTGGTAGCCGAGCGGGTTGTGACACTGGTTGCACGCTTGCGTCGTGACGATGTCGCGTGAGGCGGTCACCGCACCGCCGCTGGGGACGAAGTCGTAGAGCGTGTTGACGACGTAAGTGAGCCCCCCGAAGACGCGCGTGGCCCAGACGCCGACCGTGTGCGTCTTCGTTCCATCGAAGCCGGCGGGGAGGTTGGTGCCGAAGGTGTACGAGTACGTCCCCTGCCCCACGCCGATCTCCGTGAGCGTGCCGCCGGTGTCGGAGTCGGGGAGCGGCGCGCTGCTCGTGCCAGTCGCGCTCCGGTGCAACTGCGTCGTGTACGCCGTGTATGAAGGGGGGGCGCCTCCGTCGACCTGCGCCCCGAGCCAGCTGAGAACCCACTTCGCGCCCACTCCACCCGTCGTGTAGACGCCGGCGTAATCGAGGGGGATTCCGGACCCGTCGGTGACAGTGAAGGTCACGGTGACGACGCCGTTCGCGCTGACGGTGGCCTGCGAGATCGCGAGCATCAGGCCTGGGCCAGCGGTGAGGTACGCGGAGGACGGGGGGACGTCGGGCAACGCGTCGGAGACGGCATCGGTCGCCGCGTCGGTGCCGGCATCCGCGGCTGCATCTGGCTCCGTCGCCGCCGGTCCCGGGGGGCCAGGAGGCCCTGGCGGTCCTTCGCACGCAAAGACGGTTGCGGCGATGGCTGCGAGGCCCAGAAGGCTTCCGCAAGTCCACCTGGTTCGTCGCCCCGGGTTGATGCTCTTCATGACGCTCATGGCGTTACCTCATGACAAGACCGACACGGCTGGTCGATCGTCGGCCTCATCTTGCTGGTCCACCCGGGTCGATGCGGACTACCGCCCATCGCTCCGACGCGATGACACCCGATACACAGGCTCTCCCCGGCGCCGGTGTGGCACGAGGCGCAGACCGACGGGTCTGCCCACGCCGCAGGCCCGTGGTCGTTCGACTCTCCGCGAAGGCCGACCCACCCTACCGGGTGCGGGCTCTTCCCGCCCGACGAGACATCGACTCCGTTTTTCTGGTGGCAGCTCTCGCAGAACTCGCCCGTGTTGTGGCACGTCGTGCACAACCCCGGTTGCGTGCGTGCCTCGAGCGAGTGGCGCGAGACGAACCCCGCGCGGTGCACCCCTGCGCGCATCGTGTCGTCGAACGCGAGCTTCTCCGGGAGTGCGGGGGTCGTGAGCCCATGGCAACCGGCGCAGAACTTCTCCGCGTGGCACGTCGAGCACAGGTCGCGCGCGGCGTACGCCCGGTTGCCGTGCTCCCTCATCCAGTCGCCGTCGTGCGCGACGTGGCTCGCGGGGCGCACGTCCTCGGCGCGAAGGTCCTTGTGGCATCGATCACACGCGCGCTCCGCGACGAAGTCGTCCTGGTGCTCGTGGCACGACAGGCAGAGCGCCATCGTCGGCCGAACGTGGTCGGAGTTCGTCTCGACTCCGCGGTGGCAATACGCGCAGTTGTCCTTCAGCCGAGGCGAGTGCGTGGCGTGGCTGAACTTCAGATGGTCGAGGTCCATCTGCGCCTCGTCGCGCACGTAGTCGAGCCCGTGGCATCCGCTGCACTCGCGAGGATCATGCGGCTTGGTGTGGCAGCTCACGCATGTCTCCGTCGTCGGGAGATGCAGCCGTCCGGTGTCGGTCGCCTGAAGGATCCCGGCGTGGCACTTGAGGCAGCCGATCCCTGCCTTCGCCGTGTGCTCGTGGTGCGAGAAGGGCTTCTTCTCCGGGGGGCGGATCCCCAGAACCTGGGCGCACGCAGCCATGAGCATGGCAAAGAGGAGGAGCAGCGTGAGCTTCTTCATCGCGCCCCCCATGCCCAGCCGACCCGCGCGAGCCCGTTGACCTCTCTCACCGCCGTCGGCGTCGACGCCGCCTCGACGGCACCGGCGATCTCCCAGCCAGGGACGGGAACCCAGTGGAGCGCGATGAGCCCCCAGGGCCAGAGCGAGCCGCGCCCGCGCGGATCGTCAGGGGCGACGAGCTCGAGCTCCGTCGAGTACCGCAGGCGCGCCGAGAGCGGGACTTGCGCGGTGAACCGAGCGCCGGTCCACTGATCGGTCCCCGCTCCCTGGCGTCGCGCCTCGGCGGAGATCGCCCCCGCGCCGCGGTCATCGAGGCGGAGCGTCACGCGCAGCGTCCCGTCGACGCCCACGCTGCCTGCAATGTCGCGCGCGGCCAGAACAGGGAGGACGTCGAGGCGAGGGAACATGCGCCACTTGAGGGTGGCACCGACGACGTCCGAGGGGGTATCACCGAGCGCCGAGAAGAGCGATGTCGCGGGGAGGAGGCGCGAGGGGGACCGGTGCGTCGCGTAGATCTCGGGGCGCAGGTCACCAAAGCGTCCCGCGATGGAGGCACCCGCCTCCGCGAGCCCTGGATCGATGAGCGCATAGGCGCCGTGTGCCGCGATGTCGAACCAGCGCACCGGCGCCGACGCAAAGTCGAGCCCCGCTTCCTCGTACGAGAGCACGCCGTCCTCGCGCTGCTGCAGGTAGGACGCGCCGAGGCTCGTGTTCGATCCGACGCGCTGAGCGACCCGCCCTCCAGCGACCCAGTCGTACGCCTTGTAACCGAACTGGGGCTCGACCGGGACTCCTCCGAACGCCTCCACGCTCGTCCCCATCGGTGACCGGAGGCGCACGTCGGCCCCGTCGACATGCACGGGACGAAGCGAACCCACGGTCAGGAGCTGGCGACCGAGCCTCAGCTCCGCGAAGTTCCGCGGGTCGTGGACCCGCACCATGGCCGTGAGGACGTCGTAGTTGCCGTTGGCATTGGTGTTCCCCGCCCAGGCGAGCGCCTCGGCGTCCACCCACTTGTTCGCCCTGTCGTCCCCCTGGAGGATGAGAAGACCCACGGGCGACTGCGGCGACTGCGTGTAGCCGACGGAGTCGATGCGCAAGCGATACGGGTCGCCGCGCGCGGGGCTCGGAACGCCGAGCGCAAGAGCGAGCGCAGATGCGATCGCGCCGCGGCGAACGATGGCCCTCACGGCGTCACGAAGTCCACCACGCCATTTACGTGCGTCGTGGACTCAAAGGGATGGCAGCCTAGGCACGCGGAGAGCTCGCTCGGAACGCTCGGGTGCGGATCGCCGGCCCGCGTGAGGACGGGGGGGAAGGCGTGGCAGGAGTCGCATTGGATCGCGTCGCCCGTGTTGTCTGTCCATACGGGGCCCGGGGTCTTATTGAAGTGGCACCAGACGTTGCACGTGGCGCTCGTCGGGTCGTAGGTGCCGCCGAACGGGAAGCGGACGATGGCTTGCGGTCCATTGAAATGCCCGGGCTGCACCACCGCGGTCGGCACCGCGTGGCAGTCGTTGCAGAGAAGCGGTAGCGCGACGATCCGATTCGGGTCCGACGGGTCGAGGTGCGCTTCGTGGGCTCCGACGCCGACGGTGGTGGGATCCGTCGAGCCGTCGAGAGACAGGGGAGGATTCGCATGACCGTTCGACCCGTGGCACGTCGTGCAAGACGTCACCGTCACGTCGACGACGCCGTTGACATGCGTCGGGCCCGACGGAGACGGATGGCACGTTGTGCACGTGGCGGTCGAAGAGGCGACGCGCGACCAAGGCGCGTGATCCGCGGGGGGGGCCTCGTGGCAGCCATTGCACTGGATCTGTGCGGTGGTCGTCCACTGCGGGGACGCAGGGCCATGGCAATACGTGTTGGTGCAGTGCTGCGCCGTGGGGTTCCACGCAGGTTCTGCGTCTCGGACTCCGGCGTCGAGCCAGTCTTCGGGGAGCACGGCTAGGCCGCTGAAGTCGATGAGCGTGGACGCGTCTGCGCTTGCGTGGGCCTGGACGCTCGCGGTGGTCTCCACAGGGACGTCGTGACAAGTGCTGCAGTAGGCCTCGTGGGCCCAGTGTGCGCCTGTCTGCGGGCGCGGCGTTCCGTTGCTCCCGTGGCACGTCGTACAGGCGATGGGCGTCTGCGTGTGGCACCCCGATTGAACGCAGCTGACGCCGACGTCGCCTCCGAGGTAGTCGTTGCCGTGGCATTCCTGGCAGCGCGGGAGCGGGAAAGCGTTCTGCGACAGCCAAGTGGCGTGGAACGCCGCGCTCGAACGATCACCCCATCCCGGCGGATGGACCCCTCCCGCCGCCACCGCTGCCGTGCGCTCCTCGGAGCAGCCGACGAGCAACGCGAGAAGCGTGATAAGCGCCATGAGCGCGTGCCACGACGACGACCAAGCCCATCTCACGCGTGCGCGAGAGAGCAACCATCGTTCCGGGGGTCGCTCTCGAACATCTAGGCGCACAGGCGACTCGGGCGGGGAGAACCGGCGCAAACGCTGCACTTCCGCGAAGAATCTTCCCGGCAAACGAGTCTGGACATCGCGAGAACACACGTGATCGCGCCCTCCGAGGCGAGGCCCTGAGTTTGCTTAGAGCGCTCGGTGGAGTTCTCAAAGAAATGCGAGGTGGAAAAATGCTCGGTGCCCGAAGACTCGTCTTGTGCGCGGTGTCCGCGCTAGCCCTTGGCTGCGGAAGTGGCAGCACAGGACCTGCCGGGCTACAAGGCCCCGAGGGGGATGGCGGGCCTCCAGGCGCGACAGGCGCCGCCGGCGCCACGGGGCCTGCAGGGGCTACTGGTGCCGCAGGAGACGCCGGCCCCGCCGGTCCCGGCAGCGACGGGGGCGTGGTCGCACTCGTAGGAACAATCTCGGGCTCCGTCATCGCGGTCGCGGATAGCCGACCGCTCGAAGGCGTGAGCGTCTCGCTCTCTCTTGGAGCTGGCGTCATCTCGGACGCCGGCGCGACCGTCACGGCGACGACCGACGTGAACGGCAACTTCTCCTTCCCCAACGAGCCCATCGCGGCCTACACGCTCTCGTTCACGCGTACGGGGTTCGTGACCAAGACGGTCACTGTAGGCAACAGCGTCGCAGGGCCGACGATCCTCGCGGTGACGATGGCGAGCAACACCGCGGCGGGGGTCGATGCGCCGACGTTCCAACTCTCCGTCTCGAGCAACAACTCGGCGGACGGCACTCCGGCGGATCCGTACGCCGTTGGCTTCGGCTCGCAGGTCACTGTGAGCGTGACGAATCTCTCGGACACCGACGAGCCCGAGTACGACGCTTCCTCGTTCTCCTATGCCTGGAAGGTCAGCACGGGGATCACATCGTCGAACCCAACGGGGAGCTACTCCTTCAGCGCGCCGCCGGCGGGGGGCTCCGCGACGTTCACGACGATGACAGTCGCGCAGACGAAGGGGGTCGAGATCTATCCCTACACGAACCCCATCACGAACACTCCGCTCGGCTACGTCGGGCGCTTGGGAGTGCTCGGGATCAACCCGGACGAGACGGGGCTCTATACGGTGTCCGTCACCATCTCCGATCCCGAGGGGCACAATTACACCTTCTCGCAAGGGATCCAATCGACGTGGCAGACGCCGAACATCAGCAACGTCGCGGTAGGCGTCCCCGTCTTCCTGCAGGGCGACACGTTCGCCTCGCCGAACTGGATGGAGCAGTCGCCATCGTTCTGGACGTGGCCGAATACGGCGTGGACCTGGTCGTTCGTGTCGTGCACGAACACCGCTTCGCCCCCCTCGACGTTCACATGTCCGACGCTCACGAACGCGACGACGCAGTACCCCAGCTTCGTTCCGTCCCAGGCTGGCACGTACGTACTGACGCTCACGGAGACTTCACCGTACGCGTACCAAGGTGACGCGGGCCCCGGCTGGGATGCGGGCCCTGGACCCAACGGCACGTACGGCTCGCAGACGGGTACGGTCACGGTCTACGCCGGAAACTGGCTCGGCATCATGAACGGCAGCCCTGACGAGCAGCTTTGCGTCGGAGCGTGCCACGTCGCCGGCGGCGGCGGCGCGGCGCCGGACATGTTCACACCATGGGAGAACACGGCGCACGAGTCGGCGTTGCAGCGAAAGCTCGACGGCCTCGCGACGAGCTACTTCCAGGAGTCGTGCATGGAGTGCCACACCACGGGTTGGTCCGAGGTGACGACGGCGCAGACCGCGGCGAACGGCGGCTTCTTCTACGAGAAGAACACCGAGGTCGGATCGGACGGCGGGCTCTGGCAATTCCCGTCGCCGCTCGTACCGGGAGACTACGCGTCGATGGTGACCAACTATCCGACGCTCGGCTATCTCGGTGGCATCCAGTGCGAGAACTGCCACGGACCGGCCGAAGGGCCCGCGGTCAACCACCCGGGGAACGTGACCGATCCTGGCAACCCGACTCAGGTCGCGTTCCTGAACGCACGCGTCGACTGGAGCGCGCAACTCTGCGGCAGCTGCCACGAGGAAGCGAACGAGCATTACTTCCCCGGCCAGTGGGCCCTCACCGGTCACGGGAACGTGCAGCTCGCGATTCAGCGCGCGTCGGTCGAGTCCAAGGCGACGCTGCCCGGTGGCGGCGCCGACCCGCAAAGCGGCGCGCAGTTCTGCGGCCGGTGCCACTCGGCGCAAGGCTTTGCCCAGTACGTCAACATGCTGAAGAACGGCGCCAACGGACGCTACGACTTCATCACGACGAACGACAAGAAGCTCCAGTCGGACGGCGGCAACGCGCCGACGACGGCGTGGTTGTCCTCGATCGGGCTCAACGCCGCGCAGGTGCAGAGCCAGACGTGCGCGGCCTGCCACGACCCGCACAGCAACGGCGGGTACAGCACCGACGGCGGCCTCGGCCCTGTCAATTGCAGCCTGCAAGCGAACAACGGCAACGAAGAGTGCATGCAGCTTCGCATCTACGACACCCTTCCCGGTTTGCCGAACGGCATGGGCGCGTTCAGCGGCACGGGTGAAGGTGCGCTCTGCATGGCATGCCACAACGGCCGCAACGGCGAGCACACCGATACGGTGAACTCCTCGCCCTACGCGGAGACCCCGCACGATTCGACGGCGACCGAAGCCCTCTTCGGCTTCAACGCCTTCTTCGTGCCGCGCTACAACCCGTCGCCGCACTTGGCCATCCAGGACACGTGCGCCGGATGCCACGTGAAGATCCCGACGGCCGCCGAGGTTGACGCGGGCTTCTCGAACAACCACGAGTTCGTGACCGACCTGTCGATCTGCTCCACTTGCCACGGTTCGTCCGCGGTAAACGGCGCAGCACTTCAGAGCCAGATCTCGAGCGAGATGACGAGCCTCGCCAGCGCCATCACCGGCTCGGTGACCAGCGCCGTCCTGGCCGCGAACAACGCTTCGACGGGCACTGCGCTCTGCGTGAACGTCAGCGTGACGGATTCGCGGTGCACCGGTGGGTCGTGCAAGTCCTACCAAGTCCCGACGGCGGTACCTTTCCCGACGCCTCCGTCAACCGTCGAGCTCCCGGCCGGCGCCATCACTGGCGTCACACCGAGCGCCTCGAGCGACACCGTCACCCTCACGATCTCGGCGAGCGCTGCAGCAGGGCTCAACTTCCCCTACTACGACCCGCTCGACGTGAACGACCTGAACCAGATTGGCACCTGGCCGGTTCCCACCGCCTTCAACTCGAAGAGCAAGGCGACGAGCCTCAGCGTGCCGATGTACACCATCTACCCGGCGCCGGCCGGTGGGTGCCTGCCGACCAACGTGGTCAGCAACTACGTGTTCCCGCCGAGCAGCGTGCAGGCGAAGGCAATCTGGAACTACGCCACACTCAGCAACGAGGGCTCTGGAGGCATCCACAACTTCGATTGGAGCAACCAGGTCATCCAAGCCACGATGGAAGCACTCGGGGCGTCGTCGCCCTGAGCCTGATGATGGTTCGGATGAAGGGCTCTCGTTTGCCCCACCACGCGGCCACTCGCCTTCGGGCGGGGGGCCGCGTGGCCTTTTTTGTTCTGGCGTTCGTCGTGGGCTGCAGCGGTCCGACTGGGCCCGCGGGAGCGATCGGGCCGCAGGGGCCGGTCGGTGATTCCGGACCGACGGGACCGGTTGGTCCCACCGGGCCCACAGGGACAGCGGCAATCCCATCGGCCCCGGGGCAGATTGAGGGGCTCGTCGTCGCCGCCGCGACGGGGCAGAGCCTCGGCGGGGCGACGGTGACGGTGACCCCGGGGGGAGGGGCACCCACGACAGCGACGACCACGACGTCAACTGGCGGAACGTTCGACATCACGAATCTCCCGATTGGCGTCTATGCGGTGACGATCGCGTGCCCCGGGTACCTCGACAAGACGGTCGCCGGAATAGGCGTCGGCTCGAGCGGCCCGACCAACCTCACGATCGCGCTCTCGACCGACACGACGAGCGGCGATGGAATCGTCGTCAGCGTCGCGGACAACTTGCTCGCCGGCTACGGAGCGACGGTCACGCTGACGGCCAGCGTGACTGCGCCGAGTGAAGACGCTGCCGCCCTCACCTATTCGTGGACACAGGTGGGAGGGACCCCCGCGCAGATCACCGGCGCGGCGACCAACGCCATCACGTTCCAAACCCTGAGCCTCTCCGACGCGAAGCTCGAGGCGAACCCGGCGGCGGCGCTCGGCCCTTACGACGGCGGCGATCTGGTCCCAGCGCGGTTCGGCCCGATGGGGATTGGTATCGACGAAACGGGAAACTACCAGTTCTCGCTCCTCGTGACCGATCCAGCGGGCCACACGGTCACGACGACCGCCACCGTCTGGGCGACGGCTCCATCGAGCGGCCTGCGAAGCGCTCCCGTCGGCCTCCCAGTGTGGTTCGAAGGGGACTCGGTCGCGAGCAACGGTAGCCCGATGACCAGCTGGACTTTCTCGCTCACGCCCCCATCCGGGTCGACGGCGACGCTCACCGGCGCGACCACACAGTTCCCTTTCTTCACCCCCGACATCACCGGGAGCTACGTCGTTACCGAGAGCGTGTCGGGGAGCTCGACGACCGTGTACGCCGCCGACTGGGACGGCGTCTCCGGGATCGCCTCGCAGCCGGGGACAGGCAACGACTATGTCGTCCAGGGCTGCACGAGCACATGTCATATCGGCTCGACGCAGTTCCCCGCGGCCCCCTCGGGCACCACCGCACCCGACATGTTCACCCCTTGGTCGAGCACGGCGCACGCGACCGCTTTCGCGGATGGGATCGACGGCTTGCTCGGCCCGAGCTTCGGCCCCTCCTGCCTCCCGTGCCACACGCTCGGGGACTCTCCCCTCGCGAGTAACGGCGGATTCGGCAACGTTGCAACGGCGGACAACTGGTCGTTCCCCGCAACGCTCGACGCTGGCAACTACGCAGCCATGGTCGCCGATGAGCCGAACCTCGCGCAGCTCGGCAACGTGCAATGCGAAAGCTGCCATGGGCCGAAGAACCTCGACGTGATGGGGGTAGACGACACGGCCGCGAGATCGTTCCGCGCCGACGTCTGCGCCCAGTGTCACTCCCAGGCAGATCAGTGGAAGCAGAGCCTCCACGCGAACCTCCAGGTCGCGATCAACGAGGGGTCGACCGACGGTCCCGCACCGAGCAACTGCGGGCGGTGCCACAGCGCCCAGGGCTTCGCGGAATACACGCAGGAGCTGCGGGCGGGCTGCGCGGCGGCGGGCGAGGGGAACTGTCTCCTCACCTCGGACGGCAACCCGCCCGTCGACGGCGGCGCGAACGCGGCGGACGGCGGGACGTACGCTCTTCTCGGGCTGACCCCGTCGGCCGTGCAGCCGCAGACCTGCGCGGGATGCCATGATCCGCACGACGTCGCGGGGCTCCCTGCGCAGCTGCGCTTCTACAGCAGCACGAACGCCGTAACGCTGATGAACGGCCTCACCGTCAGCGAGGTCGGCGCCGGGGCGACGTGCATGGTGTGCCACAACTCGCGCCCCTCTTTCGCCTCGATCGGCGATACGAGCGTGGCCGCGAGCGGGCTCACCGCGGCGTCGACGCTGATCACGCCGCACAACGGCACGCAGACCGACGTGCTCTACGGCGCGAACGCGTACTTCATGTCGGGGCCTACCCCCTCGCCGCACCTGGCCGTAGGCGACACATGTGTGGGGTGCCACTACGCGATCCCCACCGCGGCGCAGAAGGCTGCCGGACAGACGACGAACCACTCCTTCATCACCGATCTGTCGATCTGCTCCACGTGTCACGCCACAGCCTTCGACGGCGCGACGGTGCAAGCGGAGACGTCGGCGCAAATGGCACAGCTCGACCAGGCGATCTTCGGCGCGATCGGCACGCTCCTCGGGGCGGCCGGGACGTACAACACGACCGTCCGTGACGCGCAGACGCTCGACTACCTCTGCGTGACCGGGGGTAGCTCGCCGAACGTCTACCTGCCGCTCAGCGAGACGCCAGCGACCTACGCGCCATTCACGGTGAGCTCGGGCCCCCCAGTCCACACGACACCGTGGCGCAATCTCGGCAGCGTCCTCGCCACCTTCGCGACGAACCCGTTCGAGGGAGTGACCGGCTTGGCCGAGTGCAACGGCACTAGCTCGCCGGCCGTCGTGTCGGGCGTCACGTACGCCGGGGGACCGGTCGTCCTCTCGGTCTCCGCGGCACAGGCCGGGGCGACGCACGCAGCGAAGAACCTGCCCATCGTGAGCGCGATCTCGATCACGGGTAAGTCGATCTACAACGAGGCGCTCCTGAACAACGACCTCTCGCTCGGGATCCACAACCTCCCCTTCGCGCAGTCGCTGGTCGCGAGCACCCTCGCCGAGCTCGGGACCGTTACGCCGGCAAACCCGTAGTAGCTCCTTCCAATCCCGCGTCAACGAAGCGCACTTCGGAGACGTGCTAGGTTTGCCCGTCTTGAGCGAGAGTCCGCGCGATAGCGGGTTGGTGCGCGCTGTAGGACCTTGGGGCCTGTCGGCGAGCATCGTGAATATCGTCGTCGGTGCGGGCATCTTCGCCGTGCCGGGCGCGCTCGCCGCGTCGATCGGGCCGTGGGCGGCTCTGGCCTTCCTCGTCTGCGCCGTCGCCGTCGGGTCCGTGGCGATCTGCTTCGCCGAAGGGGGGAGCCGCGTGCCGACGAGCGGCGGGCCTTATGGCTATATCGCCGCCGCGTTCGGGCCGCTCGTCGGGTACGTCGCCGGCACGCTCCTATGGTTCAGCGACGTGCTTGCCTGCGGAGGCATCGCTGCTGCGTTCGCGGACGTCTGCGTGAGCGTGTTGCCGCCGCCGCTCCGAGGGACGGCGCACGCAGTGATCATCGTCGTCGTCATCGGCGGCATCGCCCTCGTCAACATTCGCGGGGTCGCGCACGGCGCGCGCCTGGTCAACGCGGCGACCGCGCTCAAGCTCGTCCCACTCGCGATCTTCGTCGTCGCTGGAGCGAGCGCGGTCCATACCGCGAATTTCGCTCAGACCGTCGAGCCTTCCTCGCTGGGGCTTGGTCGCGCCATGATCCTCGCCATCTTCGCGTTCACCGGGATGGAGTGCTCTCTCTGCGCGAGCGGTGAGGTGACGGAGCCGTCGCGCACCATACCGCGCGCGCTGGCAGTGGCGATGCTCTCGGTGACGCTGCTCTACGTCGCCATTCAGGTCATCGCGCAGGGGATCCTCGGTTCCTCGCTCGCGCGGTCGACGGTCCCCCTCGCGGACGCGATGGCTCGGATAAGTCCGACACTCCGCCTCGTGATGCTCTCCGGCGCCGCGCTGTCGATGTTCGGATGGCTCGGCAGCGACATCCTCGGCAGCCCCCGGATGCTGTTCGCCTTCGCTCGTGACGGGCTGCTTCCGCGCGCACTCGGGCGCGTGCACCCGCGCACGCACGCGCCGCACATCGCTATCGCCGCCTACGCGACGCTCGCCATCGTCCTTGCGCTGACTGGCACATTCGCGGAGCTCGCCATCTTGGCAACGCTCAGTGTCGCGCCGCTCTACATCGCCGGCTGCGCCGCGGCCTGGCGGCTTTCACGGCGGGGCGTAGCGCTCGCTGGGGCCCCGCTGGGTTTTCGCTGGCTGGCGGCCGCTGCGGTAACGGGAATCACGAGCATGCTCGCGATGATTGCGCTGGCGGCGCGCGCGGAGATTCTCGGCATCTCCGCTGTCGTCGTCGTCATCGTCGTCGTCTACATGCTCCTCGCCCGCAGGGCACCTGCACCGCGTCCTATTTGAGATGCCTCAGACCACAGGCGCAATCGGTGCCCCGGGGCGAGTCTCGTTCCAGTGACCCGTCCCTCCGCGCTCTCCGAGCTTCGCGCGGTCGTACCAGGCGTAAGAGAACGGATACGCAAACCGCATCAGAAGCAGCGTGACCGCCGCCCCGGCGATTCCGAGCACCACCCAGCTCCCATAAACGTACGGCTCGTCTCCTAGGAAGCTCGCCCCCTCCCAGTTCCCCACTCGAATGATTGGGACGACGACAATGCCCCGACTCTGCGCCCGCTGCGCTTCGTCGTACACGGTGCTCGACACCTGGTCCTTCAGCGTGAATCCATCGGCCGCGCGCGCGGTAAGAACGTAGTGCGTCGTCGTGTGCCCCTTACTCCGCGTGACATAGGTGCCCAGGTCGGCGAGCGTGGCCGTCGCCCTCGTTCCAAAGAGGCTGTCGGCGACGAACGGCAGCGTGAAGACCGCGTGGAGCCCGCAGAAGGCAAGCGCCAGCCAGGCCGCCCACTCGCGCAGAAACGCGATGCGCCCGACATAGCGATCGCGAATGGCGTCGGTGGCGAGAAGCAATCGACCGCCGGGGGGCGCGCGCAGGATCCAACCGGACCCGCCGCGGTACGCGTCGCCTCCACGCGGGTGCATCCCTTCGACGAGGTCGCCGTACGCGAAGAATCTCTCGCCGCGGCGCACGTCCGCGGAGCGAACCCGTAGCGAGGGGAGATCGATTGGGTACTTCGTCTCGAGCGCGTCGACGACGAGCGCCGCCTCGCTCACCTCGACGTAGACCGATTGCCCGTCGTCGCGGACGAGATAGAACGGGACAGCGTGCACCGTGCGGGAGACCTCCTCCCACGTGTGCCACTTGCCGTTCCGGGACCGGTGGTTCTTCACCGCCTGCCGGATGTCGACACCGACCGCGATGCCGTCGCCGCCGTCGAGCTCGACGCGCCCCTTCACCACGCGAGCGGGCCCGGGCAGGAGCGCTTTGTCGGCCCCCTCCTGCAAGAGCGCATGCTCGCGCTCCTGCATCTTCTGCAAGGCGCGGGCGCGCAGCACGAGGAACGCGATGAACGAACCGAAGCCGAGCCCGAGGAGGCCTACAGCGCAGATCCAGCTGGCCACAGGACCGAAGGTTCCGGGCGGAAGGAAGCCCGGCGAGGTGAGCACGTACGGTTCGATCATGCGTCCGGTCCCGAGCGTATCCGGTTTCGCGTGAGGCGACCCTTCACGAGACGCGACCCTACCGTCTGCCGCCCCCTTCTCCCCCGTCTGCCGCGCCACGCACGGCCTGCAGATACTTCGTCGGGACCTCCTCGGGCGCGACCGTTCCGCGCACAGGTTGGTCGATCGTCATTGGGCAACTCACGGCGTCGAAGGACCCGGACACGCAGCTCTTCTTGTCGTCCGAGAAGCACGCGGCCAGCCCCCCGGATAGCCGGCCGTCCGCCGTAGCGTCGCGAATCGACAGGATCGCCCCCCCTTCGCCGGTACCAGTCCACGTCTCGCCGTCGAAGACCTGGTAGTGCACGGACCACGGGCCCTCGCCGGTCGCGCCGATCCGTACGTCCTTGGGCTCGATCTTGTCGTCGCCATCGAGCCGCAGCCAGACGCTCGTCGCTCGCGCGGGGGAGATCGGGCCGCACGGCGACTCCGCCCTCCCCGCGGAGAGGAGAAGGTCGGTATGGGCGTAACCGACGCGACGATCGACGACGTAGCGTGCGTCGCGTACGGCGAACGGCGCGCCGCGAACCGTTCCACTCACGGGCGCGTCGGGGATCGCGTTCGGTGAGTCGACCGGAGGCTCGACGCGGGGGTGCACTTCGACATGCGACTCCGGCCGGCAGGCGGCGAGCAGCGCCATCGCGGCGAGCAAGCGCAGTTGCCTCTTCATTCGGCAGCCTCCGCCCCTTTCATCCGGAGCGTGCCCATCTCGATGGGTACTCCGGCCTTGAGGAGGAGCGTGTAGATGAGGGCCCCGGCCGCCCAGATTGCCGCGGACACGCAGAACTCCGTGAAGCTCGGCGTGTAGTCGACGATCTCCCCGAGCGGCGACGGCACGAATCCTGGAATGACGAGCCCCATCCCCTTCTCCACCCACACCCCGACGACGGCAGCCACGCACGCAGCCCTCAGGATCGTCGCGTTCACATAGAGCTTCCGCGTCATGAAGACCGTCACTGCGAAAACGTCGAGCGCGATCGCTGTCCAGATGTAGGGCACGAGCTTGGTGTGCCCGTCGAGCCCGAAGAGCAAGTAGCGCATCGACGCCGCGTGGTGCTTGAAGCTGTAGAGCTCCGTGAAAATTTCGGAGAAGAAGAAGAACAGGTTGATCAGCATCGTCACGGCGACGATCTGCCGTAGTCGATTCAGCGCAGCGTCCTTCACGGGGAAGCCCATCTTGTCGCGGATGATCGACAGCGCGACGATCATGAGCGAGGGCCCCGCTGCGAAAGCCGACGCGAGGAAGCGCGGCGCCAGGATCGCCGCGTTCCAATGCGGACGCGCCCCCATGCCGCTGTAGAGGAAAGCCGTGACGGTGTGGATGCTGAAGGCCCAGACGATCGCGACGAAGACGAAGGGGACGTACTTCCTCCGGTCGGGCGTCTTACCCTTGAACTTCGTGAACAGGATGTACGTCGTGATCCCGAAATTGAGCGCGAGGTATCCGTTCAGGACGATGACGTCCCACGAGAGCATCGAGATCGGCCAGTTGAAGCGTCCGAGGACGGGGATGAGGTGCCAGAAGCGATCGGGACGGCCGATGTCGACCATTACGAACATGAGGCACATCGTCAGCACGGCGACGGCGAGGAGCTCGCCGAGGACGACGACGTCGTGGAGCGCGTGGTCGTCGTAGACGTACGCGGGGATGACGAGCATGACGGCGGCTGCTGCCATGCCGACGAGGTACGTGAAGTTCGCGATGTAGGCGCCCCACGGGACCTGGTCGACCATGTTCGTGGCGACGAGGCCCACCCTGAGCTGATGCACGTACGCGAGGATCCCGAGGGCGATCCAACCGACGAGGAAGAGGAGCCACAGGTAGTACGAGCGACCGCCGCGGAGCATCGCGCCGACGGTTGCTACGGTGAAGCGGTAGAGGGAGATCATCAGGGTCGCCTCCCTCACGCGAAGAAGTAGTAAAAACGTGGGAGCGTCGCGAGGTCCTCCTTCAGGACGAACGTGCGCTTGGTCTCGATGATCTTGCGGATCTCGCTGTTCGGGTCAGCGAGGTTTCCGAACTTCCGCGCGCCCGTCGGGCAGGCCTCAAGACACGCGGGCAGCCTCCCTTTTCGCGTGCGGTGCAGGCAGAAAGTGCACTTCTCGACGACGCCTTTGAACCGCGGGCGATTGGAGAGGTACCCCTGGTTGGGGTTGATCCTCTCGGGCGGCACTTGCGGCGCGCTGAAGTTGAAGCGGCGTGCGAAATACGGACACGCGACGACACAGAACCTGCAGCCGATGCACCAGCTGTAGTCGACCACCACGATGCCATCCGGTTCCTTCCACGTCGCTCCGACCGGACACGCCTTCACGCAGGGCGGGTTGTCGCACTGGTGACACTGCACGGGGAGGTAGAACTTCCCCTTCGCGGGGACCTTGTCGTGGTCGTAGTCCGCGGTGGAGTCCTCGAAGTCGAGGGATCCCGCCTCCATCTCCATCACGCGGATGTAACGAATCTCCGGGTCGTCCGGCAGGTTGTTCTCTCGCGCGCAGGCCTCCACGCAGCGACGGCTCCCGTTGCATGCGGAGAGGTTCAGCGCGTATGCGAACTCGACTCCATCGATCGGCGGCGGATCACTGATGTGCGTATAGACGCCAGTTCGCGCGAGCGTCTCTTCTTCGATTCGCTCGAAGATCCGCTTCTTGTCGTCGTCGGTGAGCTTCTTGTAGTGCTGCCGGAAGAACTCCTCCGTCGTTGGAGCTGTCGACCCGCACCCGGTGGTTGCCGCGGCCACGCCCGCGCCGACCCCGAGGATCTTGAGGAACGTGCGCCGCGAGCCGCGCTCGTTCATACGGACCTCGACGAGCTTCTCGATCCGCTCCGCCGCCGACACCGGCTCGCTCTGTTGGCTGTCAGTGCTCTTCGTCATTGGCCTTCTCCCGCGCACTTTGCGACAAGGCAGGTACAGTTCGCGGGAGCGCCGGCGCGTGCTCGGGCGTCATCAGCGGGAACTTGGGGTTGTGCGGGTCGTGGCACGTTGGGCAGGAGCGGCGCTCGCGGTCTCCGAGCCAGAAGCCGGTCGTGAGCCCGTGAATGCCCGCGCGCCAGTCGCGGAGTTTGTCTCCGTGGCAGGCGCCGCAAAGCTCGTAGGCTTCGTCGAAGCCCACTCGGGTGCCGTCGGGCAAGTGGAGGTGGTCGATGTCGTCAGTAGTGTGGCAGCGATAGCACCAACCCTTTTGCGTGCCGTGGTTGAGGACCTTCTGCGTATGGAACTCGGTGAGCTTGCGTTCTCGCGGATCGGGCGCGCGCGCGCCGGATGCCGACTGAGCCGCGCCTTCGTGGCACCGCGAGCACGGGAATGTCGGCAAGAACGGCCGGCGATCGATGACGGAGACGGTCCCCGAGGGGACTGGCACCGCGTGCGTCGTGTGAAGCCGAGAGGGCTCTTCGGCGATGCTGCAGGACACTATCCCCAGCATGGCCGGCAACGCGGCGAGCCGAGCGATCGACATTTCCTCTCACACGAAGCAACGCATGTGCCGCCAAGAGCCACGAAGGCCATGCTCCGCGCGCCCCGATTTCGTCGCACCGACCCGTGTGAGAGATGGCTCATCGCATTCCTTGCAGCCCGTCCTGCAATCGGTGCGTCAAGGCCGGGCCGAGAGACGCCGCGTGACGGTTTCACCTGGCCTTGCCGCGCTCCACGCCGCGTCACGCTCGGGCGTGTCTCATGCATTCAGGACGCCAAGGAAAATGGCGTCGAACGACGACTCGAGACGTGTCCCGCGACGCGACGTCCTCGGCGCTGCGGTCGGGGGGAGCGCGGCCGCCTTTACGCTCGCGGTGGTCTACCCGGTTGCACGCTTCGTCGAGCCCCCCTCCCAGCCCTCGGGAGAGCCGGTCGTAGTAGGCAGGCTCGAGGAGTTCCCGATCGACAGCGCAAAGATGGTCCTAGTGGACGACCGGCCGGTCCTAGTCCTCCGTTCGTCGAACGGAGAGCTCAGGGCCTTCTCTGCGCTCTGCACGCACCTCCAGTGTGTCGTCTCGTACTCGGCCGAGCGAAGACAGATCGAGTGCCCGTGCCATCGTGGCGTCTACTCGCTCGATGGGGTGAACATCGAGGGTCCTCCGCCGCGCCCGCTCGACGAGCTCTCGGTCGCGGTGAGCGAGGGCTCGGTGATCGTGAGCGGTGCGCGATGAGCGCGCCGGAGGAGCACTCCGAAGGGCTGCGAGGCTGGCTCGCGGATCGCGTGGGCTGGGGAGGGATTGTCTCGTCACTCGCCGCGCACCGCGCACCGCGCCGGAGCTTCGTGTTCTACCTCGGAGGGATCACGCTCTTTCTCCTCTTCGTCCAGGTCGTCAGCGGCATCCTGCTCGTCCTGTACTACCGCCCGGATCCCGCCCACGCGCACGAGTCGGTCGAGCAAATCATCGGCGAGATCCCGTACGGAAACTTGATCCACTCGGTCCACGCTTGGACGAGTGACCTATTCGTCGCGTGCCTACTGGCCCACCTGTTCGCCGTCGTGGTGAGAAGGAGCTTCCGCGCGCCGCAGGAGCTGACCTGGCTCAGCGGCCTCGCGGCGCTCGTTCTCGGCGTCGGGCTTGCGTTCACTGGCGCGATCCTCCCTTGGACCGAAAGCGCGTACACGCACGCCCGAGTCGGCAGCCAGCTCGCCGGTCAGGTTCCGATCTTCGGCACCTGGCTCCGCCGTTTCCTTCGAGGCGGCGACGAGGTGACGATCGGCACGCTCGGTCACGCGTTTGGCTTCCACGTCGCGGCGCTCCCCGCGTGCCTGACGGTCCTCGTGGCGGCCCACCTCTTCCTCCTCATCCGCAAGCCGGTCGTGCGCCCCGACGCCGCCCAGCGCGAGACGATGCCTCTGTACCCCGAGTTTTTCGTACGCCAGGCCGCAGCGCAGACCGGCGTGCTCGTGATCATCATGACGCTGGCGATTTTCGCGGAGCGCCAGCTCGGGCCAGCGGCGAACCCTGCGCAATCGACTCCGATCGGCGCCGGCCCCCCTTGGTACATGCTGCCCGTCCACGCCCTCGTTCGCGACGCGCCGACGGAGCTCCTCGGAGTCGACGGAGCTCGCTTCCTCGTAGGCGCGGCCTGCGTCCTGGGCGTCGTCGTGGCGGCGCTGCCGTTCATCGACCGCCGCGGATCCAAGATCACTGCTTGGATCGCCTGGGGCGCGCTCCTGGTCCTTTTGCTCTTGGCGATCCATGCGCAAGGCTAGCCCGCTCCTCTTCAGGTGCAGACCGGTTCGCGCCCTGCGCGGCCTCGCTGTCATCGTTCTCACCCTCACCCTCCTCGGAGTCGAGCGGACCGCATCCGCAACGCCGGGCGACGCGACGACCACGCTGCGCGATCGGGAGCTACCTGCCCCGACGAACGCGACCAACACGTGCGCGAGCTGCCACTCCACCCTCACCGACCCGAAGTTGCGCGGGCCGGCGCGCGACTTCGCGACCAGCGTTCACCGCGACGAGCGGGTCGGCTGCGTCGGGTGTCACAAAGGGGATCCACGCGATCCGACCGTTGGGGCGCACTCCAAGGCAGCCGGTTTCAACCCGCATCCGACGCACGCCGAGGTACCCGGCATCTGCGGCGGCTGCCACAGCGACGCGGCGTTCATGCGGCGGATCAACGGCCGCCTCCCGGTAGGCCAACTTGCCCTCTTCAACCTGAGCTTGCACGGACGGCTCTCGGCCGCGGGCGACAGCAACGCGCCGAACTGTGCGGTGTGCCACGGCAAGCACGATATTCTCCCCCCCGCGTCCCCGCGCTCGCCCGTGAACCGCGCGAACGTCGCGAAGCTGTGCGGCGGCTGCCATGGCGATCCCGAGGTGATGTCCAAGTATGGATTGCGAACCGACCAGTACGAGAAGTGGACGAAGAGCGTCCATGGCCAGGCGTTCCGCCAAGGGAACCCGAACGCGCCGACGTGCACGGGCTGCCACGGCGCTCATTCGTCCACTCCACCGGATGCCTCGTCCGTCGCGCGTGCATGCGGCCGGTGTCACGAAGAGGAGATGGGGTTCTTCGAGCAGAGCGCGCACTCGAAGGGATTCCGCGAGCGCGGGCTCGCTCAATGCGTGGCGTGCCACAGCAACCATGATGTCGCCCCCGCGAGCGCGCTCCTCGTGGGCACGACGCCGGACTCTGCGTGCATGAAGTGTCACAGCCACGACGAGAAGCCGCGCAAGGTGGCCGAAGACATCGCCGCCCTGCTTCGGGGCGCGCGCGATCGGGCGGCGGCGGCGCGGGCGGAGGTCGCCGTGGCGAGCGGCAAGGGGCTCCACGTAGCGGGGTCGAGCTACGCGCTCGACCGCGTCACCACGGCAGAGCTCCGCGTTCGCGGGGTCGTCCATACGCTCGATCCGGCGAGGGTCGAGGCGCGGGTAGACGCCGTCTATGAAGCGGCCGGCGAGGTCTCCAAGCTCGTATCGACCGCCGAGCAGGTGCGGAGAGTCGAGCGGCGCGGATACTACGTCGCTCTCGCGCTCGCGGGCCTCCTCCTCGCGACCCTCATGCTGAAGGCCATCCAGCTCCGGCGTCGCAGGCTCGGTGGGACATGACCGCGTCGTCCGCCGGCAAAGCCGACGGGGGCCGCAACGGCGATCGGCGTCGGCGATGGATTTGGTTCCTCGCGTGTGCGCTCGGTGCCGCCGCCGTCCTTGCTTTCGCGCGGACCGAGAGGCGCGTCGAGCATGAAGCCGCGTTTTGCGCGAGCTCCTGCCACCACGCGACGACGCACGATCACATGGAAGGTTGGGGCGCGAGCGGTCACGCGAACGTGGAGTGTCAGTCGTGCCACGCGACCCCGCTCGAGACGGGGCTGAAGCTCTACGCGGAGTCGCTCCTCAAGACAGAGCACGTCACCGCGCACGGCAAGGAGTCGGCTCGAGCGTGCACGAGCTGTCACGAGAAGCGACCGGCCGAGTGGCGTCTGGTCGACGAGACTCAGGGACACCGGGCGCACCGGGGGCTCAAGGACGTTGACTGTCTCTCGTGCCACGCCGCGGGCACCCACGCGACCTCGGCTCCCGAGAGAATTTGCACGAAGTGCCACAAGGACGAGACGCTCCACAAGCCGACAACACTCGGGGCGGAGACGTGCCTGTCCTGCCACTCATTTGCTGCCTCGGCGAAGAACGTGCAGCCTCCGACGACGGTGACCTGCGAGAAGTGCCACGCCGATCGCGCCGCACTCCTCGCGTCGGCGAACGGCGCGGACGTTCCCCCCATGAGGGACGTGAACGACCATGCGCTGCACGGAGGCGTCGCGTGTCAGCTCTGCCACAACGCGCACGGCAAGAAGCCGAAACCTCCGCCCGGGCAGCCGGTGTGCGCGACCTGCCACCAGTTCGAAAACTTCCAGACGAAGGGGGAGGACAAGAAGGGGCCGGAGGAGCATCGTCTCTGCGTCGGTTGCCACAAGCCGCACGCCCCTCGCGAGAGCGCGCTGGAGACGTGCGTGAACTGCCACGAGAAGAACGCGAAGGGGCTCACCTCCGAAGGGACGGAGAAGACGACGGCGCTGAAGCACAAGAGCTGCGCCAGCTGCCACGTCCCGCACACGTGGCGCGCGGAGCGGAGCGGATGCATGCAGTGCCACAAGGAAGAGGCGCAGCTCATCCTCACCCGCAGCCCCGAGCAACACAGCGCGTGCACGAACTGCCACGACATCCACGGCCCGCCCCCGACCGGCGCCGTCTGCCTGAAGTGCCACTCCGACACGAAGGGGAGGCACGTCGCACTCGCGCCGGAGCGCCACAAGGACTGCACTTCGTGCCACAACCCCCATGCCCCGCGCCCGGAGGACACGCGCACGTCGTGTGCGAAGTGCCATACGACCGAGGTCACGCAGGTGATGGGGAGCGGCCCCGAGGGGCACGCGAAGACGAGCTGCTTCGGCTGCCACCAGCCCCACGAAAACCCCATGCCGCCACCCAACGTGTGCGCCAAGTGCCATGCGGAGCGGGCGAAGGTCGTCGCCACGGCCGGCCCGCCGAAGCACCGGACGTGCACGTCGTGTCACGAGAAGCACGAGTTCCGGATCACGGACGTCGTGGCGACGTGCCAGAAGTGCCACGGTCCGATGTTCCAGACGTCTACAGGAATGCCGGTCGGGGCGACGCACCGAGGAGACTGCAAGAGCTGCCACGCGCTGCACGGGTCCCCCGGCGTCCCGAAGGCAAAGTGCTTCACATGCCACGAGAAGGTGGAAAAGCAGTTCAACCCCCCCAACCCCCAGCACGCGGTCTGCCGCTCCTGCCACGAGCCGCACACGCCAGCGGCGACTGCGCTCACGCGCTGCGGGTCGTGCCACCAGGCGAAGGCAGCCGTCGCGCAGAAGTGGCCGCCAGACTCAGCGCATGCGCAGGCCTGCACCAACTGCCATCAGCAGCACGATGTGCGCGTGAAGAAGGCCTGCGCCGAGTGCCACGCGCCGGAGGCTGCGAGCGCGACCGGGAGCAAGCACCAGTGCACGCAGTGTCATGCGCCCCACCAGGATCCGCCGGGGACCGGCCACGCATGGTGGTCGCGTTGCAGCCAGTGCCATGCAGACAAAGTGGAGAGCGTGAAGGAGCGGGGGCCGGTCCACGCGGACTGCAAGAACTGCCACCAGCAGCATCGCTTCGCGATCCCGACATGCACGACGTGCCACAAGGACATGCAGACCAAGGGGCTCCACGCCGTCGACAAGCATGCCGCGAGCTGCACGTCGTGCCACGATCCGCACGTGAAGAGCGACCCGAAGCCGGCCCAGTGCTTGTTTTGCCACACGGATCGCCGCAATCACGAGCCGACAGCGCAGCGCTGCCAGGCCTGCCACCTGTTCAAGTAAGGAGCTCCGATGGCCTCCATCCGACCCCACAAGCCCCGCAAGTATCTCTTCCGCAACCCGATCAGCTACCTCGGCGGCCTGCTTGCGGGGATGGGAACGCTGCTCGTCTTGCTCGCGATGCTCATGGAGCTCAGCATCAAGAGCCCCGGCCCCTATTTCGGGATCTTCACGTACATCGTCTTCCCGGGGCTCATCATATTCGGCGGCGCCGTCGTCCTCTTCGGCATGTGGCGCGAGTCGAAGCGGCGGCGGCGCGCGGGGACGCCGGAGGCGCGTCCCTACCCGGCGATCGACCTGAACGACCCCATCCACCGGAGGCGCTTCGCAATCGCCGGCACCGCTTTCTCGCTGCTCTTCGTCTTCCTGACGTTCGCGGTCTACAACGGGATCCAGGTCACCGAGTCCGTCCCGTTCTGCGGGAGCACCTGCCACACTCCGATGATGCCGGAGGCGACAGCCTACGAGCACTCGCCCCACGCGCGCGTGGCATGTGTCGAGTGCCACGTTGGAAGCGGCGCGGGCTGGTACGTACACGCGAAGGTGAACGGCATGCGCCAGCTCTTCGGCGTGATGTTCAACACCTACGACCGCCCCATCCCGACGCCGATCAAGGGACTGCGCCCGGCGCGCGAGACTTGCGAGACATGCCACTGGCCCAAGAAGCACTGGGGCTCGCAGCTCTACCAGCGTCCGCTATTCCTCTATGACGAGAAGAACACGCCCGAGCAGATCTCGATGCTGATCAAGACCGGCGGCGGCGAGGGTGCATACGGTGCCGGCATTCACTGGCACATGGCGATTGGCAACAAGGTCACCTACGTGGCTGAGGACGACCACCTTCAGGAGATTCCTTGGGTCAAGGTGACGCGAACCGACGGCAGCTCGGTGGAGTACTTCCGAACTGAGAAGAGGGTCGATCCGGAGACGCTGGCGACCCTGAAGAAGCACGACATGGATTGCATGGACTGCCACAACCGGCCGGCCCACGACTTCGATACCCCCGACATCGCCGTCGATCGGGCCCTTGCCGCCTCGGTGATCTCACCTACGTTGCCTTGGGTGAAGACGCTCGCTGTCGAGACGCTGTCGAAGGACTATCCGACCCGCGAGGCAGCGCACGACGGGATGCGGAAGGCGGTGATGGACTTCTACGCCCAGAAGTATCCGGACGTGTCGGTCGCACGGGTCGTTGAGATCGGGAAGCTCGCCGACGCGCTCGGCACGATCTACGACGGCAGCGTGTTCCCCGAGATGAAGGTGAGCTGGAAGACGTACCCGTCGAACCTCGGCCATCGAAACTCGGCGGGCTGCTTCCGGTGCCACGACAACAAGCACGTCTCCGCCGACGGCAAGGTGCTCATCTCGGAGTGCAAGGCCTGCCACACGACACCGCAGCGCGGCCCACAGTCCGGGATGGGGGAGTCGATGACGACGACGGAGAAGGACTGGCACCCGTGGCAAACGCCCGAGAAGCATCTCGCCGTCGAGAAGCACAAGGAGATTCTTTGCCACGAGTGTCACCTCGCAGGGAGAAAGCCGAAGACGGAGTGCAACGAGTGCCATTCGCACTGATGCCCAACCCGCTCACCGCGCCCCAAACTCGAGCGCTACCGTAACCTCGACGATGTCGTCGATGCTGTCGTGCATGCAAATGGCCGACAGGTGCCGCAGGTTGTCCGTCAGGTCGAAGTCGGAGATCTTCACCTGCGCCGGCGACGTTGTCTTCACCCACAGGCGGCCGTTGTCCCCGTAGCCCGCGTCGACCACGAGCTTCACCGGGACAGCGTGGCCGTGGATGCGAAGCGTCCCGTCGAGCGCGGCGTGCGGTGCCAGCTTCTTCTCCCTGAGCGCTCGGACGACGTCCGCCGGAATCGATGGGACGCTGAGCTCGCCCGTCTCCCAGCCGATCGCGGACGTCTCGAAGAAGATGCCGCGGACGCGCTCGTTGCGCAGCGGGATGCCGGAATCGAACGAGTCCAGGTCGATCGAGAGGCGGGCAATACATTACT
>JBKQKP010000315.1:0-22878 GCA_052147435.1 Polyangiaceae bacterium | reverse complement strand
CCCCCCGATTCGGGGGGAGGCCGGGTGGGGGGCTTCTGTGCCGCGTCCTCACCTCGACGGCGCGCGCGTGCCCCTCGAGCCCCTCGAGGCGAGCGAACGCCGTGATCGCGTCGGCCTGGCGCGCGAGCGCGGCCTCGCTGTAGCGGAGCGTCGAGGAGCGGGTGACGAAGTCGTAGACGCCGAGCGGAGATCCGAACCGGACGGACCCTCCCGTCGGGAGCACGTGGGACGGGCCCGCGAGGTAGTCGCCGGCGGCTTCGGGCGTCGCCGGACCGAGGAAGATCGCACCGGCCGAACGGATCCCTTCGAGCATCGTCTCGGGCGACGAGACCTGGAGGCTCACGTGCTCCGCGGCGATCGCGTCGGCGAGCTCGGCGAGGCGCGCGCGCGACGACGCGACGAGGGCAAGACCGTTCGCCTCGACGGAAGCGCGCGCGATCGCCGCGCGGGGGAGCGTGGAGAGGGCGAGCGCGAGCTCACGGGAGACGGCCTCGGCGAACGAAACGGAGGCGCAGACCAGGAGCGGGTACGCGGCCTCGTCGTGCTCCGCTTGCGAGAGGAGATCGGCAGCGACGACGCGCGCGTCGGCCGTGTCGTCGGCGACGACGAGGATCTCGCTCGGACCGGCGACGCCGTCGATCGCGACGGCACCGAAGACCAGGCGCTTCGCGCACGCCACATAGAGGTTGCCCGGGCCGACGATCTTGTCGACGCGCGGCACCGACTCGGTCCCGTACGCGAGCGCGCCGATCGCGTGCGCCCCTCCGGCGTCGAGGATCGCCGTCACTCCGGAGAGGTGGGCAGCCGCGTAGAGCGCGTCGTCCGATGCGTCCCCCGCGAGCGGCGTCGCGAGGAGGATCTCGCGCACGCCGGCGACCTGCGCGGGGATCGCCGACATGAGGACGCTCGACGGATAGCGCGCCTTGCCACCGGGGGCGTACACACCGGCGCGCGCGATCGGCAGGACGCGGGTGCCGAGCTCGCACCCGTCGGCGTCGGTGAAGCGGAAGGTCTTCGCCTCGTGCTCGCGCTGGCGCTCGTGGAAGGCGCGAACGCGCGCCGCGGCGATCTCGAGCGCGGCGCGCGCGGGGGCCGGAAGCCGGGCGAGGGCTGCTGCGCCCGGGTAGTCGCGGCGAACGAGGGGGGACGGGCGGCGCTTGTCGAAGCGCTCCGCGAAGGCGAGGACGGCTTCGTCCCCCCGCTCGCGAACGGCGGCGAGGATGGCCCGCACGTCCGCTTCGACGCGCGCGAAGTCGGACTCGCCGCGCGCGAGCAACCGGTCGAGCGCCGCGTCCCCTTCGGGCGTACCGTCGATATACGTGCGAAAGAGGCTGTTCGAGGTCATCGCGAAGGCGATCGGTGTAGCACTGCTCGCGCCCGGGTGCGCCGGACGCACGCAGCCGCGCGCGCAGGGGCAAGAGTCGGTCGTCTGCCCGCACGACGCGGTCGCCGTCGGGGGAGCGTGCCGGTGCGCGCCCGGGCTGTTCGTCCTCGAGGGGGCGTGCGTCGGGTCGCGCGAGCTCGACGCCTATTGCGGCGTCGTCACGAGGGGGGCGGGGGTGTGCCCGACGCCGGTCTGCAAGAACGAAGACCCGATCGACCTCGCGACGGAGACGTGCGGCACCGCCGGGAGCGCCCGGGAGATCGTGTCGCGTGTCCGGCCGGTCCCGGACGATCTGAAGCTCGGCTGCCGGGAGGGGCGCGTGCTCGTCGTTCTGGGAGACTCCGTCACGTGCCTCCCGCTGGAGGACGTCTGCGCGCGCGGTACCGACTGGGATCCCTCGCGTGCCCGGTGCGTTCCCCCCCCGGCGTGCGCTCCCGGGGAGGTACGGGGGGGGGAGGCATGCGTCCGCGTCGTGACCCGGAAGCAGGACGGGGTCGCCGTCACGGACATCGGCCGATGGGCGCGCGCGGTGCTCGGGACGGAGGGGGGGGAGGGGACGGCGCGGCTATGCCGCCCCCTCGCGCAGCAGGCGTGGGACCTGGATGTCGGGCCGGGGGGGGCCAGGACGCTCACGCTGACCGTGGAGCTCGTCTTCCCGGACAACGACCTGACGCAGCTTTCGGGGAAGGTGACTACGGTCGACGGGGCGTCCGGACTGGCCGTCCTGGGCGACGGCGGGAGGGCGGCCCAGAAGGCGGTCGACGCCCTTCTCGTGCCGCTGAGGGCCCTGGGGGGGGCGTCGGACGCGGCGAGCGCGGCCGTTCGAGTCCGCTGCACCGTCCGGGGAGGGGGGGTCCCGTCGTTCGTCCCCAGGTGACACGACAGCTGACGCGACGCCTGGCCCCCCCTCTGCCCCCCCCAACCGCTGGCGACCGGCAGACTGAGATACGAAACCGGCCGAACTGATGTTAGGTTTCCTGCCCGGCGTCGATGGCGAAGCCCTGCGAGCGAGGCTTACGTGGACAGTGATTTGGCGGATGCGGTCGAGGGGCTAAAGGCGGTCTTCGCGAAGCGAAAGATCGACGCAAGCTTCGGGAAGAGCTCTGCCGAGGTGGTCGAAGGGCTGAAGAAGCAGCTCCGGATCCCGCCGAGATTCCGTGGCTTTCTGCTCGCCGCGAACCCCGTCCGCGTCGAGACGGTCACCCCCGTGGAACGCATTCGCCTCATCCCGGCCGACGAGATGGTGAAGGCGCAGACCGTCGTTACCCACCCGCCGGAGGGGGGCCCCGCTCCGCTCGACTGGAAACCTGCATGGGTGATCATCGGGGAGAGCTCGCTCCTCGGCGACCCGTACTTCCTCGACACATCGAAGCCCGACCCCGAGGGGGACTGCCCCGTCTACACGGCGATGAGCGGGCAAGAGCGCTGGGTGCCGACCCTCGCGGCGTCGAGCTTCGCGCAATTCCTGAGGATCCTCTCGACGGCGATGGAGATCGCCGCCGGGTTCGGCGACGCGATCATGGACGACGAGGACGAGGACAGCTTCCGCGAAGCGCTCGGACCCAAGGTAAAGGTGATCGACGCTGCGGCGCTGCGGGCGGGTCACTGGACGTGAGCGTCGGCGCCGGCATCTAGTCCCGCGCGACCCGGAGGAGCTTCTAGCCCCCTCAGCGCCTCGACGATCGACGGCTCGTTCGGACGGAGCGACAGCGCTCTCTCGAATGCGGGGCGGGCTTCGTCGGCGCGCCCCTGTTGGGCGTAGAGCCTCCCGAGATCGAGGTCCGCAAAGTACTCCGTCTCGGAGTCCTTCACTTGCGCCGCGCGCCCCGCAGCCTGGAGGTAGAACCCTTCCGCCTGCCGCAAGCTCCCCTTCGCGTGCGCGGCCCAGCCCATTCCGAACAGCGACTTCGGATCGCGCCCGTCGCGGCGGAGACCTTCGCGGAAGTGGGCGAGCGCCTCGTCGGTCGCGCCGCGGGTCATCGCGGCGAACCCCAGCTGCGCCGGGCTCGCGGGGGCGCAATGGTACGAATCGACGAGGCGCGCCCCCTCGACCTCGACGTGGCCGATCTCCGCGCAGCCCGCTGGCGGCTTCGCGAAATACTGGATGTGCGAGACGAGGACGTAATCGGCCGTGCTCGCGTCCTCGACCGGAACGAGGTCGTCACGGAGGCGCACGAGCGCGTGAGCCGGCCACAGGGCCAGGTGAACGCGCGCCCCCTCCGAGGCCGCGAGATTGAGCGAGCGGACGGCGGCGAGGGCCCCCTCGCCCCACCAGGGGACCTCGAACATCTTGCGCGCGGCGACCCCCGACGGACCGCCGACGATCTCGTCGAAGTAGTCGAGCGGATAGGGCTCGACGCGCGCGAGCGCGACGAACGTGTACGCGATGGCGAGCACCGCCGGCGAGGCGCGGAGGAGGGCGCGACCGCTCTTGGGCAGATCGAACGCGAGCGACGCGAGGAAGTCTCCGAGCGCGACGAGCGCGATCGCCGCGAAGAGGAGGAGCGCGGGCCACGCCTGGATGACGTAGCGCCCGGCGCCGATCCGGAGCGTGTTGAAGCTCTGGGCAAACGGGACGACGAGCCAGAGGAGGGTGACGATCCCCCAGGCTCGACCCAGGCCGGGGCGCAGCGCGAGGGCGATTCCGGCGGCGCCCGCGGCGAGGAGGAGCGCGGGGGTCTCGGCGAGGAAGGCGACGAGGAAGTAGTGCCACGCGGGGAGGCAGAGCTTCCCCATGTACACCTCGATGTCGCCCCACTGGCGCGTCCAGTGCGCGGACATGCGGGCGAGGTTCGCGCCGGGGCTCGACCACAGGAGCGGCCACGCGGCGATCGTGAGCGCGAGCCCGGCGAGCCCACCCGCGATGGCCGCGGGGGGGAACGCGCGCAGGCGTTTCACGGACCAGGGGACGCCGCGCGTGAGGGCGACCCACGCGCCGAGAAGAACGGGGACGATCCAGATTCCCGTCGGGCGCGAGAAGACACCGGCCGTCGCGCAGAAGACGCAGACGAACGCGGCGACCGGATCGCCACGACCAGCGCGGTCGTCCCCGCGTGATCGAGCCCAGCACGCGAGGGCGAGCATCGATCCGCCCCACCAGAAAAGGATGAACGATTCGTGCCCCGCGATCCTCCCGTGCGCGACCCAGAGCGGGAGAACGACCGCGAGCCCCCCCGCGACCACGCCGACCGCGCGACCAAACACGACGCGTCCGAACGCGAAGAGAAACGCCACCGCGACGGAGCTCGCCACTCCGACGAGAAGGCGCGCCCCCTCGAGGCCGCCGAGCAAGTCGCCGAGCGCGAGGAGCCACTTCGAGAGCGGGGGATGCTCGAGATTGTGGCGCCACGCCTCGGTGAAGTAGTCGCCGAGGACGACGTTTCGGACGTAGTGCTCGCTCGTGCTGAGGATCCCTTCGTCCCAGCAGATGTCCTGGACGCCGAGCGCGTGCGCGCGGACGAAGAGCGCGGCGGCGAAGAGGGCCACGGCAATCCCGAGGTCGGCTCGAGGGAGATCGCCGCCGCGACCGAGGCGGAGCGCGAGCCACGCGAGCGTCCCGGCGGCGGCGAGGGCGAGAGCCGCGAGGAGCGCTGACCATCCGGATCGCTCCGGAGCGGGGGTGGCCAGGGCAGTCTTTGCGGCGGCGGCGGTCGGGTAGAAAGCGTCGTCGTCGATCGGCGCGACGACCGTGACGTCGTGCGGGTCGAGCTCGTCGTCCATCGAGATGCGCAGATACGCGGGCCCGCCGCTCGACCGGAACGACGCCACGAAGGGATGAACCCCCGAGGGGATGTCGATGCCGCCCGACTTCGCCCTCGGCTCGGTCGCCCCCTCGTCCGACAGGACCGTATGCCCGTCGATCGAGACCGACGCCGTCCCCACGAGCATCGTCTCCAGGTGGAGGCGCATCTTCGTTCGCGCGACGAAGCTCGCCGACCACTGGACGCAGCGCGGAGGGGCGTCGTCGAGGTGGCGCACGAACGGCTCGCGAACGAGCGTGGTCGTCGGCTCTCCATCGCAGCGGATGCCTGGGGTGATCCGCTGCTCGAACCCGGTCCCCGGCAGCGGCGCCAGGCGCGAAACGACGAGCGCGACCACCCAGGCGACCATCCCGCACGCCGCCAGCGCGAGGATCCACGAACGCAGGGCGCGCGCGGTCATCGCGCTTTCGCGTTGGCGCCGAGCTTGTCGCGGCAGAAGGCCATGTTCTTCTGAACGCGCTCCCGTTCTTTCTCGGGGAGCGCCCCGCTCGACAGGAGACGCTGGTTCGCTGCGAGCCCGTCTTTGTACCTGCCGACCCAGTACGACGCGACCGCGTACTCATCGAGAGAGCGCCACGCGTAGACCGCATCGTCGACGAAGAGAATGTCGTCCGGGCGCGGGATCTCCGTCGCCGTGCGCGCGAACGGGTACGCCGCGGCCCTCCGCCCGAGCTCGCGCAGGTGGGCGGCGAGGTTGCAGAGCGGCTCGGCGCGCGTCGTGCGGCGCTCGTAGGCGCGGAGGTACGCGTCGATGACGACCCCGTCGTCCTTCCCGAGCTTCGCCGAGAGCCTCGCGACCTCGTGGAGCGAGAAGTAGACCTCCTCCTCCCACCCCCCCATCCGTGCGCGCAGCTCGTACGTCGCGATCGCCTTCTCGAGCTCCTGGGCGTCGCGCCAGCTCTGCGCCAGGTAGAACGCGTAGCGCGCGTTCGTCGGCTCGGCCGCGAGGGCCGCTTCGAGGACGGCGGCGTCCTTGCGAAACTTGTTCGGGCTCACCGAGCGGGCGCCGCCGCCGGTTCGCTTGTAGACGAGCCCGTCGAGCCTCCCGAGCGACCGCTTCTCGGCCGACGTGAGCACCTCGTGGAGGACCCCCACGTAGCGGTAGTCGAGGTCGGCGCGAAAGAAGTGGATCCGGAGATAGCTCGTCCCGGCGTCCTCGACGCGGAGCTGGTAGGCGTCCTTCGTCAGCTTCGGCATCGTGAAGCGAGGGGGGATCGCGAGGAGATCGTCGGCGTCGATGACGAAGAGGTAGTCGCCCGGCTTCGTCTGCGCGCGCGCGAGCTCGATCGCTTCGGTGCGGTTGTGCCCGAAGTCCTTCCACGGCCGCTCGTAGAGCTCGCCCGGGATGTCCTTCATGACGGAGCGGACGATCGCCTGCGTCCCGTCGGTCGAGCCGGTATCGACGATGACCCACGCGTCGAGGATCGGCTTCACCGACTCGAGGCACCGGGCGATGACCTTCGCCTCGTTCTTCACGATCATGTTGAGGCAAACGGACATGATTCAGGGCGACCTTACTGTCACCCCGACCGGGGGGCTAGACCCTGGCATGCGGTCCGAAGTAGACCGAAGCCCCATGCCCGAGATCGCCTACGCGCAGAGCCGCTTCCGCCCGACCGAGATCACGCACGAGTACGGGCCGAACGTTCATCTCCTGGACGATCCGCTCGCGTGGACGCTGCTCGCCCGCCTGTGCGCGCGCGACACGCAGCAGCCGCAGCTCGGGCGGCTCGTGAGGATGCTCTACGAGCGGCTGGCGCAGGTCGTCGTCGCGAGCGAATTCCCGCGGAAGAGGATCGACGTGCCCACGCGGATGGTCGCGACGTCGCCGGAGGCGGTCTACCGCGGGCTCGCCGTGGACGACGGGACGAAGGTGGTGACGGTGGGGATCGCCCGCGCCGGGACGATGCCGTCGCAGATCGTCTACGACCTCCTGAACGAGGTGCTCGACCCGGCCGGCGTGCGGCAGGACCACCTCTTCATGTCACGCCAGGTCGACGAGAAGGGGCGCGTCACCGGGGCGACGTGGCACGACGCGAAGATCGGACGGGACGTGGACGGGCGGACGCTGCTCTTCCCGGATCCGATGGGGGCGACGGGGGGCTCGATGGTGAGCGCGATGACGCACTACAAGACGCGCCTCGAGGGGACGCCGCGGCGGTGCATCACGATGCACCTGATCGTCACGCCCGAGTACCTGCGGCACGTGCTGAAGGCGCACCCGGACACGGTGGTGTACGCGTGGCGGCTCGATCGCGGGTTGAGCGCGACCGACGTGCTGGGGACCGTGCCCGGGACGCGGTGGGACGAGGAGAAGGGGCTCGACGAGCATCAGTACATCGTGCCGGGGGCGGGCGGGGTCGGGGAGCTGTTGAACAACGCTTGGGTTTGAGCCCTGGCGAAGCTCGCCAAGGCACTGGCGAGGCTCGCCAAGGCACTGGCGAGGCTCGCCAACGCACTGGCGAGGCTCGCCAACGCACTAGCGAGGCTCGCCAAGGCACTGGCGAGGCTCGCCAAGGCACTAGCGAGGCTCGCCAAGGCACCGGCGAGCGTAGCGAACGCCTTGGCGAGCCTCGCCAGGGCACCGGCGAGCCTCACCGTAAGGCAAGCTCACCCCCTGCGCGCCTTCCTCCGCAAGTTGTGCGACTCGACCATCGCCACGTAGTCGCATTCGCACGGCGCGTCCTTGTAATGCTCCCGCGCCAGCGCCCCCATCTCGGGCAAGCGCTCGGCCAGGACCCGCAGCTCACGCGCCGCGGGGAGCCTCCCGGCCTTCTCGAGCTCCGCGAGCGCCCCCGCGAGCTCCCCCGCTTTCTCGCCCCGTAGATGCCCGCGACGGGCGAGATCGAGATAGCTCCGCGCGAGCGCGTCGCCGTCGAAGCGGTGCTGCACGACCAGCTCGACCCCGACGCGCATGACCCCTTCGGGGGTGAGCCTCCCGTCCTCGTGCACGACGAGCGCTGCCTGCAGGTAGTTGTAGAAAGGGACGGCGCGCGCGCCGTACACCTGGAACGCCGACGGCGGGCTCTGGCGCTCGAGGTGGATCAAGATGCGCTCCACGACGTCGGCGTGATCGATCATGCGTGCGTAGCGAAGGGTCGTCGCGAGGACATCGGGGTAGACGCGGCCGCGCTCGCACACTTCGAAGAGGGTTTCGTCGCTCACCTTGCCGGCGATCACGTCGGCGTAGAGCGAGTACACGAACGCGTCGGCCTCTGCGTCGTCGCCGAAGAGGGTCTCGTGGCGCACGCCGCTGTCGGAATGATCGTCGGTAATGGTCGCGCGCGCTTGCAGCAGCGCCGGGAGCTTGTACCCGAGCTGATCTTTCAGCGCGCGGAAGCGGAGCCGGAGGACGTTCTGGAGGTTCGGCTTGAGGGTGAAGCTGTCCCACGAGATGCCGTCCAGGCGGAGCTTGTCCTCGAGGCGGCGCCGCATCTGCTCGGGAGAGCCCGAGAGGATGTGGACCGACACGCCCGCGCGGACCATCTCGCGCAAGAGGGTCGC
Organism: Polyangiaceae bacterium; assembly: GCA_052147435.1. Taxonomy (GTDB): domain Bacteria; phylum Myxococcota_A; class Polyangia; order Polyangiales; family Polyangiaceae; genus JBKQKP01. The sequence continues at coordinate 14,229 of JBKQKP010000315.1, read as the reverse complement.
GGCCCCCGGGTTGGTGCGCTTCTCGTCGGGGCGCTCGAGGGCGGTGCGCACCAGATCGCGGAGCGTGTCGAACTCCGTTCGCAGGTACGTCTTGTCGAGGTCCCAGCGGGCGATGTGTCGAGGCACGCGCGACTCCGAGGGCACCTTAGCATCGACGGCGCGGTGCGGTCTGGGCCGCGGAGCTCCCCCTCGGCTCGAGCTAGGCGCGCGAGGTTGCGCGCGGTGCCGTCTCGCCGTCCCCCGCTTCCGGATGGGCCTCCGCCAGCTCCGCCAGAGCCACGCGCACCCGGGGATCCGCGCACTGCTCGGCGACGACGCGGAGGCGTGCCCGCTCGGATGCGTCGCTCGTCTTGGAGAGCGCTTCGGCCGCGGCGCGCCGCGCGTCGGCGTCCACGGCGGGCCCTTCGATGAGCGCCCAGAGCGCCTCGCGCGAGAGCGACGCCGCCCGGTAGTCCGCGCCGCCAGAGGCGACGCGCGTGAGCTGGTCCTTCGACGCCGACGACACGAGCTGCGCCGCCATCGCGTGCTCGCCCCGCTCGATCCGCGCAAGGTTCTCCCGGATCCGCGCCGCGACCGCTTCGCGCCGGACGGCGTCCGCGCCATGGAGCTGCAGCCGGAGGACGACGCGATCTCGGCGAACGAGCTCGATGTCGCCGTTGGTCACGCGGACGGCGTCGATGTCGCGGTAGGGGTAGAACCGGGTGCGGGAGGTCCCCTTGACGAGCACGCCGTCCACGCCGACGGCGACCCGCGAGGCGAGACGGAAGACCGTGGCGCTGACGGCCGCGATACCGGCATAGACGGCGACGGCGGTGAAGAGGCGCGGATCCCGGAAGAGGACGGCGATGGGGAGCGTGGCGACCCAGAGGACCATCGCGACAGACAGCCCCGCGAGCCCGCCGACCGCGGCGCGCGTCTCGCGCGTGACGGCGACGGCGTCGAATCGAATCTCGTCCGGGCTGATCTCGATCCGAGATTCTTCCTTTGGATCGACCGTCGGCTGGAAGAAGCCGCGGACCGTTCCACGCGCCGCCAGGTACTGGAACACGACGGAAGCGAGGACGATCGGGATGACTTCCGCTCGCGTGTGGTCGAACGGGGTCCTGTAATAAAGATCGCGGTACGCGAGCAATCCCCAGAGCGCAGGGAGGACGCTCAGGATCGCCGCCCCCCCCTTCGGATGAGCGCCGTACCATGCGCGGAGCCGATCGATCGGGTCGCGCCCCCCGGAGCGAACCCTCGCGCGCGCCACCATGCGCACGACGAACCCGAGCGGGACCAGGAACGTCGCCCACGCCGCGTAGACCGCGATCGTCGGCATGGTTGCGAAGTCGATGAGCCGGATGAAGTCCTTGGCGAACGACTGCGCCGCCGGGAACCCGCCGAGGGCCTTGAACGTGAAGCGGTCGAGGAAATCGAGGATCGCGTCCCACATCGGGGGGCTCGACCTGAGCTCTCGGTACCCCGTGAGCCAGACTCCGAGCCACCCGAGCGCGACCCCCAGTGCGGGCCCGAAGCGACGCAGCCCGAGCCCCGTCTTCTTCCCCCCGCCTCCCGCTTCGCTCACGCGGACCTCCTCGCGAGCACTGCATCCGCGCGGCGCTCTTCCTCGAGCGTCTCGCCTTCGGCGAGCCTCCCGAGCGCCACCCTCACCTCGGGAGCCGCGCAGTGCTCGGCCGCGACCCGGAGCCGCGCGCGATCCGCCTCGTCGCTCGTCCGCGCGAGCGCTTCGGCCGCGACCCGGCGCGCGCTCGACTCGATCTCCGGCCCTTCGACGAGCGCCCAGAGCTGTTCGCGCGTCAGCGAGGCACCGCGGTAATCGGCGCCTCCCCCCGCCGCCCGAGCGAGCTGTTCGCTCGTCGCGCTCGACACGAGCTGGGCAGAGACCGCGCCGCGCCCTTCCTTGACGCGGTCGATCGCCTCGCGGATCCGCGCGAGGACGGCGTCGCGCTTCGACGCATCCTCGCCGTGCAGCTGGAGGCGAAGGACGACACGGTCCCGCCGGACGAGCAGCAGATCGCCCCCTTCCACGCGCGCGGCGTCGAGGTCGCGGTAGGCGAAGAAGCGCGTCCGCGACGTCCCTTTGACGAGCACGCCGTCCACGCCGATGGCTACCTGTGAGGCGTGTCGGAACAACGCTGCGCCGCCGAGCGCGACGGCGCTGTACGCCACGAGCCCCGCGAGCACGCTCGGATCGCTGAACACCCGGTGCGACGAGAGCGCGACGGCGAGCGCGCCAATGTTGAGCGCCAGCATCGCTCCCACCGCGGCGCGCGTCTCGCGCGTGACTGCGACGGCATCGAACGTGATCTCGTCTTTCGCGACCTCAGCCCGCTGCGGAACGCTTTCGTCGACGACCGGCGCGACGAAGGAGCGGACAGCGGACCGCAGGAGCCCGGTGAGCGCGATCGTCGCGAAGACGCCGACGATGCCATAGGCGCCGACAAAGCCTACGTACTCGCTCCCCAGATCGCGCCGGCCCCCCCAATCGCCCAAGCCGTGGATCTCCGTGTAGACCGCCCACAGCGCGGGGGGGACGACGGTGAGAACCCTGAACCACGACGGGTGCGCAGCAATCCACCGTCGCACGGGCTCGATCGGATCGGCGGCCCCCGTGCGAACGCGCGCCGTCGCCACCATCCGCCCGAGAAGCCCGAGCGGACCGAGGACGACCGCCGCCGCGAAGACCGTCACGTACGCCGCGGAAAAAAACTGCATGAAGCCGTGACCGAGGAGGTCGATCAGACGATGGACCATGGCTCGGGGGATGGCCCCAGGGGGCCACTTGCGGGTCCCCTCGTACAACCACTCGTAGCCCTTCCACCACCACTCGTGCAGCCGGTCCGCTTGGCGCTGAAGCGGCACGCCCAGGTAGAGAAGCGCCAGATAGCCCAGCCCGCCCGCTCCGACCTTCGCCGCGAGCGACCGCCCGCTTCGATACTTCGGGCCGGGCTCGTCCATTCAAGAGAGAGTAGCTCACGGTCCGCCAGCACGTCCGCTCGCGAGCGGTCACGACCGGCGCATCTCGCCTACGATGCAGTCCATGTGGGAGATCTGGATCGCAGTCGGCTCCGCAGCGCTCTTCTTCGCGCAGGTGGCGATCCTCATGCGCCTCAGCGCGGCGCGCGGGCTCGAGTGGACCTCCTGGGCGCGCTCGGCGTTCCTCGGCGCCATGATCTTCGTCGCGGTGCTGATGACCAGCGCGTTCGGACCGATGACCGCCCTGGCGGCCGGGCTCGCGTGCAATGTGTTCGTCGGTGGGAGGATGTTTCAAGCGACCCGGCGCGCGCTCCGCGTGCGAAGGCTCCTCAAGGAGCTCGCGGGGCCCGACGCGACGAAGGCGCTCGGCGCGCTCGATCACGAGATCGAGGGGCTCCGTGGCGGGCACGGGGGCGAAAAGAGCAACTACGACCACCGGGCGCGCTGGGTGCTCTCGATCGCCGCGAACGTCGCTCTCGCCGGACACGCGCAGCGCGCCCTCGACTGGACGAGGCGCCTCGAGCCCGTGGCGCTGGGGCGCCCGGTCGCGGCGATGCACGCCCAGCACGAAGCGGCGTTCCGGATCGCGATCGGCGATCGCGACGGGGCGCGGCAAGCGATCGCGCGGGCGCCACGGCCGGCGATCGCCCCATGGGAGGACGCGCTCGAGGCGCTGGAGGCGCTCCTCGAGGCGCTCGACGGCGACGCGCAGGCGGCGGTGGACCGGACCGCAGGGGCGCTCGAGCGGGCGCCGGCGGGGCCTTCGCGCGCGACGTGGCAGATGGCGCGCGCCCACGGGCTGGCCAAGAGGGGCGCCGTCGAGGACGCGCGCGAGGTGCTACGCACGATGCGGAGCGAAGGGGGCGACTCGCTCTTGCGACGGATCGTGGCGCACGCGGGCCCGGCATCGCGCCTCGCGGAGACCATCCTCTCCGAGCAGGGGGCGTACCGGTAGCGCGGCGCTCTACCCCGCCATCGCCCGGCGCATCCCCTCGAGCGAGCTCACGAGATCGCGCGACCCGCTCTGGTGGGCGAGCTCGATCGCCTCGACCAGATAGAGGAGCGCCTCCTGCACCCTGTCGCGCAGATGCGACACCTGCGCCAGCGTCCCCAGCACGCGCGCCCGGTCTTGCCCGCTCGGCCCCGTCATGTCGAGCGCCTCGCGGAGCACCCCCTCGGCGTCCGTGAAGTCCCCCACCTGCGCGAGCGCCTCGCCGAGCTTCCGGCTGAAGATGAGGACCGCGCGCATCGGGTCGTCGATCTCGCCGCGGAACAGCTCCCTGCGAGCGAGCTCGAGGCCGCGCCGCAGGCCGTTCACGCACCCGTGCAGATCTCCACGCGCCGCGCAGCGCGACGCCGTCCGCTCGAGGAGGATCAGCGCCTGGAATGTGTTCTGGGCGAAGTACTCGTGCATCGCGAGCACCTCGATCGACGCATGGTGCCCCTCGCACACCTCGGCCGCGCGGTGGTGCAGGTCCTTCCTGACGGCCGCCGGGATCGTCGCCAGGACGATCTCGCGAAGGAGCGGGTGCGACACGCGCAGCCCCTCCGGGACGTCCTCGATCATCCCGGCGCGCAGGAGGACGCTGAGCGCCGACGAGAGGTTCGTGTCCTCGGGGACGAGCTTCGTGATCGCCTCGTCCCCCGCGTCGTCGCCGTAGACCGCGATTGCCTGGAGAACGCGGCGGGCGTCGGACGACAGGCGCTCCACGCGAAGGGCCATCAGGTCCGCCAGGCGCGTCGGAGCGCCGCTCCCCTGCTCGCGCGAGAAGCGCAGGAGCTGCTCGAGGTGCAGCGGCGCGATCCCGCGCGCGCTCCCCGTGAACGAGGGCATCGACGTCACCCCCGTCGCCGCGAGCAGCTTGGCGACGACCGGCGGCTGGAGCCCCGTGAGGACGCGCGCCGCCGCGGAGCTCGCGGGCCACGAGGGGTCGAACCCCGGCGCGTACGTCGCGGCGAGGAGCGCGGGGATGAGCGGCGGCTCGGCGATCGCGTCCGCGAACGCGTTGCGACTCGCGCCGTCCACGCTGTGCAGGTCGTCGATCGCGACGATCACCCTGTGCCCGTGCGCCCGCTCGCTCGCGCGAATCAGCGACCAGCGGAACGCCTCGGCCGCCGCGTACCGGCGATCTTCGGGGGTGAGCGAGTCGTTCGTCGTCGAGTCTTCCTTCCCGAAGACGTCCATCAGACCGCGACGCGCCTCGGAGCCGGCCCCGGTCCATTCGCGCGCGGTACCGCCGTCGGGTGGGAGGGCGGCAAGCTCCTGGACCGCCTTGCGGAGCGCGAAGTAGCCGACCTCCGCCCAGCCAGGATCGGGCCCGACGACGACGACGCTGTCTCCCGCCGCGGCGCAGAGGAGGAGGAAGTCTCGCAAGAGCCGCGTCTTGCCCACTCCGGCGTCGCCGATGAGGCGCGCCCCTCCGAGCGCTCGCTGGGCGTCCTCGCGCCGCTCCTCGAGCCAGGCGAGATCCTCCTCGCGCCCGACGAGCGGCAACGGGAAGCGAACCTTCTCCTCCTGCAGCGCGCCGCGGGTTCCCGTCGTCGGCTCGAGCGCCGAAGGGGCCGTGGACGGGGGGGGGACGCTCGGACGCCGCGACGGAGACGGCACCGTCGTCACGGGGCTCCCCGTTCCCATCGCCGCGCCGCACTCGCCGCAGAACTTCTGCGTCGTCGGGTTCGCCGCGCCGCAGGTCGGGCACTTGATCTGCGCCGCCTGCGTCGTGCGAACGTTCGCGGCCCCTTCGACCTGCGTCATCGCGTCGGCGAGCGCCGCGGCGAACTCGTCGGCGTCCGAGAATCGATGCTCCGGCTCCTTGGCCATCGCCATCAGGAGCACGTCGACGAGGGCGTCGGGGATCTGGCGCTCGGGGGCGATCTTTCGCGGGTCCGGCGGCGGAGTCGAGATGTGCATCAGCACGACCTGCGTCGGGCTCTCGGCCTCGAACGGGAGTCGGCCGGTCAGCATCTGGAAGAAGATCACCCCGATGGCGTAGAGGTCGCTCCGCGCGTCGATCGGGTCTCCCCTCCCCTGCTCGGGGCTCATGTACTCGGGGGTCCCGCAGACGATCCCGGGGCTCGTGATCGACGGCTTCTCCTCGGTCTCGCGCACCTTGGCGAGCCCGAAATCGACCACCTTCACGAAGTCGCCGCCGGTCCGGATCGGCTCGAGGATGATGTTCTCGGGCTTCAGGTCGCGGTGGATGATGCCGAGGTGGTGCGCTTCGCTGAGCGCCGCCAACGTCTGCCGGAGGACGTTCACGATCCGCCGGAACGACAGCGGCCCCTCTTCGTAGGCGACCCGCGCGAGGTCCTTCCCGCGCAAGAACTCCATGACGAGATAGAGCTGCCCGTCCTGCCGGCCGAAGTCGATGACGGAGACCGAGTTCGGGTGGTTCAGGCGGCTGGCGGCGCGCGCCTCGGTGATGAAGCGCGCCGCGGCGTTCTCTTCCCCGACGAGGTGCGGGTGGATGATCTTCACCGCGACCGTGCGGCCCAGGTTCGTCTGCTCCGCCCGGTAGACCCGCCCCATCCCGCCGATGCCGACGAGCTCGAGGATGACGTACCCGCCGGGGAGGGTCCGCCCGAGCAGTGGGTCGTCGGAATCGACGGCGACCTTCCCTATGGGAAAGCCACACGAGGGGCAGAACTTGTGCTCCTCGTCGCACTCGTTTCCGCACTGCGGGCAGGCACGCATCAGTGAGCCAGAGAGGCTACCACGGCCATTTCGGTCCCGGAATCGGCGCGGTCCGCCGGGCGACCAGGCGCGCCGTCGGAACAGAACTCGGCCCAGGGGCAAAAGACCGCGTAGCATTCGATTCGTGGCACGTCCGCGCATCGGTGAGCTTCTCGTCGAGGCAAAAGTCATCACCCAGGCCCAGCTCGAAGAGGTGCTCGCGCTCCCCCGGGCGGAGGGGCAGAGGATCGGGCAGCAGCTCGTCGAGCAGGGGCTCGTCAACGAGACGCAGCTGACGCAAACGCTGTCGCTCCAGCTCTCGATCCCGTGGGTTTCGCTCTACCACATCGATTTCTCGCGCCAGCTCCTGAACATGGTGCCGCGGGAGATCGCCGAGAAGTTCTGCGCCGTACCGATCTTCCTCCGGACCGAGAAGAGGAAAGCCACGACGCTCTACGTGGCGATGGACGACCCGACGAACGAGCAGGCCCTCGCCGAGATCGCGACGGCAGCGGGGGTCCCCGTGAAGCCGATGATCGCGAGCCCGAACGACATACGGAGCGCGATCCGCGTCTACTACGCCGACCTCAACACCGCGGATCAGAGCACCGCCCCCCTTACGACGCGCGAGCGCGCTCCGACTCTCCCCGGGGACCGCGAGCGACCTCCCCCCCCTCCCCCCGCCGCGGGCGCCCCTCCGCCGGCTCCCCCCGCGCGCCCCCCTCCCCCGCCCGTCACGGGACGCGCGCCGCTCGCGACGGTCGTGGACACGGTCGAGATCCTCGCCGTCGAGGCGCTCACCGAGACGGGCGAAAACGCAGCCGCGACGCCGCCGAAGAGCATGCGCGGGGACAGTCCCGACGCCGATCCGGAGCTCGAGGTGGGCGAGTACATCGTCCGCAAGCGCCAGCAGAGCGGTCCGCGCATGGTGGCGCTCACGCTCCTCGACGGAACCACGCTCAACCTCCCGGCGCGATCTTCCCCCCCCGAGGCGGCGGCGAGGCGCGAGGGCTCGAGACCGCCGAGCGCCGGAGGCCTGTCCGACCAGCTCACGGCGCGCGATCTCGTGAGCGCTCTTCGCGCGGTGGCGCACGGAGCCGACGCGAGCGAAATCCTGGGCGAGACGGACTGGCAGGCGATGTTCGCGGCGCTGCTGTCGGTGCTCCTGAAGAAGAACCTGATCGCCGACTGGGAGTTCGTCGAAGAGCTGCGGAACATCTGAATCACCGAGCGCGGATGTCGATCAACGCGGCTGGTGCACCCTTCGCGTAACCCCACCCCCCCGGGGTGGGGTTGGCGACGTTCGAGGATCGCAATCCGTTATCTAGATCGCCCCGTCCGCCCGCAGCTTCGCGATCGCCCCCTGATCGATCCCCGCCTCGCGCAGGATCGCCTCCGTGTGCTCCCCGGTGCGCGGCGGCGGCGCGTGCGTCGCCCCCACCTCCGTGAGCGGCGTCCGCAGCTGCGGGATCGGGCCCCACGGCGAGTCCATCGTGAAGAAGATCTGCCGCGACGCCAAGTGCGGATCCTTCGCCACTTCGTCGGGGTCGAGGACGGGCTCGAGACAGCAGTCGTGCTGTGCCCCGAAGGCAGCCCACTCGTCTCGCGTCTTCTCGAGGAAGATCGCCGACACCTTCGCCTTGATCTCAGCCTGATGAGGCCCCGGCATGAGCGCCTCGATCTGCGCCTCGATCCCGACTCCGGCGCAGAACGCCATCCAGAACTTCGGCTCGAGCGCCGCCAGCGCCACGGCGCGACCGTCTTTCGTCGCGTACGTGTTGTAGGGGGCGATTCCGCCGGTCAGCCCCTCGTCCCCGCGCCGCGCGTGCGTCCCCGAGAACCCCATGCCGAAGCTCGCGATCGCGAACGGCATCGACGCCTCGATCATCGCGACGTCGACCACTTGCCCGCGGCCGGTCTTCTCCCGCTCGGCGAGCGCGGAGAGGACGCCGATGACGCTCCACAGTCCCCCCCCGACGTCCGCCATCTGCACGCCGGGTACCGCGGGCGGCGCGCCCGGCGGGCCCTGGAAGCCGAGCACGCCCGCCCGCGCGAGGTAGTTCAGGTCGTGCCCGGCGCGCTTGGCCAGCGGTCCGGTCTGCCCGTAGCCGGTGAGCGCGCAGATCACGAGGCGCGGGTTCGCGGCGAGGAGCGTCGCGTGGGACACGCCGAGCCGGTCGAGGACCCCCGGACGAAACTGCTCGACGAGGACGTCGTAGTGCCGCGCGAGCGCCAGGAACGCCTCGCGCCCCGACGGCTTCTTCAGATCGAGACAGGCGCTGCGCTTGTTTCGGTTCAGCGCGAGGAAGATCGACGACGTGTCCCCGATGTGGGGAGGCATGTGCCGCAGGTAGTCCGCCCCCTGCATGTCCTCGAGCTTGTCGACCTGGGCCCCGAGGTCGCCCAGCACCATCGTCGCGAACGGCCCCGGCAGGAGGCGCGTCCAGTCGAGGACCTTGGTCCCGGTGAGCGGCCTCAGGGGACCGCGCTCACTTGAACGAGAAGAGCTTGTTCAGCTTCATCGCGAGCATGTTGTTCCCGCCGATCTTCAGCTTGCCGGCGAAGAACAGCGGCATCCCGTTGGCCTGCGGGTTCTCGACGAGCTTCTGGAAGTCCTCGGCGGCGATCGTGATCGTGCAGTCGGCGGGCTGCTCGCCCGCCTCGACCTTCGGCCCGGTCGCCGACACGTCGATGAACCAGGAGCCCTCGCCCGTGATGTTCATCTGGTACTTCGCGCCGATGGTCTTGGCTTCCTCGGCGTTCTTCGCCAGGGCGGCCGGCAGTTCTTCATTGAAAAGCTTCTTCGTGTCGACGGCCATGACGCCTCCAGGTGAATCTCGATTCAGTGACGCCACGTTCGGTAGCATTCGCCTCCCGCAGGCGTCAAGCTCACGTCGAGGCGACGCGGTTCCTGCCGCTCGACTTCGCCTTGTAGAGGCGCTCGTCCGCCAGGTGGAGCAGGACGTCGCCCGTCGCGGTCTCCGGGAGCTCGGAGAGAGAGCTGACGCCGATGCTGATCGTCGCCTTGATCTGGAGCTGCTCCCAGGGGATCGAAAGCCGCTCGACCGCCTTGCGCACACGTTCGCCGAAACGGGCCGAGTTCGGGTGGGCGATCCCACGGACGAGGATCGCGAACTCTTCGCCGCCGTAGCGCGCGAGCACGTCCTCGGTGCGGATCGTCTTCTGAACCTGCGCGGCGACGACACGGAGGACGACGTCGCCGGCCAGGTGCCCGTGCGTGTCGTTCACCTTCTTGAAGTGGTCGAGGTCGAACAGGATCACCGACAGCTGCGACTTGTGGCGGTGCGCGTACGCCACCTCGGCCGCCATCCGCTCGACGAAGTACTTGCGGTTGTAGACCTTGGTGAGCCCGTCCTTCGTGGACGCCTCGTAGAGCTGGTGCGCGAGCTGCTCTTCGGCCGCGTCGAGGATCGCGAACCGGAGGACGACGTTCGGCCCGACCTGCAGGCGATCCCCCGTGTGCAGCTCCGCGCGTTCGACCTTGCTCCCCGCGACGAACGTGCCGTTGGTCGAGCCCAGGTCCTCGACCACGAACTTTCCGTCCAGCGTCCGTACGATGCGCGAGTGGGCGCGGCTCATCCCGACGTCGTCGATGCGAACCCCCGCCTCGCGACCGCGACCGATGCTCGTCTCGTCGCTGTCGAGCGTGAAGACCTGGCCGGCGTTGAGCCCCGTCAGCACCGTGAGGATGGCGCGGTCGCGCTGGGCGACCGCCGGGTGCGCGGCGAGGGACGTCTCCGTCGGGCGGGTGACGCTCGTCTCGGCGTCGAGCCACTCCTGATCGATGAAGCTCGGGTTGCGAGGGATGACCGAATGGGCCGGGCGCGAAGAGAGCGGCCCCGTCTCTGGAGCGACGGAGACCGGGACGTCCTCGACCTTCACCTCGCTGACGACCGGAAACTTCACGGTTGAGCGGCGATCTTCGGCCATCGTTCGATCTCGGTCACTGCGCGGAGGCGCAGGTGTTCGCGGGCATCCTAGCACCGCTCACGGCGGCCAGGATCGCGCGCGAACCGGAGTACCGCGGCTCAGTCTTCCGCGCAAACCCGGTTTCGGCCGCCGACCTTGGCCCGGTAGAGGCGCGCATCGGCGGTGGCGACGAGCTCGTTCGCGCCGGCCTCGGGCGCGAGCTCCGAGAGCGACGCGACGCCGACGCTCACCGTTACCACGAGCGCGTTGCCGCCGGTCGGAGCCGAGATCTGCAGCCGCTCGACGGTCGTGCGGACCCTATCCGCGAGGATCGCCGCGTCCTTGTGGGACGTGGAGCGGACGAGGATGACGAACTCCTCGCCGCCGTAGCGCGCGAGCACGTCCTCGATCCGAATCAGCCGCAGCATGTGAGACGAGACGACCCGCAGGACCATGTCCCCCGTGAGGTGTCCGTGCTTGTCGTTCACCTCCTTGAATCGGTCGAGGTCGAGCATCAGGAGCGCGAGCTGCGTCTTGTGGCGGCGCGCGTGGGCGATCTCGGCGAGGAGGCGCTCGTTCAGGTACTTCCGATTGAACGCGCGGGTGAGGGCGTCGCGCGTGGACGACTCGTACAGCCTGCGCTGAAGCTCTTCTTCTGCGTCGTCGGTGATCGCGAACCGGAGCATCTGGTTCGGGCCGATCTGGATCCGGTCGCCGCTCTGGAGCTCGGCGCGCCCCTCGACCCTCCGCCCAGACACGAACGTTCCGTTCGTGGAGCCGAGGTCCTCGATCGCGAAGTGACCGTCGGGCCTCCGCACGACGCGGGCATGCGCGCGGCTGATGGCAGGATCCTCCAGCCAGAGGTCGGCTTCGGTGCCGCGGCCGAGGACGTGCTCGAGCCCGTCGAGCGCGAGGACCTGTCCGGCGTTGATGCCGCTCAGCACCGTCAGCGTCGCGCGATCCGGGTTCACGCTCGTGGGGACCGAGAGAGTCTTCTCGGTCGCGCGCGTGAGGCTGGTGTCTTCGCCGAGCCACCCTTCGTCGGCGGTGGTTTGCGGCACGCGAACGGTCACCGGGGGGGGCTCCGAGCCGAACTCGCTGCGGGGCTTCAAGGAGATCTTCGGAGGGGGGTGGGTTCCTCCGAGATCGATCGGAACGGTCTCGTGCTCGACCTCGTCGATAGGCAACGCGGCCACCTCGGCGGTGCGAAGCAGGTCGTCGTCCTTCTCGTTTCCCATGCCGGCCTCGAGCGTACAGCAAAGGGAACGCCAGGCCGAGCGAGCGGTTTTGGGCACACATCGCGCGCGGGGGCGTGGACGTCGCAGGGGGCGTGGCCTAAAGGCAGGGGCTATGGGACAGGGACAGGGACTTCTCGACGGCAAGGTGGCGATCGTCACGGGCGCAGGGGCGGGCATCGGGAGGGCGCATGCGCTCCTTTTCGCGCGCGAGGGGGCGAAGGTGGTCGTGAACGACCTGGGCGGGGCGCGTGACGGGACGGGGGCGAGCGCCTCGTCGGCGGAAGAAGTCGTGCGCGAGATCAAGGCGGCCGGAGGGGAGGCGGTCGCAAACGGCGACAGCGTGGCGACGGCCGAAGGGGCTGGTGCGATCGTGAAGCGGGCGGTCGACTCGTTCGGGCGGGTCGACGTGCTCGTGAACAACGCGGGGATCCTCCGCGACAAGAGCTTCCTCAAGATGGACGAGCCGATGTGGGACGCGGTCGTCGCGGTCCACCTGAAAGGGACGTTCCTCGTCTCGCAGGCGTTCGTGAAGCAGGTGGTGGCTCAAAAAGAGCCCGCGCGGATCGTGAACACGACGAGCGTGAGCGGGATGCTCGGCAACTTCGGCCAGGCGAACTACGCAGCGGCGAAGGCGGGCATCTACGGGCTCACGCGGACCATGTCGATCGAGCTCCAGAAACACAGGATCACCGTGAACGCGATCGCGCCGATCGCGAAGACGCGCATGACCGAGGACCTGCCGATGTTCCAGGGGATCGACACGCTGACCCCGGACCACATCGCGCCGGCGGCGCTGTTCCTCGCGAGCGACCTGTGCGGCGATCGCACGGGGCACGTGCTCGCGGTGGCCGGGGCGCGGCTCTACGCCTTCAAAGTGGTGGAGACCGCGGGGCGGTTCAAGGACGAGGAGCGGGGGGTGTGGACGGCGAAGGAGATCGCGGAGAACTGGGAGGCGATCGTCAAGTGAGCGACGCGCGCGCTGGCATCGCACCGATGCGAAAACCCACCCCCGGGGGATGGGTTGACCGGGTTACGCGCTCGGTGACCTACCCCTTCTTCTCGAACTTGAGCGACGCCGAGTTGATGCAATAGCGGAGCCCCGTCGGCGCGGGGCCGTCGTCGAAGACGTGGCCGAGGTGGGCGCCGCACGCATGGCAGGTGACCTCGATCCGGCGCATCCCGAACGTGCGGTCCTCGTGCTCGTCGATCTTCTCTCCGGGGACCGGCGCCGTGAAGCTCGGCCAGCCGCAGCCGGAGTCGAACTTCGCGTCGGAGACGAAGAGCGGCTCGTCGCAGCAGATGCAGCGGTACGTCCCCGCGGCGTGGTTGTCCCAGTATGCCCCCGAGAACGCGCGCTCGGTCCCCTTCTGCCTGGCGACCTCATACTGCTCCGGGGTGAGCTGGGCCTTCCACTCGGCGTCCGTCTTGGTGATCTTCGGCGTCTTCGGCGTCGGCATGAAGCGAAGGTTAGGGCGGCCAGGCCGCGTGTCCATGCCCTCCTGAGCCACGCAGAGCTCGCTCGCCTCCAAGGATTGCCGCCATGCGTCGTCGCGTTGCCCTCGCGTGACGCGAGCGCCGCAGTGTAGCCTCGAAGGTCGAATGCTTGGCCCCCGCGCGCTTCTCTCCGCTGCAGTCGGCTACGTACGAAAGAACCCCGACGAAGTGGTGAGGGCCGCGGTCAACGCCGCCACGCTCCGCTTCGGAATCCCCATCGCCGCGCTCCGCTTCCTCGCGGCGCAGGCGACCGGGAAGAAAGCGCCGAAGGACATCGAGATCGGTGCGTCCCCCCCGGCGCTGCGCCTCGCGGCGACGGTCGACGCGATGGGGACCAACGTGCGCGCGTCCGCCGCGATCCGCGTCGACGAGATCAGCATCACGTCGGACTCGATCCGCGTCGGCATTCGCCTGACCGACGTGAAGCTCGCACTCGTCGGGGAGAGCGACGCGCCGATCGCAACGCTGATCAAGAGCGGCGCGCTCGACCTGTCGAAGCCGGGGAACCTGATCCGGCACATCCCGAAGCGTCCGCCGATGATCGTGGAAGCGGGGGGCGACCGCGTGGTGCTCGACCTGTTCAAGATCCCGAAGCTCGCGAAGAACGAGCGTGTGAGGCGGATCCTGAGCGTCGTGACGCCGGTGCTCGGGATACGCGCGATCGAGACGGACAGGGACCACCTGTACGTGGCGCTGCGAGCGAGCCCCGCCGGGTTCCAGCGGTCGCTGGAGGCGATCCGGGAGCGGTAGCCCGAGACGGGGCCGGATTGTGCTAGATCCACTCCGGTTCGTTACGGGGAGTCGCACAGTCCGGTAGTGCACGAGCTTTGGGTGCTCGTCGTCGGGGGTTCAAATCCCCCCTCCCCGACTAGTTACGTGGGGGGGGGGGGGGGGGGGGGGGGGGGGGGGGCCCCC
>JBKQKP010000314.1:0-15728 GCA_052147435.1 Polyangiaceae bacterium | reverse complement strand
CCGCCGTCTGGAACACGCTCTTCACGACGACCGCCTGAACGTCTTGATCGACTTGGAGGACGACGACCCCCGGGAAGTCCTTGCCGGGGTGGAGCTGCTTCCAGAGCTCGCGCTTGTTCTTCAAGATGTTGAAGAGCTCGTCGATGCGCTGCATACGCTTGGAGTCTTCGATCGCGCGCGTGTTCCCGGCGGCGGCGCCGTCGGCGAGCACTTCGCTGCCGTTGATGGCGACGATGGGGGCGTCGATCATGTCCATCGTGTTCTCGGCCTTGGGGAGCTCGATCCCCTTCGCCATCGGCGTCTGTCCGGAGGCGCTGAACGTCATCAGGAGGAAGACGACGGTGACGACGAGAAAGTCGATCATCGACGTGAGCGACAGGTTCGCGTTTACGCCGCGATTGCCGTGCCCCAGGACTTTCTTCCGCACGAATTCGAGCGGAACCGCGTGCATCAACCGCTTACCGGGCTCGTGAACGGGCATCGGACAGGCTCCTCAGTTCACCGCGAAGGTCACGTTGAAGGCCGGCACTTGCTCGGTCCTGCCGCCGACGGCGAACGGGCGGTGCGGCGCGTAGATCGCGTCGATGACGCCGATGACGAACATGTAGGCCGTCTCGTTGTCGGTATGCAGGATGGCCTGGTCGAACTTGCGGTCCGACGGGTCGCGGTGCGCGCCCACCGTCTTCCACTCCGAGTCGATCTTCGCGGCGAGGTCGGGGTAGCGAACCACCTTCGTCTGCCCCTGGATGTTGATGTCGTCCTTGCGCGGGACGTCGATCGTGCTGATGACGGTCCCCGCCTGCTTCCAGATGAGGACGAACTTGTCCTGCCCGCGCATCTCGACGTGCAGCTGCTTCTCGGGCTCCTGCTTCTCGACCTCTTGATCGGGCCTCGGCGGTCCGGGCACCTGCGCGTCTGCGTTGATGCGCGCCATGTTCGTCCACACCGCGGTGATCAGGAGGAACGAGATCGTGACCATGAGGAGGTCGATCATCGGGATCATGTTGATCTCCGAGTCGAGGGACCTTTTCCCTTTGCCTCCGCCGCCGCCTACGTCAACGCCTGCCATGCTCGGCTCCTCTTAATCCGTTGCGCGCCGTTGCGCTGTCGCGTCCACCACCCGCGAAGACCCGCGACGACTCGCCCGGGCCTTCGTGGGCTCTTGGACTGGCTGATCCAGATGAAGCTTGGGAAAAAACGAGACGAAAGAGACTCAGGCCGCGTTGGGGACGCCCGCCAGGTTCACCTTCTGGCGGTTCGTCACGACGAGGTTCAGCACCTGAACGCTCGCCTCGTTGATGTCGTCCTCGAGCCCCTGGGTCTTGCCGTTGAGGATGGCGAAGCCGATGAGGCTGAGGAGCGCGATGATGAGGCCGAAGGCCGTGCAGTTCATCGCTTCCGAGATGCCTTGCGCGAGGATTCGTGCCTTCTGGCTCGGATCGACGCTCTCGCCGGAGACGGCGCCGAAGCTCTGGATGAGCCCGGAGACCGTGCCGAGAAGCCCGAAGAGCATCGACAGGTTCGCCAGGAGGGCGAGGTACCCGGTGCGCTTCGCGATGCGCGGAATCTCGCGCAGGGCCGCCTCGTCCATCGCGGCTTGAACTTCCTCGTCGGGGCGGTTCACCTTGACGAGGCCGGACTGCACGATGCGCGCGAGCGGAGCATTCGCGGCCGAACACATCTTCACGGCCTTCGCGACGTCGCCCGCGAGGATGCACTTCTGCATCGTCGCAAGGAACACGTCCTTGTTGATCGATGCGCCGTAGAGATAAAGGGCCCGCTCGATGATGATCCCGATCGCGAAGATCGACACGATGACGATCGGGTACATCCCCCAACTACCGTCCTTGAAATGCTTCCACAGACCAGCCATTTGCAGTCCTCCTAGAGGCGTGTGTCGTCGTGTGATTTCGGAGACCTAACGGACCGAGGGGTCCACGCACGCTGCCATCTCGATGCACAAAAACGGTGGATGGGCGCGCAAAATCGCGAGCAGGTGGCCACGCTAACTGAGCGCAAGCGAGAAGCAAAGCTCCGATGTATCCCGCTCTCTCCGGGAGACGTACGCGAGGCGGGAGACGCGAAGCTGGGTGCGGAAACCGGGAGTCTCCACGGACCACACCCCAAGATCTGGATGCACCATGACTGGTGAGACCGAGGTCCGTCAATAGAGTTTGGGTTGGATTTCGGAGATCCTGGAACGAAAAAGCAGCGGAGATACGGAAACTTATAAAAGTTTCCAGTGAGGCTTCAACGGGCGCGCTCCCGACCTTGGCGAAGCGGTCCGCGAGCGTGACGAAGCGGTCCGCGAGCATGACGAAGCGGTCCGCGAGCATGACGAAGCGGTTCGCAAGCATGACGAGCCGGTTCGCAAGCATGACGAGGCGGTTCGCGAGCGTGACGAAGCGGTTCGCAACGGTCGCGAAGCGGCCCGCGGCTTTCGCGAGGACGTCCGCGCGCGGAAACCCCGCGAGGCTGGCGAGGCGCAAAGTTGGTTCACTCGCTCTCGTTGACTTCGCCGATCGCGTAGCGCTATCGTCTTTTGCCAAGGTGCGCTCCAGCTTCTGTTCGAGGCCGCAGGCTCGGGCTTCGTCCAAGGGACGCACCGGACGTAGAAGTGCACAGCGGTTGCCCATCTCGGTGGCCGCGGATACGCGGTTCGTCGCTCGCGTGTGCCCGTAGCCTTCACGTCGCGGGGAGCAGCAAACGTTTTTCGGGCATCTCGCGGATGCCGAGTGAATGAAAGGAGCGTCGGGGATGTTCGTTGTCCTTCTCAGTGGGGCGAATCCGGCAGGGGGCGGCGGCGAGAGCGGCGGGCTGCTGGACGTGTTCCAGAAGAACCCGACGTTCCTCTCGATCAACCTCGTCGTCAGCGCGTGCGTCATCGCGATGATCGTGGAGCGGGTAGCCTTCCAGCTAGGGAAGTACCGCGTGAACTCGAAGGAGTTCTTTGCGCAGATAAAGAAGCTCGTCACCGCCGGTAACATCGACCGCGCCATCAAGCTCTGTGATGCAGGCGACTACCCCACGCTCCAGCTCGTGAAAGCGGGGCTCACCCACGCGAACAAGGGGCCGGACGAGATCGACGCCGCGATGAGCGAAAAGATCGGAGAGCTGAAGCCGGCGGTCGAGAAGCGCGTTGGAACGCTCTGGTCGCTCGCGAACATCGCCACCCTCGTCGGCCTTCTCGGTACGGTCTACGGCCTGATCCACACGTTCGGATCGATCGCCGCTCCCGGCCTGAGCGCCGCCCAGAAGCAGAGCCTGCTCGCCGGCGGTATCGCCGAAGCCATGTACAACACGGCGTTCGGCCTCGCCATCGCCGTTACCTGCATGTTGAGCCACCTCTTCCTACACGCGCGCTCCAAGAGCATCCTTCACGATCTCGATGCGACGCAGGAGCGCGTCTTCAACCTGCTCACGATCCAAAGCCGCCCGCAGTGAGGCGTCCAACGTAGGGCCGGAGGCGAGGGGCTGGAGAAATGGCGGAATCCGAGAAGCTCAACGCGGCCCAGCGGTCGAAGATTCGCCGGCTGTCGGCTCCGAAGGAGCTGGCACCCGACGAAGAAGGGGGCGAGCTCAATATCGTCCCCTTCCTCGACATCATCATGAACGTCCTGATGTTCGTGCTCGCCACGGTCACGACCGTGTTCCTGGCGACGATCGCGACGACCCCGCCCAAGACGGGCGGCGGCCACGGGCCGGACACCCCGGCGCTCAGCCTCACGGTCATCGTCGTTCCCGACGGGTTCAGCGTGAAGACGAAGGGGGCGAGCGTTGCCCCTGGATGCCACGACACGGGCTCGGGGCTCACAGTCCCGAAGGCGAGCGGGGAGTACGACTACGCCGGGCTGCACAACTGCGTCATCACCGTGAAGAAGGGGGCGCCCGCGGAGGTTCAGGACGAGACCAACGTCACGATCAGCGCGAACCCCAACATCCCGTATCAGGTGATCGTCGCTACCATGGACGCGCTTCGCCGCGATGATGAGGGGAAGGATCTCTTCCCCGACGTTCAGTTCGGAATGCCGAGGTAGAGCGCGATGGCAGAGGCAGAGCAGCCGCCGACCGAGTTCAAGGTCCCGCCCCCGGTGAAGCCGGCGAGCATGGCGACGTACAAGCGCCTGCTGCGCAAGGAGATCAAGCGGAGGGCCGGGGAAGCCGAGATCAACTTCCTCAACATCACGGCGATGTTGGACATGATGACCATCATCCTCGTGTTCCTCCTGAAGAGCATGGCGGCGTCGACGGCGGCGATTCCGCAGTCCGCCGACCTGACGGTCCCCGCGAGCATCCTTCAGTCGGAAGCGTCCCAGGAAGGCCTCATTGTGCTCGTGTCCAAGACGAGCATCACGGTCGACGAGAACACCGTCTGCCCAGTGCCCCCAGACGCGAGCCATGGCGTCGAGGCTCGCTACAAGAAGGGGGGGGCGACGGACCTCGTCATCACCCCGCTCTTGAACTCGACCCACGAGTGGCGCGAGCGGGATCGGAACGTGAGGCTCGCCCAGGGGAAGGACCCCAACGCGTCCGAAGCCATCATCGTTGCCGACAAGGGGACGCCGTATCGGCTCCTCTGCGAGGTCCTTTTCACGCTCGGCCAGACGGAGTTCTCGAAATTCCATCTGATGGTCATGCAGGGGAAGAAGCCCTGAAAAGTCGGCCTCTTTAGCTCGGCTGGGCCCCTCTTCGGCGACCCGCGGAGTGTCGGGTGCCGCGCTGCGTTGGTTTACTTCGGCCTGAATCGCTGCTAAGAGGCCGCCGCTTCTCCTTGCACCCATTCAAGGGGCAGGGAGTTGACGAGGCGTGCTGAAGCGTCTGCCCCACGCAGGCGGCCAACCCCTTGAGATCGCGGGTGCACTTCACGCGACGCCCCTCTGGTCCGCCGCCGGGTTGCACCCTTCGACACTCGTAGAGGTCATCCCATGTACCCCGTTTCCAAGCGTGCCTCGGCCGCTCTGCTGTCCTTTGCAGCAGCGCTCCTGGCCATCCTGTTCTCGAGTCCCGCCATGGCCGAGCCGGCGGGCGCAGCTACCCACAGCGAGGCGGATCTCATCGTCCCCGACCTCAGCACGGTCTCGTTCTTCAATACCGACGGGCACACGCTGCTGTTCGGCGGGATCGTCATCTCGCTCTTCGGCATGGGCTTCGGGCTCGCCATGTACATGCAGCTCCGCAACGCCCCCGTGCACAAGTCGATGCTCGAAGTCTCGGAGCTGATCTACGAGACCTGCAAGACCTACCTCGTCACGCAGCTGAAGTTCCTCCTCATCCTCGAGGCCTTCATCGGCGCCACGATCATCGCCTACTTCGGCTTCGCGCAGCATTACTTCGCCGAGGGCAAAGCGCTTCAGGTCATCGTCATTCTGCTCATGAGCGTCGTCGGCATCGCCGGCTCGTGCCTGGTCGCCTGGTTCGGCATCCGCGTGAACACGTTCGCGAACTCGCGCACGGCGTTCGCCTCGCTCAAGGGGAAGCCGTTCCCCTGCTACTCGCTGCCGCTCAAGGCGGGCATGAGCATCGGCATGCTCCTCATCAGCGTCGAGCTGATCCTGATGCTCTGCATCCTCCTCTTCATCCCGGGGAGCTGGGCCGGCCCGTGCTTCATCGGCTTCGCCATCGGCGAGTCGCTCGGCGCGTCGGCGCTCCGCATCGCGGGCGGCATCTTCACGAAGATCGCCGACATCGGCTCGGACCTCATGAAGATCGTCTTCAAGATCAAGGAAGACGACGCGCGTAACCCGGGCGTCATCGCCGACTGCACGGGCGACAACGCGGGCGACTCGGTCGGCCCGTCGGCCGACGGCTTCGAGACGTACGGCGTCACCGGCGTCGCGCTCATCTCCTTCATCCTCCTCGCGGTCCACGACCCGATCGTCCAGGTGAAGCTCCTCGTCTGGATCTTCATCATGCGCATCGTGATGCTCATCGCGAGCGCGGTCTCGTACTTCATCAACGAGGCCATCGCGAAGGCGCGCTACGAGAACTCCGACAAGCTGAACTTCGAGCACCCGCTCACGTTCCTCGTGTGGCTCACCTCGATCGTCAGCGTGGTCTTCACGTTCATCGTCTCCAAGTCGATGATCGCGGACCTCGGCGACGGGACGCTCTGGTGGAAGCTGTCGCTGATCATCACGTGCGGCACGCTCGCCGGCGCGATCATCCCCGAGCTCGTCAAGGTGTTCACGTCGACCGACTCGGCGCACGTGCGCGAGGTCGTCACGGCGTCACGCGAGGGGGGCGCTTCGCTCAACATCCTCGCCGGTCTGACCGCGGGGAACTTCAGCGCCTTCTGGATGGGCATCGTGTTCATCGTCCTGATGGGCGTCTCGTACTTCGTGAGCCAGATGGGGCTCCACGAGCTCATGGTGGCCGAGCCGGTCTTCGCGTTCGGTCTCGTCGCCTTCGGCTTCCTCGGAATGGGGCCGGTGACCATCGCCGTGGACTCGTACGGCCCCGTCACCGACAACGCGCAGTCCGTCTTCGAGCTGTCGTGCATCGAGACGATTCCGGGCATCAAGGAAGAGGTCAAAGGGAAGTTCGGCTTCGAGCCCAACTTCGAGAAGGGGAAGCACTTCCTCGAGGAGAACGACGGCGCCGGGAACACGTTCAAGGCCACGGCGAAGCCGGTTCTCATCGGCACCGCCGTCGTCGGCGCGACCACGATGATCTTCTCGATCATCATGATCCTCACCCAGGGGCTCACCGCGAACATCGACAAGCTCTCGCTCCTCCACCCGCCGTTCCTGCTCGGCCTCATCGCCGGCGGCTCGGTCATCTACTGGTTCACGGGCGCGTCCACGCAGGCCGTGAGCACGGGGGCGTACCGCGCGGTCGAGTTCATCAAGGCGAACATCAAGCTCGAAGGGGTCGAGAAGGCGTCGATCGAGGACAGCAAGAAGGTCGTCGAGATCTGCACGATTTACGCGCAGAAGGGGATGTTCAACATCTTCATCGTCATCTTCTGCATGACGCTCTCGTTCGCGTGCCTCGAGTCGTACTTCTTCATCGGGTACCTCATCTCGATCGCTCTCTTCGGCCTCTTCCAGGCGCTCTTCATGGCGAACGCCGGCGGCGCTTGGGACAACGCGAAGAAGATCGTCGAGGTCGAGCTCAAGGAGAAGAACACGCCGCTGCACGACGCCTGCGTCGTCGGCGACACCGTCGGCGATCCATTCAAGGACACGTCGAGCGTGGCCATGAACCCCGTCATCAAGTTCACGACGCTCTTCGGCCTCCTCGCCGTCGAGCTCGCGATCACGCTCACGCGAGAGACGAGCGCCGTCCTGTCGGCGATCTTCTTCCTCGTCGCCTGCGTCTTCGTGTGGCGGTCGTTCTACGGCATGCGGATCAACGCGACGATTCGGTCGGCTCAGCAGCCGCCGAGCGCGCGCGACGCCGAGCCGGCCGCGGCGGAGTGAGCTCGTAGGAACCAACCGGTTCCTGGAAACGCGGACGCCTCGCTCGAGCGATCGAGCGGGGCGTTCGTCATTTCGGTTTCGGGGGGGCGTCAGAGGTCGACGCAGATCGCATCGGTCGGCTCGGGGATCCCGAGCGCGACCGGTGTGTAGCAACACTGGGACGACGAGCAGGGGGAGGGCCCGCTCGGGCACTTCGTTCCCACGCCCGCGAGATAGAGAAGCGACCACTCCTCTTCGAAGGTGTCGCCGTTCGAAGCGGTTCCGACGGTTGGGCAGGCGGCTGCCCCACCGCCACCGCCTCCCGAGTCTTCGGACACGACCACCGTGCCCGAGTCCTCGGAGGGGGGAGCCGCGGAGTCGTCGCCGCCACCGCCGCTGGATGCATCGTCGCCAGTGCCGGGCTGCCCGGAGTCATCCCCATGAGGGTTGCTTACGACGGGGCTCCCCGAGTCCTCGGGGTCGTTCTCCTGGGTTCCCGGGCCAGAGTCGTCCGACGCCGTCGTCCCTGGCCCTGTCGGATCTGGAGCGGTGCCGCTCGACCCGGCTGCACACGCACCCGCCGAAATTGCCGCCGTCACGGCAAGCGCCGACCACAACCTGCGCATCCGCGAAAAGTAGTCCTCGATCACCTCAGCCTCTCGAACTTTGGGCGGCGAGACGCGAGGAAGACTCCAGCATGTGAACCATTGTCGCACCCCCGGATTCAGTCCGAAAGCAGCCCACCGCTTCGACCCGGCGACACGTAGAAGCGTCGCATCGAGACGTTCATCAAGAGACCGATGCCGATGAGCATCGTCAGGACGCTCGAGCCTCCGTACGAGAACAGCGGCAGCGTGACGCCGACCACCGGGAGGAGCCCCGTCACCATCCCGAGGTTGAAGAGCGCATGCCAGAAGATGAGGCTCCCGACGCCGATCGCCAGGACGGCGCCGAAGCGGTCTCGCGCCGTGGCGGCGATCCGGATCGACCAGAGGACCAGGAACCCGTAGAGCACGACGAGAAGCACGCTCCCGACGAAGCCCCAGTCCTCGGCGAAGACCGCGAACGGGAAGTCGCTGTACTGATCCGGCAGAAAGAGAAACTGGTTCTGCGTCCCGCGCATGAACCCCTGGCCCAGGACGCCGCCGTCGCCGATGGCGATGCGCGCGTGGTGCGCGTGCCAGCCGGCGCCGAGGACGTTCGCGTCGGGGTTGAGAAACGAGGTGATGCGCTCCTTCTGGTAGGCCTTGAGGCCGTAGTTCCAGGCGATCTCCGCCGTGACCCCGGCGCCCGCAGCGACGAAGAGGAGCTGACGGAGCTTGACGCGGACGAGCGCGCAGATCGAGACGAACATCAGAAAGATGATGAGCGCCGTCCCGAGGTCGGGTTGCTTCAGGACGAGAAGCGTCGGAACTCCGGTGAGGAGCGCGGGGACGAGGAGGTCCTTCAGCGAACGCTCTTCGTTCTTCGCGTCGTCATGCAGATACTTCGCGAGCGCGATGCACAAGAAGAGCTTCATGAACTCGCTCGGCTGGAAGCTGAAGCTGCCGATGTAAATCCAGCGCGAGCTGCCGCGTATGTCCTTGCCGAGGATGAAGACGAGGAGGAGAAGCACGATGCCGACGGCGTAGAGGAGGTAGCCGAGCCGCTCGTAGTGGCGGTAGTCGATCGCGGCTACGAGCGTCGCCAGGATGCCCCCGAAAACCAGCCAGTAGACCTGCTGGACGTAGACGTCGGAGAGCGCCGCGCGGGCGACGCTCGTTGCCGAGTAGAGGTTGACCACGCCGATGACACCGAGGAGCGCAGCGACGAGGAACAGGGTCCAGTCGAAGTGATCGCGCGCACGACCAAGGAGGCTGGGACCTCGCAGCGCCATCAATGGGCCCCCGCGTGGGCCGTGTGCCCGGGCTTCGGCGACGACGGGGCAAACTTCGGAGGGGGACGACCGGCGCGCGCCGCCTGGATGCGCTCGTAGTCGCGGATGATGTCCATCGCGAGAGGAGCGGCGACCAGCGGTCCCGATCCGCCGTGCTCGATCAGGACGACGACGGCTATCTCGGGTGCTTTCGCCGGCGAGAATGCCGCGAACCACGCATGGTTCTGCGAGTTGTACGCCGCGGTCTTCGCGTCCACGTCTTTGCCGGCGATGTAGCCGGTCTGTGCGGTTCCGGTCTTCCCGGCGACGTCGAGCCCTTCGTCGTGCACCGGATACGCCGTCCCTTTCGGGTCGTTGACCACCGCATACAGGGCGTCGTCCACGCGCGCGAGGTGCTCCGGATGGACGCTCGCTTTGTGCCGAACGCGCGGCGGAAAATCCTGCACGATCGCGCCGTCGCTCGTCTCCACGGAGCGGACGAGCTGCGGCATGAAGAGCGTCCCCCCGTTGCCGAGCGCGGCGTACGCGAGGGCGAGCTGGAGCGGGGTCACGCTCATCGCCCCCTGACCGATCGCTGCGTTGAGCGTGAAACCGATTCGGAACTGCCCGCGGTACCTGAGCGCGTACCACGAGCGGGTCGGCACCCGTCCCGGCGCCTCGGGGTTCACGCCGATGCCGGTCTTCGCCCCCAAGCCGAACTCGCCCGCCATGCGAGCGAGCCGATCCATGCCCACCGCCTCGGCGACGTGCGTGAAGTAGATGTTGCAGGACTCGGCGATCGCCCCCCGCATGTCGACCTTCCCGTGCACGTGCGCGCACCGGAACATCTTCCGGCCGAACATGAGATAGCCGTCACAGCGCTCCTTCTGCTCCGGGTCGACGAGCTTGTCCTCGAGCGCGGCGAGAGCGCTGAAGGGCTTGAACGTCGAGCCGGGTTGAAAGGCACCGCTCGTCGTCTTGTCGAGCAGGGGCCGGAGCGGATCCGTATAGAGCTTCGAGAACGTCTCGCGCACGCGCGCGCGGCCGCCCCCCCCGGCAAGATCGTTCGGATCGAAGTCGGGCTTCGAGTACAGGGCGAGGATGCGCCCGGTCTTCACCTCCGTCACGACGACGGCCCCCGAGAGCTGCTGCCGCATCGCGTGCGCGGCGCTCTCTTCGAGGTCCATGTCGACGGTGAGGCGCAGATCGCGCCCGGGGATGGGCTCCTGGCGGCGCGGCTCGTCGAGGATCCGGTCCGCGTCGGGGCCCGAGCGGTAGCGACCACGCGCGTCGACCACGCGCTTCTCCCATCCACGCTGGCCGCGAAGATAACTCTCCCAGGCGTGCTCGACGCCGGTGGCACCGATGCCGTCTCCCACGTCGTAGCCGAGCGGATTGAGCTTCTGCCGCTCGTCGGACGGGAGCTGGTCGTATCCCGCGGGGCGAAACCTCGCGAGCGTCTCGGCGTCGATCTCCGCGACGTACCCGAGGAGGTGCGAGCCGAGGTCCTTGTAGGGGTAGTAGCGAACGGGCGTCTGCACGACGTCGACGCCCGGGAGCTCGCTCTCGTGCTGAAGGAGCTCCGCGACGATGTCGCGCGGGAGATCCTCGCGAACCAGGAGTGGTCGCCAACAGGGGGACTTGTCCTCGTCGCTCGAGCAGGCCGTCCGGATCCGCTCCTCGAAGCGCGTACGCTCCTCGGGGTTCACGCGAAGGGAGTCGGCGACGTGAGGCCACGAGTCGGTCTCGTCGGGAGCCATGTGGTGCGGAGGGCGGGCGCTCGGCATGACGCGGCCGGGGACCACGTAGGCGTTGTAGGCGGGGCGGCTCGACGCAAGGACGCGCCCCTGGCAGTCGCGGATCACCCCGCGCGTGGTGGCAAGGGAGACGCGGCGGATGATGTTCTCGTGGGCGATCGCGCGGTAGGAGGCGCCGCTGACGATCTGCAGCTGGAAGAGGCGGACCGTGACTCCCAGGAAGGCGAAGGTGACGATGAGCGCCATCCACTTGTAGCGGCGACGGAACTCTCCGACGTCGGATCGAGGGACGAGAAGATCGCTCACTCGGTCTCCCTCGCTCGGGTCGAGAGCACCGTCGCCGTGTGGAGACGCTGCGCGAGTCGGAAGACGAGCGGCGCGACCGCCGCGGTCGCGAGGACGTGGGGGAGCGTCATCGGGTAGAGCGCGCGAGGGACGTACGCGTCGCGCCCGAAGATCGCGAGGAGCACCAGGATCATGACGCTGTGAACCAGCGTGAAAGCGAGCGCGAGCACAACCTGCATCATCACGGTCTGCGCGGCTAGGCGTACCCCGGCGGCGCGCGCGAGCAAGAAGAGCGCGACGTACGTGAACGTGTAGAGACCGACAGGCGCGATGCCGACGAGGTCGCTCATGTAGCCGAGGAAGAAGGCGACCGCGGCGCCGCGTGCGAGCGAGTACTCGTGGACCCCCATGAAGAGGATCAGCGGAAGGACGAGGGAAGGGGAGAGTCCCGGGACGTGAAGCCAGCCGAGCACGCGGAAGAGGTTCTCCTGAAGAAGGAGGAGGGCGAGCCCCGCCGCGATGAACGCCGTGTTCCGCACGCTACTTCCCTTTTGACGGTGACGGAGCGTCCGGGTACTTCCGGGGCTCGTCCACCCTGGGAGACTTCCAGGGATCGTCGGCGCTTCGCGCCGCGCGATCGGCACCCGTCAGGGCCCTCGGAGCCTCGCTCGGAACGGCGGCGAGATCCTCGGCGGGGGGAGTCACGAGGATGAGGGCGTCCTCGAGGCGCGAGAAGTTCACCGTCGGGGTCGCCTCGACCTCCTGGTCGCGTCCGAGCTCGCGCTTGTTCACCTTCGAGACGCGCGCGACGGGGAGCCCACCGGGGAACCACTTCCCCTTGCCGCTCGTCACGAGAAGATCGCCGATCTCTACTTCGTCGCGCGAGTCGACCATCTCTACCTTGCAGGCGTAGCGCTGCGGATCGCCGGTCCCGCGTACGAAGCCGCGTGCGTGAGTTCGCTCGTCCTCGACGTCGACGCCGAACGCCGCGTCCACAGCGAGCTGCACGTCCACCGCGTCCCCCGCGACGTGGAGCACCTTGCCGACGACCCCGTCCGGCGCGACGACCGGCATGTTCGCGCGGATGTTGCGAGACCCCCGGTCGAGGATCACGCGCGTGACGCGAAAGAACTCCGGGTTGAAGTCCTTTCCGACGACCTGCGCGCTCACGGTCTCGGTCGGCACGGTCTCTCGGAGCTCGAGGAGCCGGCGGAGGTTCTGGTTGTCGGCCTGTTGTTGCTCGAGGTGGTGCACCTGCTCGCGGAGGCGCGCGTTGTCGTAGGTGAGGCGGGCATTGTCGGCCTTCACGTCGACGAGGTACACGTAGTCGCCCCAGACGTTCGAGATCCCTCGCGCGAGGCTCGCGCAGCCGTACTCGATCGGCGCCATGACGCGCATCACGGCGCGGTCGAGCGCGTTTCGGTTCTCCGGGTGCTTCATGTTCGCGGAGAGCACGAAGAACGGGACGGCGAGGAGCACAACGACGATGCCGGCGTCGCGGTAGCGCTTGATCGGGGACACGGCAACGGCTCCTTGTCTTGACCGGGCCGCGCTCCGCGCGGACGCGCCGTCGGCGGCTCGCCGGGTCGGCGCTCGGGGGCGCTACCCGATGGTCACTTCCTTGAGGAGGTCCATGTGGTCGAGGGCCTTCCCGCTGCCGAGGACGACGGCGCTGATCGGGTCGTCGCAGACCATGACCGGGAGCCCGGTCTCTTCGCGGAGGAGCACGTCGAGGTTCTGGAGGAGCGCACCGCCTCCTGTGAGGACGATTCCCTTGTCTACGATGTCCGCCGCGAGCTCGGGGGGGGTCTTCTCGAGGGCGAGGAGCACGGCTTCGACGATCGCGTTCGTCGGCTCGGTGAGCGCCTCGCGGATCTCGTCCGAATTGACCACGACGGTCTTCGGAACGCCGGCGACCAAGTCGCGCCCTTTGACCTCGCACGTGAGCTGCTGATCGAGGGGGTAAGCGTTCCCGACCTGCATCTTGATCCGCTCGGCCGTCTGCTCGCCGATGGCGAGGTTGTACTTGCGCTTCAGATACGCCTGAATGGCCTCGTCCATCTTGTCGCCGCCGACGCGCACGCTCTGCGAGTAGACGATCCCGGCGAGCGAGATGACCGCGACCTCGGTCGTCCCGCCGCCGATGTCCACGACCATGTTGCCGCTGGGCTCGGTGATCGGAAGCCCCGCCCCGATCGCCGCCGCCATCGGCTCCTCGATCAGGTAGACCTCGCGGGCGCCGGCGCTCTCGGCGCTCTCCTTCACGGCGCGCTTCTCCACCTCGGTGATCCCGAAGGGGACGCAGATGATGATCCGGGGCTTCACGAGCGTCCGGCGATTGTGCGCGCGGGCGATGAAGTAGCGGAGCATCGCCTCGGTGATCTCGAAGTCGGCGATGACGCCGTCACGGAGGGGGCGCACCGCGCGGATATTCCCGGGCGTGCGGCCGAGCATCTCCTTCGCTTCGCGGCCGACGGCGAGCACCTTGTTCCCTCCGCGTGCGTCGCGCTGGACGGCGACGACGGAGGGCTCGCACGAGACGATTCCCTTCCCCTTCACGTAGATGAGCGTGTTCGCGGTCCCGAGATCGATCGCGAGATCGTTCGAGAACAGGCCGTTCAGCCAGTCGAAGATCATCGCGTCTCGAATCTCCTCTCGCGTACAGGCGTTCGCCGGGACGCCGCTGGGGGTGTCGTTTCCCTGGTGTGGGCCACGCCGAGGCGTTACCTCGGACGCGCCGGCCCTAACCAGACCGTCTGGAGTGGGGGGTGCCCCTGCCGAAGAGCAGGGTCCGCCGCTTCTACCATGGGGGGCGTTACTGTCTACCGCTCATCCGCGCGGAGCTGAACCCACGTACAGCGAATGGAGCGAGCGCGACGCGCGCAGACCCGACTCAGCCCTTCGAGATCTTGCCTTCCTTGTGCGGGAAGTGCTTCCGGCAGACGGGGCAGAACTTCTTGATCTCGAACTTCTCGGACATCGTCCGCTTGTTCTTCGTCGTCGTGTAGTTCGCGCGGTTGCAGTTGCCGCACGTCATCTTGATGAGGTCACGCATCGCATCCTCTAGGGGAATCGGGGCCGCGAAACCTGCGGCAGAAGCAGGGATCTGTCAAGACGCTTCTGGGGCCGGAGGCGGCTACTCGTCGGCTATTCGTCGTCCGGCGTCCAGTCGTCGTCCTTGGCGCCCTTGGTGTCTCCGTCCCCTTTTTCGAAGCGGCGCTTTCGCGGTCCGTCCTCGTTGTTGTTCGTGTGGCGCCTGCGGCGGTCATCGAACGTCTTTCGTTGGGGGGGAGCGGACGCGCCGAACGCGCCCGGAGGGGGCCCGCCGAACCCGCCGCCCCCGTGCGAGGGAAAGCCGCCGCCTCCACCACCGCCACCGAATCCCCCGTCGGAGCGCGCAGGGCGCTCCCCCTTGGGGTGGGCGAGGTTGATGATCAGGCGCCGCCCTTTCATGTCGGCCTGCTTCAAGGCCTCGGACGCCGCCTTGGCGCTCTCGGGGCTGGACATGGTGACGAAGCCGAAGCCGCGC
Organism: Polyangiaceae bacterium; assembly: GCA_052147435.1. Taxonomy (GTDB): domain Bacteria; phylum Myxococcota_A; class Polyangia; order Polyangiales; family Polyangiaceae; genus JBKQKP01. The sequence continues at coordinate 902 of JBKQKP010000314.1, read as the reverse complement.
TTTCGGCCGTCCGGGTCCATGGGCAAATGAACGCGAACCACCTGACCGCTGGCGACGCCGTTGATCAGTGTTTCGATGTCCTGTTGCGTGCAGTCGTACGGGAGGTTCCCGACATAGAGCGTGCGATCGGGTGCACCCGGACCGCCTGCGCCTCCTCCCCCCATCGGCCGTGGCCCGGCTCCTGGGCCCGCAGCACCGTACGCGCGAGGGCCCCCCGGGCCGCCGCCTGGGCCGCCGACTCCTCCGCGAGGAGGCTCGGCCTGGAACGGGCGAACGGAGATCGATTTCCCCGCCTGCATCGAGCCGTCGAGCGCGTCGCGCGCGGCCTGTGCTTCGGCAGGGGTGGAGAGGGTCACGAAGCCAAAGCCACGCGGACGCCCTGTGGCTCGATCCTTCGGAAGGCTGACATTGACGACTGTGCCGCCGGTCGCTTCGAAGAGTTGCTTGAGTACTTCCTCGGAGACGCTGTCGGGCAGGCCTGCCACGAACAGCTTCGCTTCCTCATTCGCCATGCGAAAACCCCGGACCTCCGTCCCTTCGTTGCTTCGATTCACAGTCATCTACGTGCGAGCCTTGCCTACGACCAGCTCTTCCCTCGTGCGTTTACGATATCGCGCGGGATTGAGCCGTCAATACGACCCTTGGGGCAGTCCCTGACGGGGACGTCCCTCGGAAGTCCCTCTCCGCGGGGGGCGGGGGACGGCCTGTCTACCACCCTGTGCAGAGGTCGCCCCGGCTTTTCGCCGCCGGCTCGGTGTCATGGGGGCCTCATGCGCGGGGTGAGGGCGCCTTCTCCCCCTCGATTTCCCTGGTGAACAGCTCTCCGCTCGAGGCCGGGCGAGCGCGACCGCCTCGCACCGGAATCGTGAAGACGAAGGTGGCTCCGGCGGTGGGGGTGGGGT
>JBKQKP010000313.1:0-5610 GCA_052147435.1 Polyangiaceae bacterium | reverse complement strand
GTACGAGAAAAGTACAGCATGCCTTTACCATACGGTGTCGCGGGCGGGGTGAGCAAGGCTCAGGCCGCTCGAGTTCACGTGCACTCGACAGAGCCAATGTGGGCGTACGGCCTACCCGGTCCGCTTTCGTGGGAGCGCGGTCAGGGTCACGAGGCGTCCGGCGGCTCGCTTCGCCGCGGAGTCGGAGTCGCTGGCCTTCGGCGCCCACGCGGTCACGCGGTTGCGTCCGCCGTGCTTGCTCGCGTAGAGCGCCTCGTCGGCCGCCTTGAAGAGCGCGTCCCAGTCGCGGCCCGCTTCGGGGAACGTGGCGACGCCGAGCGAGCACGTCACCTTGAACGACGCGCTCTTCGCGTGGAACGTCGTCTTCTCGAGCTCCTCGCGGATCCGCTCCGCGAGCAGCATCGCCCCCGCCTCGTCCGTCTGCTCGCACAGCACGACGAACTCCTCGCCGCCGAAGCGCGCGACCTGGTCCGTGGACCGCTTCTGACGCGTGAGGATGGCGCCGAGCCCCTTGATGACGAGGTCGCCGACGTCGTGCCCGTACGTGTCGTTGACCTTCTTGAACCAGTCGATGTCCGTGACGACGACCGAGAGCTTCCGGCCGAAGCGCGCCGACGCCGCCACCTTCTGCTCCGCCGCCTCGAGCATCGCGCGCTTGTTCAACAGCCCTGTCATGCCGTCGGTCGTCGCCATCTGCTCGAGCTTCTGGACCATGCGGGCGTTCGCGAGCGACACCGAGAGGTGGCTCGCGAGCACCTCGAGCGTCGGGCGCACCGCGTCGCCGAACGCGTGCCTCCGCCGCGCGCCCAGGATGAGCGTGCCGAGCACCTTCTCGTGCAGCACGAGCGGCAGGACGAGGAGCGACGGCATCTTCGGCCAGGCGAAGCGACGCGAGAGGACCACCTGCTTGCCCGCGTCGAACTCCCCTTTGTACGGGAGGGCGTAGCGGTTCTTCACCACCATAGAGACGAGCCCGGCGTTCTCGGCGAACTTCACCCCCACGAGGTCGTCGATCTCCCCCGACGCGCTCGTCGCCGCGCACACCTCGTGCGTGTGCGCGTCGCGGTCGTAGATCGTCACCGCCGCGAGGTCGAAGCTGGCGATCTCTCGCGCGGCCTGGACCCCCGCCTCGAGGACCTCCTTCTCGCTCATCGCGGCCCCGAGGGCCTGCGCCGCGCGATAGAGCTTCCCCTGCTCCACCTTCGCCCTCTCGAGCTGGACGAACACGCGCTCGTTGTGGATGGCGCGCAGGCAGTAGCGCGCCGCCTGCATCGCGAGCTCCTCCTCTTCCTCCGTGAACGCGACGTCCTCGGTGCGGTCGATCGCGAGGATCCCACGCAGCGTGTCCCCTTCCAGGATCGGGAGCGCGGCGAGTGCGCGGATGGGGCACGGGCCGGCGTAGTACGGGATCTTGAAGCCGGGCGAGAGGTGGTCGAGCGACACGCGGGCGCGCTGCGAGACCACGGCCCCCATGACGCCGTCGCCCGCCGCGAAGGGGGCGTCCTGGACGTCGTCCGAGACCGTCGAGAGCTCGCTGATGCGCAGGTGCGTCCCCGCGTCGTTGAGCCAGAGGAGCACCGAGGTGTGGAGGTGCAGCGTGCGCCGGAGGAGATCGAGCGCGTAGTGCACCGACTGGTGGATCTCCTCGACCGACGAGCGCGCGAGGCGGTCCTCGCTCCCCGCGTCCTGCTGCTCGGCCTCTCCGGCGGCGAGCAGGCGGTAGCGGCGAGCGTCCTCCTTCATCCGCGCGAGCTCCGCGTCGACGCGCGCGCGGGCGCTCATGCGCGTGCGGGCGACCTCGGCGCGGAGGAAGGTGAGGTTCAGGATCGCGAACGCGACCATGAACCCGGCGCGGAGGGTGAGCGAGGAGAGAGAGGTGTCGTCGAAGAGGCTCGCGCGGAGCGAGGCGTCGATTCCGATGACCCACGCGGTGACGGCGAGCGTGGCGGCGGGGTGCGCGAACGCCGCAATGACGGCCACGAGGACGTAGGTCGCCGGGGCGAACGGGCCGGAGAGCGTGCCGTCGAAGCGGAGGAGGGCGAAGTCGAGGCCGACCGCCAGCAGCATCCCGATCTCAAGCTCGCAGACCGCCGCGGCCTGGGGCGAGCGGCCGAAGCGGGCGCGGAGCGCGCGGAGGAGGATCACCAGCCACGCGCCGCAGAGGACGAGCAGCTCCGGGCCCGCGGGGAGGGTCGCCGCGCCGTGCGCGAGCGCGAAGGCGACGAACGCCGCGAAGACGAGCCCCGTGCCGCGACGGATCACGCGACGCGTGAAGAGCGAGGCTCGAACGAGGTGATCCATCGAGCCTCAGCCGCTACCAGGTCGGTCTTCGAGCGGACAAATTTGTGCTTGTACGTGGCTGTGCGCGAGCTCGGCGCCCCGCACCGTTGCGCCCCCGGGACTGCCCTACGGCGCGGTCCGTCCAGATTGAGTCCTTCGGCCAGGCCGCCTTTACGCGGCGCCATTCCTGGTCCAGAGAAGCGACATGGATCCCAAGACCCTGCACGCCCGCCTCGCCGACGGCGCCCGCCGCTTCCTCGCCGAATCCATCGACGCGCGCGGCGGGAAGGACCCGGTCGCGGCGCTCTACACCGAGCGGCGCGCCGCCTACAGCCTCTTCGCGGTGGGGCTCTCCGACGCCGACTGCGAGGCGCTCCGCCCCTACCTGTTCGGCCGCGCGATCCCGCGAAAGCCGGGGGACGCGCCGGTCCCGTGCCTCAACCTGTTCGAGGGGGAGTGGCTCCGCCCGGCCGAGATGGTCCCGATGCCGTCGCTCGCCGACCGGCGCATCACCCTCTTCGAGGTCGCGCGGTCGCGCCAGGCCGAGGTCGACGCCGTGCTCGAGAAGGCGTTCGCGTTCTGGTCGTCGCTCGAGTGGGCGAGCGAGGGGCTCGCGTACCGGAAGTTCGTCGTGAAGAACTTCTCGCGCCTGCTCCAGTACTTCTACGAGGAGTGCCTCGACGAGATCCGGCAGCAGATCCCCAAGACGCGGCTCGAGGCCGACAAGGACTTCTGGGAGGCGAAGCGCGCGGCCGACCACCTGGAGGGGAACGCGGAGAAGGCGATGGCGGGGGACGTCATCCCCACGATGATGCCCGGGCAGGCGTACTGGAAGGACAGCTACCTCCCGGCCGGGGTCGCGGCGGTCATCACGCCGATGAACTTCGTCTACGGCATCCCGGGCATCCAGATCATCGGCTGCTACCTGAGCGGCTCACCCATGATCTACAAGGGGCACCCGTTCGCCGGCATCACCAACAACACGCTGGTCCGCATGATGCTCGCCGCCGGAGCCGACCCGCGCGCCATCCACAAGCTCGAGGGGTTCGGTGGCGACATCGCGCGCCTCTCGTCCGACCACCGGGTCGCCGTGGTCAGCGTGACGGGGAGCGCCGAGACGGCGAAGACGCTGCAGGCGGGGCGCGGTGTCCGCCCCGTGAAGTTCGAGGGGGGCGGGTGCAACTGGGCGTACGTCGACGACGGCTACACGGACGCCGACCTCGGGAAGATCGCCGCGCGCCTCGCGTACTCGAAGCTCGGCTTCGGGTCGCACAAGTGCACCTCGCTCCACGGCGTCACGGCGTCCTCGGCGACGCTCGACCGGCTCGAGCCGCTCCTCGTGAAGGAGATGGCGGCGTTCGAGGTGCGTGATCCGCGCGGCGCCGGGCCGACCGAGACGAAGGTCGTCAGCCCGCTGATGGTCCACAAGGCGGCGACGCTCGTGTCGATCCAGGCGGCGGCGAAGGCGGCGGGGGTGAAGGTGCTGCTCGAAGGGGGACAGAAGACGGACGACGACTACGGCAAGCACGCCGAGGTGGTGCGCCCGGTGCTGCTCGGACGCGTGACGCCTTCGACCCAGGTGAAGGTCGACTGGGACGGGAAGAAGGAGGTCGAGATCGCGCTCGCGACGACCGAGTTCTTCATGCCGATACTCGTGACGATGGAAACGAAGAGCTTCGACGACTTCGTCCGGTTCTGTCTCCTCGTGAACCCGCACGACCTCGCCGTGAGCATCTGGACGCGCGACGACGCCAAGCTCTATCGAGGGCGGCGCACCCTCGCGGGCATGCTGAAGGAGAACGACGGGACCGACAGCGCGCTCGAGTGGGAGGAGTTCGGCGCGAGCGGCGTCGGCGACAGCGGCAACACGGGCGTGGGGGACGCCGAGACGACCATCGCGATGTTCTCAAGGAAGCAGAAGGGGCGCCACTTCGTCTTTTGATGCCCCTACCCGCACGGCTTCGCCGGCTGTGGGGCCCGACGTTCCGCGCGTCGACGACCTCGCGCTGGCTCGGCATGGGCAGAGGGGACGCAAGCGGGAGAGGCCCGGGGGGGAGCGCTCTCTAGTTCACGCCGCCCGAAGTTCGGGCGGATTCGTTAGCCAGGATTTCGGTCGGTAGGACCACCGGAAGGGCTTCGCGCTCTGGTTGTGCCAGAGGATGTAGCGCGTGACCTTGTCGTGGAGATCCTGCTTCGAGGCGAAGGATCCGCGGCGGAGGACCCGTCTCTGGAGCACGGAGAAGAACTGCTCGATCTGGTTGAGCCATGAGCCGTGCTTGGGGGTGAAGTGGAGGGTCCAGCGAGGATGGTCGATGAGCCAGTCGAGGACGTCGTCCGTGTCGTGCGCCGAGAGGTTGTCGCAGACGATGTGTCCCTTGCCGCGGGGGTAGGCGGCGGCGACACAGTCGAGAAGCTCGACGAAGACCTCTCCGCCGGTAGACTCGGAGAGGAAGCCGAAGGCCCGTCCGGTGCGCGCATCGAACGCTCCCATGAGCGCGAGCGTTCCGTGACGGATGTACTCGAACTCGCGCTGGACCGGCGCGCCAGGCCTCATCGGCACGTCGGGGTAGCGTCGTTCGAGTGCCTGCATCCCGGTCTTCTCGTCCGTACAGATGACGTGCTCGTCTGCCGGGGTGTCGTAATAGAGGTGCAGGATCGAGTCGCGCTTAGATCGAAACTCCTCGTCCTGCGAGTGCAACCACATCCTCTGCCGATGCGGCTGCAGGCGGGCGTGACGAAGGACCCTTCGCACCGAGCTTTCGCTCATCGTCACGCCCACGCTCGGAAGGTGCTCGCTCAAGAGCGACGCCGACCAGTGGGTCACGGGGATCCCTACGTCCTCGGGTGGACGACAAGCTTCGGCGACTACACGCGCGCAGTCGGCTTCGGAGAGAGAGAATGCGGCCGCCCCACTCGTCGGGCGTCCGCCAGCATTGCTACAGGGTCTCCTTGGCGAAAGCGCCGTCGCCACTTCTCGGCCGTCCGCTCGTGAATGCGCAGCTCCCATGCCACACGGTTCGCGGGCGTGCCGTCCGCCATCATCAGCAACGCCCGAGCCCGGAGGTACACGCGTTTCTCAACTTTCCCACGACGAAGCTCCGCCTCGACCGACGCACGCTGCTCGCACGTCAGCGACACGGGCACCGTCGGGCGGCCGCCGCTCTGGCGCGCCGCCCGTGTTGTTGGCTTGCCCATAGCTCCTCGTGCCCGACGTTCTCCCCAATGGAAAGACCTTCGTGGGGTCGGGCTCACGTTTTGGAGGGCACAGTAGGAACCAGGCGACATGGAACCACCCCGGTACCGGCCCGACCTCTGGCGGCGCGAACTAGC
>JBKQKP010000312.1:0-3220 GCA_052147435.1 Polyangiaceae bacterium | reverse complement strand
CTCGAACGCCCGGTACCGCTTGACCATGTCGTCGAAGACCTCCCCCTTCGTGATGGGGTGGAGCTCTCCGGGGTCGGACGAGAGGTCGAAGACCTGGAAGTACGCGTGCGTCCCGAACGCGATGATCTTGGTGTCGCCGTGCACGAGCGCGCGGCGCCGGTCGCTGTCGCTGGTGGCGGGAAGGTCGAGGATGACGTCGCGCTCGACCGGCGTCGCCCCGAGCAAGTCGGGCACGAGGCTCCGCCCCTCGAAGCCAGGCACCCCGCCGTCGATCCCGGGCGGCCATCCGTTGTTCGGCACGCCGAAGAGGTCGAGAATCGTCGGGGCGAGGTCGATCGCGCTCGTCCGGTTGTCCACGTGTCGCGCCGGCACTCCCGGCACGACGACGAAGAGCGGGACGCGGACGAGGTTCTCCCAGAGCTCGAAGCCGTGGAGGTACTGGTGGTGCTCCCCGAAGGCCTCCCCGTGGTCGCCCGTCACGATGAACGCCGTCCGCGCGCCCCACGGCTGCGCCGCCACGAAGTCGAGCAGCTTGCCGACGTACCCGTCCGTGAACGTCACCTCGGCGTCGTAGAGGTCGCGCCCGGTCGTCCCGTACGGCCCGATCCCCTCGTGCGGCATGTACCGCTCGTGCGGATCCAGGAAGTGAAACCAGGCGAAGAAGCGCTTCGTCTGCACGTTGGGCCCGGACAGGAGCTTCTCGGCGAGCGCCTCGAGCCGCGGCGAGGTGATGTTCTCGTCGGTCGTGTTGTTCCACTTCAGATCGGGGACGACCTCCCAGCGGTCGAAGCCCTGCTCGAGCCCCGAGTTGCTGAAGTACCCGTGCGCGTGCGCGGCGAGCGTGTGGACCCCCGAGGCGTGGAGGAGCTCGGGGAAGAGGACGTTGTCCCGCCCGTAGAACCCGAAGAAGTACCCGTCGCGGATCATCTCGCCGGGCAGCTTGCCGCCGAGGAGTCCCCCGAGGCTCATCGAGGTGTACGAGGAGATGGAGTACGCGCGGGTGAAGTCGACGCTGCGCGCCTCGAGCGCCGTCAGGCGCGGCGCGATGGGGCGGGGGTAGCCGGCCCAGGGCATGTCCGCCCGGAGGCAGTCGATCGAGAGGAGGATGACGTTCAGGTCGGCCGGGGGGGAGATCTTCGGCGGCGCGGCTACGCGCGGAGCGTCGACGACGGCGTCCACGGCCGCATCCCGCCCCTCGCGAGCGGCGCTCGGCACCGCCCTCGGCGGCGACGCGTCGCTCGTTGGCGTACGCCCGGCCGGACAGGCGGCCGAAGAGAGGAGCGCGAGCGCGACGACGCTCTTCGTGACCGGCCAAGCCGTGATCCTAGGAGTCGATCGCGATCCCAAGCTTTTGCCGGAGCTCCAGGTAGGGCTCGCTGATGCTGAAGAGGACGATCTCCTTCATCCGGTCCTTGCCGGGCACGCTCGCCGCGTCCTCCGTGGCGCGCATGACCTCCGCCGCCGTCTCGAGGTTGTGCGCGAGGAGCATGCCGGCGCGATCCGCGGTGAGATCGATGGCGGCGACCCACTTCTTGAGGTCGAGCGTCGTCCCAGCCTGCAAGAGCTTCGAGACCTGGCTCGCGAGGAGCTCGCGCTCGACCCCCTGGAACGCCGCGGTCATCGCGGCCGTGGCCTCCTGCACCTGCCCTTCGAGCTCGGGCGCGATCGGAAACTGGGGCGCGCTCAGCTTGATGGCCGCGAAGAGCCAGGCCTTGAGACCCGTCCCGGTCGGGACGAGGTGGCGGACGTAGAAGCCGGGCCGGTAGTAGGTCAGGTGCCGGCCGGCGACGAAGGCCATCGGCTGCATCGCGAAGCCCGGGTCGAATGCCGCCCGACCGAGGACGATCGACGGCTCGTGCGCGTGGAGGAACCCGAGCCCGCCGGCGTCGTTCGGGTTCTGGAAGACGAGCGGGGGCTGCATGCCGAAGACGCCCGCCGCGTAGTGCAGCGTCTGCGAGATCGCGTAGGGGTGCTGCGTGAGGTCGATCGCGTAGCGGCGATCGACCCCCGTCGCCTCGAGCGGCTGCGTGCGCGCGCGGATGATCACCGGCTGGACCAACGCGAAGATGCGGGTGAGGAGCGGGTCTGCCTCCACGTGCGTGAGCTGAGACCAGTCTTCCTCGGTCAGCACGGCGAGCGCCGCTGCCGGGTCCTGCGAGAGATGGCGTTTGTAGAAGCGCTCCTCGTCCGGCTCCGCGAGGTTCAGGACGCCGAGCGCCTGGCAGAGGCACCAGGCCGCGTCGGCGCGCTTCGACTCCGTGTAGAGCCGGCGAAGGAGCTTGTAGCTCTCCACGCGGTACGGGTTCTGCCGGAGCATCTGCGCCTGCGCGCGCACGGCCTTGTCGAGGTAGTTCTTGACGTCGCTCGCGTAGAGATCGGCCAGGATCTCGTCGAACGACTTGTCGTCGGGATCGAAGGCCTGCGCCGCCTCGTAGGCGTCGATGGCCATCTCCGGCTCGCTCAGCGACGTCCGGTAGAGCTCACCGAGCTGCTTCAGGACGACGACGAGCTTCGGGCGGTCGTTGGCCTCCTTCGCGCTCTCGAGCTGCCGGTTCAGGAAGCGCTCGACGCCGGCGTGATCGCCCTTCTGGCGGCACAGATCCGTCGCCTCCTCGATCGCCTTCCCGAGGCTCGGGTCGAACTCGAGCGCCCGCTCGTAGAATGTGAGCGCGTTGTCGAGCTCGCCGATCTGGCGCCATGAGACGATGGCGGCCGTGTGGAGGTACTTCGCGCGCTGGCGCGGGTCCTCGACGAACTCGGCGAGCTTGAGGACGACCTCGACGAGCCGCGTCCAGTCCTTCTCCTCCGAGTAGAGCTGCATCAGCTTCGTGAGGAGCTTCCGGTCGTCGGGCCGCTCTTCGAGGGCCGACGCCAGCGTCTTCTGCGCCTTCCGCCGGTCGCCGAGCTTCTGAAACTCCAGGTCGCCGATCTCGAGCAGGATGTCGAAGCGCTCGGTCGGCGCCGCGAGCTCGAGCCGCGAGCGCTTCGTGCGGACGAGATCTTCCCACTTCTCTTCCTTCTCGTAGGCCTTCGCGAGCGCGTCGAGCGCGAGCGGGCTGTTCGGGTCGAGGTCGGCCGAGTCGCGGAGGTAGGTGACCGCAGCCGTGAGGTTGCCTGCGCGGCGCGCGCTCTCTCCACGGCGGTAGAGCGCGACGGCCCGGTCGGCGCGCCCGAGGGTGTCCTTCCCCTTCTCGAGGAGCTCTCCGTACGCGGCCTCGGC
>JBKQKP010000311.1:0-8757 GCA_052147435.1 Polyangiaceae bacterium | reverse complement strand
CATCGACGGTGATCTTCCGCGTGAGGTCCCCGTTCGCGAGCGCGGTCGCCACCTTCGACACGTCACGGAGCTGCACGGTGAGGTGCGACGCCATCGCGTTGACGTAGTCGGTCAGGTCCTTCCACGTACCGGAGACCCCCTTCACGTCCGCCTGCCCGCCGAGCTTCCCCTCGGTGCCGACCTCCTTCGCAACGCGCGCGACCTCCGCCGCGAACGAGCGGAGCGTGTCGACCATCGTGTTGATCGTGTTCTTCAGCTCGTAGATCTCGCCGCGCGCGTCCACGGTGATCTTCTGCGAGAGGTCCCCGTTCGCGACGGCCGTGGTCACCTTGGCGATGCTCCGCACCTGGGCGGTCAGGTTCGCGGCGAGGCCGTTCACGTTGTCCGTGAGGTCCTTCCACGTCCCGGAGACCCCTTTGACCTCCGCTTGTCCGCCGAGCTTCCCCTCGTTACCGACCTCCTTCGCGACGCGCGTGACCTCCGCGGCGAACGACGAGAGCTGATCGACCATGACGTTGATGGTGTTCTTCAGCTCGAGGATCTCCCCCTTCGCGTCGACGGTGATCTTCTGCGAGAGGTCCCCCTTCGCGACGGCCGTCGTCACCTTGGCGATGTTGCGCACCTGCGCGGTCAGGTTCGCGGCGAGGCCGTTCACGTTGTCGGTGAGGTCCTTCCACGTCCCGGAGACCCCCTTCACGTCCGCCTGCCCGCCGAGCTTCCCTTCGTTACCGACCTCCTTCGCGACGCGCGTGACCTCCGCGGCGAACGAGTTGAGCTGGTCGACCATCGAGTTGACCGTCGTGCCGATGCGGAGAAACTCGCCGCGCACCGGGCGCCCGTCGATCTCGAGGATCATCTTCTGCGACAGGTCTCCGCGCGCGACGGCGGTGATGACGCGCGCGACCTCGTTCGTCGGCGCGACCAGGTCGGCGATGAGCTGGTTCACCGACGCGAGCCCGGTCGCCCACGCTCCGCGCGTCGACCCGACCGACGCGCGCTCGTGCATCTTCCCTTCCTGCCCGACGATCTTCCCTACGCGCAGGAGCTCGCCCGAGAGGTGCTCGTTGAATCCGATGATGTCGTTCAGGATCTCGCCAACACGGCTCAACACCCCGCGCTTTTCGTAGTCGAAGCGAACGCTGAAGTCCCCCTGCTTCACTGCCTTGAGCACTTCGACGAGGCTCTCGACCTCGGCGCGGGTCGGCGCGGAGAGGCGATCCCATTCCGTGACGGGGACGGCGCTGCCGACGGCATTGCGCATCATCGTCTCGCGATCGGCGATCGCCTCGCCGTGGCCGTTTGTCGCCGTCGGCGGATGACCGTTCCGTTTCCCCGATGCTCGGAGGGTCTTCATGACGTCGTCTCTTCGGGCCGACGTCTGCGTGGGCACCGGCGCCGGCGCCTCGCCGACCTTGCGCGACGCGCGCTTGGAGGGCCGACGAACGGACGACTGCGTCGACTGCACGATCTCTTTGCTCATTGAGGACGCCTCCGGGCCTTCCGAAATGATGGGGTCACCGACTCGAGCGCTGTGCTCGCCGCCGTTGCCTCAGTCTTGGTCTTTCGCTTTGTCTCTCGTGCGCTCTGCCGTCGGGGCCGCGGCGCGCATCGCCGCCGACTCGGCGATCTTCGAACGAATGGTGTCTAGCAGTGCGAGTAGCTTCGGGAGTCGAATCGGCTTCTGTATGTAGTCCACGCCGCCGTGCGCCTCGAGCGCGGAGAGGACGACGATAGGGAGCTTCGGATACGCTCCGGAGACACGGAGCTTCTCGATGACCTCCCAGCCAGTGAGAACTGGCATCATCAGATCGAGGAGCATCACGTCCGGTGTTCGTCGTGCGATCTCTGCGAGAGCCTCCACGCCATTGCTTGCGGAGGTGACCTCGAACCCCTCTTCGGCGAGGACTTGTGCGAGGGACTCTCGAATGTCTTGGTCGTCGTCGACGACGAGAACAGTCGCTGCCACGTTGAAAAGACTTACGTGAAGCGCCTCTGCACGCTACGCAATTCGGAGCTCAGGCGAGCTTCGAAGAGTGGTCGTCACGCGTGGCAAAATTGATCCCGTTCGCAATGGCAAATTGCCACACGCGAGAAGGACGTTTCGATACCGAGGTTGGACGGTCGCGCTGCGAGTACTGCTTGGGGCGCACCGTCGCACTCGTTCGCCCACCGTTCGTCTGCAAGATCGTGGCAAGAGCTTGTGGCTACTGCACTCGAGGCGCAGGCTTCGTTGGAGCATGGCCCGCCAATCGCGACATACTCAGCATGCTTCCGCGCAGCCGCGACGGAGCGAAAGCGGGACGATGCCTGCGGCACCCTCACGCACAGGGCACGCCGAGCCGACGACCGAGCAACTCATTCGCGCAGATCGGCTCGCGGCTCTCGGGACTCTCTCGGCTGGCGTCGCCCACGAGATCAACAACCCTCTGACCTACGTGCTCGTGAACATCGAGCACGTCTCGCGGCAGCTTCGCGCCCGCATCGCGGCGGGCGAGCCGCTCGGCCTCGAAGACATCGAGACCGTCCTCGGCGCGCTGACGCAGGCTCTCGAGGGGGCTACGCGCGTCCGCGGGATCGTGCGCGACCTGATGACGTTCGCGAGCGGGCACGTCGAGACGAAATCGCTGGTCGACGTGCGCCGGGTCCTCGAGGCCTCTCTGCAGATGACGGCCCACGAGCTCCGACATCGCGCGCGCGTCGAAAGGCGACTGCGCGAGGCGCCGCCGGTGATGGCGAACGAGGCTCGGCTCGGACAGGTGTTCCTGAATCTGCTTGTCAACGCGGCGCGCGCAATCCCGGAGGGTGAAGGCTCGAGCAACGTCGTTACGGTGGAGACCGACGTCGGCACCGCGGGGCAAGTCGTCGCCACGATCGCCGACAGCGGGTATGGCATCGCCCCGGAGGACCTGCCGAGGATCTTCGATCCCTTCTTCACGACCCATCCTCCGGGCGAGGGGACGGGGCTCGGGCTCTCGATTGCGCACGGGATCGTCGCGTCGTTCGGAGGGAGCCTCACCGTCGTCAGCGCCCCCGGCGAAGGGACGACGTTCCGCGTCGAGCTCCCCGCCGCCCCGGGCTACGAGTCCGCGGCTCGCGAGTCGGCCCGGGTGACGCCCCGCGCGGCCGTGCGCAGACGCGTGCTGATCGTCGACGACGATCGCGGAGTCGCCGAAGCCATCGCGACTCTACTCGCCGACGAGCATGACACGGAGGTCACCACCGAGGCGCGGGACGCGCTCGATCGCATCCAGCGCGGCGAGCGGTTCGACGTGATCTTGTGCGACCTCATGATGCCAAACATGACCGGCATGGACTTGTACCGGGAGGTCCTCCGCGTCGCTCCGGGCCTCGCCGGCCGGATCGTGTTCATGAGCGGTGGCGTTTACACGCCACGTGCGCGCGCCTTCGTCGAGGGGCTGCCGAACCGGTGCATCGAGAAACCTCCCGACTCGGGCAAGCTCCGCGAGCTTGTCCGCCAGCGTGCACCATGACCGCACTATCGAAAGCGATCCTCGTCGTCGAAGACGACGCGGACATTCGGGAGGCGCTCCTCGGACTTCTCCGCGACGAGGGCTACGACGCGAGCGCCTGCTCGAACGGGCTCGAGGCGCTGGAGCATCTTCGGTCCGGACAGCGCGCCGACGCCATCCTCCTCGATCTCATGATGCCGGTCATGAACGGCTGGCAGTTCCGGGTCCAACAAAAGAGGGATCCCCGCCTCGCGACCATTCCCGTGCTGGTCATCTCGGCGGACACGACGGCGAAGGCAGCCGCGATCGACGCCGACGCTTACCTCCCAAAGCCGCTCCAGGCCGGGGCTCTCCTCGGCACGATTGAACGGGCGCTGCTGGCGTCGGAGCGACGGCAGCTCCAGGCTTCGCTCGTCGAGACCGAGCGACTCGCCTCTCTCGGGACGCTGGCCGCGGGGGTAGCGCACGAGATCAACAACCCGCTCGCTTACGTCATGGCGAACCTCGGGTTCGTCGAGCAGTCGCTCGGGCCGGCGGGGACTCCCGTCTACGACGCGGCGGCCCTCCGCGAGGCGCTCGCCGAGACGCGCGAGGGGTGCGAACGGATCCGGACTATCGTGCGCGATCTGCAGCTCTTCTCTCGAACGTCGGAGAACGACGAGAGCGCGGTCGACGTCCGGCGTGTCCTCGACTCGTCGGTGAACATCGTGATGAACGAGATCCGTTCGCGCGCTCGCGTCACGAGGGAATACGGCGAGGTGCCGCTCATCTCGGCGAACGCGGCGCGCCTGGGCCAAGTCTTCTTGAACCTCGTGCTCAACGCGGCGCAGGCGATCCGAGAGGGGGAGCCGACGAAGAACGAGATCCGGCTCGTGATTCGCGCCGAGGACGACGCGGTCCTGGTCCTCGTCTCCGACACCGGCGAAGGGATCCCCGCCGAAGTAAGAGCAAAGGTGTTCGACCCCTTCTTCACCACGAAGCCGATCGGCGTCGGGACGGGGCTCGGTCTCTCTATCTCCCACCACATCGTGACGGCCATGGGCGGAGAGCTCACGCTCGAGAGTCGGCGCGGACCAGGCACGACGTTTCGAGTGAGACTGCCGGTCGCCGAAGTGAAGGAGCGTGACGAGGCTCCGCGCGCCCTGGCGCCGACACGCCTGCATCGCGCGCGCCTCCTGGTCATCGACGACGAGGCATTCATAGGGAAGATGCTCGAGCGAGTGCTCGGCGACGCCTACACGGTCGAAGCGACGACGAGCTCCGACGCCGCGCTCGCGCGGATCGCCGCCGGGGAACGATTCGACCTTATCCTCTGCGACATGATGATGCCGGGGCAGAGCGGCATTGACGTCCATGCCGCGATCGAGCGCTCCGCTCCGGAGCAGGCAAAGCGCGTGGTCTTCCTGACGGGTGGAACATTCAACGCGCGAGCCGACGACTTCCTTGCGCGGAGCGGGAGCATGGTCATCTCGAAGCCGTTCTCGGTAGACGAGCTGCGTGCACGGCTCGACGAAGCGCTCGCGAGGTTCGGTCGTTGAGCGCTCGCCGTTTGTCGCTAGCCATTCCGTTGACGAGGCGTATCCCTAAGGGTGGCGCCGTGCACCGCGGCGCGCGGATCGGAAGGGCACGAATGAGCACGGAGCAGCGCGGCGATCGCGAGCCTGCGACCTCGCCTCGAATCGACGGCGGGCCGCTGGTGTTGATCGTCGACGACGACAGCGACAGCCGCGAGACCGCCCGCATGGTGCTCGAAGAGGAGGGGTACGCCGTCGACGTCGCGCCTCACGGGCGCGCCGCCCTCGATCGCTTGAGGACTTCGCCTTCGCCAACTCTCATGCTCGTCGATCTGATGATGCCCGTGATGGACGGGCCCGCTCTGTTGGCCGAGCTCGAGGCTTCGGCGGAGCTGTCGTGCATTCCGGTCGTCGTCATGACGGCCTCGGGCCCTGACGCCCGGACCAGTGGCCTCCGCTACCCAGTCCTCCGAAAGCCGTTCGCCCTGGACGAGCTGATGCGCATCGTCACGGAGTGCTGCCCGCGGCTGTGGGACGAAGAGGACTCGACCGACGAGACGTCGGTCGCCCACGGTCGCCCGGTCGTAGCAGGCGCCCGCGGCGACGATGCGACGCCGAGGATGCGCTGCGTGGCGTGCAAGGCCGTCGCAAGCACGCGCTGCGTTGCTTGTGGCGAGGCGTTCTGCCGCCGTTGCATCGACGCGGGACCGGACGGGCGCTGCGAGACCTGCTGGAGAAACGCTCATCCGTGACGCGGTAGCTCGAGACCGAGCCGAAATCGCGCAAGAGGCGCACATCCGCGCCCTCGCGGCTGAGGCCGGCTTTCGCTATACCGAGGAGCATCAGCTCTCTTGCATTTCGTAGGCTTGCGATCCGCGTGGCCGTCGCCGTGGTACCGCTCTGCGCGTGCGCAGGGATACTCGGGATCGACGATGGTCACCCTCGCCTCGGCCCGGACGGCGGAGGGGACGGCTCCCCGGGCACCGTGGACGACGCGGGGGGAGACGCGGGTGATCTGATCGTCGGTGACGGCGCGCTCGCGGACGCCCTCGCCGGCGACTCGTCGTCCGGTCTGGGAACGCTCCCCGACGGCGGACAGATCCCCTCGGGATGCGAGAACGTCACCGCCGATCCTGCGACGGGTCTGTTCGTCGACTGGAAGAGCGGCCAAGACAGCCCGACTTGCGGCTCGCTCTCCTCGCCGTGTCAGACGGTTCAGCAGGGGATCAACCAGGCCCACGACGCCCCGCAGACGCCGAACGTGTACGTGGCGGACGGAACGTACACCGAGTCGATCGTGCTCAAGGCCGGGGTGAACGTGTATGGCGGGTGGACGACAGGTACCGGGGCGTGGGCGCGCGAGTGCTCACAAGCCACGACCGTGATCGCGGCCCCCGCGACGACGAACGTCACAGTCACCGCCTCGGCCATCGCCGGGAGCGCCAAGCTCTCGACGCTGACACTGGAGAGCAAGGGGCCCAGCGAAGTGCAGCCCGGTGAATCGATCTTCGGAATCGTCGCGACCGACCCGAGCACGACGCTCACGCTCGTGTACGTGACGGTGACGACGGCGAGCGGCGGGGGCGGCGCCGTCGGCGCGCAGGGGGATGCGGGGAACACGCCCTCGGGTCCGTGCGGTGCGAGCGCGGGGGATGGCGGCTCCGGTTCGACACCCGGCACCAAGGGCCTAGGGGCGGACGCGGGCTGGTTCATCCCGAGCGGATACGTCGCGACGGCGGGGGCTGCGGGGAACGCCGGCGCTCCAGGGGCGAACGGAACGGCCGGCGGCGCGGACACCTGCGTCGCCTGCGTGACGTGCACCGGCGACATCACGACGTGCAACATCGCGACCTCGGTGCCGTCGTGCGGCACGCCAGGGCAAGCGGGGTGCGGAGGGGGCGCGGGCCTCGGAGGAGCGGGCGGGGCGGGCGGCGGGAGCAGCGTCGCGCTCCTCGTATGGGATGCGACGATCAACCTGACGATGAGCGTTCTACAAGCAGGCGGCGGCGGCGATGGCGCGGGCGGAGCACCCGGCGGACCTCCCGGCGAGGGATCGAGCGGAGCCGCCGGGACGACCACCTCCGCGTGCGACACCGAGTGCGCCGGATTGGCGGGGATCGGCTGCAGCCCTACGGCTCCGGACGCAGGGCAGGGAGGTCATGCCGGGGGCCTCGGGGGCAATGGAACGGGAGGGGGGCCGGGGGGGGACGGCTCCGGCGGAGATGCCTTCGCGTACGTCGAAGGGGGGAACGCGACGATCATCGCGGACGCTTTCAGCAAGGCGGCCTACTCGACGGGGCTCCCTGGGGGGACGGCCGATGGAGGCAACGGAGCTCCAGGCCGCGCCGCGGCACAAGGTCCTTAGCGGAACGCCGCGCGTACGTACAATGCGAGGAGCCGAGAGCCGCACGATGACCGACCCGACCAAGACCGCGCCTGCGCTCTCGCCCGGCGACGTCATCGGAGGGAAATACCGTGTGGAGGCGGAGATCGGCTCGGGCGGGATGGGCGTGGTCTTGTCGGTCAAGCACCTCGCGATGGGGCACCGCCTCGCGATCAAGGTCCTGCGCCTCGAGGACAAGTCGGAAGAGCAGGGCGCCGTAGCACGCTTCGTCCGCGAGGCGCGCGCGGCGGCGCGCATCGAGAGCGACCACGTCGTGCGCGTGACGGACGTCGCGGCGCTCCCGGACGGGACGCCGTACATGGTCATGGAGTACCTCGAGGGCGAGGATCTGCGCGAGCTCCTGCGTCGCCGCCGGCAGCTGCCGATCGACGAGGCCGTCGGCTATGTCCTCCAGGCTTGCGAGGGGCTCGCCGAGGCGCACGCGGCCGGCGTGATCCATCGCGATCTGAAGCCGAGCAATCTCTTCCTGGCGCTGAAGCCCAACCGCACCACGGTGCTGAAGGTCCTCGACTTCGGAATCTCGAAGGTCGTGCCGAGACAGGGCGAGGTCGCAATAACGACGACCAGCTCGCTCATGGGCTCCCCGCTTTACATGGCCCCGGAGCAAATGCGCTCCTCGAAGGACGTCGACGTGAGAGCGGACATCTGGTCGCTCGGGGTCATTCTGTACGAGCTCCTCGCGGGCGTTGCGCCGTTCGAGGGAGAGTCGGTCCCGGAGGTGTGCGTGAGCGTGATGGGGGGCGAGCCGATCCCGATCTCGCGTTTCCGCGACGACATTCCGAACGAGCTCCAGGCGATTCTTCTCAGGTGCCTTCAGAAGGAACGGACGGAGCGCTACGCGAGCATGGGGGCTCTTGCACGGGCGCTCGAGCCATTCGGGCGGGAGCGGCAGAGAGTGCATGCGGAGCGCGCGAGCGCGGCGGTGAGGTCGGCGCGCTCCGTGATGGTGTCTGAGCCGGACGAGGAATACGGGCGCGCGCCCCCGCCACTGCGACGCGAGCCCGACTCGGTCCCTTCTTGGTCGGCGGGGCGCACGCGACCGCGTCGTTCAAAGAAGGTGTGGCTCGCGATCGGCGGCGTGTCGTGCCTCGTCGCGGCGGGACTGGGGGCGACGCTCGGGCGCGCAAACCGTTCCGCAGGCCTAGCCGAGCACGCGGTCCCCACCGCGAATGCGTCGAGCGTCTCACCGACCGTCACCGTCTCGCTACCGCCGGTCACGACCACGAACCTCCCGAGCGTTCCTTTCGAATCCCTCCCGGTCGCTTCGCATGATGCCGGCACGTCGCGCCCGATCGCATCTCCCCGCAAGCCCGCGCCCCTGCTCCCGGCCATTCCTGCGCCGGCTTCGAGCAGCAGCGCGGCCAAGAAA
>JBKQKP010000310.1:0-8354 GCA_052147435.1 Polyangiaceae bacterium | reverse complement strand
GTCTGGACGGGCGCAGTGGTGGACGCGCCGTTCACGACGGAGTTGCCGCTCGCGCTCGCAGCGCCGCTGGCGGTCGCGGTCGTGGGCGAGGCGGGTGTCGCGGGACAGGGGACCCCGGGCTCCGTGTGCGCGCACGCAAGGAGCACGAGCGGAGCTAGGGGGAGGAAAGAGAGGGCTCGTCGCACAGTCAGAACGTGTACCGGATCGTCGCGCTCGCGTCCGCCATCAACCCCGTGTCCCCCCCGCCGATCGTCTTCGCGAACCCGGTTGCGTCGCGCGCCCCCCCCGAGAGGCCGAGCGCCATGTGCCGGTCCATTTGGTACCACTCGATCCCGAGCCTCCCGCCGAACGACGGACCCAGCTTCTCCGCGTTCCCGTACCCGAGGAGCTCGAGCGCCCCCGTCGGCACGTCGGCCTTCATCGCGTCGATGTTCCCCTGGACGAAGATCGCGAAGCGTGGTGTCGCGTGCACGGTGACGCGCAGTCCGCCGCCGAACCCGAAGATCGGGAACGAGTACGCCTGCGACTCGCTCTCCGCCTCCGACGTATCGGTGAAGGCGAGCTCCCCCTCGGCGAAGAGCATCAGCCAGCTGAAGATCTCGTATCCGGCCGTGACGTGAAACCACGGCGCCGTCGGCGCGACGTGCCGGAACTGACCGAGGAACCCGAGCCCCCCGAGGCTCCCTTCCACGACGACGCCCTTGTGGCGGGGTGGCGGGGGCGGCGCTTCGAGCGGCGCCTCGGGGATGGTGGTCTCCGGCGGCGGAGTAACGTCGCTCTCGAGGTGGACCTGGCCGGGGGTGATCGCGTTGTCGGCGGGGGAGGCCTCGGCCGGTGCCGCGGGCGAGCCGCTCTGCGCATGCGCGCGCGCCGCCAGGAGAGACGCGCCCGCGAAGACGGCTGCCCGCGCGGCTAGGAGTGGGCGACGCACGTCGTCCACGATAACGCCCTTTCTACTTGAGCAACCACCCGAACAGCATCCGCCGGGTCGCTGCTTGTCCTACCTCGGCGATCGAATCGACGAGCGGGATCTCCTTCGGGCACGCCGCCGCGCAGTTCTGCGCCTTCCCGCAGTCCTCGATCCCCCCCTCGCCCATGATCGCGTCGAGCCGCTCGTGCGCGTGCATCTTGCCGCTCGGGTGCAGGTTGAACAGGCGAACCTGGTTGATCGCCGCCGGACCGATGAAGTCCGAGTGCGCGTTCACCTGCGGGCAGGCCTCGAGGCAGCATCCGCACGTCATGCACCGCGAGAGCGGATACGCCGTCTCCTGGGTCTCCTGCGCCTGCCTCGGCCCGGGGCCGAGCTCGTGCGACCCGTCGAGCTGGATCCACGCCTTCACCTTCTTCAGGCTCTCGAACATCTTCGATCGGTCCACGACGAGATCGCGCACCAGCGGGAACTTCGACATCGGCTCGAGCGTGATCGTCTCCCCGTTCGGCGCGATCGCGTCGACCATCGCGGTGCACGACTGCCGCACCTTCCCGTTGATGAGCATCGTGCACGCGCCGCACACCTCTTCGAGGCACGAGCACTCCCAGACCACGGGCGTCGTCTTCTGGCCCCCCGCCGTCGTCGGGTGCCGCTGCACCTCCATGAGCGCGCTGATGACGTTCATGTGCGGCTGCCAGTCGAGCGCGAACTCCTCCCAGCGGCGTGTCTCGGGGCGATCGACGCCGTCCTGGCGCCGGACCTTCAGGCGGACCTTCTTGTCGCGGCCGTCGGTCATGCGCGCACCGCTCCCGTCCCGGTCCCTGCCGTCTTCACTTCTTTGATGGCCCCCGTCGCCGCCGCGCTCGCCGCCCCCGCCGTCTCGTACTTGCGCGTGCGCGGCTTCACGAGGCTGATGTCGACCGCGTCGGTCACGTGAATCGCCTTCCCAGCGATGCCGTAGTCGAAGTCGCGCACGTACTTGATGCTCGCGCGCTTCCCGTTGCCGTCGCCGGCCTCGTGGAACGCGAGCGTCGTCCGGAGCCAGTTCGCGTCGTCGCGCGCGGGGAACTCGGGCTTGAAGTGCGCCCCGCGCGACTCGTCGCGGTTGCGCGCCCCCTGCGCCATCACGCGCGCGAGGACGATCATGTTTTGCAGGTGCCGCATGAACTGCGCCCCCTGGTTCATCCTTCCGGTCGCCTTGTCGGTCACGCCGGCCTTGCGCGACCGCTCGTCGATCTCGTCCACCTTCGCGATCACCTCGTCGAGCGTCTTGTTGTGCCGCTCGATCGTGCAGTTTACGAGCATCATCTGCGCGAGCTCGTCGTGCAGCTGGTACGGGTTCTCCGGCCCGTCCATCGCGAGGATCTTCTCGAGCTTCGCCTTCTCGGCTTTCTCGGCCTTGTCGAAGACCCCCTTGGGAACGTCGTACGCGCTCTTCGCCATGTTCTGCCGGTAGCTCGCCATCGCGGGCCCCGTGATGATGCCGGCGTAGATGCACGACAGGAGCGAGTTGGCGCCGAGCCTGTTTGCCCCGTGGTACTGGTAGTCGCACTCGCCGGCCGCGTAGAGCCCCTCGATGTTCGTTGCCTGGTTGCGCGGCGAGCCTTTGACGAGCGAGCCCCCCTCGGTCCGCTCGAAGTCGACCCACAGTCCCCCCATCGAGTAGTGGACGGCCGGGAAGACCTTCATCGGGTTCTGGTACGGATCGTCGCCGACGAACTTCTCGTAGATCTCGAGGACCCCCGCGAGCTTCTTCCGCAGCATCTCCTCGGGGAGATGCGTCACGTCGAGGAACACCTCGTTCTCGTTCTTCCCGCTCTTCGGGTTGAAGATCCCGCGCCCTTCGTGGAAGCACTTGAGAAACAGCTCGCGGCTCGCGATGTCGCGCGGGACGAGGTTGCCGTAGCCGGGGTACTTGGACTCGAGGAAGTAGTCGCGGTCGCTCTCCGGCACGTCGGCACCGGGGCGCTTCTCTTTCGGGTCCTTCGGCACCCAGACGCGCCCCCCTTCGCCGCGCACGCTTTCGGAGATGAGGCGCAGCTTGTCGGCGCCGGGGATCGCCGTGGGGTGAACCTGGATGAACTCGCCGTTCGCGTAGCAGGCCCCCTGCTGGTAGACGGTGCTCGCCGCCGTCCCGGTGTTGATCACGCTGTTGGTCGATCGCCCGAACACGATCCCGGGCCCCCCCGTCGCGAGGCACACCGCGTCCCCCGGGAACGCGCGAATCGCCATCGACTTCAGATCCTGCGCGACGATCCCGACGCATTTTCCGCCGTCCTCGCGCACGATCCCGAGAAAGTCCCACCACTCGAGCTTGCGGACCATCTTCTCGCCGGCGATGACGACGCCGCGCTCGTCCTCGACGTCCACGGTCTCGAACCGTCGCACCTGCTCGTCGAGCGCATAGAGCAGCTGCTGGCCGGTCGTTGCTCCGGCGAACGCCGTCCGATGAAAGAGCGTCCCGCCGAAGCGGCGAAAGTCGAGGAGCCCCTCGCTCGTCCGGTTGAACGGCACCCCCATCCGGTCGAGCATGAAGACGATCCCCGGCGCCGCGTCTGCCATCCCCTTCACGGGGGGCTGGTTCGCGAGGAAGTCGCCGCCGTAGACGGTCTCCTCGAGGTGCACTTGAGGAGAGTCTCCTTCCCCCTTCGTGTTGACGCTCGCGTTGATCCCCCCTTGCGCGCATACCGAGTGCGAGCGCTTCACGGGGACGAGCGAGAACAGATCGACCGGCACGCCGGCCTCGCACAGCTTGATGACGGTCATCAGCCCCGCGAGCCCGCCCCCCACGACGATGACCCGCCTCACCTGCCCGGACTGACTTCGCGTGCCGATCTTCGATGCCATGTGCTCGCTCCGCTTATCTCAATAGGATGTAGGGTCGAGCCTCGCGCTCGTTCAACCAGGCGCCGGGCACGCCCCCCGCGGCGGCCCATCCGGCACGAACGTTGGCGGGCTCGGCCCTAGCAGGCGGGACCCCGTCGCGAAGAACACGATCGTGTCCGAGGCGATGAGAAAGAGAAGCGTCCCTCCGACCACCAGCGCTCCCGCGAGCGCCTTGCGCGCTCCAGCGGCGAGCACGAACCCCGTCGCCGGGAGGTACGCCCAGATCGCGAGCGCGAAGTGCGTCAGCGTCGCCGCCACCCCCGCCAGGTACCCGAGCGCCACGAACGGCACGCCGTGCCACGTTGACGAGAGGTGCGCGCTCAGCACGCTGAAAGTCCCCGAGCTGGCGATCGCCCCTGTCCACACTCTTCCAGGGATCTCTACGACGTGCGCGAGCACGAAGACCAGCGTCCCCAGCGCCGCCGTCCGCCGGAGCCTCGGTAGCCAGCTCGGGAGGTTTGCTGCCCCCGGCCGTACGATCGCCAAGTACCCCCCGTACGCCGCGTGAAACGCAAGCGGCAGCACGACGAGCACGACGACGGCCGCCGTCATCCACGCGCGGTGCGCGAACACCCGCTCGAAACGCTCCTCCCCCCCGAGGCCGCTGGAGGTCGTCACGATGTGCACCGCGACGAACGCGCCGAGCGGCGCGATCCCGCTCAACGCGAACAACTTCCGTTGGGTGGTAGCCTTTGTAACCATCGCGGTAGTTTGCGGAGCAAATAGGTGGTCCACAGAGGTGCGTCAAGGAATGAGGGGGGGAGGAACCGCTGGAAAATCCGCGGCTTCGCGCTCCTCCTCGTTCTTGGGGGTCCAATCGCTTCTGCGGGGCTCGCGTGCGGCAGCGCGGGAGTGCAGGGGAGGCCGATCGCCAGCGTCGCTTCCACGAAGGAGGCCGCCGCGGCGTTCGCGCCGATCCGCGACGCCTGGTCCCCCGACCCGAAGGACCGCATCGACCTCGAGCCACAGCTCGTGTCGTTCGTCACCCGCTTCGCCAACGACGGCCTCGCCCCGCTCGTGCGGACGTACCTCGTCTTCGCGCTGATCGACATGAACGATCTGAAGGAGGCCTCCGTCCAGCTCGCGCGCCTCGACGGGGTCGCTGCCGGCTCGACGAGCGACCTCGCCGAGATCGCTCGCGCGAAGCTCCTCCGCCTCCAGGGGAAGCCCGGCGTCGCGTTCGAGCGTGTCCGCGCGCTGGTCGGCAAGCTCGTGGATCCGGTCTCGCGCGCGATCTTGAACGAGGAGGTCTCCCTCTCGGCGGTCGGCGCCCAGCGCGACTACGAGGCCATCGCGTACATGGATACCTGGCTCCGGAACGCGAGCGAGGAGGACCACGACACCGTCAGGGACGAGGTGACCGCCGTCATCGCGAAGGAGCCTGCCTCGGTCCTCCAGAACGCCCTGCGCGCGATGCGCTCCGGCCCTGCGTCGGGTTACGGGCGCGAGATCCAGCGGATCATCACCGAGCGCCTGGGCGCGGTGGCGCTCGAGCGCAACGACTCCGACCTCGCGCGCTGGCTCGTCTCGGGCGAGAGCACGCCGCTTCTGGGGACCGAGGAGGGGGCGCTCGGGGAGCTCGCCACGACGAAGCGCGGCCTCTCCAACATCGACGGCCGCACGATCGGCCTGGTCCTCCCCACGGGCTCCACCGACCTGCGCGACGAGGCGGCTGCGATCATGCGCGGCGTCGCGTGGGCGCTCGATCTCCCGCGCGACGATCCGTCCAAGGGGGACCGCACGAAGCTGGCGACGCGCGACGACGGAGGGGACGCGAACCGCGTCGAGCCGACGATGGCCGAGCTGGCAGGCGAAGGGGCGGCCGTCATTCTCGCCGCGCTCGATCCCGTGTCC
Organism: Polyangiaceae bacterium; assembly: GCA_052147435.1. GTDB lineage: Bacteria > Myxococcota_A > Polyangia > Polyangiales > Polyangiaceae > JBKQKP01. The sequence continues at coordinate 2,683 of JBKQKP010000310.1, read as the reverse complement.
GCCGATCGCGCCGTGCACTGGGGGGAGAAGAACAACGTCGCGGTGATCACGCTCGCCGTGCCGAAGCCACTCGCCCCGCTCGCTCCCCCCGACGCGGGCGCGCCGCCGACGCCGCCCACGGACGGTGCCCCTCCGGACGCGGTCGCCGTGCGGGCGACGTCGAGCGAGGTCCGGCGTGACTGGGCGTTCGTCGCGGGGATGTCGCGCGACGCGGAGATCGGCGCGCTCGCCGAGGAGCTCGTGTCGCGTGCGGTCGTGAAGATCGTCCCGATCGTGCCTCCGTCCGGGAGCGACGCTGTCCTCGCGCTCGCGCGCGGGACCGTCGAGCTTCAGCCCCCGGTCGCGTGCGACACCGCGGCAGCGCAGTCGGGCGAGGCGCACTTCCCGGCGCTCGACTGGAAGACCGCCCGGGTCCACGCCTGGCTCGTGGACGCTCCTAGCGAGTGCGCGCGCGACCTCATTCGCGAGCTCGGGGGGCTCGCGATCGACGGCACGGTCGCCCTCACGCTCGACGCCGCGGGGACGAACGCCCGCGCGTCCGGGGTCAAGGAGCTCGCGGTCCGCGTCGGCGAGATCCCGATCTCCGTCTCCTCCCCCGACGCCGTCACCGACCCCGAGCTCCGCGCGTGGTTCGCCCGCGAAGGGGCGCCGCCGAACTGGTGGGCCGCCCTCGGCCACGATGCCGCCGTCCTCGCCCGGGGGGCCGTCGCGTCCCTCCCTCTCGATGCGAGCGTCGACTCGAAGGAGGTCGCCAAGCGACGTCTCGCCGCCAAAGAGGCGCTCGCCACGGCTCAAGCGCACCTCTGGACGAGCGACGCGCGCAGCTTCTCCCCTGCGCACCTCTTGCCGCGCGAGGCCAAGGTGATCGAGCTCTCCACGGGGGGGACGGGAACCGCGTCCAAGTAATTTCGAGCGTCTAGGCCGTGCCCGCCGCAGCGCTCGAGCTGACGATTTTCGGGAATAGACCCGGGCGCTCCGTGTTGACGCCGCGCCACTCCGGCCGGAGCGATCGCTTCACGCCGCGGGCGCGCCTGGTTGACAGGCCCCAAGCCGTCGCTAGGATGCGCCGCTCGGCAAGCCGGACGGGCCTTTTCCCCGGCATTTTCCAGCGATTCGCAGTTCCTCACGCACAAGCATTTTCAGTTCCGGAGGCGGGATGTCCACCGACGTGATGATCTACACGAACGACCTGAGCAAGAGCTTCGGGTCCTTTCGTGCGGTCGACAAAATCAATTTCGAGGTCCGGCGCGGCGAAGTCGTCGGTTTCCTGGGGCCCAACGGCGCAGGCAAATCGACCACGATGCGCATCCTCACGTGCTTCATCTCCCCCACGGGGGGGACGGCGCGCATCCACGGCCACGACGTGTTCGATGAGCCGCTGAAGGTCCGCGAGCAGCTCGGTTACCTCCCGCAGCGCGCGCCGCTCTATCTCGAGATGAGCGTGCTCGAGTACCTGCGGTTCGCGGGCGACCTCCGGCAGCTCGACGACTCGACCTTCAAGAAGCGCGCGAAGAACGTCGTCGAGGTGTGTGGCCTCGCGCAGGTGCTCGGGAAGGAAATCCGGCACCTGTCGCACGGCTACCGGCAGCGCGTCGGCCTCGCCCAGGCGCTCATTCACGACCCGCCGATCCTTATCCTCGACGAGCCGACGAGCGACCTCGACCCGAACGAGAAGGCAGAGTTCCTCGAGTACCTGAAGCAGATCGGCAAGGAGCGGACGGTTCTCCTCTCCACGCACAACCTCAACGAGGTCGAGCAGGCCTGCGCGCGCGCGATCATCATCTCGAAGGGGCGCATCGTCGCCGACGGCCCTCTCGACGAGATTCGCGCCAAGAGCGGCAAGGTGCGCTACGTCGTCTCCGTTCAAGAGGGGGGCGACGCCGCGTACCGCGGCAAGGCGGTCCCGAAGAAGGTGGAGGTCGAGAGCGCCCTTCGCACGATCAAGGGGGTCTCGAAGGTCCACGAGATCCACACCGACGACCACGCGCACGTGTACGAGCTCGCGGCCGACCAGGACAAGGACCTGCGCCCAGATCTCTTCCAGCTGGTCGTCGACAAGGGGTGGGTCCTTCTCGAGCTCCACAAGGACACGCAGACACTCGAAGACGTCTTCCGTCACCTCACGGTCGGCGAGGCAAAGCGCAACCGCCGCCTGGGCGCCGCCCAGGAGACCGCGGGACGCGACGAGACCGCCGACGAAGAAGACGACGACGAAGACGACAACGAAGACAGCTCGTCCAGAGCGGCCGCGGAGGCCTGATCCCAATGAAGAACACACTCACCATCGCTCGCCGCGAGCTCCGCTCGTTTTTCGATTCGCTCGTGGCCTACGTCGTCGTCGGCCTCAGCATGGTCATGGTCGGCCTCTGGTTCTTCGTCGCCGGCGGCGGCGTCTGGCAGGTCGATCGCGCGAACTTCGGCCGCATGTTCGAGGCGCTCCCCTGGCTCCTCGCCGGCCTCGTCATCCCGCTCGTCACCATGCGCGCCCTCGCCGAGGAGAAGCGCTCGGGCACCCTCGAGCTTCTCATCACGATGCCCGTGAAGGACAGCGAGGTCATCCTCGGCAAGTACTTCGCGGCGCTCGGGATGTGCGTGATCCTCCTCGCCTGCTCGCTCCTCTACCCGGTCGCCATGTTCGTCTGGCCGTGGCACCTCGGGTCGCTCGACTGGGGGCCGATCTGGT
>JBKQKP010000309.1:0-7392 GCA_052147435.1 Polyangiaceae bacterium | reverse complement strand
CGAATCGGGGGGAGGAGAAATCGAAGCTCACTTTCTCGCTTCTCGCACGACGGGGACTCGCGTTCTCCTCCCCCCGATTCGGGGGGAGGCCGGGTGGGGGGCTTCTTCGCGCGGGCCGCTGTCGTTCCATCCAAGAGACGTTTGCTCAGACGGCTACCGCCCGTCCGTCGCCAGCAACGCGAACACCGCGTGATCGAGCCACCGTCCGTTGCACCGCTCCGCCTGCCGCGCGATCCCCTCGAAGTGAAACCCGAGACGGCGGATCACACCGAGCGACGCGTGATTGTCCGTCGCGGCGGCGACGCGGATGCGGTGCGCGTGGAGCGTGCCGAGCGCCCAGTCGATCGTGGCGCGCGCGGCCTCGGTCATGAACCCTTTGCGGCACGTGTCGCTCCGGAGCCAGTACCCGAGCTCGACGCTCTGATGCAGGTGCGCGAACGCCTCCAACCCGACGACGCCCACGAGCCGCCGCCCGATCCGGTCGCGAATCCCGAAGCGGCACGCGCGCGCGTTGTCCCAGTCCGCCGCGCTCGCCTCCGCGTACCGGAAGCTCGCCTCGGCATCGACGTTGAACGGCACCCACGGCAGCCACGGCTCGAGGTGCGCGCGCGACGCATCGACCGCGGCCCAGAGATCGCGCGCGTCCGACGTGTCGACCGGGGACAGAATCAGCCGGCTCGTCTCGATCGGTCGAAGACGGAGCTCCTGACGAGGGGGGACGGCGAGCATGGCCGCAGTCAGGGTAACGCGCTCCGCGTCGGTTGTCCGCGGGTTGCGCGACGCGACGCCCGGACCGAGCGTCAGGCGGTCTTCTTGGCGGGCGCCGCGTACGCTTCGGCGAGCTCTTTCGACGGCCGCTCGACCGCTTCGAGCGGACTCGTCACGAGATCGCGCCCGTCGCTCGCGAAGTAGAGGGCCTCGCCCACCTGCGGCTCGCCCGGGTTCGGGACGATCGCGCCGTTCAGGTAGAACTTCAGCCCGCCGTGGATGCGCCGGCGGAGCGCGAGGTGCCCGTGCAGGAAGTCCCCGGTCCGGCGGTCGCGCACGGCGACGCAGAAGCCGTCACGGAAGTGGTACTCCGTGTTGCGCGTGACATAGACGCGGTGCCGGCGGCGATCCGGTCCCGCAAACTCGGCCGTGCTCGATGCTCCCATGACGAGTCCTCCCACCTGACGATCCGCACGCGGGAGCATGGGATGGCAAGTTGGAGGGGGCCAAGTTCGTGACCAACCTCCGCGCCGCCTCGCTAAGGGGGCGGCCGCATCAGCGCCGGATCGATCGCGACGTCTCGCTGCAACGCCCCGAACGCGATCCGCGTCTTGTCCTTCGTCCCCTCGAAGAGCTCCGCGAAGCGCGGCGTCACCCCGTCAGCGGCGATCCCCAGGAGGATCCGCTTGATCGGCATCGCCGGATCGCGCGGCGTGGCCTCGAAGTTGGCGCCGCCGTCCTTCTCGGAGGGGAGCAGCTTGAAGTCGTAGCGTGTCCGCAGCCGCGCGAGGTCTCCGCCGAGGAGCGTCTTCAGGTCGTCGATCGACGACGCGAGCTTCGCCTGCGACGCGGGGACCTGCCCGTGCCCCGTCTTCGATCGGTACGCGAGCCCCTGCGGCGTGATCCAGTAGACGATGTCGTCGGGGGGCTCGAGCTCCCAGCGGAGCGAGTCGGGGCGCTGCAGGTACATCGTCCCTTTCGAGACGACGCTCGTCGCGAGCAGGCTGATCGTCCGCTCTTGCGTGAACGGACCGACGAGCGTCTTCAGCGACGTCCGCGCGGCCGCGATCCGCGCGATCGCGTCGTCGAGCGGATCGGCCGACGCGCGGCGCGCGAGGGCGAGCGCGCCGAGGGCGAGCGTTGCCCGGAGCACCGTCCGTCGCAGGACCTTCCGCTCGTTCATTGCGCGTCCCCCCCCACGCGAGGCCCGCCGGCGTGCGCGCGCCCCGCGGCGTAGCGCCCGTCGCCGAGGATCGGGTCGGCCGGGACGACCTCCGGCGCGGGGTCGTTCGCGGGATCGTGCCCGGGGGCGAAGATCGCCTTCAGATCGAAGCGGACGAACGCGCCGGACAGATGCGGCCCCGCGCTCACCCAGAGGACGCGGTCGGTCGTGTCCGCGACGATCCCGTGCGTCGCGATCAACGCGTCGATCTCCCGGCGGTCGCCGAGCGGGCACGAGACCCCCTTCGCGCAGTCGTGATCGCGAAGGATCGCGACCGCGCGCGGCACGTCGGCCTCGTGCGGGCCAATCTTCCGGAGGATCTCGTCGAGCCTCTCCCTGCGCGCCCCTGTCGTCGTCTTCGCGAGCACGGCGAGGTTCTTCGGATCGCTCGCGAGCGGCCCCTCGAAGTGGTTCGTCAAAGGCACGCGGTCCGGATCGCTCGGCGTTCGAACGGTCGCCACCACGTCGGGAGCGCGCTCGACGATCGCCGAGCGCCCCTTCGCGTCGGCCACGAGGACGAGGTGCGAGACCATCACCGGCTGCGTCTTCAGGAGCGCCACCGCCTCGTCGACGTCGTGCGCACGCTCGAGCACGTCACGTAGCGCGAAGACCACCGGCTCCCCTTCCACGCGAGGCTCCCGTGCCCGCGCTCCATTAACGACGATCGCGACCCCCTCGGCATTCATTCCGGACAGCACTCCGACGAGCCCCGGCCACGCCACGCTCGCGAAAGGGATGGCGCCGTTCTCGCGCACGAAGAAGACCGCTTTGTCGCGATCGAACTCGTCCCCCGCCTCGAAGTCGAACGCGCGCCCCAGGAGCGTGTGCCCGTCGCGCGTCGCGCCGGGGCCGAGGACGAACGCCGAGCAGCCGATGAGCGGCGAGTGCTCGAAGCTCAGCGCGATGTCGTAGAGCGAGTGGAGGAAGACGAGGCGGTGGTACGTCGGCAGGTGCGACGCGAACGGATCGGGCTGAAACCCGAGCGCCTCGGCGGCGATCTCGCGTTTTCGCTCCTCCGGGAAGCTCTGGTCCACCTCGCGATACCGGACGCGGCCGACGTCCATCATGAGGGTCCTCGCCGCGGCGACGGGCACGAAGTGGGCGAAATCCCCCCAGACCTCCGACTCGTCGTCGATCATCCCCTCGCGGAGGAGCCGCGAGTGCGCCGCGCCGATCTCTTCGGGCGACCCCTCCAGATAGACCTCGCGAATCCCCGCCCGCCGGCGCGCATACGAGGGACCCAAGCGGCGGATCCCCGCTTCGTCCTTGATGGCCGCCGACGAGATCGGCGCGATGGCCGGCGGCGCGATCTTCGTCGTGACGCCGATGAGCACGTGAGAAATAGGCCCGATCGCGACCACGCACGCGAGACCGACGAGGGCGCGCTTCCAGCCCCTACCCACGGTAAAGCTCGTGAAGCGTCCGCACGACGACGGCGACGATCCGGGCGGGATCCTTCACCCGATCGAAGTGCGAGATGCGCAGCTCCTCGGGGGGATAAAAGACCGGGACCGACACCTGGACGATCGGCATTTGCGACGCGACCGCCCGCAAGATGATCTCCGCCTCGAAAGCGTACCCCTCGGCGCGCGTGGCGAGCGCGAGCGACTCGGCGACCGGATAGCGCCTCAATCCGCACTGCGTGTCGGCGAGCGTCACGCCGGTGAAGCGGGAGAGGAAGAAGTTGGAGATCCCGTTGGAGAACCGGTTCGGCCCCGGGGCGCCGTCTCTCGCGAGGTTTCGTATCCCGAGGACCAGCGCTCGCGGGTCGTCGGACCCATAGAGCACCATCCGCGCGGAGTCGCCCGGGTGCTGCCCGTCGGCATCGACGGTGACCGCGACGTCGAACCCGAGCGCCCGCGCGGTCCCCAGTCCGGTCGCGAGCGCCGCGCCTTTCCCCCGGTTCTTCCCGTGCCCCACGACGTGGGCGCCGGCGCGCGCCGCGATCTCCCCCGTCCCGTCGCTCGAGCCGTCGTCGATCACGATGAGCGCCTTGGGGTCCGCGGCGCACACCTCGGGGAGGGCGCGCCGGATCTCCGCGATCACCTCGGCGATCGTCCCCGCGGCGTCGAACGCCGGCACGAGGACGCACGCGCGGCAGGCAAGACTAGCGGGCGGCACCACGCCGAGCGGCCGAGGTCGGGCCGGCTCGGCCGGATGGGCTTGCGACTGTCTCAAAGTTTCGGGGCGTTCCGCGTTGACCGACACGTGCCGCCAGGGATACCACGCGGCCGGAATCGATCCACTCCGAACCTAAGAGCGAGACCCATGAAGATCTTCATCGACAGCGCCGACCTCGCCGAAATCAAAGAAGCTGTCGCGCTCGGCTGCATCGACGGCTGCACCACGAACCCGAGCCTCCTCGCGAAGGTCGGCCGCAAGATCGAGACGGCCATCCCGGAGATCTGCGAAATCGTCGACGGGCCGGTCTCCGCCGAGGTCGTCTCGACGACCTACGAAGAGATCCTCCCCGAGGGGCGGAAGCTCGCCAAGCTCCACAAGAACGTCGTCGTGAAGGTGCCCCTCATCCCCGACGGCCTCCGCGCGTGCAAGACCCTGAAGAAGGAGGGGATCCACTGCAACGTCACCCTCTGCTTCAGCGCGAACCAGGCGATGCTGGCCGCGAAGGCGGGGGCGATGTTCATCTCTCCGTTCCTCGGCCGCCTCGACGACGCGAGCATGGAGGGGATGGAGCTCATCGAGCAGATCTGCACCATCTACAGCAACTACGAGTACGAGACGCAGGTGCTCGCCGCGAGCATCCGCCACCCGGTGCACGTCCTTCAGGCCGCGATGATCGGCGCCCACTGCGCGACGATGCCGCTCGGCGTGATCAAGCAGCTCTACAAGCACCCGCTCACCGACATCGGCCTCGAGAAATTCCTCGCCGACAACAAGAAGGCCGCCGAGAAGGCGAAGTAGCTCTTGCCGGTTCGCCTGCGGATCGAGCCAGGGCTGAAGGGGGCCGCCGTCGGGCTGCGCGCTCCGCTCCTGCGGCGAGCGGCGGCGATGCTCGCGCTTCTTCAATTGGAGAAGGCGGAGCTGTCTCTGGTTCTTTCGGGCGACGAACAGATACGCGCGCTAAACAGGATTTACCGGCGCAAGGATCGCCCAACCGACGTCCTCGCTTTTCCGATGCGCGAAGGGGATTTCGGGCGCTTCCACGCCGCCCTTCCGTCGCGTCTCCTGGGCGACGTCATCGTCAGCGTCCCCACGGCGAAGCGGCAGGCGGCGGCGGCGAAGCGCGAGCTCCTCGCGGAGATCACGATGCTCGTCGCCCACGGTCTTTTGCATCTCCTCGGCTGGGATCACGACACCTCCGCCAAGGACAAGAAGATGCGCGCGGAGACCGATCGGGTCATCGCCGCCGCCGAGTCCGCCGATCCCCCCCCTCGCCGTCGCGCGCCCCGCACGTCCGGAGCGGCGCCAAAGCGCCCCGCTTCGCCCCGCCACGTCTTAGGAAACAGGAAACAAAAGCCTCACAAGCGCACGACCTAACGTAGTTCCTCGGCGTAATGCATGGCGTCGAGCGCGCGCCGCGCCGGCGACCCGAGAAGACCTGCGTTTCGCAAGTCAAGGTCGATCGACGAACACAAACCCAGCCCGAAAGCGCATGTCTCGTGAAGCCCGTCTCACGAAACGCCGTTTTTTTCGCTTGCCGGTGACGATCTTCGGGTGCTACCCATTCTGTCTGCCCGGCCCTCATCGATTGCGATGCGGGCATCCGGCAAGAGTTCACGGCGGGCGTCTCTCGCGTCAGCCCCAGCGTTTCGGATGGCGTTCGGGGTAAGTAGGCGGTTAGACGGCGGGCATTAACGACGATTGGTCCGACCAGGAGGAAGCGCAAATGTCTGGAAAGCGTATGACCAAGGCTCAGGTGATCACGGAGATTGCGGAGTTCAGCGAGCTCGATAAGAAGAGCGTCGCCCGCGTGTTTGACGGGCTCACGGAGCTCATCAAGAAGCAGCTCGGCTCGCGCGGACCCGGCGAGTTCGTGATTCCGGGGCTCCTCAAGCTCAAGGCCGTCAAGAAGCCTGCCACGAAGGACCGCCCGGGCATCAACCCGTTCACCAAGCAGCCGATCACGATCAAGGGGAAGCCCGCGACGAAGAAGATCCGCGCTTCGGCCCTGAAGTCGCTGAAGGACCTCATCCAGTAATTCTCGGATGACGAAGGCGGCGGGCGTCGGGTCACTCAGGTGGTCCGGCGCTCGCTCCGTTTTGTGGCCGCGAAGATCCCCGTGACGACGGCGAAGGCGACGAGCCAGGGCCAATCGCCGAAGCGGGCGTAGATCGTCTGCCCGTCGAGGAGAGCGGCCCGCACCACGAGCGCCGCCGGGACGTCGACGCTGTAGGCCTCGCGAATTCGCCCGGTGGCGTCGATGAAGCTCGTCGGGCCGACGTTGACCGCCCGTACGAAGTCGCGCCTCGTCTCGATCGCGCGCATGACGGCGGCGCGCAGGTGCGTCTCGGGCTCGCGGCTCCCGACGAACCAGGCGTCATTGCTGAGGTTCACGAGGAGGTTCGGGCGGACGGACGCCGCCTCTCGCCCCGCCTCCGGCAAGATGTCCTCGAAGCAGATGAGCGGCGCCGCCTTCACCCGCCCGAGCTCGAGCACCTGGGGGCGATCTCCCGGGACCATTCCGAGCCCGCGGGCGAACGTTTGCCGAAGCCACGGGAGCTCCGTCGCGAACGGCACCTCCTCGCCGAACCAGAGGAGATGGAGCTTGTCGTACTCCGACGTGAGCGCGCCGTCGGAGCGGACCGCGAGCGCGGCGTTGTATCGCTCCCCTTTGGCGTCGCGCGTGACCGCGCCGACGAGGAGCGGGCCGCGGACGCCGTGCTGGAGGGGGCGCTCGTTTCCGGGCGGGCTCGCCTTGCTGCCGCGCGAAAGAATGTACGGGTAGGCGGACTCCGGCCAGATGGTCACGTCGGCGCCGCGCTCTTCCGCGAGGATCGTCTGCTGCGTGAGGCTCGCGAGGATCGACGGCGCGGCGGCCGGCTCCCATCGCGTCGTCGCCGGGACGAGGACGTCCACGAGGCCGATGGACGCGGTGGGGGCGAGCCGTCGCAGCTCGTCGACCGACGCGATTCGCGCGCGACCATGGAGCGCCATCGCGAGGGGAACGGCGACCGCGATCGCTAGGGAGAGCGACGGCGCGTTGGCGCGAGACCTGTTCACGCCAGCCGCTCCTCCGCGTGCGCGGCGCTCGATCCACGCGCGCGCCGCGTGCGCGACGAGCCCGGCCGACAGAGCCGCGAGCGCGCTCACCCCCCGCTCGCCGATCGCATCGGCGAGCTGCACCAGGGCGGGCCACGGAGTGAGCCCTGCCGCCGGGGTCCAGGGGAAGACGGACGGCACGAACGTCGACGCATACACGCCGAGCGCGAACCCGACGGGCCGAGGCACCTTCGCTCTCACGAGCGCACTCCGAACGACCGCGGCGACCCCCCAGGGGACCC
>JBKQKP010000308.1:0-5706 GCA_052147435.1 Polyangiaceae bacterium | reverse complement strand
GTTCGACGCCCCAGAGCGTGTAGGACTGGCTCTCGTTCTCGAACTCGCCGAGGGAGAAGCCGATGAAGGGACCGACGCGCACGCCGGTGCAGAGGGCGTAGTCGAGGCCCGTCTGGACGTTGACGATCTCCCAGCCGCGCAGGGACACGTTCACGTCCGTGGAGGTGTTGACGGCGTCGCCGCCCTGGCCCGCCGTGCCCGTAGACCACGACGCGAGGTGAAGCCACTCGTAGCCGGTGCCGAGGCCGACCCACGGATCGAAGCGGTGCGCGGGGCGGAAGTGGTACTGCGCTTCCAGTCCCGCGCGGATGTCGCTGCCGGAGCAGCTTCCCCCCTGGCACACCCCGCTCGCGGGCAGGACGAACCCGAAGGACCCGTAGGCGCCGACGAAGAGGTGCGGATCGGGGCGGAAGCCGAAGTCGATCTGCACGGGGATCTGGGCGTCGAGCGTTTCGTTCAACTGCGAGCCGCTCGCGACGGAGCCGAGCGGCAGGGCAACGCCGGTGAGGGCTCCGAGCTCGAGGGCGGGCTTGGGGCATTCGGGTATGCCGTCCTCGTTGATCGGGCAGGACGCGGGTGGCTCCGCGGCGCTCGCGGGGAGCGCGAACATCAGGAGCGGCATCGACAAGGCGAAGAGCGTGGCTTTCATGAGCACCTTTCCGGGGCGCTCGTACGAGACGAAGACGCGCCCATCTGAAAGGAGCAAAGCGTCCGAGGTCCAACTTCGGGGACACCTCGGATGCGAAAAAGCGCGGTCGGTCCCACGCGGGGCGGGCCCCTCTCATGCGCGACTCGGTCCCATGGGACCTCCAGGCTCCGGGAGCGCGATGGCCCGTCCCGCCTGCGATGTCGCGCGGCGCGTGATTCCGCGGACGTACGCGACGAGCGTCCGCAGGACCAGTTCACGCATGGCGGGTCGGCACAAGGCGACCGCGATGGAGACAAATATTCCCACCTTGCCCTTTCCCCCCGTGGGCGGCGCGAGCACGGCGCTGCGCACCGCGGAGCACTACGCCGCGGCGGGCGACCACGCATGGGCGGCGGCGCACTTCCGGCTCGCCGCGATCCTCCTCGCGCGGGTCGGGCGGGACACGGCCTCCAACCGCGCGTGGTCGAAGTACCGCGCCCACAGGCGCGCGCTGCGCGAGGCCGCGGCGCCGCCCGCGGGGGCGCAAAGGACAGAGAAAGGGTGCAGGCGATGAGCGCGAAGATCCCGAATCGGTTGGCAGAGGCGGTGGGCACGGTCGCGCGCGGCAGGCAGCTCGACGTCCTGTCCACCGCTCTCCACGAGTGCGTCGCGCAGGGGCTCGTCGCGATCGACGCGTACGGCGAGCAGACAGTGACCGACGCGGGCGCCGCGGTTGCCCAGGCACATGCCCAGAAGACCGAGGCGGCGCGCGCCAAGCGCCGGGCGGCGGCGCGTACGCGCAGCCAGGCGATGACGAGCCTCGGGCTCACCCGCACGCGGTACGGGTGGGAGTGAGGTAAGCGGGGGGCCCGGGCGCGCCGTCGCCGGTGCCCGATCGCGCTCGCTGTCCGACGGACACGGAGCGGTGCTACACGGTGCCCATGGAGCAAGACGCGCTCTCACCCCCGATCCTGCACGTCGAGCTGGGCGTCACGTGGGCGGAGTTCGCCGCGCTCACGTCGGCTCCAGAGGATGGCAGCGGCGCCGCGCTGTTGAACACGGCGCGCACGTTCCTCGCGCCGAGCGAGGTGGAGCAGTTGCTTCGCCACCACCGGGCCCACACGCCGATCCACGTGGTGGCCCACCACGAGGTTCCGGCACCGCGTATCCGCGCGGCGCGCGCGTGACGGCTACTGTTGCAACTCAAACCAGTCGAAGGCCAACGTGACCGATTCGATCACGATCTCGTCGGCCTCGTTGTCCCAATCGCCCGCGACGAATTTCGTCGGCCAAGCGCGGATCAAGTTCCAGCGTCGGAGCTGCGAGTCGTCACGATCACGCTGCACGATGTCCGCGCTGCGCTTGTAGTTCGGGTCAACGAGGCCCGTGCCGCTCGACGCGAGCGCGACGTCCTCAAACCAGTCGGACATGTCGGTGTCCTGCGTCGCGCCGCGCTCGAGTGTCACGTCGGTGAACGTGAGGCGCCCCGGCGACTTGTTCGGGATGAGGCTCCCGCCCTCGAAATACTGGATGTTCGCGGCTTCGACGGAGAGCTCGGAGCACTTCTGGAACGCGGCGCTTCCGAACATGTCCACCTCCACCACGAACTTGAACTTGTGATGAAAGCTCTTCGGGTTTCCGAGGATGGGCATGGCAGGTTCTCACTGATTGGTCGAAGCGGACATCGCATCCAAGGCGCGCGTGTCCTTGCGGACGCGGATGATTCCCCACTCGGCCGGCGTGTTCATGGCGAGGCCGAACTCGGCGATGAGCTGACCGGACGCGATGACGGCGGGGTTGTTGAGTCCCCCCGCGCCGTCGGACACATCGATGACGAAGGCCGTCTTCGGCGTCGTGGACGCGAACGCGCCGTTGCCCATCTGCGTGAGAAGGAACGTGTAGGCGCTCCGGTACACGCGCGCGCGCAGCGACTGCGTGTTGTTCTTGTGGCGGACCCAATCGAGCCCGGTCTTGAGGCTCTTCTCGATGAAGATGACCCCACGCCTTTGCGGAATGAACGGCCAGTTGCCGTCGCCCTTGAGCGTGTAGCAGCCGTCGATGTAGCGCGGCTGTCCCGTGGCCGTCGTGATGGGGTTGATGCGGTGCGGGTAGATGAGGTCGCGCTTGGTCTCGTCGAGCACCTCGTCGGTCTCGAGGCCCACGACACCCGCGAGGACGCCCGACTCGGTCCCCGCCGACGCCTCGTAGATCCCGCCCGGCGTGTTCACGTCGTTTAGGCAGAAGAGCCCCGCGATGAACCCGCTCGGATCCATGAGGACCGTCGCCGCAGATCCGAAGTACGCCGTGGCGGGGTTCATGACCGCGACGCGCGGCCAGAAGATCGCCCCGAACTCGCTCCGGCCTTCGAGCGCCGCCGTCTGGCTCACGTACGTGACCATGTCGTTGGCGCTCATGCCGGCGGGCGTGGCCAGGATGGGGAAGACGAGCCCCGAACGATCGATCTCGCAGTAGTCGATCATGGCGTTGTGCACGATCGGCGTGGCGCGACCGGGAACGACCAGCATCGCGATGTCCGGCACCGTGTCGAACGCGTAGAGGCCCGTCTTGCCCGTCTGCGAGCCGACGAAGTCCGCGTCGTTTAGGCCGGTCAAGCCGCTGTCGCCTCCGGCGAGGGGCGCGAGCTGTAGGGCGAGCGTGCCGCCGGGCGCGATGTGCTGGTCGGAGACCTGGATGAGATCGGAGCCGCTGTTGGGGTCGTTGACGAGCGTCTCGATGTAGCGGGGCGAGGTCGGGTCGAGCGAGACGTTGCGGAACGTGTCGCGCGCGACGCCATCCTCGAGCGTGAGAAGGTCGACGCCGGGCCGGCCCGCTTGCCCGCTCATCCGCAGGCGGTTGGCGTAGCCGCCGGGGTCGGCGGCGTCCACGCGCACGGCCTTGGGGATCGTGACGTCGCTCGGGCGATGAACGTTCTGGTCGAGCCCGAAGGCGGGAGACGTCGCGGGTCGCGCCTGCAAGGTGGCGTTCGGGTCGGTCGCGCGGAGCGAGAGCGCTGCGGCGGAGGCGTCCATCGTGAGCCCGGCGAGAGTCGCCACGAGCGGGGTGAGGTCAGCGATGCCGACCACGGCGAGGCTCGCGACGTTGCCTCCGCCGATGGCAGGGCCCTGGGGAAGGTGAAAGGCGCCGAGCGCGCTGCCGCCCGACGCTTCGATGCGGCTCGCGGTTCCGCGCGTGCCGCTCGAGAAGCGCGGCGCACCGTTCAGGAGGTCGGCCGTCGCCCCCTTGAGCTGGGCGGCTGCGGCGGTGATCACCTCCTGCGCGGAGGCCGTCGCGATGTTGGCGAAGGCGTGCGCGGAGAAGGTGACGATCTGCGGCGTGGCCGCGCCGTCGACCTTGATCTCCAGCGTCTGCCCGTCCGCGAGCGCGAAGGGGCCGGCGCCGCCGGCAGCAACCCAGGCGGGGGTTCCATGGAAGGTTACGACCAGATCCGGCCCCGACCCGAGGGAGAGCGCGAGCTCGTCACCGTCGTTCAGCGCGTAGGGCGCGGCGTTGCCGGCGATCACCGACGCGGGCTGGTGGACGACGGCGGAGAGCCACCCGACGGCCGACGCCGCGACCGACGTCGTCGGGTCGGACGGATCGCCGTAGTGGACGGTACGGACGACCCAGAGCTCGCCGTTGCCTCCGGAGTTGGTAAAGAATCCAAGCGCCGCCTGCGAAACGTCGGAGGTCGGAAGAATCCGACCGAAGGTGTTCTGGTAGTCGGGGAGCGACGAGCACCGCGTGGCCTTGCCGACCGGGCCTCGCTCCGTGATCCCGACGGCGCCGCACACCGTGGTCGGCGCCCCCGCGATGCCGCGGACTCCGGGATCTTCTTCCTGAACGATGATTTTGGATGCCGCGAGATCTTGGCTCACGCGATGCCTCCGATCCGAAGTCGGCCGCGGCGGATGGCACGCGCGATCTCGGGGACCGAGAGCACGGCGCGCGCGACCACGAGGTGTTGGCGCTCGGCGAGCGACAGAGCGCTCGGGCGCCTTGTGCCGAGGCGTAGCGCGCGCGTGCAGGCGCAGCGGCCGAGCGACGCGCAATAGCTCTCGTGCGGCAGCGCGAAGGTCTTCCGGCCGTCGGTGACGTTCGTGAGGATCACGACGCCCTCGCCGCGCGGTTGAGCCGCACCTGGACGCCGGACTGCATGGGCCGCGCGCGATCGATCGCGATGAACTCGTCGACCGGGAAGCCGCGGATTACGAGCCCCCACTCAAGGGCGTGGCGGTCGTCGGTACGGCCTCCGCGTCCATCCTCGCCGTGGACGACCGCGGCGCGCGCCTCGCCGTCAGCGGCGAGCACGAAGCGCACCGTGTCGCCCTCCGGCGCCGCGGCGTCACGCGGGACCGCGAGGTAGGGGTTGCGGTGGAAGAAGGAGACGAGAGCCGTGAAGAGCTCGAGGTGCTCGGCGGTCGAGTTCGTGACCGCCTCCAGCGCGAAGCGAAGGTCCACGGCGGTGGGTGGCCGCAACGTCTCGATCTCGATCCCCTGAGCCGTCGTGACGGCGCGCTCGACGAGCTCGCTCGATGTGTAGAGGCGGTTCTCCCGGACGTCCGGGCCCAGCACGGTGAGCGACGGAACCTTCGCGACCGGAATCGTGGTGGACGTCGTCTCGCGGTAGTCGAGCGAGACGGGTGTCGACGTGTTCGCGAGGATCTGATCCTTGAGCAGCCGGAGCAGCGCGCGCACCACGCGCGTGAGGTCCGACTCGCGCCCGATGGGCGCGCGCAGGAAGCGAAACGGGGCCGATACGGATTCGCCGGGCGAGCCGTCTGGCTGGAGGCTCGTGAGGGCGAGCGTCGTCGGACCGGGCAGCCCCTGCGGCGTTCGCACCTCGATCACGAACGCCGTGCCCTCGGGGCGCAGCGAGACGACCTCGGCGACCGTGTCGCCAAAGCGGATCTGGATCGGCGGAGTCACCGCGCGCGCCACGACGCGCACGAGCTCCCCACCCGAAGCGCTCCCCATCGCGGGGGTTACGGAATCGATTGCCAGCGTCACGCGCAGCTCACACCTTGAAAAGGTCCTGGCCGATGCGACGCAGGAAGCGCTCGCGCACTCCCACGCGCCAC
>JBKQKP010000307.1:0-36660 GCA_052147435.1 Polyangiaceae bacterium | reverse complement strand
GTCGAGTACCCGCACCTCGCTCCCCGCGGCATCGCGATAGAAGAGGTAGTCCCCCTCCGCGCGCGAGTACGCAACGTCGAGAGCGACGGCCTCGAGCACCTCGGCGACGCGTGGCTTGAGGAAGCGCCCGTACGCCGCGCGTCCGAGGCTCGCTTCCTCCTCCAGGGGGGTGAAAGTTAGAAGGTCCGCCATGCGCGCGAAGGCCGCTCTTCCAGGTACATCTGCTTGGTCTTGGCGCGTTGAAGCTTTCCGCTCGTGGTCTTCGGAATCGTGTCGCGACGAACGAAGTGCACGACATCGGGCCGGATGCCCGAGCGCTGCGCCACTTTCGCTGCTACCTCGATGCCGAGCTTCCGTCGCTCCTCGGGATCCATGATCTCGGTCTCGCACACCACGTGGAGGAGCTCGGTGCCGCGCTGAGGATCGAACACGCCGAACGCAACCACGGCCCCTTTGCGTACCCCTTTCACCTCCTGCGCCGGCCACTCGAAATCGGTCGGCGTGTAGCAACGACCGCGAATGATGACCGCGTCCTTCTCGCGCCCCGTCACGTAGAGGTTCCCGTCTCGAAGGAAACCGAGGTCCCCCGTGTCGAGCCAACCGTCCTTGAGCACCTCGGCGGTCCGCTCGGGCGATCGCCAGTATCCCGCCATCACCGAGGGACCTGACACGAAGATGCGCCCGACGCGGAGCTCACCGAGCGCATCCCCCTTCTTGCCGACGATTCGCAGCTTCGTGCCGGCGAGGGGCGCCCCGCAGCTCACGATCTCCGCTGCGTGCACCGAGTCCACGTCGAACGAGACCGGGACTACTTTCCCCTTCCCGACGAGCGCTTGCCGGTCGAGCCGGTCGTACGTAATAGGGCTGCCGGCCGCGTGGAAGGTCACCGCGAGCGAAGCCTCGGCGAGCCCGTAGCAAGGCAGAACCGTGTTCGGCTGCAGTCCGTAGCGACGGAACTGATCTTGGAAGTGGAGGAGCGTCTGCGGGTCGATCGGCTCCGCACCGCAGAATGCGACCCGCCAGGAGCTGAGATCGACCCCTTCGAGGTCTTCCCCGCGCACGCGGGCCGCAGTGTACCCATACGCGAAGTTGGGAGCCGGCGAGAGGGTCGCCCGGTGGCGTGAGATCGCCTGAAGCCACGCAGCCGGCTTCCTGAGAAACCTGCTCGGCGACAAGAGGACGAGATCGGTCCCAAAGTAGAGAGAGAAGAGGAAGCACCCGATCAGCCCCATGTCGTGGTTGAGCGGGAGCCAGCAGACTCCCACGTCTTGCCGATCGACCCGAACGCCCTGACCTATCTGCGCGATGTTCGCGAGCAAGTTCGCGTGCGAGAGGCAGACTCCTTTGGGGAGGCCGGTGGAGCCGGAGGTGCACTGAAGGAGCGCAATGTCCGACGCCGCCGCCGTGAATCCCGGCTCGATGGGCTCTCGGTCCGCGAGAAGCGACGAGGCGCCATCGATGAAGGTCGCCCCCTTCATGCCCCTGAGTGCGTGGTCTCGCAGCCCGAGAGACGTCACGACATGGTGCGCGTCGAGGTATGCGCCAATCGTCCCGATGCGGCGGGCGAAGTTGTCGAGGTCGCCGAAGCCGGCAGGAAGAGCGAGAGGGGCGGGGGCCGCGCCGACATAGAGCGCCGCGAGGAAAGTCACGACGAACTCGGGTGAGGTCGTCAGGACGATCGGAAGCGGCATTCCCTTTTCGACTCCCGCCTCGCGGAGCACGCGCGCAAATCTGGTTGCACGCGCACGGAGATCGGCGACCGGAATGGTGGTCTCCTTCTCCTCGTCGTCGATGAACGTGAGCGTCGGAGCGCGTCTGGCGACCTCACCGCCGCGCTCGACGGCATCGAGCAGGGTGCGAAAACCGGCAACGGTCATTTTTGCGCGATTCGCTGCCTCACGTACGCCGTCACGTCAGCGAGCGTGCGCATCTTCATGATGTCGTCGTCCGGGATGCGAATGTCGAATTGCGACTCGA
Organism: Polyangiaceae bacterium; assembly: GCA_052147435.1. Lineage (GTDB taxonomy): Bacteria > Myxococcota_A > Polyangia > Polyangiales > Polyangiaceae > JBKQKP01. The sequence continues at coordinate 34,683 of JBKQKP010000307.1, read as the reverse complement.
GAGTCACAAGCAAGTCGATGCCGCGCGCCGAATCGAGCCCGTACTCGAGGAGCGGAACGTCCGAGCGGACGGAGCTCTCGTCGAGCGCGCATACCTGGGCAAAAAGGCGTCTGATCACGGATTCTTCGCTCGCCACGATGATGCGAGTCTAGGGAGCGCACCAGGTTGGGTCAAACCGCCGCCCCCCGCTTCCGCGGTGCGATTGACTCCTCCCGTCTCTGGAGGCCAACGTACCCACGTGAGACACATGGCGCTGTTCATCGCGACCGCGCTCGCGGGGTGCTCGAGCAACGCCGGGCAAGGCGAGCCGATCGGTGGCCCGTGCGACCCCGCGGACTCCAGCCCGTGTGCCCCTCTCTCCGAAGCGTGCAGCGAAGCCGTGTGCGACGCGGTGACGAAGACCTGCGTCAAGCAGCCCGCCTCGAGCGGTCTGTGCTCGGCTGCGGATGGCGGAGACGCCGCAGCGACGACGCAATCGCCGAGCTCCGTGGACGGCGGCGTCAGCGCACCGTGCACGGAGACCTCGAACTGCAGCGCAGGGCTCGAGTGCATCGACGGAGCATGCTTCGGCTAGGAGACCGACTAGCACGGCGCCCGCGCTTCGTGGACACTCGCCTCCACCTACGATGCGCATCGTCATCCCGCTGCCTGATCGCGACTTCGACACAACGGAGGTCTCCGTCCCCTGGCGCGTCCTCACGCGCGCCGGCCACGACGTCGTCTTCGCCACGGAGCGCGGCGACGTCGCGGCTTGCGATCCGCTCCTTCTCACGGGGGTGGTCTTCGGCAAGCTCGGGGCCGATCCGGAGCCGCGCGCGTTCTATGCCGAGCTCGAGCGAGCGTCCGAGTTTCGAGCTCCGATGCGGTACGACGCCGTCGACCCGGAGGCGTTCGCAGGGATCCTGCTCCCCGGCGGCCACGCGCAGGGGATGAAGCAGTACCTCGAGTCGGAGACGTTGCGGCAGAAGGTGGCCGCGTTCTTCGCGCTGGGTCGGCAGGTCGCCGCGATATGCCACGGCGTCCTCGTACTCGCGCGCACGCGCCAGGCGAGCGACGGGAAGAGTGTGATTCACGACCGTCGCACGACCTGCCTGCCGAAGTGGATGGAGCGCTCCGCCTACTTCATGACCGCGTGGAAACATGGCCGCTATTACCGAACCTACGACGCTTACGTCGAGGAGGAGGTCCGCGCCGCGCTCGACGATCCCGAGAAGCAGTTCGTGCGAGGCCCGTTCGGCCAGACCGCCCGAGGAACCGCGACCGACCACTCCCCGGCGTTGGTCGTCGAAGATGGAAACTACTTGTCGGCTCGCTGGCCCGGCGACGCTTATCTCTTCGCGAGCCGGTTCGCCGAGCGACTTGCGTAATAGCCCTTGCGCCAACTTGGTAACCAAGTTATGAAGTCGTGGTGGACGTCGCCAACATCACCTCCGTCCGGCGCGGACACGCGGCCGACGACGTCTTCGACCAACTCGCCGCTGCTATCCTGCGAGGCGAGCTCGAGGTAGGCGCCCCCCTTCCCCCAGAGCGGGTGCTCGCCGAGCGGTTCGGGGTCTCGCGGATCGTCGTCCGCCAGGGGGTTCATCGGTTGGCGGAGATGGGTCTCGTCCGTGTGCGCCAGGGGGGAGCGTCGCTCGTCCTCGATCCTCACGACGCGACCGACCTCCGGGTCCTCGCCCTCTTCTATCGCTTCGCCCCCTCTGCCTCGCGGCACGCGCGCGATGTCTCGGACATGATCGAGAAGCAGTATCTTCAGGGGCTCTCCATCGTCGAGGTCGCGTCGCGCCGCGCCTCGGAGCGCGACCTGCGCACGATCGCCGAGATGGTGGAGGCGGTCGCCGCGAATCCAGGAGAGCTCGCCCGCTTCGGAGACTTCGAGCAGCGCTTCTGGCGTGCGCTCGCTGCCGCAGGGAAGAACCGAGTGTTCCGGATGGAAGTCGCGTGGTGGTACGAGACGCTCGCCGAACGCCCCGTTCCGCGCGCCGTGGCGAAGGCCGCCCCCTCGACGCGAATCACTTTCTACCAGGAGCTGACGAGGCGGCTCGCCGAAGGGGAAGCCGCGACCGAATACTACCTCGACGTGATGCGTCCGATTCTCGACGCCGTCCTCGGGACGCGCGCCGTGAGCAAAGGGAGGAAGCGATGAAACTCCGACTTCGAAGCGGCGCGTCCGCGGTGCTCGTCCCTCTCCTCGTCCTCGCCGCCGCCGCGAGCTGCGCGCGGAGGCCCCCCCCCGTGTCCCCCCCCGTTCCTGTCGCGACCACGGCCGCCCGAGCGAGGCTCCCGATGTCGTCGCCAGCGGAGTTCGCGGATCGACCGATCTCCCCTGAGGCGGGCGCCGACTACTTCCTGCGGACCGGCGCGGGTGATCCCTATGCCGCGGGGATGGCCTACCCGGTCTTCCTCGCCCTGATGGATGCCTACCCCGACGCGCTCGGGAGTGACTGGAATGCCTTCGCCGATCGATTCGGTTTCATTCGTGACCCGGAAGCGAAAGGCGATCCCAAGGCGCCGCCCATCGGCTTCCACCTCACGACCGATCCGGCCACGCGCGTCCCATGGGTCGTCACGAACTGCCAGATGTGCCACGCCGACCGGCTGCGACTCGAGTCGGGTGACATCGTGGTCCCCGGGCTGGGTAACAAGCGAGCCCGCACGCACGCCTACGCGAACGCGCTCCTTCGGATCGGAGCGGACCCCGCGCTCGACGTCGCGCACATCGACGAGCTCGCGACCAGGCGCGCCGCGGAGTGGGGAGTCCCCTGGGCGCCGGAGATGCGGCGGCCGATCGTGAAGGCGACCGTGGCCGGGCTGAAGGCGCTCGCCTCGAGGACGAAGGAGAGCGCCTCACGCTACGACTCGGCGCTGCCCGGGAGGATGGCGACGATCGAGAGCTTCGCGATCGCGCTCGACGCCTACCTCCCGAAGCCGATCCCGCTCGCAGGGGCGACCGGGTGGGCGAAGGTCCCGGACGTCGTCGGGTTCCCTTATCGAGACACGTTCTCGTACGACGCGTCGGGCTATGGCTCGCCGCAGGCGCTCGTGCTCGAGGCGAGCTTCGTCTTCGGCACCCGCCCCGAGTGGTACGTCACCCACCCGCACATCGCGACGAGCATGTACCTGTACCTGCACTCGTTCCGCCGCGCTCTTCGGTACCCGCGCCCGATCGACGAGGCGCTCGCGTCCCGAGGACACGATCGCTTCGACGCGACTTGCGCGCGGTGTCACGGGACCTACGTGAGCCACGGCACCGAGACGCGCGTGCTTTACAAAGAGAGCGTCGTACCGCTCGCGATGGTCGGAACGGATCCCGCGCGCGCCGAAGCGGTGACGCCGGCCTTCGTCGAAGCGGCGAACTCGTTTCCGTTGACCCACGGGCTCACGCAAGTGAGGAGCACGTCGGGATACGTTCCCCCCGTGCTCCTCAGCGTCTGGGCGCGCGGGCTCTACGGTCACGCGGGACAGTGGCCCAGCCTCGACGCGCTCGCGACCGCTCCGGAGAAGAGGCCGCGGCGGTTCATCGTCGATACCGAGGGGAAGTATGATCTGGACCGGGTCGGGGTCAGGTACGAGGTGCCCGCGGCGGAGCGCACGTTGAAACCTGGCGAGTACCTCTACGATGGCAGCACGCCCGGGCTGGGCGTCGAAGGGCACCCGTTCCTCGCAAACCTGCCGCCGGACGATCGGCGGGCGGTGATCGAGTACCTGAAGACGCTCTGACCCCGTACTCGCGCTATTCTCCCCCTGCGGGACAATAGTAGGAGGCGATCTCCTCTAACGCGACCCATGACCAAGCGCCGCTCCCGCCTCGCCGGCAAGCTCACCCTGCTGGGTCTTCTCGCGGTCCTCACCGTCGGCGGCGTCGTCTACGGCGCCTCGAGACTCGCCGCGGACCGCTGGTACGACGCCGCTCCCCTCTTCGTCTCGATCCGTCCCGACGCCCGCGCCGGCCTCACGCGGGCCCTCGGGATCGCCCGCGCCGAAGATCTCACGCTCTACGATCTCGATCTCGCCTACGACCCGACGCCGGCCGCGTTCACTCTGTCCGAGACCGTGTGGTTCACGAACACGTCCGGCGCCCCCCTCCCCGATCTCGTCTTCCGCATCTACGCGAACGCGTCACCGCCCGACGCCGGCCCGCAGGTTCGCTTCGTCTCCGGCGCGTGCGAGGGGGATCCGGGCTGCGTCGTGACGACCCCCAACCCGAGCGCCGTGCGCGTCCAGCCCTCGAGCGTGCTGGCTCCCTCCGATCGTCTCCGGATCACGCTGAAGATGACCGGCAACCTGTCGCGCATCGACTCCTCGCGCACGAACCTCTTCGCGCAGGGGCTCGAGGGAATGATGGCGATGCTCGGCGGCGGCAGCGGGGCGACCAGCGGCGACTACGGCATCCTCGGCGTCGGCGACGGGATCGTCTCCTTCGGTAATTTCTACGCAGTGCTCGCTCGCCGCGTGGCCGGCGTCTGGGAAACAGGCGAAGCGAGCAAGCTCGGCGACCTCGGCTCCGACCGGATGGCGAGCTTCCGCGCCCGGATCGAGCTCCCCGCTCACGCCAAGCTCGCCGTCACGGGCGCGGTCACGTCGGACGCGCCGATCGCCGGCAAACCCGACCGGCGCGAGGTTCGTGTCGCCGCTGCAGCCATCCGCGACTTCGCCATCCTGTTCGGCGACGCCATGGAGACCGAGACGCGCGATGTCCGAGGCACCCACGTGCGTTCGTTCCATCTGACCGCGGACCGCGCCGCGGGGGTCCGCGCGCTCGACGTCGCTTCTCACGCCTTCGAGGACTTCGAGCGCCGCTTCGGACCGTACCCGTACGCCGACCTCACGGTCTCGGAGGCCGCGGTCGTGGGGGGAGCAGGCGGGGTCGAGTTCAGCGGGCTCGTGACCGCGGCGAGCATGTTTTACAGGCCGACGAGTGGAGGGGGCGGGAGCGGCGGGGGCGATGACGGGATCGCCGCGCTCCTCGGAAAGCTCGGAGGGGCCGGGGGGGGCGACATGACGGAAACGATGCTCGAGTTCGTCGTCGCGCACGAGGTGGCCCACCAGTGGTGGCACGGACTCGTCGGAAGCGACTCACGCGACCACCCCTACGAGGACGAGGCCCTCGCGCAGTACAGCGCCCTCCTCTACTTGCAGGACCGCTACGGCGCGCCGAAGGCCGACAAGCTGGGCGACATGAACGTGAAGATGAACTTCCAGTCGATGCGGATGCTCGGCACCGCGGACGTCGCCGCCGACCAGCCCGTCGGCGCGTTCGCGTCGAGCGTGCAATACGCCGGCGTCGTTTATGGGAAGGCCCCCTACTATTACAAGGCGGTACGCGGTGCGCTGGGTGACGCGGCGTTCTTCACGGCGCTGACGTCGTACGTGACCAGGTACCGCTTCCGCGAAGCGCCCGCGCGCGCACTGCCAGACCTCTTCGCTCAGGCCGGTGGCGAAGCGAAGATGCGCCCCCTCGAGCGCCACTGGCTCGACGAGGCGCATGGCGACGCGGACCTCGGGAAGCTCGATCTCGGCTCGATGCTCGGAGGGCTTCTCGGCGCCGGAGGTGCAGGTGGACCTGCCGGGCTCGATGGCGCGGAGATGGAGGAGATCATGAAGCTGCTCGGTGGCGCCGGGGGCGGGTTGCTACCGGGGGGACCTGGGCCGAGCGGATCCGCGGCGCCCAAGGGCGGGGATATGGACCTCGACAAGCTACTGAAGGACCTCGGAGGCGTGCCCTAGGTCTCTGCGCCGGGACTTCGCCGCCTACCCGGCCGCCTGCTTGGTCATCGCGTTCGCCCTCTTCACGATCTCCTTCACACGATCGCCGGCGAGCCCCGCGGCCGAGGCCACTCCCTTCAGGACTTCTGCCTCTTTCTTGTCGATTCCCTTCGAAGCGCCGGCGACGAGCGCAGCGAATAGCATTCCCGCCTCCGCCTGCCCGAGCGCAGCGAGCTCCTTGCCGACCGCCTCGGCGCGCTTGCCCGCGCCGTGCTTCTCCGCGCGCTCGGCGCACTCCTCGAGGAGCGTCTCGGTCTCCCACTCGATGACCGCCCCCGTGGAGAGGATCTCGATCGCTCGCACCATCGTCGCTATCTCGGCGTCGTCCACGTCACCGTCGGCGAGGGCCGTGAGGTACCCCGCCTCTACGGCCACGCGGAACACGTCGTTCTGCTTCGGGACCTTCAGCTCACTCCGGATCTTCTCGGCATGCGCCTCGAGCTCGGGGAGCGCGGGCTTCGCGTCGTGGGTCTTCTTGGCCATGTCGGTCCTCTCTCTCTTGCCTCGCCCGGCCTTGGGTCAACGTCCGGTCGCCGAGCGTATCAGCCTCGAGCTGCGCCTCGATCTGAGCCGTTGGAAGGGTATCCCACCCGCCGAGGCCGGTGCCCCGAATAGTCGAGCCCGAATGAATCCCTCCGTCGGATGACCGAGTCAGCTTGTCGCGTTTGCGTCGTTTCTCCCCTCTCGAGCGCGACCTGCTGCCCTACTGGAAATCTCATGGAGAGGCGTTACCTTAAAGGCGTTAGGAGCCGGTCATGAGAGTGAGCAAGTTGAGAAGCATCTCGCTGGCGGCAGCGCTCGCGATCGGCCTCATGCCTGCCACGGCCTTCGCGCGTGGCGGTGGAGGGCACGGCGGAGGGGGCGGCGGTCACTTCAGTGGCGGAGGCCACTATGGCGGCGGGGGTCATTACTACTCCGGCGGCGGCTACCGCGGCGGCGGCTACCGCGGCGCCTACTCCGGGGGATACTACGCGGGCCACTACGGCGGGCGCGGCTTCTACGGCGGGCGGTTCGGCTCACGAATCCGCGTCGGCCCGGGAGTGTGGGGCGTCGGACCGGGTTGGGGGCACGGCTTCTGGGTCTGGGGCGGGAGCGCCTGGGCCTGGTACGGCGGGCCCTACTGGAGCTCTCCGGAGTACCCAGGGTGGGTCTGGATCGGGGCGCAGTGGGTCTGGGACGGCGAGCAGTGGGTCTGGCAAGAGGGGTACTGGGAGCCGGCCGAGTAGCTGACGCCGCGCTCACCGGATTCTCAGCGTCCCGAGGATGCGCTCACAGAGCGCCACGTCGAAGATTTGGGGAGGCGCAGCGCACGTAAGTCGGTAGCCGCGTCCCTTGGATGCGATCGCATACTCGACGAACCTTCCTAGGAGGACGTCGCCGTTCTCGACTCGCCCTTCGCGCCGTAGCCCGTCCGGCTTCGTGACCGTCTCCCAACTCTCCGCAGCGGGCCTCTCGGTCTTGAGGTCGTCGAAATAGGCCGCAGGCTCCCCAGCGAGAGTCGAGACCTCGAGCTCCACGCTTGGCGACGAGCCGTCACCGGGAGGGCTCCAGCGACGTGCTTTCGCGTTGGGAGCGGTATTGCTGATCTCCTGCCAGTCGGGAGGCAGAGCGAAGGTCCACCGGTCGCCCGCGATCGCGCGCGACGGAGCGAGCTGCGCCGAAAGGGCGGAGGTTTGGACCGGGATCGGGACAGGGAGGCTGGTCGGAATGGACACACGCGGACGGACCGGTGGCTCCGGTGACGTCGTCCCCCGAGCGGGGGCCTGCGAGGGAACCGTGCTCGACGAGCTCTCGCCGACCCCGGTGATCTTCGCCTCGGGGATCGCGAGAGCGACCACCATGAAGGCAATGGGGATGACGACGAGCGCCCAGGCGATCCCCCCTTGGGGCTTGCGACGGACACGACGTCTGCGAATTCCGCCCGGGATCTCCTCGCGAGCCGGAGAATCTGCAGCCACCGCGCTCGGCGCGTGAGCGAGCTCCTCGATCGGCGTGGTCAGGTTGTCGTACTGCCGCTTCCGCTTCGGATCGCTCAGGACCTGAAACGCCGCGTTGATCCGCTTGAAGCGCAACGCCGCTTTCGGATCTCCGGGATGCTTGTCCGGGTGGTTTCTGGCCGCCATCGTCCGGAAAGCGCGCCGGATATCCTCCATCGTCGCCTCGGGGTCGAGCCCGAGGACAGCGTAAAGATCACGACCAGTGCTGTCTCCGTCCGTGTCCACGCCTGTTTCCCCGGTTTCCAGTGGGACGAAACCCTAGCCCGGCTCCCCCCTGCTCGCTACTCCCAGCTGATTTCGAACTTCGTGCGAACGAGCGGTACCCCGCCGGCGCTCCCATCGGGCACATGGCGCGATCCGCGCACTCGTACGTTCTTCGCTCCAGCCGACTCGAGCGCGACGGGAACGAATCCCATCGTCGCAAACACGAACCAATCCGCGAGGGGGGACGGAATCCCGAAGCGCGTCGACTCGAAGACCGTGGCACCCGTCATCCTCCCCTCCGCTCGGCCGAAGTCGAAGTACCTGAGCGATAGATCGGGAAGCCTCTCGACGACCATCTCGACGGTGGCCATCGAGACGATCAACTTATAGATGCCGCGGAGGTCCTTGTTGGCAACCCAGCGTGCGTTCTCTCGAACGATCTTCGACTGCGATTCCCCTGCGGCTCGAGCCGCGGCTGCGCTGATCGTGAGAATAGGCATGACATCGTACCAGCCACCGCTCAGAAAGGTCTGATCGAAGAAGGCAGCAAGGTCGGCAGATAGGAAAGTGCGAACCGCGTCGCATCCTCCGCGTATGTGTTCCGCGTAGAACGCGCGTGCGCCCAAGAACACGAGGCCCTTGGCCCGAAACGTCGCCGCGGGTGTGCTCGCTATGGCGTTCGGTGTTCGACTTGGACGGTCCATCCCGCGATCACGAAGGTACGCGAACATCCCACGAACCGTGAAACGCGAGGCGAACATCGCCGCTCGAGGGCGCGCGCACCACGACACGTGAGTCGATGGTGCACGACGTCGGCTACGTCGCGCGCAAGTGGCACAAGACGCGACAAACCGCTCGGGTGGCACGTTGATCGACCATTGAATTGGCAGCGAATCAATCCATAATCGGACGATGCCAAGTTCGCGCAAAATTGACTATTTGCGCGCTGGGGGGATCGCATTCGGAGCTGCTGGGATCGTCGTGATGGCGCTCGCCTGCGGCTCGCAAGGGAACGCCGCGCAGACGCACGGCAGTGATCCCGTGCTCTCGTCCTCGACGTCTTCGCCGCTGTCGGTCGCGACGACGATTGGAACGCGCGTCGGGCACCGGCGCCCTTCGACGAAGCTCGACCTTTCGGCGCTCGACCTTCCACAGAAGCTCGAGCCTGCTGCGCAGAGTTACTTCTGGGCGCAGCAATCTCCCGCGGCAAATCCCGGCGGGCGTGACAGCGAACCGATGGCCTACGACGTCGCCAGCGGCAACATCGTCCTATTCAGCGGCGAGGAGTGCGGCACCACCTGCGCATGGGCTCCGGCCGATACCTGGACGTTCAACGGAACAACCTGGACGAAGCAAACCCCCTCGACGGCTCCGACAGCCAGGTTCGGGCACGGAATGGCGTACGACAGCACGCGCAACGTCGTCGTCCTCTACGGCGGCATTCCGTCGGCGGGGCTCGATGATTCGGACACCTGGGAGTGGAACGGCTCGTCATGGACCAAGATGTCCCCTGCGACGAACCCTGGGACTCGAGACTCGTTCGCGATGGCGTACGACAGCACGCGTGGGGTGACCGTGCTCTTCGGCGGCGAGACGTGCACGACCGTCACGAATTGCGACAACTGGGTGTACGAGAACCTGAACGACACGTGGGAATGGAACGGAACGAACTGGACGAAGATGTCTCCGTCTACTTCACCGGCTGCGCGAGCCGGGACAAGGATGGTCTTCGATTCTGGAAACCAAGTGAGCTGGCTGTTTGGCGGCACGACATGCGTGTTGGGGGGCTGCTCGACAAACACGGAGTACGGAGACACGTGGAAGTGGAACGGCACCACGTGGGCGCAACAAACCCCGGCGACTTCGCCGACAGCCCGTGATTCGTTCGGAATGGCATTCGACACCCTCCGCGGGACGACGGTCCTCTTCGGTGGCTACGGCTCGTCAGGCGACACGTGGGAGTGGAACGGGACCACCTGGACGCAGACCACGCCGACCACGTCCCCCGTTTACCGCTACGACGCGCCGATGGCGTTCGACAACGCGCTCGGCAAGGTTGTCCTCTTCGGCGGCTCGACCGGCGCCACGGACCTCGCCGACACTTGGGAGTACTACGCGCACGGCAGCACCTGCACGGCGGCGAGTCAGTGCGACACGGGGTTCTGCGTCGACGGCGTCTGCTGCGATACCTCTAGCTGCGGCACTTGTCAGTCGTGCAACGCGGCGACCCCCGGAACGTGCGCCGCGGTCACCAACGCGCCTGATCCGCCGAGCTGCACGGGCACCCAAACCTGCAGTGCCACCGGCGTCTGCTTGAGCGTCGTCGGCCAACCGTGCCCCGGCGGCAACGGCGACTGCGCGAACGGGTCCTGCGTCGACGGCTTCTGCTGCAGCAGCGCGTGCGCGAATGCGTGCGACGTCTGCGCGCAATCGCTTGGCGCCACCGCGAACGGCACGTGCAGCCCTGCGGCCGCGGGTTACACGGGAGACCCCTCGTGCGCGGGCGGCTACGTGTGCAACGGTACGTCGCCGACGTGCCCGGCCAGCTGCAGCGCCGACGCCGACTGCGCCTCCGGGTACTTCTGCGGCGCGAGCGGGACCTGCCTGGCGCAAAAGACTCTCGGGGGGACCTGCAACCCGACCGCCGGTGCCGATTGCCTCCAGGGCCAGTGCCGAGAGTGCGCTTCGGGCAACTGCGTCGACGGCGTCTGCTGCAACTCTTCGTGCTCCGGTTCGTGCGACGTTTGCTCCGCCGCGCTGGGCGCTTCGGCCGACGGCACGTGCTCGACCGCGCCTCAGGGCTACGCAGGCTCTCCAACGTGCTCCCCCTACGTCTGCTCCGGCTCCTCCGCGAGCTGCCCGTCGTCCTGCGGCTCGACGACGGACTGCTCGAGCGGCGCCTTCTGCTCGGGCGGGACCTGTCAGGGGACCGAGACTCCCGGCGAGTCTTGCGGGTCGAATGGGGCGTGCGTCAGCGGGTTCTGCGTAGACGGCGTCTGCTGCGACAGCGCGTGCACGGGCGAGTGCGAGGCATGCGACGTCGCGGGGAGCACGGGGACGTGCACGCCGGTGGTAGGGAGCCCGCACGGCAGCCGCCCCGCGTGTCCGGTCCCGCCCGCGACCGAGCCGTGCCAGGCGGCCCAGTGCGACGGCAACACGCGCACGTCCTGTACGGGATACGTCGGCTCCTCGGTGACGTGCGTGCAGGCGAGCTGCACGAACGGCGTCGAGACGCTTTCGTCGAGCTGCGACGGCATGGGGAACTGCCCAACGGCGGCGACCGTCCAATGTGCACCGTACGTCTGCAGCGGGACGACGTGCGAAACGCAGTGCGCGAGCGACAGCGATTGTGTTTCGGGCCAGCGCTGCGACACGGCCACCGGCACGTGCGTCGCGGGCGTGACGTGTGACGGCGCCAACACGATCACCGGCGCCAACGGGCAGACGACGGACTGCTCTCCCTACACGTGCAATCCCGCCGGGTGCCTCACGTCGTGCCAGAGCGTCCTCGACTGCGTCTCGCCTGCGGTCTGCAACAGCCAGAGTCAGTGCGTACTGCCGTCGAACGGTGACACCGGCCAGTCGGCCGGCAGCTGCGCGGTGTCGCCGCGCGGGATCGTCGCTGCGCGAGGGCGGGGTGCCCCGAGCACGCCGTCCGGCGCGGCCGGCTTCGCGCTGCTCGCGTTTACCGCGTGGTTGCGACGGCGAAGGCGCGAGGGGCACGAGAGTGCTTCGAGCCCTCGATGAGCGCGCTCCCGGAGATCATCGGCGAGAAGTATCGGGTCACTGCGCAAATCGGCAAAGGAGGAATGGCCACCGTCTATTCCGCAGTGCACGTCGGCACGGATCGACACGTCGCGGTGAAGGTGATGACGGTCACCGAGGACGCAACCGAGCTCGACCCCGAGACGAGTAGCACTCCGAACCGCGGCGGATCGCTCATGCGATTCGCGCGCGAGGCGCGAATCGCGGGCAACATCGAGACGCAGCACGTGACGCGCGTGTTCGACACGGGACTCGATCCCATACACGGCCCCTACATCGTCATGGAGCTCCTCAGGGGGGAGGACGTAAAGGACCTCGTCCGGCGGCTCGGACCGCTCCGGCCGGAGCTCGCGCTCCGGATCGTTGCGCAAGCCTGCATAGGGATCGGGCGAGCGCACGCGGTGGGCGTCGTTCACCGCGACGTGAAGGCGAGCAACCTGTTTCTCGCGGAGGGGGAGTTCGGCAACCGGGTGGTCAAGGTCTTGGACTTCGGGATCGCGAAGGGGAGGCTGAACGATCACGTCGACGCCGTGGACTCCAAGACGCTGACGAAGACCGGCGCCATGCTCGGCTCGCCGCATTACATGTCGCCGGAGCAGGTACTCGGAACGAAGGCGCTCGACCACCGCGCCGACATCTGGTCGCTCGGCATCGTGCTGTACAAGTGCCTGAGCGCGCGCACCCCTTTCGATGACCGGGACACGGTCGGACAGCTCATCGTGAGCATCGTTCAAGGCTCGCCGCCTTCGGTTCAGGACTTCGCCCCTTGGGTTCCGCCCGAGATCGCCTCGATCGTCGGGGGCGCGCTGAGGCTCCGTCCGGATGACCGGTTTCAGACGGCGGACGCGATGGCTCAGGCCATTCGCTCCCTCCTTCCGAAGGGTGAGCTCGACATCCTCCCCGAAATGCTGACGCCGATGACCGATGAAGAGCGTCAGGACGTCAAGCCGCGACTATCGACGAGGGTCACGCTGCCCGACGGCCCGCTCGGATCGCGCCGCCGGTCGCCTTCCGGCAGGGTCGTCGAGATGGCCAGCAATGCGAGCCCCCAGCGTCAGGTCAATGAGGCCGACTCGACCATCGGGAGCGCGACGGCCTCCACACGCAGACCGTCGACGAGCCCCCGTTCCCCGCGGTCGAAGGTCGGCGCCGCCGCGATCACGCTGGCGGCCGGCGGCGCGGTCATCTGGGGGCTCGCGCATCGCGCTCACGTCCAGCAGCCCGCGGCGGCATCTTCTGGCCCTCTCTCGGTGCCGACGGACACCGCCGCGGCGATGGCGCCGGCTCCGCCACAGACGGCCGGCGCCGATGCGGTCGGGCGCGTCGTCGAGGTCCACGTGGTACCGCCCACCTCGTCGGTCGAGGTGGACGACGTGGCCGCGACCGTGAAGCAGGGCGCAGTCGAGGTCGCGGGGGTCCTCGGGAGCGTCCACAAGGTTCGGCTTCGCTCTGGGGGCCGCGAAGCGACGATGGAGGTCATCGTCTCCGAGGACGGCGCGAGACCCCGCATCGTGACGTTGCCAGACCCACGGAGCGCCTCTCCCGCGTCGGTGCCTCACAGGGCTCCCGGCCTACAGGGGCCTCCCGGAGCGCAGGCCACCCCGGCACCCGCGAAGTCGGCGGCGCGTTTCGAGACTCAATTCGAGTAACCTCATCGGATGCTCGTCTGCTGGAGCCGTGTGTGGCCCGTCGCGGTCGCCGTGCTCTTCTGCGCTGCTATCACCCCGTCGCTCGCTTTCGCGCAGCAACCTGCGGACGACGACGCGCGAAAGGCAGAGGGGCGGTCGCATTTCCAACGCGGCCTCGAGCTGTCCGACGAGCAAGCCTGGGACGCGGCGTACGCGGAGTACGTAACGTCGATCGCGGCGTACCCGACGAAAGCGGCCACGAAAAACGCCGCGCTCTGCTTGCGGATGATGCATCGATACGCCGAGGCGCTCAACACGCTCGAGAGCTTCCTGCACTTCGCGAACCTCACGGACGCCGACCGCACGTTCGCCGATCGCGAAATGAGCGAGATGAAGCGGTTCGTTGGTCTCCTCGTGATCCGCGGCTCAGCCGATGGCGCGCAGGTGAGCGTGGACGGCGGAGATCGCGGCCGAATGCCGCTTCATGAGCCGCTCCGCGTGACAGCGGGTTCCCATGTCGTGCGCGTGTTCAAGCCGGGCTTCGCTCCCCTCGAGCGCCAGTTCGTGCTCGCGGGGGCGCAGTCGCTCACGGTCGACGTGCGGCTGGAGCCCGTCGCACAGCCCGGCCGCCTGCGGGTCGTTGAGCAGACCGGAAAACATCCGCAGGTGCTCGTCGACGGCGCTGCCGTGGGCGCGGCGCCGTGGGAAGGTCCGGTCGGAGCCGGCGTCCACACGGCGGCATTGAAGGGCGACGGTCTCCTGGGGACACAGCCGGTGTCGGTGCCGGTTCGTTTGAACGACGTCGCAACGATCACGCTCGCCTTGGAGCCGCTCGAAGGGGAGCTTCGGATCGAGCCCACTCCAGCCAACGCCGTCGCCGCGGTGGACGGCGTGACGCTCGGGCGCGGTGTGTGGGAAGGCCCTGTACGCGTCGGCGAACACCAGATCGAGGTGGCTTCGGAGGGGTTCCTGCCCTCGCACCAGACGGTACGCCTCGACAAGGCATCGCGGCGGGTGGTCGCCGTACAACTCGAACGCGATCCGAGCTCGCCGCTTTGGCGCGTCCAGCATCCGCCCCACGTGTTCATCGAGGCCGAGGGGACGGCGCCCCTGTTCCCGTCGCTCGGCGGCGATCTCAACGCAGCGTGCACGGGCGCGTGCTCTTCCGGGTTCACGGCCGGCGTGTTCGGCGAGCTTCGCGCGGGGTACGAGCTCAGCTCTGGGCTCGGGTTCTCGATTGACGGCGGATACGCGTGGGTTCAACAGAAAATCACTGGCCGTACCGATGCGTTGCAGCCGCTTCCGGTCGGCTCGCTCCAGCCCGATCCGGGAACGACGAACGACACGATCGCCGTCCAAGGCCCTATCGTGACTGCGTCAGCGCAGGTCCATCGAGGGTCCAAGCTGACTTGGCTGGCCCGCGTAGCCATCGGCGGCTGGTTCTCGACGGTCTCCGACACCCGATCCGGCACGTACACGACTGTCCTCAGCGCGCATCCGGACCACACGATCGGCTCCCCCACGGCGTATTCCGTCGGTCCACTGACCGAAAGCGCCGGGACCATCTACGGCGTGCTCGTCCCGGAGCTTCGCGTCGGGTGGCACCTGGGCAAGCTGGAGCTCGGCGCCGGCGTTCAGGTTCTGCTCGCGCTCCCGTTCTCGACGCCGCGGTGGCAGTCCTCTCAGGAGCAGGTGCTCACGGGGAACTGCGGATCGACGCCGACGCCCACCTGTGTGAGCGATGGGCTGGCCGTCTATGGCACCTCTGCGCTCACGGGGAGCGTGGTGGTGCTCGTCGCCCCCGGGCTGTCCGTTACCTACTCGCTCTGACGCGCTCCCCTCTCCGACAACCACTCTCCGACGAACGCGACGCTGACCAGGCCCACGGCGGCCGCCGCCGCGAAGCGCGTGACCGGCAGGGCGCCCGTGAAGAGCAACGGGGTCAACGCGGCGCCGAGGGCGAAGAGGAACCATCGCGAGCCTCGCCGGGATGTCGGCGCGAAGATGCCCAGCACCGCGGGCACCACGTAGAGGTTGGCCGAGCCGACGTCCATCTGTACGCCCGCGCCGCGGCAGACCAGCAAGGTCACCGCCACGCCCGCCGCCGCTACGAGTAGCCTGCGCACACCCGCGGCGATCCCCAGGAAGGGTACGAGGGCGCAGCCCAACGCGAAGACCACCGCGAGGGCGCGCCAGACGTGCGCGAGCGAGCGGGAGGAGACGATGCCCTCGAGCACCGGAAAGCCCAGGATCGTCACGGTCGCCTTCCCGCCGTCCGTCTGCGGGTCGATCTCTTCCGCGAGCGCGCCCTGCGCACGCAGGTCGACCCCTCCTTTTTGCAGCGCGGGCGCATTCGCAGAAAGTAGCCTCGCCGCGAGCATGTGGCTCCGCGCCGCGATCCGCGCGTCGCCTTCGCGCTCGACGAGCATGTCGACGAGCTTGTCGTCCATGCGCTGGGCGCGAAGGCTCTTCATCGAGGAGGCCACCGCCGAGAGGCGCCCCCGCAGGCCGGACGCGTCGCCGCGGAGCGCCGCGGAGAGCTCCCCCCACTCCTCCTCGGAGGGCTGGTACGGCGAGTCAGGCGAGGCGAGGATCTGCCGGAGCCTCGACCCCACCTGCGCCGCGATCTCCGCCTCCTCCGACGGGGACGGGGCTCGCGCTGCCGCGGCGCTCACGTCTCCGAGGAGGGTCGAGGGGAGCCGCGCTCCCGCCGCCCGCGCGATCGCCTCGAGGCGGAGCGACGTCGCCGCAGCGTCCTGAGCGGTCGAGCGCTCGATGGCGGTCCTCACGTCGTCCGTGATCGCCCCGATCTCCCGACCGCCGCGCGACGGGACGCGGATCTGGATCATCGCCTCGTCGTGCGCGCCCGTGACGAGGCTCCGCACGTCCCCGTTGCCTTCCAGGAAGAACCATAGGTTCGCGAGCGCCGCGCGCTTGCTCGGGATGCGGTAGGTGTCGCCGAAGCCGTGGTTCACGAAGGCGAGGACCTGCGCCACGGACCGGACGTCCGAGAGGCCGTCGGTCCCCTCGAGCAGGTCGGAGAGGCGCATCAGCCGGGCGGCGACGGCCGGATTCGTCAGGTCGCCCGCGAAGTCGATCTGGAGGAAGTCTGCCCCGCCGAATCGCTCGTCGAAGAACGCGAGGGCCGCGCCTGCCTCGTCCTCTCTCGAGAAGAGCTCCCCGGGACTGCACAGCACGCGAGCCCGTGACGCGACGACCCCGCCGAGAATGATCACGGCGACGCACGCAGTCGCGCGGGCGCGGCTCGGCCACCGGCGCGCCGGGCCGTTGCTCGGGAGCGAGGAGTGCTCGAAGGCGGCCGCGAAGAGCGCGCCCGCGAGCGCGAACCAACCGAGCGCGAGAGGCGCCGAGGCGGGCGAGAGGGTCCCGGAGGCGGCGCGGACGAGCGCCACTCCGAAGACGAGCGACCCACCGGCCGCGACGACCGCGACGACAGCCCAGCCAGCCGGGATAGCGCGCCTCGTCCCGACGAGGAAGATCCCGAAGAGGAGGACGAGCGACGCCAGGGCGATGGAGGGGAGCCGGGCGAGGATGTGCTTCCCCGGCACCGCCGCGAAGAAGGGGGCGCCGTGGTAGTACGCCTTGAGCGGCCCTCGCTCGCGTTCGACCGCGCGCTCGACGGCCGCCACCGCGAGCGGGCCCTTGCGCGGGTCGATGCGCACGACGACGGCGTACCCCCGGAGGTCTCGGCTCACCAGCGCGCCGAGGACCTGGGCGTTGGCGAGGACGCGCTGCTTCAAAGAGTCGAGGGCAACGGGATCCTCGGGGAGCGACGCGATGAGAGGACCGGAATCGACCTCGCCCCCCTCGCCCTCGCGCAGCGTCGCGACGTTCGTCACGCTCCGCACCGCGAGCACGCCGTCCTCCTTCTGCGCCTCGAGGCGTCGGGTCACGGCGTCGACATGGCGGAGGCCGTCGACGGAGAGGCCCCCCTCCGGCTCCTCGAGACCGACGAGCAGGACGTCGAGGGCGTCGAACCGCGTCAGCGCGTCGCGCCACGCCGTCACGGCCGGAACGTCGTCCGGCAGCACGCCGAGCACGCCGGCGTCGACGCGGATGCCGCGCGCGTACAGCGCGGCGAGGAGCGCGAGGGCGGCGCCCACGACGAGCGCCAGGGTGCGTGCCTTCGTGCTCACGGGCTGCTCACGGGCGGGGGGCACCCACGAAGAGCGTTTGGTAGCCCTGCACCAACGCCGCACACGTGAAGGTCGGGTCGACGCACTTGAGCTGATAGACGTCCGTGCAGCTTTGCTGCGTGAAGGTCGGGGTCGTGTCGAGGATGGAGGTGCTGGCGCCGACGATCTCCTGACCGTCCTTGGCGCTCAGTGAGCCGGTGAACCACCCGCCCGCGCCCGCGGAGGTGGACTGCGCGAAGTCGAAGACCGCGCGCTTCACCATGTAGATCTCGCCGGCCGGCGAGATGACGTCCACCGTCACGCCGGGAAAGCCGTCCATGTCCTCGTCCCAGACCGTGCCCGCGTCGGGGCTCGTGGGCAGTGGATCGGTGGCAGGGTTTGCGAGGTTCTGGAGGCCCCAGAGCCACACGACCCCGCTCGCCTGGATCGTCCCGTTGCCCGGGAGGGGCACCGCGAGCGGATGGGACGCGAGCGCGTTTACCAGGAGCGGGGGGACGGTGTTCTCGCCGAGCGTCGCCGGCTGCCCCGTGGAGTCTGTCAGCAAGTTCTCCTCGCCGCAGAACGTGAGCTGGAGCGAAGTCCCGTCACTCGAAGGCTGCGCGAGGAACAGGTCGGTGAGGGTCAGGTTGTCCTCGAGCAGGGCGAGGTACTGGGACTGCACGAGCCGCACGGCCCACAGGCCGCTCGTGAGGCTCACACAGCTCGTGCTCGGGGCTTCGCCCGCGCCGGCGTCCGCGTCGTCCGGCAAGGGGCAGCTCGAGGCTGAGGGGGGCGCGTCGGTGTCGTCGGACGCGTCCGTGTCGGGCGGAGGAGCGCTCGCGCCCGCGTCGCTCGGCGGGTTGAGCTCCTCGAGCCTCGCGAGCCCGTTCTCCCCCCACTGCGGCTGACACGCGAAGATGCTCAATACGGCCGCGAGCGCCGCCAGACTTAGAGTTGCTCCGCGGTTCATCGCTCCTCCTACCAGGTCACCGTGACGCGCCAGACCGCCTCGTCGCGGCCGGCCGCGAGTTGGCCGAACTTGGAGCGCGACGCGTAGTCCAGCGGGTTCTTGGGCTCGGTATCGCCGCCAAGGATGAAGGCGCCGAGCATGGTCTCCACCGACGGGAGCACGGTCCAGGTCAGCTGCGGGTAGAGGACGTACGAGGGGTTGGTCTGGAGGTTCGTGAGGTCGAGGAAGTTCGCTACCCGCAGCTTGAGGCGTCCTTCGAGCGTGCTGAGCTCCGGGGTGAGCGATACGTAATTGTGGAGGCCGTAGACGTCGGCGAACTCGTCGAAGAACCCGTGGACGAAGAGCGCATCGAGGTAGAGCCAGCTCCCGAACGTGCGCTCCACCCCGACTGCGCCTTTCACGAACGGTTGTCCCGTGACGTTCTGGTTCGACTGCTGGAATAGGGTCGTGCCGTTCTCGTAGATGCCGAGGCCGAAGTTGATGGGCTCGGGAACGATGACTGCGACGTCGCCGGTGATCCCGAGGTCGAAGAGCTCGGGCGAGCTGTAGTTGAAGTCGGCGCCGATGACGTGCATTCGAGGGTAGACGACCTCGGCGGAGTAGTTGACCGTCGTCTTGGACGCCCCTGGCGTGATCTGGATGGTGGCGTCGTAGGCGACCGGAAAGCCGAAGCGGCCGTAGTAGTAGTTGAGGCCGACGTCGAGGTCACCGAGCTTCGCGCGCGCGCGGAAACCGACCTGCATGTCGGTGAGCTGGTTGCTCGGAAGGTAGGTGGTCACGGTCGGGTCTTGGAAGTTCAGGGAGCAAGGGTTCACGCTCGTGAAGAGCTTCTCGAGCTGCTGGTTCTGGGCGACGGTCAGCGGCGGTGGCGGAAACCCGGTCAAGCATCCCTGGGCGTTCGTCTGCACCGCGTACGCGAGCGGCGCGGACGGCGGGAGCCACGCCGGCTGGAAGATCGGGACCCAGACCAAGTTCAACGTGATGCGCGAGCTCGGATAGGCATCGATCTCCACCATCTCGTTCGGGACCTTGCGCGTGTAGTCGAGGGGGTCCGAGAGATCTTTCGAATTGATGTTGTCGTTGGGGCTGAAGACGTCGACCGACCCCCACGTCACCTGCATCCGCCCTGCCTTCACGTCGATCCACTTCGCCGGGACACTCTTCAGGGCCACGTAGGCCTGGTCCAAGTACATCGTGAAGGGGGACACCGCAGAGGCATTCCAGAGATCCGCCACCGCGAGCGTCTGGCTGGAGACGAAGCCGTAGTAGCGCACGCGCGGCTCGACCACGGCGACGACCCCGGGGTACGGCGTGAACTTCAACTTGAGGTCGAAGTCGTTCCGGTTGAGGGAGAACGTGTACCCCTGGCCGGGGGTCGGGCCGCGGGAGTTGTCGATGTCGAACCGGACGTCCGTCTGCAGGTAGCCGGAGAGCTCGACCTTGTCGAGCCACCCGGGGTCGGCGTGCGCCGTCGCGGGTTCCAGTAGGGCCAGGGCGAGGACGACCGCCGCGCCCAGCAGCGCCAACCTCCGCACGCGCTCTACTTTCCCCACTGGAGCTGGCGGACCGTGAACAGGTCGTCGCTCAGGCCCTGGTTGTACTTCGCTGAAGTCGTCTCGAGCTCGCTACGATGGCCCGTGCGCGGGTCGGAGAAGACGAGAAGCCTGTAGCGAAGGACCCCGCCGTAGTTCGTGGGGTCGCTCCCGACGAAGCTCTTCACCTCCTGGCCGGAGGCGTTGAAATAGTGCGTCTCCGTTTGCAGGAAATGGGCTTTGTCGACCCGGTGAACGATCTTCGCGTAGCTCGTCGTGACGCCCGGCTTGGGGACGAGGGAGAGCCACCACGAAGTGTCGTCCTCCTTGGCGAGCGACGCGTCGTAAGACTGTGTCCAGCTCGCCGTCGCCATGTCCTCGCTGGAGAGGTCGGACCCGACCATCGGTTGGCTCATTGCGCTCGTCGCCACGCGACGCACCTTCCGAAACCCGGGCAGGTAGACGTAGACCGTGTCGCGGTCCTCCACGAGCACGCTCATCCCCTTCGACTCGCCGGAAGTGAACTCGACGAGCCGTTTGGTTCCCTTCTGCTGGAAAGTGAACTCGTAGGCGCGTCGCGTACCGTTCACCTCGACGACGGTCAGTCGCATGTTCAGCGTCTGGTCGGCCATGTTGTTCGTCCCCTCCATCCTCTCGAGGATTTCCGTGGGCGACAGCTGGGGTGTCGGAGCCGGGGCTGCCATCGGAGCTGCGGGCGGCGGCGCCGGGGGATCGGCGCTGGCAGATCCGGCGATCAGCAGCGCGAGGGCGGGGCTGGTGACGAACACTACTCGCATACGTTTCCTCCAGGCGGCAGACAGTTCCATTCTCGACCGTCAGGCGACGAAGGGGATCAGCGCTTTGCGACCCCTCGGATAGTTCGGGAAGGTGCTCAGGTACCAGCGGTGATGCGCGAACGCCCGGGGCGCCAGGTTCGCCGCTGTCCACAGCGCAAAGCTCCAGCCGGCGAGGGAGCCCGTGAGGAGCGCCCAGCCGATCCACTCGACCATCTCACCGAAATAGTTGGGGCACGACACGAAGCGATACATCCCGCCCGTTGGGATCTTGTACCCGGTCTCGCCGGGGCCGCGGAGCGCGCGCAAGATGGCGTCGGACTGTTGGTTGATCACCAGACCGCCGAGAAAGAGCGCGCAGCCGAGGGCGAAGCGCGGATCGCGCAGCCACGTCGCGTCGTGCTCCGGGCCGAAGACTGTGAGCGAGCGTCCGTTGAGATACCCGTTCGCGCAGTTGAAGAGCGCCCCCATCGCGACGATGGCGAGCGGCATGGGCCTCGCCCCCACGGGCATGCGAAACGGAAAGACGAACGCGCGATTGACGTAGTGCAGCTCCCATAGCCCGAGCGCGACCCACGGGGCGATCCTCGCTGGGGGCCGAAGCGCGAAGCACAGCGCGATGACGCAGACCGCGGGGGTCTCCATCGCGACCCACCCGATCCGCGGCGCGACCACCGGCCCCCAACCCGCGCGCTGATGCCGCCCATACGGCGCCGTCAGGAAGAGAAGCGAGAGGGCTGTGATCGCTGCGAGGGCGACCCACGCGCGAAGAAGCCATTGGAAGAACGAGGCCTCGGTCACGACCGAACCAGCACTAGCCCGCTTTGAACGTCTCCGCGAGCAAACCCGACAGCCTCCCTTTGATAGAAGAAAGAAACATGTTCCACTTTCCGTGATGAAGTCTCGAAGAGACAAGATCCTCGATGTGGATGTCGCCCTCGCGAAGAAACATGTTCCACTTTCGGTGATGAAGGATCGAAGAGACAGGATCCTCGACGTGGCCGTCGCCCTCGCAGAGGAGGGGGGATTCGACAACGTCCGCCAGCGAGACGTCGCTGCAAACGCGGGGGTCGCGCTCGGTACGCTCTACAAGCGCTTCCGCAGCAAGGAAGCGATCCTCTGCGCGGCGATCGAGCGCGAAGCCGAGGCGCTCGAGCACAGGATGGAGACGAGCCCCGCCGCGGGCGAGACTTCCGTCGACCGAATCGGTTCGTTCTTTCAGACGATGACGCTGGGAATGCTCCGCAAGCCGCGCTTTGCGCGCGCGGTAATCCGCGCGATGGCGTCAGGCGAGGAAGGGGTCGCGAAGACGGTGGCGTCTTACCAGGGACGGGTCACGGGCCTCATTATCGCCGCGATGCGCGGCGTCGGCCGGCTCACGTTCACGGACCCCGAGGAACCGCTGGGAGAGAAAGAAGTGAAGCTGGCGCTGCTCCTTCAGCAGCTCTGGTTCGCGTCGCTCGTCGGCTGGTCCGCGGGGCTGGTCGGCCAGAGCGACCTGATCGATCAGATCAAGGAGGCCGCGGCGCTGCTCAGTCGCGGAATGGACATCAAGGGCTGAGCGGCCTGTCGTGAGGGGGGCACCTCCCTCGGCTCCGGCATCAATCCGGAGCCGAGAGGGTTCATGGTGTGTCTGGTGGGGAGGGCTGGCAGCTCAGTTCTTGTCGCTGTCTCGGTGACCGAAGTCGAAGAGGTCGAAGAGGTCGTCGATGGCGGGGCTGTTGCGCGGGACCCAGGGGTTCGCGCGATCGGCCGTCGGGTTGGGGAGGTTGTCGCGGCTGCGGGCCGTGATCGGATCGAGGCCCCAGTTGCGCTCGACGAACTTCAAGATCGAGACGTGATCGGCGTAGTTGTGCGAGACGTGTCCGCCGACCGCACGCGGGGAGACGACCACCATCGGGATCCGGGTGCCGTCGCCGAAGAAGTCGACCGGCTGGACGTAACCGGAGTCGTAGTAGCCCCCCCCCTCGTCGAAGGTGACGAATATGGCGGTGTCCTTCCAGAGCTCGGGGTCGGCCTGGATCGCGTCGATGATCTTCTTCGAGAACCCCTCGAAAAGATCAAGCTTCGACGACGCGGGATGTCCGTCTACGAAGCCGCTCGGCTTGACGATCGAGAATGCCGGGAGCCACCCGTTCTGGATGTCGCTGTACAGATCGATCGTGTCCTTCATGTGCGTGGTACGGACCGTGGCGTCCGCCATGATCGACGTGGCGTACTGGAACGGATTGCAGATGTTGCAGTACTCGTCGTCGGGGTTCAGATCGTCAGGGTCGACGACGTAGCGGTCCCACTGGTCGCCGTAGTAGCGCCAGGAGATGTCGTTCTCGAGGAGCTCGTCGCCGATCGTGCGGACGGAGGACGGGGGAATCGTGAAGTTGGTCGTGTTGACCGTACCGTCGCCGAAGAATCCCGGGTTGTAGTTGTTCAGGAGGTAGTAGTTGCCCGGGTCGCAGTTCGGCTCGATTCCGATCGCGCCGAGGAAGTCGACGACCGGACCGACACCGGGCTGCGTGGCGTCGTAGCAATTGCTGTAGGTGCCGCCCGAGTAGCCGTCCTGCGCGTAGTAGTTGTTCGTCCCGCGCTGGGGGTTGGGGTTCTCCGTGTTCAGCGCCGGCGGGGCGATGGCGTTGCCGTTCCCGTCGCTGAACCAGATCGCGTCTCCAGTTCCGAGCGCGACGTGGTTCGCGCCGGTGCCCCCTTCGATCGACTGGTGGAAGTTGTCGCTCATCGCGAACGTGTCGGCGAGGTACTTGAAGTACGGCGCATCGCCCTGGAGCACGTTGTAGAAGCCCATCGAGGCCGAGCCCTCTTTGGTGGTCTCGTTGGTGAACCCACTGGGCTGCGGGTTGCCGTTGCTCCCCGCACCGATCGTCGTCTCGACCCACGGGAAGAGATCGCTGCGGCAGCCCGAGGGGTTCTCCCACGAGGACGCGTCGGCGCTGCAATCGAGCTCTTGCCACATCTGGTAGAAGCGATGGACGGGACTCGCGGTGTAAGCGTCGTACGGGATGCCCTTCGTGAGCTGGAACGGACCGGGCGGGAGGGTCGCGTAGTTCGCGAGGCGCGTGTCGGGCGTGCCCGACTTCAGGCCCGTGCCGCCCGTCGTGAGATAGACGAGATAATCGGAGGGGAGGCCGTTCTCCGCGGCGGCGGCCTCGGCCAAGGTAGATACGTAGGGGGTCTTCGGCCCCCCTGCGAGCACCGGCGGAAGGACCGGATAGACGGTCTTCGACTTCGGGCTGAGGAGATACCCGTCCGGGGGGGAGTCGGTGGCCGACTTCTGGGCGACGCGATTGAAGCGCGGCCCGGGCGTGCCGTCCTCGTTCACGATGCCCTGGGAGAGGAGGTTCAAGACCGTCTCGCCGTGCTGCGGCTTGTAGGTCGCGAAGACGTGGTCGAACGTCCGGTTCTCACCGACGATCACGACGACGTGCTTGATCGGAGTACGCGTGTCGCCGTCACGGCGCTCGCTCAGGCGCACGCTCGCGCCCTTCACAGTTCGCAGGTCGGCTCGCGGGCCGGCGCTTGCGAGCTCGACGGTGTTTCGGTCGCCTCGATCGATTCGGGGCGCGCTCGTGCTCACGCTCGATGTGTCGAAGGTGTCGCTTCGCAGCGAGGTTGTCGTCCCCTTTCCATTCGCCTCATCGGGGGCGCTCCCCGTCTGGCTCGAGCTGCACGCTGCTGCCGTGGCCGTGATCGACGCGGTCACGATCCACAATGAAGTTCGCATTCGCATGGTGTCTTCTCCTGGCGCGACTCTGCTTCCAAACTGCAATCACCTACTGCGTCTTGGTTTTGAAACGGTGCTCCACGCCGGAGCCGCCATTGGCTCCCGCGTGACGCGGAAGTGTTCGTTCGAGTCCGATCGGAATCAGCGATAGGGCGCGTCCGTGAGCGTTCCGAGGAATGCCACGACGGCGTCAATCTCCGCGTCGTCGAGGGCCGGTGCCTCTCCTTCGAGACGGTTGTAAGGAGGAACTTGGTCGTTCACGTATTGGCGGTACTTTGCCGGCAGGTCGTCGTAGGTCTCTCCCCGGTACCAGCGCTTCGGACTCGTCGAACGCGTCGCATAGAAGGCGACGACGTCTCGCAGGCTGGAGAAGGAACCGTTGTGCATGAACGCCGTGCGCGTCGCGACGTTGCGGAGCGACGGGGTTCGGAAGCTCCCGCACCAACGCTCGTCGTTCGTCTGGCCGAGCGGGTCGGCGCGCTCGCAGAGGCCGAGGTCGACGTACTTCGGGTCGCGCGTCGCGGCGATGCTCCGGTTGCGCGGGACGGCGACTGCTTCGAAGCCGTAGTCGGAGAACGGGGAGTGCTCGGGGTTGGGCGACGTGTCGTTCAGCTTGTGGCAGGAGCTGCAAGCTCCTTTGCTGCTGTCCTTGAAGAGGGCGAGGCCTCGCGCTTCCAGCGGCGTCAGGGCGACCTTCCCCCGGACGTAGTCGTCGAACTTCGAAGAGAACGGCGACATCTCCTTGCTCAGAAGGAACGCCGCGATGGCCTTCCCGACCGCGGCGACGGCGGCATCGGGTTTGTCGATAGGCCCCACCTCGCGACGAAGGTCGCCAGCGTAGGCGCGCGCGGCGATCTTGCCGCCGAGCTGCGCTACGTCACGGTTTCCCATCTCATCCGGATTGAGGAGCGGCTGCTTCGGAAGATCCGCGAGCGTGTCGACGCGTCCGTCCCAAAAGAAACCGCCGAACGCATCGGGCAGAGGAGCGTCCTCCTCCCAGTGGAAGTGGAAGCGCCGCACGAACGCGAGATAGAGGACGGACGGCGTGTTTCGCTTCGAGAAATGGCCGGGGCGGCTCCCCTTCGCCACACCGAGCGACGAGCCGTTGTTGCCTGCGTAGCCGTGCGCGGGGTCGTGACATGTCGCGCAGCTCATCCCCGCGGGCTCGGAGAGGTTCTTGTCGAAGAAGATGACTCGCCCGAGCTCAACCAGCGCTTGCGATGCCCCCACGTCATCCGTGGCCGTCGTGAGCTCAGGCGCGGTCACGCTCGCCGCTTGCGCGGTGTTGTGCGGCGCGCCCGATCCGCTCGCGCGCGAATCCTCTGCGCGGAGACCGAAGAAGACTCCGCTCGCCGTGAACAGCGCGGCCACCAGCGAGAGAGGTCGCCACCAAGGGACGATCAGGCGAGGGGCAGGGGGCTTCATCGACGCGCGCTCCTCCTACCACTCGCACCGTGTCGGCGACGTTCCGTGATCGCAAATCTGTCGTGCGACCCGTGTAGCGTTCTCGCGCGCGAGGACGGCGCGCAGACCGAGCTTGTTCCGCCGCTACGGTAGTCCCGGCAACGCGTCCGGGTCCGGCGCCTCCGGCAGCGGACCGTTCGGCTGCGGCGCGTTCGGGTCGACGATCGGCGCGCTCGCAACTCCTCCGGTCACTCGTGCTTCCGGCGCATAGACCACGACGGCGTCCCCGCTCGCGAGTTTCTCTCCGCGGTTGCGATGATTGATCCGCTCCATCATTCCGGGGCTCATCCCGTAACGGTTCCCGATCATCGCGAGCGTGTCTCCGTCCTTCGCGCTCAGCGTGATTCGCTTCCTCCCCTTGAGCGATTCCCAGTACGAGAAGAACTCATCGGAGCCGACGGGGAGCACGCGAACGTCGTTCTCGCCGAGGACGAGGGCGTGGCTGAGATCCGCGTCGTTCGGGACGAAGAGCTGGATCGTCATTCCTTCCTGCAAGCGCGCAGAGGGATCGAGATCGTTCCAACGGCGGACCTCATCGATTGTCACGTGGAACGTGTCGGCGATCTCACGGAGCGTGTCGCCGACGAGGACGCGGTAGAAGACGCGGCGTCGGTCGGGGTAGACGAAGATGTCCGCCGGAACGACAGCAACGGAGGCCTTGTCGTCCTTGGCGACGACGCTCGTGCTCGCGGCGGCCGTCGACGGCGCAGGGGGGGTGTATGCGGCAGCCGCGGTGGGGACGAGAAGCACCGTTCCGCCGCGCACTACTTCGCCCGCGCCGATCGCGTTCAGCTCGACGAGCTTTGCCATCGGCACCTTCTGCGCCAGAGCGATCTGCTCGAGCGACTCGCCGAACCGTACGACGTACCGTTGAAGAGGCGGCTGTCCTGTCCTCTGCTTCGCGAGCGCCTGCGTCGCCATGGCGCCTCGCCCCGCGGGGACCCTCACGGGGTAGTCGTTGTTCGCTCCAGGGTCACCCATTCCCATCGCCCGCGGCGTCGCCGGCGCGGGTGCGCTGGTCGCGGGCTGCGCCGGTGGGGTCCTCGACGCACGTAGCTCGGGGTTCAGCTGCTCGAGCTCCTTCGTCGTGCATCCGGCCGCCTGCGCCACCGCGGCGAGCGACGTCCCAGGCGGCACATCGATCGGCTCGCCGTCCAGGGGCGGCTCGACGGCAACGTCGTCGAGGCCGAAGACATGCGGGTTCCGCCCGATGATCGCCGCCGCGAGGATCTTGGGGACGTAAAGCGTCGTCTCCCAGGGGAGCGCCGCTTCCAGGCGCGACATGACCCAGAAATCGTTCGTGTTGTACTTGCGCACGCTCCCGGCGACGCCCCAGTACCCCATGTTGTAAGCCGCGATCGCAAGCTCCCAGCTCCCGAAGCGCCGGTGCAGGTCGCCTAGGAAATCGGCCGCGGCCTCGGTCGCCGCGCCGGGATTCAGCCGTTGGTCGGCCCAGCGATCGATCGGGAGCCCATACGCTCGCGCCGTCTCGGGCATGAATTGCCAAAGCCCCATCGCCCCCGCGACCGAGCGCGCCGTGGGATCGAAGCTGCTCTCGATCATCGCGAGCCAGAGCAGATCCTCGGGGAGCCCCTTCTTCCGGAGAGTCCGTCGGACGAGCTCGCGGTAACGACCCGAGCGCCTCGTCCAGACCGCGAGGATCTGCCGACCGCGCGGGTCGTCCTTGAAGAACTCGAGATACCGCACCACGCGCGCGTCCCAACGGACCGGGAGATCCGGCATCTGCAGCTGCGAGAGCCAGGCGAGATCGTGTCCCCCCTCGGCGACGGGCGGGGCGCTCGGCGGCGGAGACGGAGGCAGGCCGGTCGCGTGAACGTGGGGAGCGTCTTCCGTCGCGGAGAGCGGCGATGGGAGCTCCGTCGGCCAGGGCGATCCGGGAGCGGGCATGGCCGGGGGAAACAGCTCACGCTCGGCTTCGCGAAGGGCACGAAGCTCGGGGCTGTCCGCGCTCGCCGCAATATCCTCGTCGGTGGGTCCCCCGGCGACGAGATGGCGCGTGGCCGGATCCGCGGAGCCCGCGGCGGAGCGAGACGACTTCGATGCGGGCTTCGACGCGGCCCCCTTTGTGGCTTTCGCGACCGGCTTCTTCGCGGGCGCCGCGGGGAGCGCGGGCTTTGCGCTGGCGGACGGCGCCGGCTTGGTGTCTGCGGCACCTGCCATCGACGTCGCCGTCAGGACCGCCGCCAGGACCCCCCACAGGCGCGGAGCACACAACTGCGTACATCGAGACATCCGTTGATCGATTCGCACTTCGGGCGGGGATCGTCAACTTTGCGCCGGTCGAGCCGACTACCCGCGGACTTACCTGGAAAGCGTCAGAAGGCGCGGCGGGCTCGCCTGCCCCGGCGTCGGCGCGTGCGCACCAGGCGCTTCGATAAACACCACCGCCGGAGCGCCTCCGTCTACCGACGGTGCGGCGGCGGGCGTCGCATCGTCCCCCACGACGGGAGCGGCGGGGAGCGGGGGCAAGAGCGACTCGTCGAAGCCGACGGGCACCTCGTCGATCTCCATCGTCGGAGGATAGCTGTCGGTCGTCTCCTCCCGTTTCGTCGTCCCCGCCACGAGTGAAACCAGGCGCGTCCGCTTGATCTTGTACCCGGCGATCCCGTGTTGCTTCACCCGGACGAAGGAGCCGCGGAGCTTTGCGTCCTCCTCGACCTTCCTGTCATACGGGAGCGCCTCGAGAATCTCGCGCGTGAACTGGACTCGCCGCGCCGGGCGCGACGCACCGAGGAGCTCGACCTTGAGATGGTTGCCGTCCACCTTCGCGTGAACCGCGACGGGGAAAGCGTAAGGATTGCGGAGCTTCAGATCGACGTCGGGGTAGACGACCGTGGCGTCCAGCCCCATCGGGATGTACGCGCTCGGCCGCGAGTGCGGGAGCCGCTCGAGCACATCGAGGCCCGAGAAGAACGCGGCCGCGTAGAGCGTCGAAGCCACTTGGCAGGTTCCCCCCCCTACCCCTTCGACCATCTCCCCTTTGTGGATCTCCCAGCTTCGTTGAAATCCGTTCTCGGGGCTTCGATCGCCGACGGAGTCGTTGAACGAGAAGAGCTCGCCGGGCATCAGGACCAGACCGTCGAGCTTGGCCGCAGCGACGTCGATGTTCTGCCCGCGCTTGGCCTGATCCTTCACGCGCGAGAAGTACGTATCGTACGACGCGAGAACAGCACGGACGTCGAGCCCCTGGATCATCGCGCGAGTGAAGCGTGGGGTGACGTGCGCCACAGGGACGACCGCGCGAGCCTCGGCCACGTCGGCGTTTGCGGCTCGCTCGATCGCCGCCACTGCCCCCTCCGCATCGAGGTATCTCCCGGGAACCTCGGCGAAGACGTCGTGGTGCTCGAGGTCGAGCCGCGCGTTCGCGGGGGGAGTATCGAACGCCACTTTCAGCCCGGCGACCCGCGACTTCACGGCATTTGCGTCGATCGTGACGACGAGCGGGAGATCGATCTCGCCCCGCTTCGCGCTTCGGCCACGATCGACACGCTCGAGGAGATCGCCCGCGCGCCCGACGTCGAGGACGCGGGTCACGGTCGCTTCCTGGTCGACCCTCACGCCAAAGTCCGCGAGCGATCCTTCGTCGATCGCGCGCTCCGGGTCGTCGGTCGTGACGAGCGATAGGCGGCGCCCCTCCCGCGCGCGCGCGAGCGAGGCGATCCACCGGCGAAGGTCGCGTTCGCTGTCGCAGGCGACAACTTCTTCGCCAGCCACACGTAGTCCCGGGAGGACGCTTGCTCCCAACGCGAGGCGCGTGCGCGCCGTCGCCACCCCGCCAACCACGACGAGCGCGAGCGTCGCCGCTGCAAGGGTACGGAGCAATGTGGGACGAACGGGACGAACGGGACGGACGGGACGAACGACCGAAATCACGGGGGAACCCGGCGTCATTGTCCCTCGTTCTGGCCGCATAGGGGGACGAACGGGAAGATCTTGCAGAAAACCTGCCGCCGCGATGCACTGGTATGGCGCGTGAAGACCTGCCCGCAGTGCAAAATGCGCTACCCGAACGACGCGAAGTTCTGCTTCGTCGAGGGGGCGGACTTGGTCCCGCTCGAGGATCCGCGCGTCGGAACGCTCCTCGCCGGGCGCTACGTGCTCGAGGACGTGATCGGCGAAGGGGGCATGGCCACCGTCTATCGCGCGCAGCACAAGCTCGTCGATCGGCTCTGCGCCGTGAAGATCCTCGCGCCTCACTACGCCGCCGACCCCGTCGTGCGCGAGCGCTTCCGGCGCGAGGCGAAGAGCGCTCAAAAGCTGAGCCACCCGAACATCATCGAGATCTTCGATCAGGGCGAGACGGACGATCAGACCGCCTACATGGTGATGGAATACCTGAAGGGGCAGGCGCTCGCCGACCTGCTCGCGAAGGGACCCGTCCCCATCCCGCGCGCGCTCGGGCTCATGATCCAGATATCCCGCGGTATCGCGCGCGCGCACGACTTCGAGGTCATCCACCGAGACCTCAAACCGGAGAACATCTTCCTCTGCACGCGCGAGGACGGCGGAGACCAGGTGAAGCTCCTCGACTTCGGCATCGCCCGTTCGCGCAGCGACTCGCGCCTCACCGGGGCGGGAGAGCTCTTCGGCACGCCGCAGTACATGGCGCCCGAACGGATCACGAGCGGTGAAGCGGGGCCGAGCGTCGACCTCTACGCGATCGGGGTCATCTTCTTCGAGATGCTCACCGGGCAGCTCCCCTTCGATGCGCCGGACATTCCCACGTTCTTCATCAAGCACATCAAGGAGCCGCCCCCTTCACCCCGGAAGCTGAATCCGGACATTCCTCCGGACCTCGAAGCGCTCGTCCTCCGCTTGCTTGCGAAGGAAGCGAAGGCACGGCCCGTCGATGCGCACCGCGTCGAGCTCGATCTTCTCGCGATTGCGCGCCAGACGGGCGCTCCGATCCCGCAAGACGCCGACAGCGACCCGGAGAGCTCGCGGCCGAAGGCGATCTCTCTCCCGGCGGTCGGAATCGAGGCGTGGCAGAAGCGGACGGCGCTCCTCGAGCAGATGCTCGCGCGCGCGTTCGACGGGAACGCTCCCGCGGAGCTGACGCGCACGCTCGCCGAGGTGAAGTCGCACGTACGGCGGATCGCCGAGCTGCGATCGCGGTCGATGACGGCGCAGCGCTCGCTCGAGCAGATCGAGCAGCGGGGGCGCGACGGGAGACAGCGGTTCGGGTTCGCCGTGGAAGCGCTCGCGGTAGACGCCTCGAAGGCGAAGGACGCGGCCCGGGCGGCGAAGGCGAAGACCCCACCGCTCGAGGAGATCGTGAAGCAGGCCGCGGCAAAGTTCGCCATCGCGCACAAGGAGGTCACCTACTGGGAGGGGCGCTCGGGCTTCCAGGAGCCGTCGAAGGACCTCGCCGGTGCCTATCGCGACGCCGCGAAGGTCGTGGACGACTGGATGGCGGTGCGCGACGACGAGAAGAAGGCGCTCGCGGAGGTCGAGACGACCTCGCGCGCCGTGAGCGACATCGAGTTCCAGATCGCCGAGCTTCGCGCCGCTCTTCACCACCACGAGCAGGCGATCGAGGAGGAGCAGAAGAAATGCGAGCAGGCGATCGGCGACGCGGGCAAGCTCGCCGACCAGCTCGAGACGGAGCTCGTGGCGTTGACGACCAAGTTCTGCGAGCCGCTCAGGCGACGGCCGGAGCTGTCGCCGCTGTTCAAGGAGCTTGAAGGGGTCGCCGCGTAGCACCACCGGACCAGGGATCGTGGTTCCGATCCGCCGGGCGCGAGGCTCTGGTGGAACACGGTCGAAGTTGAGAGCTCGCGGCGACGACGAGCACACCCGCCGTCGATCGGGAGCAGTGGCCGCGGCCACCGTCGAAAGCCCGTCGAAAGTGGCCGTGTCACCGGGGTCCGGCGGCTCTCGCCGTGAAGTCCAGTCGCGTGAGCGTGGCACGAGATCTGCGGCCCGGTCGTCCTCGGGCGAGTGACGCCGGAGACGAAGGTGCGGGTCGACTGGGACGGCAAGGAGAAGGAGATCGCGCTCGCGACGACCGATTTCTTCATGCCGATCCGCTGCACGACGGAGACCGCGAGCTTCTGAGGACTTCATCCGGTTCTCTCTCACGGTGAACCCGCACGATCTCGCGACGAGCCTCTGGACGCGCGACGACGTGAAGCTACAACGCGCGCGGCGCGTGCTCGGCGGGATGCTCGAGGAAAACGACGGTATGGACAGCGCGCTCGAGTGGGAAGAGTTCGGCGCGAGCGGCGTCGGCGACAGCGGGAATGCGGGAGTGGGGGACGCGGTCACGACGATCGCCATGTTCTGCCGGAAGCAGAAGGGGCGGCATTTCACGTTCCGAAAGGTGTGCTCAGCAAGAGCTTCTGGGGAGCTCCGCATAGTCGGAAGGAGAACCATCTCGTCGGCGATGTCGCTGCCGGCAAGAGCCTCGCGGGCGCTACTCGCTTGTCGGCGAATAGGAGATCTTGCGGGCGAGTAGCAGAGGCGAATAGCGAATAGGGCGAATGCGAATAGGGCGAATAGGAGATCCTTGGGGAGTTCGCCCGGTGACGCGGGAGCCGAGCCGCCAGCGGGTAACGGAACGTGCCTTATACGCACTGCCCTTCCGCTCGCGGCGTAACCGACGACGAAATTGAGTCGTCCGGTGATCGCGCGGACAATCTCGGCGACGCGAACGAGGACAGCGTCCCCGCCGGGATGACCGTAGGTGTCGTTCACCCGTTTGAAGTGGTCAATGTCGATCATCACGACGGCGGAGGCGCGCTCAGCGCTCTGAGCCTTGAATAGGCGTTCGACGTCACGCTCAAATGCGCGGCGTCGCAGTAGCGGTACAAGCTCCGCGCCGTCCTCTTCCGGATACTCATCCCACGGCGGTTCGGGCGCCACCTCAAGCTCGGCTCGCACGACTACCAGGCGGAGCACCCATACATCTCGTCTTTGCGAAACGTGCCCGACAGGACGTTGTATTCGGGCTCGACAACAACGTCACCGCGGAGCCACTCAAACTCCAGATGAAAGTGCTCTGCGAGCTTGCCGAGGTCCAACACCCAAATCTTCCCGCGGATGCGGAACCAGTCCGGGGCGTGCGCGGAGAGCACCTCTGAGACGACCTGCCGGGCGCGTCGAGCAGTCGGTGGATTGCTGTGAAACCCGAAGTTGACGCTGAGACCTTCCGGCTCATTTCCCTCTTCCCCCTGAACCTGCCACACGACACCGCCGCCCGAGAGAAGCGAGCCTGCAATGTGGAACATGTGCGGATCGTACGCCATCGGGACCGGCCCACCGAAGTCCGTCGCGCGAGGTTCCAGTAGGACCGACGGTAGGGCCCCGAAGACTCCGTCACCGAACGAGGCGGTCGGCCCACTCCTCAAAGGACATGACCTGGCACCACAACCCCTGCACGTCCCTCGCGAACGCTCGAAGGGCTCGATCTCGAGATACGAAGACGTCTCCGTACGATGCCGCTTCCACTAGATGGAGCCGGTCGATTTGGCTCATCGACTTGTTGCCGGTTGGAGAATGGCCCGCCAGTAGGACGGCCCGAATCCGTGCGGTGTGGATAAGGGCAGAGGACCAGAAGGTCGGGAGGGTCCGCGGATCCACGAGCGAGGCGTCCACGCCCTCATGCGCCGCGAGATCTTCCATCGCGTGCCGCGCGACGCCTTCAGCGTAGTTCATCGCGTACGACGCGGCTCTGTGTGCTCTCTTCAGTCCGTCGCGCCAGCTGTCGTTGAAACCGAACCCCGTGAGCCACGTCGGACGGGGTCCGGCTTCGAGGTCTTCGTCCCGCGGTTGTGACCCCGCCGCGGCCATCTCCGCTGCCGCGAACCGAAGGCCCCGTGCTTCGCCGAGGGCATGCGCACGCATTCGCGCCTCCAACTCGTCCAACTGACGCACCGTCTCGGTCGCCTTCCTCATCTCATCTTCCCTCAGAAGGACTTCGACGGCGCGACCGTGGGCGGCCGAACGATCCACGACGTCTGGATCGACAAGGGGGGTGACGTAGTGCTCCTCGTCGATAAACTCGGCGAGCGTCAGCGCTCGGCCGAAGCGCACCTCTCGCCGCAACCGCTGTGCTCTGGCAACGAGAACCTTGGTGCGCGTTACGCGCACGAGGAAATCCATCATGGCGTAGTATTTTTGCTCGCTCGCCGCACGGGCGCCCATGAGCTCCCACATCAGAGGGTCCGTCGCCAGCACGACGATCCGCTCCGCGCCGACTTCCTCGAGGAGGCGGTGGCGGGCGAGGCCCGCGTCTTCCTCGACCAATCTGCTCAGTGCGGAGGTGTCGAGGAGGTGAACCTTCATCGTGTCCCGTGGTTAGCCATTCGGTACCACGGCGGCGAGGCTGTCGTCTTGCGGCGAGCGGTGCCGCCGAGCTAGGAATCCCCGGGTGCCGCTCTTCACCCCCGTGCTCCAGGAAGCCGACCTTCCGGCGGTCGAAAGGGGCTACGAGCACACGACGCTAGACGCGAAGACGAGCGCGCGCAAAGGAGGCAACGCTCCACCGGCGCCGTTCAGCGATCCCGAACTCGCGAAAGACGTCGCGGCTTTCGCGAACGCGCTCGGGGGCACGGTCCTCGTCGGCGCGCGTGAAGATCTCCCGCGCGGTGTGATCGCAGCGTACGTCCCCCTTGCCGAGACGGACGCAAAGGAGACGACTGAGCACTACAACGTGGCGGCGAGCAGTTTCTG
>JBKQKP010000306.1:0-19417 GCA_052147435.1 Polyangiaceae bacterium | reverse complement strand
CTTTCGAGGAGAGGCCATCCTCTGGCCCGCGTGGGCCATCTCGTTCGCAGCGCTCGGCGCGCTGGCGCACGAAGTGCGGGCGATCGTGCAGAAGCTCGCCGGTGGGACGGCGGCGATCGGCGCGGCGGCGATGGTCATCGCATTCCCCGCGTTCACATGGTTCGCGGCGAGCGGGATGGAGGTCGTGCCGTTCGCGTGGATCCTTGCGCGGAGCGTGAGACGGGCGAGCGAGTGGGCGGAAGCAGAGTCGCCGGCGGCCCGATCGAAGCGTGCGGCGATCGAGCTCGCGTTGCTGGCGTGGGGAGCCACGCTGCTTCGTCCGGAAGGGGCAATCGCGAGCCTCGCGATCGCGATTGCGCTCATGCTCTTCCCGAGAGCGCGGACCTGGCGTTCGCGCTCGTTCGCGCTCTGGGCGCTCGCGCCGATCATCGCCCAGCCGCTTCTTCTGCTCGCGATCACGGGATCGGCGAGGAGCACGACCGCCGCGGTGAAGCTCCTCCCAGGAAACCCCTATTACGCGGGCGACGCTCTCCGCGCCGCCGTCCTCGCCAACGCGCGGCTCCTCGCGGGGACGCTCCTCGACGGGCAGGTCTACTCGACCGAGTTCCTCCCCACGGGGGGGGCGTGGGTCGCCTTCGCGGGCCTCGTCGCGATCGGCGTGCTTGGCTGGCGGAGCAAGCGCACGTGGCGAGCGGCGCTCGTGATTGGGCTCGCGCTGATGATGTTCGCCCCGTGCACGTACGTCACGTTCCTCTGGAATCGGCTCCGGTATCTCTGGCCTTTCGCCACCGGGTGGCTCGTGGGGCTCGCGTGTCTGGCGAAGCTCGCGGGGGACCTCCTGGGCGCGATCCACACCCGTGCGCGCGTCGTCGTCCCGCTCGCGTGCGGCGCGGTCGCCGGCATGTTCCTCATGAGGATGGACTGGACGATCGAGGACGTCGCCCAGTCCGTGAGCGGGATCGATCGACAGCAGGCGACGCTGGGTCGCTGGGCGAAAGGGGCTCTGCCCGACGACGCGCGGATCGGGCTCAACGACACGGGGGCGATCGCCTATTTCGGGGACCGTCGCACGTTCGACGTCGTCGGCCTCACCACGCGGAGCGAGGGGCGTTACTGGGTCGCCGGCGCCGGCTCACGCCTCGAGCACTACGAGCGCCTGCACGCGACGAACCCGGCGGCGCTCCCGACGCACTTCGTCGTGTACCCCGAGTGGTTCGGGATCGACGCGCTCCTCGGCCCCGAGCTTCAGGAGGCGACCGTCCTCGACGCCTCGATTCTCGGCGGGAGAACGATGCAGGCGCACGAAGCCGACTACTCGCTCCTCGGATCCGGTGAGGCGCCTTGGATGCCGATCGGCACGCTGGTGGACTCGCTCGACGTCGCGGACCTCGAGAGCGAGGCGGAGCACGGCTACGAGCTCTTGGGCGCCCGCGACGGCGAGGAGATCGCGGGCTCGGGAAACGCGCCGGACGGCCGTCCTCTCGTCGACGGGGGGCGGACGATGCGAACGCGGGAGCGCTTCGTCGCGCACCTGCACGGGGGGGAGCGCACGCGCGGGGTCGTGCGGCTCGAGGCGTCGGTGCCGACGCGCGTTCACGTGCTCGCGGGGGGGCGAGAGATCGCGTTCTTCGAAGTCGAGCCGGCCGCGTGGACCGAGGCGGTCTTCAACGTTCCGGCGGGAGATGCGCGAGACGAGACGGCGATCGAGGTCCGCACGGAGTGGGGGGCGCTGACCATCTTCCATTACTGGTTCGGCGCGCCAGGCTAGATCGCCGAGCGCGCTTCCGTACCTGGCGCACTCCGCGGCCGGAAGAAGCTCGTGACCGGCTCCAACGCCTCGCACACGCTCACGTCGCCGAGGCGGCGGCGCATACGGTTCCCATACGCTCCGGGAGCGGAGCGGAAAAGCGCGGCGAACGAGGGGCGCGCGCAAGCGACGATCCGACGAGGGCTGACGACGTGCCGAGAACCGCTGACGACGTTCCAGAAACCCATGGGATCGTCCTATGAAAGTCATGAGGCGATCACCTCGCCCGGGGTGATCGTCCTATGAATCTCAAGCGACGATGGCGCGACCCAGGTGATCCTCCTATGAAAGTCATGAGGCGATCACCTCGCCCGATGTGATCGTCCTATGAGATTCAAGAGGCGTTTACTCGGCACAGGTAAACGTCGCATGACGTTCATAGGACGCTGACCCATCGGTAGGTGATCGCTTCATGACGGTCATAGGACGTCGTCACGGCGTCTGGTACGCGCTCATGCACGCCGGCTCGGACTCGTGGAGCGACTCGTGAGCACGTGCTCGCACCCCGCGACGATCAGTTCGCCGGTGTGAGCACCATCGGGTAGACGACCGTGACCGTGCCGTTATCCGGCGACGGGAACGACAGGTTGTAAAAGCTCCTCACAATGCACGTCCTCACCGCGTCGTTCGGTAGATCGCTCGACCCATCCTGCGCCATCGAGACCTGCCCCTGACGGTCGATGACGAAGCGAACCTCGACGCGCCCTTCGAGCGAGGGGTTCGTGCGCAGACCGCTCTCGTAGCATGCCCGATAGCGACCCATGTTCTGGCGAATGATCCGCTGGATGACGTCCTTGGGGAGGCGGCCGTTCGTCGTGATCTCGCGCGGCATCCGGAGCCCGGCGCCGACCTTGTGCGTGCCGCCCACGAGGCACGGCTTGCCGCCGCACCCGTGGCCGAAGCCCCCGGGATCGTGCTCGCCGATGCGCTTGTCGAGCGACGCGGAGAGCCCACCGATGTCGTTGACGCCGATGCCGAGGTTGTTTCCGTCCCCCCCTTCGTCGTTTCCGCCGAGCGAGAGACCGCCGATACCCCACGACTCCGCGGGGTCCGCGCCGAAGAGGGCGCCGAGGTGGCTCTCGCGGTCGGCCCCTCGAAGAATGTCGCCCCACGGGACCGTCGGAGCGTTCGGATCCGCGTTCATCGTCGCGAGGAGCCCGAGCATGCCGAAGTCTTTGACGAGCGCCTGCTTTTCTTCGTGCGAGAGGCTCTGAAGCTCGCGCGGGTTGTCCCCGGCGGCGCTCCAGTGACCCGCGTTCTGCGGCGCGTTGGGTGTCCCCATCGCGCCGGGCTTGCCGATCGCCCGCCCCCCGCCGGACGCGCCGTGATCCTCCGCGGTGTCGGCGGGCGCCTGGTCGTCCGCGTCCTTCGCCTCCTGCTCGCGCTCGGCGCTTGCGGTGAGCAGGTGCTCCATCGTCAGAATCTGGTCGCGCGAGATCTCGTCGTCGTCGGTCGCGCCGAGCGCGGGGAGGAACAGCGCGAGCGCCGCGAGGCAGGAGAAGTGAGCGAGCGCCGACAGCGCGAAGCCTCCGTACTCGGACGCTTCGACCGTCGGTGCGAACGAGCTCGCGAAGGCCTCCGCTTCGACGATCCGCGCGCGCAGCGTGAACGCGCCGAAGGTCACGTCGATCGCCTGCTCCCTCCCGAGCGCCATCGGCTCCGCGGGGGCGGGGAAACCGTTCACCCAGACCTGAGCTCCTTCCGGCGGTGCGACGAGAGCTCCCGCCGGGTCGAACGTGACGAGATCGACCCGCTCCGCACGAAGCACTTCACTGGGGACGAGCGCGTCGCACCCTTCCCCCTCGCCCACCGCGAAGCGGTCGCCCGAGCGCAGGTGCTTCGTCGCGAGGACGCACCCCTGCCCGCCACTCTCTGCTGTAGACCACGCCAGGGGCGAGCCCTGGACGTGCCGTCCCCAGGAGAGCACCACTTCGACGACGTCGCCGCCGCCCACTTCAATCCGACTCATTTCGCCCACCTCGCAAAGAAAGACAGCGCGAGACCTCGCGAGTTCCCGCGCGCAGCGTCGGTGGACATCGGCCCGAGGGGCGTCCGACGGCCCCCTACATCGCTCGCCCGCGGTGTTCGTGCGGCGCTTTCGACTCTCGTGCCGAGGCCGACGGGTGGTAGGGACTGGGGGCAAGGGAAGCAGACAAGGACGAATGAGCATTCGCGGGCGCCCCCTCGGAAAAACAGGCCTCGTCGTGTCCGAGCTCTCTCTGGGAACGTGGGGGCTGTCCGGGGACGCTTACGGCCCCGTCGAGGCGACCGTCGCGGAAGCGACGATCGCGCGCGCGCTCGAGATGGGCTTCTCGCTCTTCGACACGGCGGACGCGTACGGCGGGGGGGCGATGGAAGCGCGCCTCGGGAAGATGCTCCGCGGCAAGCCCGCGGTCGTCGTGACGAAGGTGGGGACCGATCGCACGACGGAACCGGCGCGCAAGCGCTTCGATCCCGCCTACCTCCGCGCGAGCGTGACCGCGTCGCTGAAGCGGCTCGAACGCGAGCCGATCGATCTCCTCCTCCTCCACAACCCGAGCACGGAGGCCATCCAGCTCGGCGAGGCGACCGACACGCTCCTCGACCTGAAGAAGGAAGGGAAGATCGCGCACTGGGGGGTCGCCGCCGGGGATGCGGAGGTGGGACGCGCCGCGATCGACAAAGGGGCCGAGGTGATCGAGATCGCGTACAACCTCGTCCAGGCGATCGACTTGCATCGGCTCGCGGGGGACGCGATGGTCTCGGGGGCGGGGATCCTCGCGCGGTCGACGCTCTCCTACGGGCTCCTCGCGGGGATGTGGACGAAGGACCGCGAGTTCGCTCGAGGCGATCATCGCGCAGAGCGGTGGACCAAGCTCGAACTCGAGCGGCGGGTCCAGCAACTGGCCGCGTTCCGCTTCCTCGTGAGGGGGGACGTGCACACGCTGCGCGCCGCAGCGATTCGTTTCGTGCTCGCCAATCACCTCGTGTCGAGCGCGGTGCTCGGGCCGAAGTCGGTCGAGCAGCTGGAGCAGCTCGTCAGGGAGACGGGGTCGGGGCCGCGGTACCTGGCGGACGAGGACCTGTCCGCGCTCCCGAGAGCCCTTTCGAAGGTCGGGATCCTCACTTGAAGATTGACCGCGCAAGGGCGCTCGACGTCGCGCTCGGGATCGCGCGGGAGGCGGCCCAAGGAATCGCTCGCATCTACGCGGGTGCGTTCGAGGTCGAGTTCAAGACAGAGGACGATCCGGTGACGCGCGCCGATCGGGAAGCGAACGCGCTGATCTGCGCGGAGCTCGCGCGCGCGTGTCCCGGCGTGCCCATCGTCGCGGAGGAGAGCGACGCGGCGAGCTATGCGGGCTTCTGGAGGGAGCCCTCCGCGTGGTTCGTCGACCCGCTCGACGGCACGCGCGACTTCGTGGCGAGGAACGGCGAGTTCGCGGTGATGATCGGCCTCGCGGAGGCGGGGCGGTCCGTGCTCGGCGTCCTCGTGCTCCCCGCGATCGGACGCGCGTTCGTCGGCGCCGAGGGGATCGGTGCGTTCGAAGTCGCCGCGAACGGTGCGCGCTCGGCCATTCACGTGAGCTCTCGCACGGAGCTTCGCGGTGCGCGCGTCCTCGTGTCGCGCTCCCGGCGAGCAATGGAGGCGGAGGCGAAGATTGCGGAGCTAGGCGTCGTGGTGGAGCCTTGCGGGAGCGCGGGGGTGAAGGGGGCGCGGGTCGCGTGCGGCGAGGCCGATCTCTATGTGGCCCCGGGGAATGCCGGAAAGCTCTGGGACACCTGCGGCCCCGAGGCGATCGTCCGCGCGGCGGGGGGACAATGGCTGACGGCTTCGGGCGAGCGTTTCGACTACGCCTGCGAAGAGATCACCTGCTCGCGCGGGATCGTGGCGGGCCATGGCCCCCTCGTCGATGGGCTGGTCTCCTCGCTGCTGCTGCTCAAATGATAGATTGACCTCTTGGTGAAGCGGGATCGCGCGGAGGTCGTCGTCATCGGTGCCGGCATCATGGGGCTGGCGATCGCGTATCACCTGGCGCGCCTCGGCGTGACCGACATCGTCGTGGTCGACCAGAGCTACCTGTGCGGCGGCGCGAGCGGCCGGAACGGCGGGGGGGTGCGGGCGCAGTGGTCGAGCGAAGCGAACATCCGGCTCATGCAAGAGAGCGTGCAGATGTGCCGCGACTTCGCCTTCGAGATGAAGATCAACGTCTGGTTCCGGCAAGGGGGTTACCTCTTCCTCGCGCGCGACGAGCAGAAGCGGCGCGCTCTCGAGGCGAGCGTGAAGCTCCAGAA
This sequence comes from Polyangiaceae bacterium, assembly GCA_052147435.1. Classification (GTDB taxonomy): domain Bacteria; phylum Myxococcota_A; class Polyangia; order Polyangiales; family Polyangiaceae; genus JBKQKP01. The sequence goes on along the minus strand of JBKQKP010000306.1, from coordinate 13,338 downwards.
CGAGAACGGCCTCCCGACGCGCATGCTCACGCCGAGCGAGGCCCGCGCCATCGTCCCCGAGCTCGACACCGACGGCGTCGTCGCCGCTTCGTTCAATCCCGAGGACGGGGTCGTCTTCCCGTGGCCGTTCGTCTGGGGGTTCGCGCAGGCCGCGCGGAAGCTCGGCGTGCAGGTGCGCACGTTCACGGAGGTCGTCGGCTTCAAGTCGCACGGTCCGCGGATCGACGGCGTCGTGGTGAGGGAGGTCGCGCCCGGAGCCTCGGGAACGACGAGCGTCATCGAGACCCACAAAGTGGTGAACGCGTGCGGCGCCTGGGCGCCCGCCGTCGCGCGAATGCTCGGCGTCGATCTGCCGAACACGCCCCATCGCCACGAGATCTGCTCGACCGAGCCGCTGAAGCCCTGGTTGAAACCGCTCGTCGCCGACCTGAGCGACGGCCTCTACTTCAGCCAGTCCACGCGCGGCGAGATCGTGGGGGGGGTCGGTCAGGAGTGGGTGCCCCACGGGCTCAACCAGGAGAGCTCGTTCGCGTTCCTCGGAAAGTACGCGCGCGCCCTCACCCGCGCGTGCCCCGTGCTCGGCGACGTGAAAGTGCTCAGGCAGTGGGCCGGCTGCTACGACATCACGCCGGACGCGAACCCGATCGTCGGCGAGGTCGACGGCGTCGAGAGCTTCTTCCAGGCGTCAGGGTTCATGGGGCACGGCTTCATGATGGCGCCGGTGATGGGGAAGCGGATCGCGGAGCAGATCGTCCACCCTTCGGAGAGCGAGCTGTTCACGCGGTGGAACCTCAGGCGTTTCAAAGAGGGGAAGCTCCTCAGCGAAGCGATGATCATCGGGTAGGCGACCTAGCGCGCCCCGCCGCCCACTGGGCCGTTCGCGCGAGCGAGCGCGTCCTTCATCTCGCCGAGGAAGACCGGATCGAACCCTTTCTCCGCGATCGACAGCGCGTGCTCCAGCGGCGCTATCGCCTCGAACGGCAGGTGGAGCGCGAGCTTCGCCTCGCCCAGCGCGAGATCGGCCATCGCGACGTCGGGGACGTCGTCCTGACCGAGCGCGTGCTCCGCGGCGCGGAGGCGAGTTGCGTCTGCGACGGCCTCGCGCGGGTGTCCCGTGCGCGCGTACCAGAGCGCCTCTTCGGCGAAGACGTCCGGTTTCGTCTCGAGCATCCCCGCCCGCTCCGTCGCCACCCGCACCTTCGCGATCTCCGCTCCCGCCTCGCGCATCCGCCCCTGGCGCAGCAGGACGCGCGCGACGTTGAGCGGCAGCTCGAGGAGCTGACTCTCGTCGAGGCTCGCGGGTGCGACGACGACCGCCCGTCGCAGGAGAGCCAACCCCTCCTCGACACGCCCCGCGAGGACCAGCGCCTGACCGAGGTCGTCCTCGGTGTTAGGGTCCTCGTACGAGGTCGCGGCGTTGGCGCGTGTCGCGGCCTCGACGGCGGTCGGGAGCGCGAGTGACACCTCGCACGCGGCGACGCGCTGCAAGACGAGCTCCGTGTCCGGGTTGCTCTCGCCGTACGCGCGAACCAGGGTCTCGGCGATCTGCCGATACGTCGCCAGCGCACCGACGCGATCGCCCCGGTCGAAGAGCGCGTCGCCGATGTCGAGCCGGGCGAGCGCGGTGCGCGGATGGGCGGGGCCTAGCTGCTGCTCGAAGATCGCAACGGTTTGACGATAGAGCTCGAGCGCCTCGGCGTGCTTCGTCTGGCCGTAGAGGACGTTGCCTCGAACTTTGAGCAGGTGCGCGGTCCTCAACGGATCGCCGCCGCGCCGCTGGATCGCCGCGTCTGCGAGCCGCGCGTAGTGCTCCGCCTCCTCGGGGCGATCGAGCGCGTAGCCTACGAAGTGGACGAGCCAGATCCACGCGTCGGTCGCGAACTCGTCATGGCGCGCCCCCTCGGCGGCGACACTCGCGTCGAACATCATCGACGCCGCTTCTTTCGCCCCCCCCTTGCGATAGAACGCGGCCATCCCGCGCCAGTAGAGCGCCTCCGCCTCGAGGGCGCGCGCGCCGATGCGCTTCGCCTCGACGGCCGCGTCGCGTCCGGCGACCTCGCACTCGTCGTAGCGCGCCGAAGAGAACGAGGCCTTCGCTTGCGCGACGAGATCGCGGATGCGATCGACGGCGACACGGAGCGCTGGGTCGCGCGGCGGCGCGGTAGGCTCGCGGAGCGCGGCCAGGTCGGCGCACCCCTCGATGGGCGAAAGCCCGTCCACGAGCTTCACCGCGCGGTCCACGGCGGCGCCGTCCGCGGTCGCGAGGACGTGCACCGTCGCGCGGATCTCCTTCGCGCGCTGATCGAGGCACGCGGTGCGAAGATCGAGGGTATCCATCGACTGCGTCCCGCGCACCCGCGCGTCCTCGCACGCATCGACGCTCATCCGCGTCCACGCCTTCGCATAGGCGTCGAGCGCGGGGACGACGCGAGCCACGGTCGCTTCTGCGTTCTTCGATGCCGTCGCGCGGAGCCCGCGGGCGACGTCGGCACGCGCGGCGTCGTCCCATACCCCCGCGAGCTCGCGCTCCAGCTCCGCCTCCTGGCACATCCTCGGCTTGGCGGTCCGCAGCGCCACCGACACCGCGACGGCGGCGACGAGGGCGAGCGCCGACACGCCCGCGAGCACGATCATGCTCGCACGACGCCGCATCGTCCCTTCGAGCGCGGCGACGAGCGCCTGCATCGACGGCCACCGCTTGGCGGGGTCCGGGCTCAAGCCGCGGACGACGATCGCGCGAACGTTCGCCGCGATCGGGCGCTTCGGGGCGTTCACCCTCCCCTCCTTCTTCGCGGCCATCGTCTCGCCGATCGTCGCGCAGTCGAACGGGCGCACGCCTCCGAGCGCCTCGTAGAGGCTCACGCAGTACGCGAACTGGTCGGAGCGCTCGTCACTCACCCCTTCGAAGAGCTGCTCCGGCCCCATATACGCCGGCGTCCCGGCGACCGCGCTCTGCGTGTCGGCGGTCGACGCGATGTCCCCAGGCCCCACGCGCTCGGTCCTGTCGCCCGTGGCCGGCTGCGTCTCGTCCGTCGCCTCCAGGCGCGACATCGGCCGGGTGGGCATCTCGGCGACCGGGCGCGCGAGCCCAAAGTCGAGCACGCGGGCGCGGCCGTCGTCGTCGACGATCACGTTGTCGGGCTTGAAGTCCCGGTGCAGGAGCCCAGCGGAATGCGCCGCCGCGAGCGCACGCCCAGCCTGAACGAAGACCTCGAGCACCTCGCGCGGCTTGCGCGCGCGCTCTCGAAGCCACTGCCCGAGCGTCCCCCCTTGCACGTACTCCATGGCGACGAAGAGCGCCCCCTCGTACTCGCCGACGTCGAACACGGCGACGACGTTCGGGTGCGCAAGCTTGGCCATCGCCTGCGCCTCGCGGCGGAGGCGCGCGCTCGCGATGTCGTCGTCGACCGTGTCGTGAAGGAGCTTGATCGCGACGCGGCGATCGAGCTCCGGATCGTACGCGAGGTGGACGACCCCCATCCCCCCTTTGCCGAGCTTCTTGAGCACGGTGAAGCGGCCAACCTGGGCGCCGGGGGCGAGCTCTTCGTGCAGAGCCACGCGCCCAGTATAGGCCGGCGCGCTAAGCCACCGTGCCGAAGACGAGATTCAAGACGAACGCGAGGATGACGGTCGTGTACGCGAACGAGAGCATCGCGTGAACGAGCACCGCGCGCCGGATCTGGCAGCTGGTCACGGTCGTGTCGGAGACCTGGAAGCACATGCCGATGGTGAATGCGAAGTACGCGAAGTCGAAGTAGCTCGGCTGCTCGTCTCCGGCGAACGTGATCCCCCCGACCCCTTCGTCGTCCTCCCGGTAATAAAGGTGCGCGTAGCGAAACGTGAAGCTCGTGTGAGTCAGCCCCCACGCGACCCCCACCGCCGCGAGACACAGCCCCGCGAGGAGCGAGCTCTCCCCCGCGGCGGCGACCGACTTCACGTGGCGTGAAACGAGCGTCGCCGCGAAGATCGTCACGAACGACGTGAGCGTCACGAAGAAGTAGACCGTGCGCCTCCCTGGATCCTCCGCGCCGGCGCGAAGGCGCGTCTTGGCGGCGTCGGCGCGTGTGATGATCGTCCACGCGGCGAGGAGCATCGCGATCCCACCGGCGTCCCACCCGCCGAGGAGCGCGACGACTCGGCCGAAGTGCAGCGAAAGGAGCTGCCAAGTGAGGACCGCCACGACCAGGCCGACTCCGAGCCTCCCGAGCGAGCGGCGCGGATCGTACGGCGGAAGCTGCTTGGGAGAAGTCACCGCGGCGGGGGTTTCGAGCGGCGGCGCGGCGACAGCTCCTCCTCTTCCTCTTCACGCGGAAGGCTCGGAGGGAGCTTGCCGCGCGCTCGGGCGAGCTGCGGAGGCGGAGGGGGGAGATCCGGGGGGTCGGGGCGATACTTGATGACCGCCGACGAGGGGATCGTATTGAGCTTGCCTCGTGAGGGACGCGGTACCGCCTTCGCTGGGGGAGGCGGCGGCGCCTTTGACGGTCTCTTCATCGACCTCGACGGCCTCGGCGGTGGGGCCTTCGACGTCCTCTTCATCGACGACTTCGACGGCCTTGGCGGTGGGGCCTTCGAGGGGGGCCGTTTCACCGGCTTCGGCGTGAGCTTCCTCGCGGGGCCCTTCGTCGTCCCTCTCGCAGGGGAGAGACGCCGAATCTCCGGGATCGTCTTCTTGGAATCAGGCGGCGCCGAAAGCCGCTCGTCGTCCTCGAGCCAGGACGCCTCGACCTCGATCGTGTTGTGCCGGACGGGGCCGGCGTCTGCCACGCGCGTTTGAGGTGCCGGTGGGTCGCGCTTCTGAATGCGCGGACGCGGCGGCTCACGCTTCTCCGTCATGCTTTGCCCTCCCTTGGGGTTCCCATTAGACCGTCCCTTGCCTGATGCGTCCAGGCTCACGGTCGCGCTCGCCGGGCTCAACCACGGCGCCCACGACCACCGCCCCAAACCCTCGGAAATCGATCTTCAGCTCCAAGTGTGAACTCCCGTTGACACCCTTCGAGGCCCACGGTTACCGTCCGCGGCGCGGTTCGGGCCCTGGAGAAATCCCCATGAAGACGTCGACGTCGTCCCTCGTTCTCGCTGCATCTCTCCTCACGCGCTGCGCGCTCGGTCTGCCGGCGCTGGCGATCGCCGTCACGCTCGTGACGTCGACGACCCTCGTCGCCTGCGACGACGAGAACGATCCGAAGACGTGGGTGAAGCGGCTCGACGATCCGGCTCAACGGGCCGGAGCGATCAAGCGCCTCACGCAGTTCTTCGAAGACGACATGACGAAAGCGAACAAGAACCGCGACGACCCGGCGGTGAAGACGCTCCTCGACGACATCGTCGACCCGATGACGAAGCAGTACGTCGCGAGCACGCTCGACGAGAAGACGCGGAAGGACCTGATGAAGTTCCTCGCGGACACCAAGGACCCGCGCACGGGTCCCGCGCTCGCAAAGGCGTTCAACGAGTACGAGCCCGGAAAGAACGAAGAAGACGTGAAGTACGCCGCGAAGGCGGTGCAAGGGCTCGCGGAGGCGAAGAAGCTCACCGATCAGACCGTCAAGGACGCGCTCTGGAACTGCTTCGACAAGTTCCAGGTGTCGAAGACGAAGATGTTCGAGCTCGTGAAGGCGCTCCACGACGCGGTCATCGCGGTGAGCGACCCGAGCTACGGGCCGAAGGCTGTAGGCAAGCTCAACGCCGCCGTCGACCCGAAGAACGTCGACAGCGTCCGCGACCAGCTCCAGTTCTGGCAGCTGACCGCTGTGCAGATCGTGGGCAACCTGAAGTTCGTTCCGGCGGTGAAGCCCCTCGTGGCGGTGCTCCTCGCGCCGACGAAGAAGGACCTCAGCGCGACAGCGAAGAACTCGCTCCTCAAGATGGCGAAGGACGCGGAGCCGGTGCTCATCTCCGCGCTCAACGGGTCCGACAAGGACTTCGCGACGGCCGAGGCGATCGACACGAACAAAGAGTACGTCGCCGTGATCGGCGACACGCTGTCTAACATCTCACGCCCCGCGGGGCGCGACGCGGTCCTCGCTGCGCTCGCGTCTGCCGACAACGACACGAACCGGACGGTGCTCGCGGCCTTCCTCACGAAGTTCCCGAGCGACCCTCGTCTCGTCCCCGCCTTCCTCGCCACGTACAAGAAGGTCGGGGCGAACACGTCGATCGACGCGCTCCAGGGGGCGAACGCCCACGGATACCTGACGCAAGCCGCGCAGAACTTCTACGACCCGACGCTCACCGATTGGCTCGTGAAGGAGATCATCACGGCCAAGGGGGACGAGGCGGACGCGATGCAGCTCCTCGCGCTCGACTCGGCTATCAAGCTGATGCAGCCCGCGCAGAAGGCAGCCGTCCAGAACGCCGTGAACAAGGAGGGGACCGACCGCGAGAAGGACAAGTTCCAGCGCGCGGCCGCGGTCATGGACAAGTGCGGGACCGACGCGAACTGCTACGCGAACGCGACGGAGCAAATGATCCCGTCCACGCCTCCCACGGCCACGATGACCGCAGCGAAGGGGGCATGGATGGCCGCGATCTACGGCAACGCCGCCACGAAGACGGCGCTCGCGGCCAAGGTCGACAAGGTGAAAAACAGCTCGGCGCGGTTCGACATCGTGATGGCGATCGACCACCTCGCGCCGAACGGCGACACCACGGTCGCGAGCCAGCTCGAGACGGTCGTGAACGGCGATACGTCGTCCGGGAACAAGGAGCTGCTCATGGCCGACGACGTGGTCGCGAAGGTCGCCGCGCGCCTGCGCGCACGGGCGCAGTGAACGCTCGGGCGAGCCATCGTATGCAAGGGGGAAAGAGCAACTAGCGCGATGATCCGGCTCGAAGTCACCCGAGGGCAGTCGACCGGAAAGGTCTTCGAGTCGTCCGCCGATCTCGTTCGGGTGGGGCGCTCGGAAGGAAACGATCTCCTCCTCGTGGACGAGCTCGTTTCGGGCGAGCACGCGCAGATCTTCTTCGACGGCGAGAAGTATCTCGTGCGCGATCAGCGCTCGACGAACGGCACGTGGGTCGTGCGGGGCGTCGAGCGGCTCGCCGTGGACGACACGGTGGGGCGCGAGGTGCCGCTCGCCACGGGGGACGTGATCGAGCTCGGGACGGACGAGCTCGCGGTGTCGCTGTCCGCGTCGATCACGATCGACGAGGCGGCGCGTGTCGTCGCCTTCCGGAAGATCGACGACTTCGAGCCGGCCGAGAGCCGCGTCGAGACGGACGCTGGCTCGCTCCGGGCGCTGTACGAGGCGCAAAAATCGATCGGCGCTGCCGATGACCTGCACGACGTGGTCGTCGCGATCGCGGACGCCGTGCTGGGGCTGGTGAAGCATGCCACGCACGCGACGGTGGTCCTGCGCGACGACGACGAAGAGGGGGGGCGCGCGGGGGTCGCCGGGTACGTACCGATCGCGACGCGGGTGCGCGGGCAGCGCGAGGACACCACGGGACGGGTGCAGACCGCGCCGATACCGGTCGCGAGGAGCGTGTTCCGCAAGGTCGTCACCGAGCGCGCCGCCGTGATCGCCGCCGACGCGCCGACGGAGGTCGCCGAGACCGAGTCGATCATGGGGGCGCAGATCCGCTCGACGCTCGCCGTGCCGTTCTGGCGCGGGCAAGAGATCCTGGGGGTCCTCCAGCTCGACAACCGCGAGAGCACCGGCGCGTTCACGAGCGCCGATCTCGAGATCGTGACGGTGCTCGCGCACCATGCGTCGCTGGCCGTTGCGAACGCGCGGCTGGTCAAGCGGCTGCGCGCGGCGGAGGATCGGCTCAAGAAAGAGAACGCCTTCTTGAAGGGGCGCGAGGAGTCGCGACGCACGGGCGGGCGGGGGACACAGGAGATCGTCGGTCATTCGGCCCCCATGCGCGCGCTCGGCGCCCAGATCGACAAGGTGGCCGACACGCGCGTGACCGTGCTCGTCGAGGGGGAGACCGGCGTGGGCAAGGAGCTCATCGCCGCCGCCGTGCACTACCGCTCTCGCCGCCGCGACAAGCTCTTCGTCGCGGCGAACTGCGCGGCGGTCCCCGAGAACCTGCTCGAGAGCGAGCTGTTCGGGCACAAGAAGGGGGCGTTCACCGGCGCGCACGAGGAGAAGAAAGGGCTCTTCGAGATCGCCGACGGCGGGACGCTCTTCCTCGACGAAGTGACCGAGATGCCGCTGTCGCTCCAGTCGAAGCTCTTGCGCGCGCTTCAGGAGGGGGAGATCCGCCCGATCGGGGCCACCGCGGAGAAGCGGGTCAACGTGCGGATCGTCGCCGCGACGAACCGGAACCTCGAGAAAGAGGTCGAAGGGGGACGCTTCCGCGAAGACCTCTATTACCGCCTCAAGGTGTTCCCCGTCCGCGTCCCCCCGCTCCGCGAAAGGCGCGAGGACATCCCGCTCCTCGCGGGGTACTTCCTCGCGCGCTACTCGACCGAGCTCGGCAAGGCCGCAGCGGGCTTCTCGCAGCAGGCGATGGAGCTCCTACAGGGGTACGACTGGCCCGGGAACGTGCGTGAGCTCCAGAACGAGGTTCAGCGTCTGGTGATTCAGATCGAGCCCGGCGGGTTCGTGACGCCGGACTTGCTTTCGCCGCGGATCCGGCAGGTCGAGGGGGTCATCGAGCGCGTCCGACCGACGAAGGGGACGCTCAAGGAGATGATGGACCAGCTCGAGCGCTGGCTCCTCATCGAAGCTCTGCGCGAACACCAGAACAACAAGACGGCGTGCGCGAAGGCGCTCGGGATCACCCGCGAGGGGCTCCACAAGAAGCTGCGCGCGTACGGGCTATGACGGCGGATCCGCGCGGGACAAACGAATCAGGCCGCGGTCCGCAGCAGACGATCCGCGCCGTCGTCGGGCTCGGCTCGAACGTGGGTAATCGCCTCGGGCACCTGAGGGCCGCGGCGCAGCGGATCGCGAAGATCGCGCACGTAGAGCGGGCGTCGCACGTGTACGAGACCGCGCCCGTCGGAGGGCCGCCCCAAGCGCCTTTCTACAACGCGGCGATCCTCGTCACGTACGACGGCGAGCCGCAGCATCTGCTCGAGGCATTGCAGGGGGTCGAGAAGATCCTCGGGCGGACGCGAACGGCCGCTGACGTGCGGTGGGGGCCGCGCGCGATCGATCTCGACATCCTCTGGATCGAAGGGCTCGCGATGGAGAGCGACACGCTCGTCATCCCTCACCCGCGCCTCACCGAGCGCGCGTTCGCGCTGCGCCCGCTCGTCGACGTCGCCCCGGACGCCATCGATCCGATCTCGCAGCTCCCCTACACGCGTCTCTTCGACGAAGAGACGGCGAAGATGCGCCCGCTCGAGGTCGATCTGTTCGGCGCGTCCTGAGGGGCGCGCATCCAGCCTACGGGGTCGCCCCCTGCAGCATGATCGGATCGGTCACAGTCCCCGTGAAGCCGTCGTCCACCTTCCCCCCTTCGACGAAGAAGAGGAAACGGCCGTCGTACTGGCCGCCGACCGTCGCGCTCAGCGTGATGACGGCCCCCGGCGCCGTGTCGAAGGTAACCCCGTCGGACGCGGTGGACGTCGTCGTGACCCCTTCGATCTGCGCGCCTGAGACGGTGAACGTGTCCGAAGCTTGAAAGCCTTGCGAGACAGGATCGGTGATCGTGCCGCTTGCGACCGAGATCTTGACGTCGAATTGGCAGGGGGGGTTCTGCGAGTCGACAAGCGAGTCGCACGTCCACCACACGTGCCACTGCCCCCCCGTGTAGTACTCCGTGAACACGCCGACCCCCTGCCCTGGCGCGGCTGTCATGTTCGCTCCGGTGTCGATCGGCGCGAGGATGGGGTACTCGCTCGGCCCTCCGTCCTCCCCGGGCGGGGTCGCCGTGGGGACTTCGCCGCCGCTCGCGCTCGCGAAGCCCGTAGACGATGAGCTCGAAGAGCACGCGATCACCAGCGCGGGGATCGAGGCGACGAGCGCAAATCGGGGAAGCCAGGTCGGCGTCGACAAGCTCATGATCAACTCCCTCGCATACCTATGAGCACGAGCCGTGCCGTCGCCTGCCGCGCGTCCCGGGGAGGCGTTTACCGTGGACCCGACGTGTGGGAGACGTCTCAGCGGCGCCCGCCGCCGCCACGCCCGCCGCCCCCGCGACCGCCGCCCCGGTATCCCCCGCCGCGACCCCCGCCGTGCACCGGCGCGTCGTCGTGCGAATCCTCGGAGGAGCCAGAGGAAGAAGAGGAGCCATTTCCGCTATTGCCGCGCACCGGGCCGCCGTAGGCACCGGCGTACCCGGGGGATGCGTAGTGGGGGGCATAGGGGGATGCGTAATGGCCGCCGTAGGGCGAGGAATAACCCCCCCCGTAGCGTCCACCCGCGTAGGGCGAGCCGTAGCGCGACGAGTAAGGGGCGCCGAAGTGCGGCGCGCTCCCGTACGCGGGGTAAGCCCCGAGCGAGTGCGAGGGATAGTGGTACGGCGCGGGGGAGATTCCTCGGTACTGCGGGGCGCTCGCGACGGCCTCGTTCCTGCGGCTGATGTAGCTCGGGGCGGAGGCGACCGCGACGTGCGCGCCGAGCCCCTGCGCCGTGGACGGACGCGCGAACTGCTGCGCGTGCATGACGCCGCGGTTGTTTGTAGGCGTATGCGCGATCTCGCCGGGAGAAATGCCGACTGACGAAGGGGGAGGACCCACCGTCGGATGCGCTGCGACGCGGCCGTTTCCCGTCGCGCCGTTGGCGCCTCCGGAAGCGCCTCCGTAGACGCCCGTGTGCTGCCCGACGACGGGAACCTGCGCGCCGGTCACGAGGTGACCGCCGAGCCCGGTGGAGAAAACATCATGCGTCCCGCAGAAGACGTACGGCGCGCGCACGTTGAAGCCGAGCCCGAACGCGGCGCCGTTGCGCCAGCCCCAACGCGGAGGGAGCGGCGCCCAGCCGAGGTAGTCGTAGCCCGGGTAGCCCTGCCGCCAGGAGACCCACGCGCCCGCGTACTGGCGCCCGGGGATCCAACCCCAACTCGAGCCGAGATACGCCCAGCGCCCGTAGTGGAACGGCGCCCAGCCCCAGTCGTAGTCCGAGACCCAGACCCAGTTCTGCGCGTCGTCGTATGTCCAGCGTCCGCCAGTCACGTAGGGGGCGAAATCGTTTCCGACGACCGAGGGATCAGGCGTCCACACGGTGCCGAAGTTCGGGTCGTCCACCCATGAGCCGTAGGGGTCGAGCGTGCCACGGAAGTCGCTGAGAGCGCTCGGATCGGTGTCGGCGTACTCGTCCCCCTCCTCGCCGACGGCGACGTCGCTCTCACTGTCGGCGGGGCGCGAGTTGTATTCCTCTTCGGTCGTCGAGCCCGGGACGATCTGATGCGGAACGGCGGCGACCTCCCGCGGCGGGGGCGGTGGCGCGGAAGGGGGCGGGGTCGGCGGAACGTCTATCGGAATAGGCGCCTCGCCTGGGGCGCTGAGATGAGCGGTGGCGTTGGCACCGACAGGGGGATCGGCCCCGGGCGTTTGGGGAAACTGCGCCCCTTCGCCTTCCTGTTCCTCCGCGCCGCACGCAACGACGGAGGGCGCGAGCAGTGCCAGAGCGATTGTGAGGAGGTGAGAGGCTTTCATCGGGAGCTCCTGAGCGCCAGCGCCGTAACCGCTCGAGTTGCAACCGCCGATCCGTTCCTCCTTAGAGTGCGACTCGTTCGGCCCGATAGCCAGTAAGAATCGTCTCTTTCCGGCTGGTTCCACGCGGCGCCTGGATCGTAGGCGGGCGGGACGGAGGAGCTTGTCGCCGCGCGTCGGGTCCTCGAGTCCCGCGGAACCGAACCCCGCCGGGGCAGATCGGCGCTCCCCGGTTTCCCCACTCCACTCACACCGAGCGGGCGCGTGGACAATTCGTCACGACGAGGCCTCGCGACTGGACGTCCTGACAGAAGCCCCTGGTGCAGACCGATCCGCGCTCGCGCGCGGACGACCCTTGGAAGTCCCCGGCGGGGGACTCGCCGTCCCGGGGGTTCACGAACGCGTGGTAGCCTGGCGTTCACTACACGCGTCGGCACGCACCCACGCACACCAGCAAACCAGGCAGGAGTCGATGATGGCGGCACAGCTCCCGATGATCGAGCGCATCGCGGCGATGCAGGATTACCGTCTCTACAAGGAGCTCCACTGGGAGGGTTCCTTCGAAGAGTACCTGCAGATCGTCCGCGAACGCCCGCAAGTCACGCGTAACGCGTACCAGCGCGTCTACGACATGATCATCAGCTACGGGACCGAGGAGTACATCGACAACAAGAAGAAGCTCGTCCGCTACAACTTCTTCAAAGACGAGCTCGGAGGGGGGGCGAACGCGATCTTCGGGCTCGACATCCCGCTGATGCGACTCGTTCACGTGCTGCGCGCGGCGGCCGAGGGGTACGGGCCCGAGAAGCGCGTCATTCTTCTTCACGGGCCGGTCGGCTCGTCGAAGAGCACGATCGCGCGCCTATTGAAGCAGGGCATCGAGTCGTACTCGCGGACGCGCGAAGGGGCGCTCTACTCGTTCGACTGGGTGAACCTCGAAGGGACGGGGCTCTCGGGGAGCGAGTCGGCCACCTTCCCGAGCCCGATGAACGAAGAGCCGCTCCGCCTCATCCCGCAAGAGTGGCGTGCGAAGACGATCGAGGACGTGGGGCTCTCGAACGATCAGTTCAAGGTGCGCGTCGACGGCGAGCTCGATCCGGCGAGCCGCTTCATCATGAAGCACCTCCTCACGAAGTACGACGGCAACTGGGCGAAGCTGGTTCAAAACCATGTCCGCTGCCGCCGGCTGGTCCTCTCCGAGAAGGACCGCGTCGGCATTGGCACGTTCCAGCCGAAGGACGAGAAGAACCAGGACTCGACCGAGCTCACGGGGGACATCAACTACCGGAAGATCGCCGAGTACGGCTCCGACTCCGACCCGCGCGCGTTCAACTTCGACGGCGAGTTCAACATCGCCAACCGCGGCATCGTCGAGTTCATCGAGGTTCTCAAGCTCGACGTCGCGTTCTTGTACGACCTTCTCGGCGCGTCGCAGGAGCACAAGATCAAGCCGAAGAAGTTCGCGCAGACCGACATCGACGAGGTCATCCTCGGTCACACGAACGAGGCCGAGTACAAGAAGCTCCTGAACAACGAGTTCATGGAAGCCCTGCGCGACCGCACGATCAAGATCGACATCCCCTACATCACGAAGCTGACCGAGGAGATCCGGATCTACGAGAAGGATTTCTCCGATCGGAAGATCAAGAACAAGCACATCGCGCCGCACACGCTCGAGGTCGCCGCAATGTGGGCCGCGCTGACGCGCCTCGAGGATCCGAAGAAGCACAACCTGTCGCTCCTGCAGAAGTTGAAGCTCTACGACGGCAAGGTCCTGCCCGGGTACA
>JBKQKP010000305.1:0-24790 GCA_052147435.1 Polyangiaceae bacterium | reverse complement strand
CACGTTGGTTCGACCAACGAGCAGCGTTGAAAATCGACGTGGCACGTTGGTTCGACCAACGAGCAGCGTTGAAAATCTACGTGGCACGTTGGTTTGATTGTGCGCGACGGCCGAAAAGGCACGCAGTTTCAATGCGTTACTAGAGCAAACGTCTCTTGGATCGAACGACAGCGGCCCGCTCCCGATCGCGGTAGCCGTCGGCCGAACGTCACGATCAATCGATCGTTCGCTCTAGGGCGTAAACACTTCCCCGCTGTTGTCCGCCGGCTTGGGCGCCGGCGCCGGTGCCGGCTTCGGCGGCGGCGCGGCGGCCTGCTCCGCCGGCTGCGCGGCCGGTTTCGAGGTCCCCGGCGGGGCCGCCTCCTCGTGCTTCTTCTTGTGCTTCGTCTCCACGCGCGCCGCCTTCTCTTCCGACGCGGTCTCCAGCGCGCGCCCCAGATCGGCGACGAAATCCTCGCTCTCGCGCGCCTCGGACTCGGCGCGGGACTTCAGCTTCGCGAGGACGTCGTGCACCGCCAGGAGCTCGTTGCCGACCTCGTTCGCCTTCGTCTCCCCGTACTTGGTGAAGTCGGTCTTCACGCGGGTCTCGAGGTCGGCCCCCTGCTTCACGAGCGCGTCGATCTTCGGCTCCACCGAGTGCAGCCGCTTGGCGCGCTCGAGCTCCTGGTGCGCCGTGTCCTCGATCGCCCGGAAGAGCGCCCCGCCGTCCCCCGCGCCGCCGCTCGCGACGACGTGCGCCGTCGTCCCGTCCGTCTCCAGGCGGACCGATCCCGGCTGCTTCGCCACCTTCGACGACGACTCGTGCGCCGCCTGCACGATCGTCACGTCCGGCGCGTCCGGCGTCAGCTCGAGGCTCGACACGAGCGACTTGTGCGCCCCCTTCTTGTCGTCCCCCCAGCTCGCCGCATCGACCTGCTGCTGGTGAACGTCGCGGAAGAAGGCGTCGTACGTCGGGTTCCCCGACGTGTACATCTGCCCCTGCGCGATCCGCGACTCGCCCGTCAGCATGCAGGACGCGCTGAAGAGGCCCGCGCACAGGCCGAGCGCTCGCATCGTGGTGTGGCTCATCCTCTGCTCTCTCTCATGGACAGACAATCGGCGTCGCGAGGACTTCGTAGTTCGTCTTCCCGGCCGCCCCCGTCGTCCCCGACGAGGCAAGGTACGCCACCACCCCGTGCCCGTCCGGAAGGATCGCGAGCTGCGCCTGCCCGGCGTTCACCCCGCTGTCGCTGATCCCCATCGCCATGCCGAGGGGGGTCCCCGAGCCGCTGATCGTCTGCGCGCGAACCTGATGGTTCGAGACCGGCCCCTCGGTCCACGCGATCACGAAGCGCCCCTGCCCCGCGGCGGTGATCGCCGGAGACATCGCGTGCTCGCCGAGCCCCCCCTCGCTCGGGACGAACGCCTTCGGCTCGGCCGACGCGTCGCCCGGAACGAAGCGCATCCACCGGAGCGACCAAGGCTCGCTCGGCTGCGCGCGATCCGCCCACGCGACGAGCACGGCGCCGTCCTGCGCGGCGACGGTCGGAGATCCGATCTGCGCCCCCAGGCTCGCGACCTTCACGAGCGGCCCCTTCGGAGTGAACGTCGCCCCACCGTTGAAGGCGCCGGCGTAGATCGTCGAGCCGCGGCGAAACGCGACCGCCCAGCCGCTCTCTTCGTGCGTCGGATCGAGCGGCGCGGCGCGGATCGCCTCGACCGGGTCGTCGCCGTCGAGGGTCCAGAGGAGATCGACCTCGCTCGAGCGATAGGGGGCCCACGCGAGCCCTCCGCCGCCGAAGCCGAGGTCGAACGGATGCTCCGCGGCGGGGATGGTTCGCCTCCCGCTCAGGAAGTCGGTCTGTCGATCGACGTCCGCGGCTGCGGCGAGCCCGCGTGACCCCTGGATGGGGACCAGGCGTCGAATCGCTTCGGGAGCATGGGCGCGGACGGTCTGCGCGGCGACGGCGGACGAGGGGTCGATGGCGACGGCGAAGCCATCCTTCTCGCGCGACGCGAAGCCGAGCGCGATGCGCGATCCGACGATGCTCGCCTCGACGCCGCTCTGGACGATCGCGCGGGGGGCGATGACGTGCGCCGCGCCGGCCAGCGTGCACGGCGCGCCGAGCGCTCCTGCCAGGGGAGCCGCGGTGACCACGGGGGCCGGCGCCGTTGCGGCGGGATGGGCGGTGGCGGTGCTCGATGACGTCGTCGCGGGGCGCGTCGCGCTCGCCGTGGGGGCCGTCTCGTCCCCCTTCTTGTGAAAGGCCGCGATGATGAGGCCGATGATCCCGATGAGCACCACGACCCCGATCACGCCGAACGCAGCGAGAATGTAAGGGGCGCGCGGATCGTGCCCCATCGCTCGAAAGTCATGGAGGCGCGCCGTCGATCGCTCGGGAGGGGGGAGCGGCTGACTCGATCCGTACGGATTGGACGAAGGAGACTGCGAAGGGCGCGCTACTTCCGCGATCACGTGATCGGGCGGCGGCGGGACCCCAACGAGCGTCGGCAACGCTGGCGCCTCGGGCGCGGCGGGGGTCGGCGGCACCATGAACGGCTCGCTCTGCGCGACGGGAGGCGGCTGAGCGGCGGGCGCCGGCTGCGGCTGGAACTGAAGCAGCGTGGGGAGGTGAGATTGCAGCTGCGGCATCGGTTGCGGCTGCGGGCTCGCTTGAGGCGGCGCCGGAGTGGGGGCCGGTGCCTGCGCGGCGCTCGGTGCAGGCGCCGCCGGGGGGGCCGACGGCGTCATCATGAACGACGGAGGCGGCGGAGGGGTGGAGCCGAGCGGCAACGCGACGGGGACGATCGGAGCCGGAGTCGGCCGCGACGAGGGGGGCTCGTACGCCGGCGCGAACGGGGCGCGCGATGCCGCCTTCGCCGCGAGGATCTTTCCCGTGCTCTCGACGCTCGGGAGCGCGCCGGTGCTCCCGGCGTCGAGGAGGAAGTTCCCGCTCAACTCTTCGCTCGCCTTCTCCGGCGCCATCGCGGGCGCCGGGCCCGAGAGATCCGGCAAGAGGAGCGCGCCGCTCTTGTCGCGGTAGATCGCCGTCTTGATCGAGCCCGACTGATCGGGCAGGAGCACCGATCCGCTGAGCTCTTCGATCGCGTTCTGCGACGCCGACTGATCTGCGAGGAGCACGGACCCGCTGAGCTCTTCGATGACGTCCTTTCCGGCGTCCTCCACGCGCGGCGGACCTTTCGACGCGCTCTTCGGCGGCGGCGGCTTCACCGACTTCGGCGGCGGCGGCGGCTTCGAGCTCGCCCGCGCCGGCGGAGGGGAGCTTCGCACGAGCGACGTGATTCCGATCGCCGGAGGGGGGCGCGACGAGCTGCGCGACGGCGGCGGGGGAGGGGGGGCCGACTTGACCTTCGGAGCCACGGGCGAGGCGATCGGGTTCGGGAGCGTCTTCAGCTGATCGGGCTCGACGACAGGCGTCGGTCGGCTCGCGGCGTCGTGGCCGTCGTCGGGGCGCTTGGTCGGTGGCTCCAGATCGATGAGGTGAGGGGCAGGCTTGGGCAGGAGCGCGTCCGCGTCCCCCTCGTTGAGCGCGCGGATGTTCACCGCGGTGTTCGCCCCCATCGAGTACTGCGGCTTCGGACCCGCCGCTCCGCCGAGGCTCGCCGGGACGCGCATCGGCTGGACCGGCGTGAGGAGGGGCTCCGCCTGCGAGCGCGTCGCGGCCGGGACGTAACGGGGCGGCGGCGGAGGCTCCTCCTTCGACTTGTTGAGCGCGGCGTCAGGCTGCCCCTCGAACTCGAGCTGCGCCGCGATCACGTTCATCGGGGGTGGGGGTATGTCGAGGCCCGATCCGTTGCTGCTGCTCGGTGGCGCGTTCGCCGCGAGCTCGGGCACATCCGTCGCCGAACGCCACTCGGTCCACCCCTGTCGCCACACGGGCGTGTTGGGGGCGAGCACGCCGCTCGCGAGCGCGGCGCGCAACTCGTCGGTCCTGACCAACCTCTGTTGTCCAGAGGGGTCGGCCCACCGCCATTCGGTGTCACCGCTCACGTTGACCCGGAATATATAGCGCTCTGTCACACAGCGGGCCCGCGTCCGCTACGGATGGACCAATCTGTTGCAGGCGGCGCGCTTCGATAAGCGCCTGATTTCACCCGTCGGAGACGGCGAGCACGAGTGTCACGACCGTGGCGGCCCCGGCGTCCCGCAGGGCGATTGCGCACGCGTCGAGGGTCGCACCGGTGGTCCGGACGTCGTCGACGAGGAGGACGTGCTCCCCCGCGAACCGGCCCGACCCGGGGTAGACGACGAAGGCCCGCTGCACGTTCCTCAGGCGTGCGTCCCTTCCGAGCTCCGCCTGCGCCCGGGTGTCACGCGTCCGGATGAGCGTGCTCGGGGCGAATCGGGCCCCCAGCGACCGAGCAACGGGGGCTGCCAGGAGGGCCGCCTGGTTGTAGCCACGCAGCGCGAGGCGAGCGCGGTAGAGCGGGACGGGGACGACGACCGTCGGCGGACGCTCACGAAGCGGCTCGATCGCGCGCAGGAGCAGGTGCGACAGCGGGCGCGCGCGATCGACCCGACCGCTGTACTTGAGCGACGCGATCGCCGCCGACAGCGCACCGCCGTAGGAGAACGCCGCGATCTCCCCCTCGCGCACGTCCGCGACCGGGACGAGCGTGCGCGCGCAGGCACCGCAGAACACCGTGAGGATCCCGACGCGCTCGTCGCACCCTGCGCACACGTCCGGCGCGAGGAGAGACACGAACGATTCGAGGGCGCGGCGGAGCGGGGGGAGTCTCGGGGCCATACGGGTCCCATCGGCTCGCCAGGGGGAGATGTTGCGCGAATTCCGCGGGCCTCACGTCCCGCGTCACACTCGCCGTGTTTCCACCTTCCGCATCCGCTCCCAGTCCTCGATCGTCACCGCGAAGATCACGTGGTCTTCCCACCGCCCCGCGATGCGCAGGTAGCGCTCGGCGAACCCTTCCTTCCGGACCCCCACCTTCTCCATGACGCGGAGGCTCGCGACGTTGGCCGGCATGATCGCGATTTGCAGGCGATGCAGCTTGGCCACGCCGAACGCGAACGCGAACGCACCGATCACCCCCTCGGAGACGAGCCCGCGCCGCTGGTGCTCGCGGTCGATCCAGTACCCGACGTGCGCGTTCTGGAACGCGCCGTGGAGGACCCCCCCGAGATTGATCCGGCCGACGATCGGCTCGCCCCGCTCGCGCAGCGTGAGAAGGAGAGCGAACGAATCGCCGCGCTTCCAGTCGCGCCGCTGGCGCGTAATTCGGTTGGCGACGGCGGTGAGCGACGTAGGATCTTCGCCGGGTGTCGGAGACGGCTCCCACGGGCGGAGGTGATCGGCGTTCGCCCGCAGAAGGCGCCGCAGCTCCGGGACGTCCGAAGGGCGCGGCGGACGCAGGACGAGCCGGTCTGTGACGACGCGCGTGGTGAGCGAGGGCGAGTCGATCGCGATCACGCGACAGTGACGCTAGAGCTTCGCCGGAGATTCGGCAACGGCGCTCGGTCTCGCCCGGTGTCGTGCGGCCAGGATCGGCAACGACACCATCGCGACGATCGGATCGTGCCCGACGGGGCCGACATACTCCTGCGGGAGATCGGTCCCGTCTCCGGCGCTCGGCACCAGGATCGGCTGCTGCTTGGGGGGGGGACCCTTCGCATGAAACAGCGTTGCGGTGACCCTGGGCGGGAGCGGTAAGTATTCATCGCGCGGGACGATCGGCGGAAAGGGGGGGGGATCGAGCAGGGCGACGGTCACGTGCCTTCCGGGAGGCACGCGGAGCTGACGCATCGAGAAGTTCGTCATCACGGCGCCGGCCGAGTGCGCGAGAACGATCACCTCGTCTACCGAGGCGGGGAGGAAATCGACGAGCGCCTGCAGCTCGACGCCGAACGCCTGGGCGTCGAGCCGCACATCGCGAAAGGCTCCCGGCCACGACCAGACCATGAGATCGAAGCCAGGATACTGCCGCACTGCCGCGACGACCTTCGTCCACTCGCTGCCGAAGCCCCACGTCCCGTGCACCATCACGACCTCGGTGTGCGTGCCCGGCGCCGGGACGGGCACCGTCGTCGCTGCGTGGTCGACGACAGTGCAGCCTGGGCAATGGCTCTTCACGTCGTACCAACAGCCGCTGCTCGCGAGCGCGAGGGGAAGAACGAGGAGAACGCCCAGAACAGGAGCGGCGGAGCGAGGCTTCACGGCGCAGCGCCTCTTGCGGCGGGAAACGCGGAGATCAGCTCCCTTACGACGCGCTGGAGCCGCTCATCGTAGAGCTGATCGGGGTTGATGTTGGCGCGGCTAGCCCCGTGCCACACTCTGTTCCCCTTGGTTCCGTCGAACGCGTCGATGACGAGCGATCCCTCGACGAAGTCCGCGTTCTCGTCATCGGGCAACCACTCCGCGCTCACGCTGCTCTCTTCGTGGACCGAGCTGTCGCGCAGGCCCGAGCCGTACATGACGACGAAGTCTGCTTTTTCGTTCGCGTTCGCGTTTGCGGCGACGTAGCCCCGCTCCGTCAGCGCGGCGGTGATCAGCGGACGGAGCCGGCGCCGCACGTCGACCGAGCGAGCGGCCGTCCGGTACCCGACCGGGGGGCCTTCCTCCGGCCCGAAGGAGAAGGTCCGGTAGCGGTCGAACGACGCGGCCGGGTTGATCATCGTGTGGATGGTCGCGCTCGCGGGGGCTGGAGGGGACGCGTGGGGCGGTCCCCCGCACGCACTGGAAGCCAGAAATGCGAGAACGAGGAGTCGCATCACCGCTCCGATGTCTACCAGGTCGACGTCGGGTCAGAGAAATTGCACGGGGTCCACGTCGATGCCGCTTCGCACGCCGCGTGGCAGTGCGGCGCGCGCCCGCTCGACCGCGAGGAGAACCTTGCGTAAGGCTGCCCGATCCGCGCTTCGAACCATGATGCGAAACCGGTATCGCCCCCGGAGCCGCGCGAGCGGCGCGGGAGCCGGTCCAAGGACGTCTACGCTCGCGCTCCCGTCGACCGCGGCGCGCGCTACCCGCGCGAGCTCCGCGCACGCGTCACGCGCGTCCTCTTCCTTCACCGCGTCGACGCGCGCGAGCGCCACGCGCGAGAACGGCGGATAGCCCAGCTCACGGCGATCGACGAGCTCCCGCTCCGTAAACCCCGCGACGTCGTGCTTGGCGGCGAACGTGATCGCGTGGTGCTCCGGATCGTAAGTCTGCACGAGCACGCGCCCCGGGACGTCGCCCCGCCCGGCGCGCCCGGCGACCTGCACGAGCAGCTGGAACGCGCGCTCGGCCGCACGGAAGTCGGGGATCGAGATCGCTGCGTCGGCGTTGACGACCCCTACGAGCGTCACGTGGGGCAGGTCGTGCCCCTTGGTCACCATCTGCGTGCCGACCAGGATGTCGATCTCGCGCGCGCGCATGCGAGCAAGTACCCGCTCGACCGGCGAAGACCGCGCGCCGCGCGCCCCCCCTTCCGGACCACTTCGGCTCCCCCCGCCGGCGACGTCGCGATCGAGCCGCGCGATCCGGGCCGTCGGGAACGCGAGCCCCAGCGTCTCTTCGAGCTTCTCCGTGCCGAGCCCCTCGAGCACGAGCTCCGTCCCCGGCGCCTGGCACTTGGGGCACTTGCCCGGGATGGCCGTCTCGAACTCGCAGTAGTGGCAACGGAGCATCGAGCCCGCGCGCTTGTGGAACGTCAACGCGACCGAGCAGTGCGGGCAGGCGCACATCTCGCCGCACGCCTGGCAGCGGACGCTCGGCGAGAACCCGCGGCGGTTCAGAAAGAGGATCGCCTGCTCGCCGTGCTCGAGCGTCGACTCGAGCGCGCGGTGGAGCGGGAGCGAGATCCGCTTGTCCCCGGTCGGTCCCGCGCCGATACGCCGCAGGTCGACGATCTCGACGCGCGGCATGACCTGCATTCGCGCGCGATCCGGCAAGACGAGCTTCTCCGCCTTGCCGGAGCGGGCGAGATGCTCGCTCTCGAGCGAGGGCGTCGCGCTCCCGAGCACGCACACCCCCCCCGCGCGGTGCGTCCGGAGGATCGCCATGTCGCGCGCGTTGTACCGGACCCCCTCCTCCTGCTTGAACGAACCGTCGTGCTCTTCGTCCACCACGACGAGCCCGAGCTTGCGCACCGGCGCGAAGAGCGCGCTCCGCGCCCCGATGACGACGTCTACCGCTCCCGCATGGAGCCGCGACCACATCGCGTGCCGTTCGCGCGCCGTCAGCCCGGAGTGGAGCACCGCCACGTCGTCGCCGAACCGAGCGCGGAAGCGCGCGACGAGCTGCGGCGTGAGCGCGATCTCCGGAACGAGGACGACGACGCCGACGTTCGCTTCACGCGCGACGGCGATCGCGTGCAGGTAGACCTCCGTTTTCCCGGAGCCGGTCACACCGTGAAGGAGGAACGTGGTCGGTCGCGACTCGCGAAGCGCGCTCGCGATTGCATTGACGGCGGACGTCTGCGCGTCGGTGAGCGGGGGAGGGGCGTCGCGGGGGATGGGCTCGGCGAAGAACGGGTCGGCGGGGAGGTCCTTCTCCTCGATCGCGACGAGCCCCATCTCGTGGAGGCGTTTGACGGAAGAGCGCGCCCCCGGCCAGCGCTCTTCAATCCGCGCGATCGGCAGCGTGCCGACGGCCCGCAAGTGCGTGACGATCGAAGCGGCGCGCGGACCCAGCCGAAGACTCCGGCTCTCCTCAGGTGTAGACGTGACCGCCGTGACCCACTGCACTTTCCTTGCTCCGACCCCCTTCGCCTTCCCCCCGAACAGCGTCGGCTCCTCGAGTCCCCTCGCGACCTCCTTCTCGACCGGCGGCAGCGCCAGTTTCAGTACCTCTCCAATGGGCGCGAGGTAGTACTGCGAGAGGTCCTTCAGAAACGCGAGGAGGTCCGCGGGCACGGCGGCCTCGTCCCCGACGACCGACGCGATCGTCTTCACTTTGGGTGGCGGCTCCCCCTCGCGCACCGTCAGGACGACTCCGACGAGGCGCCTCCCCGAGAACGGGCAGGTCACGCGCGCTCCCGGTACGACGCGAGAGGCGAGCCCGCTCGGCACCGCGTACGTGAAGGGGCGCGAGAGCGGGACCGGGAGCGCGACGTCCGCGAGGAGCAAGGGGATCGTGCTCAGCGGCGGGGGCCGAAGGCGGCGACGAGCGCGATCGCGAGCGCGATGAGAAGCCCGAGCGCGATGATGGCGAGCGCGAGGCCGCGTCGAGGAGGGGCGTTCTCGCTCTCGTGGCGACGCATCGCCGACGACGGCACCACGTCCACGGTGGCCGCCGGAAGCGACGGGGGGTCCATTTCGATCGGTCTCCCCGCGGGGGGCGCTGCGAACGACGGGGCCGGAACGCTCTCGCTCTTCGGCGACTGCGGCGGCTGCGAGCTCACTCGCCCCGCGGCGGGAGCCCCAGAGACGTTACCGGCGGTCGGCGGCGACGAATGCGTCGACACGGGGGCCGCGAGCGACGGCATCGGAGTCAGCCGCTCCCGCGCGCGCCGCTGCTCGAGGATCTCCGCGCCGAAGCTATCGACCAGCCATTCACCGAGCTTGAGGGGGCTCGCGACGAGCTTCGCCTCGCTCATGAAGGCCTCCACGTCGCGCAGCATCGCGCTGGCGCTCGCGTAGCGCTCGTCCGGCTTCGCCGCGAGCGCTTTCATCACGACCTTGTGCAGCTTCTCCTCGAGCGGAAGCCCCTTCGTGGGCAGCGCCGGGATCTCGGCGCGCTTCGCCTGCTCGAGGAGCGGTACGTCGCTCTCTCTCCTGTACATGCGTCTGCCCGTGAGGAGCTCCCACATGAGGATTCCCACTCCGAAGACGTCGGCGCGCGCGTCGATCGGCTCGCCGCGCGCCTGCTCCGGGCTCATGTAGCCCGCCTTCCCCTTGATCGCCTCGCCCATGTCCCCCCCCTCGCTGAGGACGGCGTCGTTCGCGCGTGCGATCCCGAAGTCGCAGACCTTGATCTCCCCTTCCAGCGACACGAGCACGTTGGAAGGCGACACGTCGCGGTGAACGATGCCGAGCGGCTTCCCTTCGTCGTTCGTTCGCCGGTGCGCGTAGTCGAGCCCTCGCAGCGTATCGGCGACGATCAGGAGCGCGAACTCGAACGGAAGCGGGATCTTCTTCTGCGAGCAGCGTCGCAGGAGCGCGTTCAGGTCGAACCCCTCGACGTACTCCATCGCGATGTAGAGCTGGTCCCCTTCGCGCCCGAGGTCGAAGACCTGAACGATGTGCGCGTGACTCAGGCGCGCCGCGAGCTTCGCCTCGTGGATGAGCATGTCGGCGAACTGGGGCTGCGTCGCGTACTCCGGAAGGATCTGCTTTACGACGCAGAGGCGCGCCGCGCCGAGGAGCTCGGTGTGCGCGCGCGCGAGGAAGATCTCCGCCATTCCCCCCTTCCCGATGAAGTCGAAGAGCGCATACCGACCGAACTTCCGGGGAAGTCGGCTCAGCGGCTCGAGGGGGAGGGTGGCACCGGACGACATCACAGTGGACAGGGGTAGGGCGCCTGGGACCACGAGCCATCGAGACACTGGAGCGCCGCTCCGTTGGGAAGCGTGCACGCGCCGTAGTCGCACGTGAGGGTCGCGGCGGCCGTGCAAGGGGCGCCCAGCCTGGGCCGCGGTTCAGGGCAACCGGTGGCCGGCTGATCGCACTCCCAGATCGGCTTCGGGGCCCCCACCGTGGGCGGACCGCTCTGCGGCGTCGTGCACGCGCACCGTCCTTGGGGGTAGCCGCACTCGAGGCCGTCCGGCGTGCACGACGCGCCGATCGTGATCCCGCTGTACGTCGAGGGGCATCCGTTGGCTCCAGGTGAGGAAGTCGGGCAAGCCGCGGTAGTGTTGGTAGGGCTCGCGCTGAAGACGCCGTTCGATCCGCAGATCTCGACGGTGTCGCACGCGAGATCCGGATCGCTCCCGTATTCGCACTGAAGGTCGACCGGCGAGCAGTGGCCATTGCCCGGCCCGACTTGGGCCGGGCACCCCGCGACGAGCCCGCCGCCGCTGCTGCTCCCTCCGCTCCCCCCGCCGCTGCTGCTCCCGCTGCTCCCTCCGCCGCTGCTGCTCCCCGCTCCTGCGTCGCCCAGCGCGCCGACGGCAGTTCCCCCGCACGCGAGGAGCGTCGTCGCGAGCACCGCAAACGCGCCCAACGAGAGCAACGAAGAAAGCAGAGCTCTCGACGTCATTTCGATCCTGAAGGTGCAGGAAGCGCGGTGGGGAACACGCTCGGAAGCGCAGTCGGAAACCCGCTCGGGAGCGCAGTCGGAAACCCGCTCGGGAGCGCGGTGGGGAAGCCGCTCGGAAGCGCAGTGGGAAAGCCGCTCGGAAGTGACGTGGGGAAGCCGCTCGGGAACGCGCTGGGAAACCCGCTCGGGAGCGCCGTCGGGAAGCCGAACGCTCCGAGCCCAGGGGCGCCTGTTCCACCGTCGCCGGCAGGATCGGTTCCCCTGACGCGCCCATTTCCCCCCCCCGGTGCGCCACCCCTGGGCGCTTGTGGCGCTCCAGGACCCGTGAGTGGCGCGAGCGGCGGCGCGCTGAGGGTGGGCGTAGTAAGCGCGGTGACCGTCGCCGTCGCAGGGGGTGCCGGAGCGGGCGGGGGGGGCGAGGAGTCGGGCTTGCTGCACGCGACCGCAAGGAACGGCGTTGCGGCCACGGCAAGAATGGCGACAAGCACCGGCGGAAATGAGCGCCTCATGGCGCGCGAGCCTACCTCATTCCCGTGCATCACACCTGCGGCTCGCGCTCTCGACTCCACACGAGCGCGAGGCGCGGAAGCGTGTAGGTCGGGTGCTGCGAACCGCGCTGAGTGTGAAGATCCAGCCGCAACGAGCGGCAAACGCGCGCGGAAATGGCGCCCCTGGTCACGGGGGGCACACCCTTCCATAATGCTCCCATGTCCTCCCCCTCCGAGCGCGTCCGTCTTCAGACGCTCGAGGACACCGACGCGTCGGGCGAGCGGCCCAAGCCGCTCGACCCGGCGTCGGCAGCGGACGCGAAGCCACGTCCCGACGCGCCGCCCACGTCGCGCCTAGGGCGGCTCGCGCGGCTCGGGGCCCTCGCCCCCCGCGCTCTGCCGATGGCCGCTGAAGCGGTGCGACGCGCGATGGGGGGGCCGCGAGACGAGGAGGACGACCGTCTTTCGCGCGAGCGGATCCTCGGAAGCGCGAAGAAGACCGCCGAGGCGATGCTGAAGACCCTCGGCGACATGAAGGGGCTCCCGCTCAAGCTCGGCCAGATGGCTTCGTACGTCGAGGGGCTCGCGCCGCCGGGGTACGAGGAGAAGTTCCAGTCGGTGCTTCGCAAGCTGCAGCAGAAGGCTCCGCCGCTGTCGCGCGAGGCGGCGGTGCGGGTCATCGGCGAGGAGCTCGGCGGTGACCCCGACGACGTCTTCGCGCAGTGGGAGGCCGATCCGTTCGCCGCTGCGAGCATCGGACAGGTTCACCGCGCCACCACGCGCGGCGGCGACCGCGTGGCGGTGAAGGTGCAGTACCCGGGGATCGACAAGGCGATCCAGAACGATCTGAAGAGCCTGTCGCTCCTCGAGTCGATGATCGCCCCCGTCGGCCGGCGCTACCACACGAAGGAGACGCTCGACGAGATCCGCGCCGTCTTCCTCTCCGAGCTCGACTACCGCCACGAAGCGGAGATGTCCGACGTCTTTCGCGCGATCCACCGCGAAGACGTGAGCATCGTCATTCCGGCGGTCCACCAGAGTCTGACCACGCGCCGCGTCCTCACCTGCGACCTGATGGGCGGCGTCGATTACCAGACGTTCTGCGAGCGGGCTCCGCAAGCGGATCGCGACGCCGCTGGCCAGACGATCTGGCGCTTCATGTTTCGCCCCCTCTACCAGTACGGCCTCCTCTACGCGGATCCGCACCCCGGCAACTACCGCTTTCTCGGCGGCGGGCGGGTCGCGTTCCTGGACTTCGGGTGCACGAAGAAGATCCCCGACCACCTCGTCGCCGGCATGAAGCGCTACGTGATCGCCGCGCAGGACGGGGACGAGGAGGAGTTCGAGCGGGCATGCGTCGAGGTGCTCGGGTACGAGCGAACGGACGAGGAGTCGTGGAAGCTCTACGTCGCGTATACGAAGATGCTCCTCGAGCCGCTCACGACCGACGCCCCCTTCCGCCACACGAAGCACCGCGCGCGCGAGGCGATCGCGTTCCTGGTACGCGGGGGGAAGAAGATCGTGATGAAGGAAGGGGAGAAGCTCCCGCACCTGCCGACGCCGGTTCACATGCCGCCGGACTTCACGTTCGTGAACAGGCTCCAGTGGGGGCTCTCGAGCATCATGGGCGGTCTCGAGTCGGAGGCGAACTGGCGAAGGATTACGGACCCGTGGTTGCACGGACCAGTGCGCGACCTGCCCGCCTGAGTGGGGCCGTCGGGCGCGTCGCCGCGGCGTTCGTGCGCGACGACGCGCGGTCGAGCGCGGCGTTCGCCGAGGGGGAGAACCGCCTGATTCAGGGGGACAACCTCGCCGCGATGCGCTGGCTGGCGGGCGCAGGCTTCGCAGGGCGGATTCGGTGCGCCTACCTCGACCCGCCGTACAACACCGGCCGCGCCTTCGCCGAGTACGACGACGCCCTCTCGGACGACGACTGGTGCGCGATGATGCTCCCGCGCATGCAGGTCCTTCGCGAGCTGCTCGCCGAGGACGGCGCGCTCTTCGCGGAGATCGACGACACCATGCTCGCGCCGCTCCACGCCCTCCTCGACGAGACCTTCGGCCGCTCGAACCGCGTCTCCACGATCACGATCGTTCGGAGCGCGAGCACGGGGCACAAAGCGATCAACGCGGGACCCGTGAACGTGAGCGATTTTCTCCTCGCGTACGCGAAGGCCAAGCCGCGCTGGCGCTCGAACCCGCAGTGGCGCGAGCGACGTGGGTACGACCCGGCGTACGGGCACTTCGTGCCGAACCGCGAGGAGGCTACGGAGGCATGGAGGTTCGAGTCGTTGCGAGCCCATGCGTGCGCTCACCTCGGGTACGCGAGCCCTCGAGAAGCGCGCGCCGCGCTCGGCAAGGAGGCGCTCCTCAGAGCCATCGAGCGCTTCGCGGTCGAGCACGCCGACCTCGTCGCTCGTTTCGCCCAGCCGCGCGTCGAGGCGGTGAGCCGTGAGGCGCGCGCCCTCATCGCCCGCTCGAAGCGCGAGCCCGACACGACCTTTCGCCTCGTACGATCGGGGTACAAGGACATGATCCTGCGCGCCGGCAACCGCGTGCTCTTCCTGGGCGACAAGGTCCGGGTGCGCGAAGACGGGACGAAGGTGATCGTCGAGCCCCTCACGAACGTCTGGAACGACGTGCCGTTCCAGGGGATCGCGCGCGAGGGGGGGGTCGTCTTCTCCCGCAACAAGAAGCCGGAGAGGCTCGTCGAGCGGGTGCTCGCGATGTCGACCGGGATGGGGGACTGGGTGCTCGACCCGTTCCTCGGGAGCGGCACGACCGCGGCGGTCGCGCACAAGATGGGGCGGCGCTGGGTAGGCATCGAGCAAGGCGCGCAGATGGGCACGATGTGCTTGCCTCGTCTCGGGCGGGTCGTGCGCGGCGAGGACGCGACGGGGATCACCCGGGCCTCGGCGTGGCAGGGGGGCGGGGGCTTCGGCGTCTATGCGTAACGGGGCCGGGCGTAGGACTAGGACTGCGATTTTCGGCTTGTGCGCGCTCGGGCTCCTCCCGTCGTGCGAGCGCCATGGCGCCCCGTCGCCGGCACCGCTCCCGGCGAGCTCCATCGCGGCGAGCATCACGCCTGCTCCCCCCGACGCAACAGCGATACCGCGCATCGGCGCGTGGGCGGAAGCTGTCCGCGACGAGCGGTGGGACGAAGCGTGGGTGATGCTCGAAGCGCTCTCCGAGACCGAGCGCGCGCAGCCGGAGGTTCGCTTCGCGCGCGCGCACGTGGCGCTCGCACGCGGGGACGGCAAGAGCACGCTCGCCGCGCTCGACGGGCTCGACGCCGCGCTGCCGCTGCTCGCAGACTACGTCGAGCGGGAGCGGGCGGAGGCGGAGCTGCTCGTCGGGCCCTACGAGCCCGCGGCCGAGTGGTATCTCGCGCGCGGGACCCCCGCCTCGCTCGTGCGCGCGGCCGAGGCGTTCCAGAAAGCAAAGTCACCCGTTCGGGCGCGGGCTGCGTGTGACCGGGTTCTCACGAGCGACAAGCACACGCGGACCCAAGAAGCGGAGGCGCGCTCGATCCGCCTCTGGCTCGCGCCGGAGGACCCCGCGGAGGCGGACGACGCGCGCTGGCTCGCGATCCATGCGCCCGATCTCGCGTGGGGAAAGGACTCCGACAACGCGCTCGCGAAGCTCGCCCCGCAGAAGCCGCTCACGAGCGACGAGCTCCTCGCGCGGGCAGAGGCGTTCTCGCTCGCAGGCCGCGCGGACGACGCCGTCCGCACGCTCGAGCGCGTCGAGAAAGCGCCCGGTCGAAAGGTGAACGCGCTCGAGCGGAGCCGCGCGAAAGGGGACGCGCTCTACCGTGGCGGCAAGTACGGCGAGGCCGCACGCGTGCTCGAGCAGTGCGCGCGCGCAGGGGGATCCCACGTCGCCGAGGACGCGTTCCGTGCCGCGCGCGCGCTCGCCAGGGCGGACCGCGACGAGGAGGCCATCTTGGCGCTCGGGCAAGTCGCAAAGGATCACGCCGGGACGCAGTGGGGGGACGAGGCGAGCTTCCTCATCGGGCGACTCCAGCTTCTTCATGGGCGCTGGAAAGAGGCGAGGGAGTCGCTCGACAACTACGTCGTGAAGTACCCGAACGGAACCGAGCATCACGAGGCCGTCCGCGATCGTGCGCTCGCGCGTCTGCTCGAGGGGGACGCACACGGCGCGCGTCCCCTCTTCGAGCAGCTCGCCGAGGACGAGGCCGATCCGCTCTCCGCGGCGCGCGCGAGGACCATGGCGGCGCTCGCGGCGCTCCGCGACGGAGACCGCACGCACGCGATCGCGCGGTGGACCGACGTCGCCCGGTCCCGCCCGCTCTCGTGGCCCGCTCTCGTGGCGCGCGCGCGGCTCGCGCAGATCGGCGCACCGCTCCCGCCGCTCGTCGACCCAGGGGAAGGCGACGACGCCTCGGCTCCTCTCCCCGTCACGCTCCCCGCGCCCGTCGAGCTCCTCCACCGCATCGGGCTCGACGCCGACGCCGAGAACGAGCTCCACGAGCGCGAGTCCGCGGTCTCCGCGTACGCCCAAGGGCGAAGCACCGAGGCGCTCTGCGGCGCGTACGGCCAGCTCGCGCGCGCCAAGCGCCGCTACCAGGTCGCGCAGCAGATCCCGTCGGCGCTCCTCTCCGTCGCTCCGACCCCGAAGACGCGCTGGAGCTGGGACTGCGCGTTCCCGACTCCGTACGTCGCAGACGTGGACGAGCGCGCCAAGGAGAACGAGCTCCCGTCGTCTCTCGTGTACGGGGTCATGCGCCAGGAGAGCGGCTTCGATCCCGACGCCGTCTCGAGCGCGCGCGCCGTCGGCCTCCTCCAGCTCCTCCCCGAGACGGCGCGCACGCTCGTCGCCGAAGACCGCGCCGACGACGTGACGCATCTCACGAGCCCCCCCATCAACATCACCCTCGGCGCGCGCTACCTGAGAGATCTCCTCGCACGCTTCCACGGCGAGATGCCGCTCGCGATCGCCGCCTACAACGCCGGCCCCGACGCGGTGACCCGCTGGCTCTCTCGACCCAAGGGGCTCGACATCGACCTCTTCGTCGAGCGGATCCCCTTCACGGAGACACGCACGTACGTCGTGCGCGTCATGGGAAACGTGGCCCGTTACGGATATCTGCGGACGGGCGAGTCGGGCGTCCCCGTCGTCAAGCTCGAGGCGAACTAATCGAGATCCACCCCCACTCCGGTGGTGGCCGAGGCGCGAGCGAGACGTAGCCCAAGCGGTCTCGTGCTGGCGACGGGTGGCGCGCGGGCGCACAGTTCAAGAGACGACCATGGAGGCCGCCAGGGAAGAGGAGGCAGCGATGGCTCAGAGGCACCCCGTGATGGACTGGATCTCCGCCAACCGAGATCTCGTCTGGGAGCTCGTTCGCATTTATCTGGGCTTCGCGCTCGTCATCAAAGGCTTCGCGTACATGTTCCACCACCGCGAGCTCGCCGTGTCGATGGAAGCGAGCGGCGTTCCGTTCGCGAGCCCCGGCTTCGCAGAGCTCGTCGCGCTGACGCACATCGCGGGGGGGCTCATGATGGCCTTCGGGATCCTGACGCGCATCGGCGCGATGATCCAGATTCCGAACC
This sequence comes from Polyangiaceae bacterium, assembly GCA_052147435.1. Taxonomy (GTDB): domain Bacteria; phylum Myxococcota_A; class Polyangia; order Polyangiales; family Polyangiaceae; genus JBKQKP01. Next base: position 7,594 of record JBKQKP010000305.1, on the reverse strand, counting down.
TCGTCGGTGCGGTTCTCTTCGTCCACCTGAAAGAGGGGCTCTTCACCCAGGGGGGCTCGCTCGAGTTCGCGACGCTCGTTCTCTTCCTCCTCTGCGTCATCGCGGTCGTCGGCGCGGGTCGACTCTCGATCGACTGGTTCTTCAGCGAGCACAAGGAGTCGGACGTTCCGCACATCCGCGAGCCGGCTACGTCGCACTAGGGCAGAGGTCAATCGAGCTCGCGCTGAGGAGCGTGCTGCGATAGACCGCGAGGTCTCCGGAGAGCCGTGGCTCGAGGGCTAGCCAGGGGCAGTGCGGCAGCGGCAGATCGAGGCAGCAGATGCGGATCGTCCGCGTGCGCGCGATGGACTCGAGGTCGGCCAGCACCTTCGCCAGCCGATCTCCGCTGAATGGACAGTAGAGGAAGAAGACGGTGCCGATGGTGATGAAGCCCGTGAGCTGCGCGGCGTCTCCTTCGATGCACGAGACGCGCCCTACGCGCGACGCGAGACCGCGGGCGGCGCGGACGAGCCCTGCCTGAATCTCGATCCCGATGACTCGTGCTCCGGTGAGCAGGTGCACGAGCGCTGCGGTCCGTCCCAGGCCGGAGCCGACGTCGACGAACACGTCCGCGGGACCCACGCGGGCCTGGTCCACCATCCGCAGCATCGCGTCGACCGGGCAGGGCAAATACGGGACGCACCCTTGCGGGAGGTCGGGTCCGTCGTCGGGAATTTCCCGGAGCCCGAGCACCAGGTTCACCCATTCGTCCCGCTCGACGGGCGGAACGCCAAGAAGGGCCGCACGGACCTCCGGCGGGTCGTTGAGCGCGCGCTCGATTCGCGACCGAATCCTCTCGGCGCTCTCGCGATGACACTCCTTCACGAACGGCGAGAGTAGCCCGGAGATGCCCGGCCGAGGAGGGTTCCTCACCCGCTGAGCCGCTCAGCCCACGCTTCGCGGCGCGCGCGTTCGCCGGGAAATATCTCCTCGACGAACGCCGCCGCGCGCGACTCCATACGGTCCGCAGGGGAAGTGCGGCGAACGAACGCATCGAGATCCTTCGCCATCGCAGCGGCGTCGGCGTACCGATCGTCGCGCTGGGGCATCAGCGCTTCCCACACGATCGCCCAGACCTCTTCTGGATAGCCCGGCACGATCTCGGTCGGGTCGGGGACCTTACCGTCGCGAATGGCGAGCAGCGTCGCGACATCCGTATCGCGCTTCCACAGCCGTCGCCCCGTGGTGAGCTCCCAGAGCGTCGCGCCAAGGGAGTAGAGGTCGCTGCGGTGATCGATCACGCGCCCCTTGACCTGCTCGGGGGAAAGATAGGGCAGCTTCCCCTTCACGATCCCCTGAGAGCTCTTGGCGCTCCGCCGGAGCGACCTGACCAGACCGAAGTCGATGAGCTTCACGCACCCGTCGTAGGTCAACAGGATGTTCGTCGGGTTGGCGTCGCGATGAATGACGTCGAGCTGCACGCCGTCGTCGTCGGTGATCCGGTGCGCGTAGTCGAGCGCCTCCGCGACGCGCGCGCATATCCAGGCAGAGAGGTCGATCGGCATGCGGGTGCCGCGCCGGGTGCATTCGTCGCAGAGGTCGGCGACGGCGCGACCCAGGATGAGCTCCATCGCGATGAAGGCGTGGCCCTCGTCCAGACGCGCCTCGATCGTCTCGACGATGTTCGGATGCGAGAGGCGGGCGAGGATCTTCGCCTCGTCGCGGAACATGTCGACGTAGTGAGGGTCGAGCAGGTGCTCTTCCTTGATGACCTTCAATGCGACGAGGCGCCGCGCGCCGGGGCCGTCGCGCGCCAGGCCGACGTAGATCGTCGCCATGCCGCCGACGGCGAGGGTCTCTAGAACGTCGTATTTGCCGAGTTGCTTCGGGTGCGTCGTGTTCACCGCCCCAAAGAGCATAGCAGCCACCGCGGCGACACCGCGTCGCTCGGGCGCCTGAAGCGCATCGATCCGAAGCGTGTCACGTGCCGTCCCGCGAACGCCGTCCTCACGCCGGTCCCGGCGCCGGTTCCGAGCGGGGAGCCCATCGCGACGTTCGAGTAAGTCACCCCACCGCGACCCCTCCCCCGCCGCCACCCGTCATCCGCACCGGACGACGCGCTGCCGCTGCCTGGCGGCTCCCCCGATCGAACAATACAAGCGGAAGAGCGTGAGCCCCGCTTGGTGCCGCTCCGCCTCCCTCAGCTTGGCTGCATGGGATTGATAGTCGTCGTTGCCGCGCGGAGTCAGGATCTCCAACGCCAGTCGCCGATCCGGCGCCGCATCGGTTTCGTCGATCTCCGTAGCCCTCATCAACGCCAGTACGACGTGCTGTGCGGCATCGCCAATCGCCGTCGCATGATTGCGGGGGAGGATCAACGCCTCGATCGCCTGCGCGAGCTTCGCCCGAAGGTCAAAATCAGCCGTTTGCATGGCTTGCAACCACGAAGATAACCATTCTTCGCGCGTGGGAAGAGCGTCGCGCGAAGAACCAATATCGCCGTCGCTCGGTCGCTCGCGACCGTCGAGGCCGCCGCGCTCGAGGCGCATCCTTTGCGCTGGCCGACAGATGCGGCGCGACTCACGCGGCATTAGGCCCGGACGAAGTCGATGAACCCCTTCCTCGGCTCGGTCGCGACCAGGCGCACGCGGACGTGATCGCCGACGTCGAGGCCAGCCTCGCCACGAACGACGCGCCCCTCGGCCGGCGGAGTCAGTAGGCGCGCGAACGTCCCCTTCTCCGTCGCGCCCGTCACGATCGCGTCGAACTCTTGTCCGATCCGATCGCCGAGGAACACCGCCGCTGCCTGTTTTCGCGTCGTCCGCTCCACTTTGCGCGCGTCGTTCTCTTTCTGCGTGCAGTGCAAGGCGACCTGCGCGAGCTCTTCGTCCGAGTACGGGGAGCGCGTGTGCACAAGGGCCGCCTTGACCAGGCGCTGCGTGACCAGATCGGCGAAGCGGCGATTCGGCGCCGTCGAGTGGGAGTAGTCGAGCACCGCGAGACCGAAGTGCCCGTCGTGCGGCTCCCCTGGCCGCTCGAGCGCGTACTCGCCCGGGCCCATGAGCTTCACGACCGACAGCGACAGATCCGCGAACGTGTCGGGCGCGGCTTGCTTGCGCCGGTCGAGGAACTCCGAGAGCGCCAGCGAGCTCGGCTCGGCGGGGAGAGCGTCGCCGCACTCGGCGGCGAGCGTGACGATACGTTGCCAGCGCTCCGGAGCCTTCACGACACGGCGGATCGACGCCGCGCCACGGCCGTCGAGGAAGCGTGCCATGCAGCCGTTCGCGGCGATCATGAAGTCCTCGATGATCGCCCGCGCACGGCTCTTCTTGGTGAGCTCGATCCCCGTCACGGTGCCATCCCTGACCACGGCGCGCGCCTCGATCGTCTCGAGGTCGAGCGCCCCCCGTTCGTGACGGAGCGTCTTCAGCGCTTTCGCCGCGCTATCTTGCAGGCGCAGCTGCTCCTGCAGCGCGGCGCTCGCCGCCACCTTCGCCGGCGCGTGCCCCGTCCCCTCTAGCCACCCGCCGACGCCGTCGTACGCGAGCTTGGCGTGGTTTCTCACGGCCGCGCGATATACGTCCGAACGAGTGATCACCCCTCCGCGATCGACGTCCATTTCCACGATGATCGCGAGTCGATCGACGCCTTCACCGAGCGACGTGTGGTCCGTCGAGAGCGACTCCGGGAGCATCGGGAAGATCCTCGCGCCCGTGTAGACCGTGCACGTGTTCTTCGAGGCGTAGTCGTCTATCGCGGATGCGCGGTGGACGAGCGCGTCGACGTCGGCGATCCCCACGCGCACCCGCACCAGGTCGTGCGCGAGCCGCTCGGCGAGCTCTATCTGATCGAGGTCGCGCGAGTCGTCGTTGTCGATCGACGACCACAGAAGCGACCGGAGGTCGCGCACGCCGGGCCCTTCCGGGCTCGCCGGGCGCAGCGCGGCTGCCTCGCGCTGCGCTGCGGGAGGCAACTCCGGCAGAAAACCCGCCTCCAGCATGACGAGCCGAGCGCCCTCCGCGAGATCGAATTGTTTCGCTGACACCGTTCGCCTCCTCGGGCCATGCTACCCGTCCGGGCGCACGGGACGTGATACAACCGCGGGGCCGTGCTCGGCCTCGCCATCGCCGTCCTTTTCATCGCCCTGAACGGCTTTTTCGTCGCCGCGGAGTTCGCCCTCGTCAAGGTCCGGGCGACCCAGCTCCACTCGCGCGTCCGCAAGGGGGAGAAGAAAGCGATCGTCGCGAGCGCGGTCATCTCGCGCCTCGATCGCTACCTGTCGGTCACCCAGTTCGGCATCACCCTCGCGAGCCTGGGGCTCGGCTGGATCGGCGAGCCGGCGGCGGCGCACCTCGTCGAGCAGGCCGTCTCCGGCTTCGGTCGGTACATCCCGCAGCGGGTCCTCGAGGTCGCCGTCGTCGCCACGGCGTTCGCGGCGCTGACGTTCGGGCACGTCCTGTTCGGAGAGCTCGTCCCCAAGCTGGTCGCCATCCAGCGCTCGGAGAAGACCGCCCTCTTCGTCGCAGGACCGCTTCGCGTCATCTACTTCACGTTCCGGCCGCTCCTCTGGATCCTCGAGAAGGCAACGCGCATCATCCTCCACGCCGCGGGGCTGAAGTCGGACGTCGCCAGCGAAGGGATGCTCTCGGAGGACGAGATCCTCGGCGTCCTCGCCGCCGACGCCGCGAGGAACACGACGGGGGCGGCGAAGAGAGAGCTTCTCGAGCGAGTCTTGCGCTTCTCGCAGCGGACGGCGCGCCACGCAATGGTGCCACGCGTCGACGTGGCCTACCTCCCCATCGACACGAAGTGGTCCGACGCGCTCGCGTATCTCCGGGAGCAGCGCTACACGCGGGTCCTCCTCAGCAAGGAGAAGTCACTCGACGAGATCGCGGGTTACTTGTACTCGAAGGACTTCCTGCTCGCCGGCGCCCAGGACGAACAGCCGAATCTTTGGGGCGTCCGGCGCGACGTGCTCTTCGTCCCCGAATCCCAGAGCCTCATGGACGTCCTCCGCGAAATGCAGCGCACGCATACGCCGATCGCCGTCGTCGTCGACGAGTACGGCGGCACGAGCGGCATCGTCACGATGGAGGACTTGCTGGAGGAGATCGTCGGCGAGATCCGCGACGAGTTCGACGAAGAGCCGGCCCGCGTCGTAGCGCTCGCCGGGCATCCGAACGAGTGGGACGTCGATGCGCGCGCCACGATGGAGGAGCTGCACGCGGTCGGCGTGAGCGTGGAGGCCGCCGACTGGGGGGAGCCGATCGGTGCGTACGTCCTCGAGCGCCTGGGGAGGATCCCGCGCAAGGGGGACAAGGTCGCGCTCGGGGATACGGCGACGGCGGAGGTCACGAAGCTCCTCCGCCGCCGCGTCACGACCTTGCGGGTTCGCAAGCAGGCGAAAGACGGGGAGGCTCCCGCCTCATGACGCGCCTCTGGGCGGCGCGCATCGCCGTCATCGCCGTCACGATCGCCAGCTTCTGGCTTAGCGCGACGCGCCTGTCGCTCAGCGGCGATCTCACGTCGCTGTTTCCCGACCACGGCGACGCCGCCGCGCTGACGAGGTTCACGCATGCCTTCGGGGGCGGAGACATGGCCACCGTGCTCGTGCGCGGGGGCTCGCCCGAGGACGTCCAAGCCGCGGCCGAAGAGGTGGGGAGCTCGCTCGCGACCAAGCCGAGCGTGACGCGAGTCGCCACACACGTGCGTGGCTCGGACCGTTCGCTCGACCCGACACTCGCGTGGGCCTACGCCGGTCCCACGGCGCGAGACCGCCTCGCCGCGGCGCTCACGCCGGAGGGAATGAAGAAGCGCCTCGAGGAGACCCGCACGATGCTCCTCGCGCCCGGCGCTGGCTCGGCCGAAGAGTGGCTCGCGCGCGACCCGCTCCGCCTCGCGCAGATCCCCTGGGAGTCGCGCGGTGAGCTCGCGGCAGGCCTCATTCCGTCGGACGACGGCTCGTTCGTCGCCGACGGCGGCAAGGCCAGGCTCGTCGTCGTGCAGCCGCAGGGGAGCGCGTTCAACTCGATCGCCGCGAACGCGTTCGTTCACGACGCCGAAGACGTCATCGCGGCAGTGAAGCGCGATCACCCCGGCGTCCACGTCGAGCTGTGTGGCGGGCACGCCATCGCCGTCGCGTCGCAAGAGATGATCACGCGGGACATCGAGGTAAGCGGGTCGCTCTCGCTCCTCCTGGCCTCGCTCGCGTTCGTCGTCATGTTCCACCGGGCCCGCGCGCTCGCTGCAGTGCTCCCGCCGCTCGTCGTCGGCACGGTGTGGACCACCGGGCTCGTCGCCATCTTCATGCCGCAGCTCTCGGCGATCTCGATCGGCTTCATGGCGGTGGTCGTCGGCGTGGGGGTCGATACGGGGGTCCATGTCTACGCGGCCCTCCTCGAGGCTCGGCGCCAGGGCCTCTCTCCTCACGAAGCTGCCCTGTCCGCGCGCGCGCACACCGCGCGCCCCACCCTGCTCGCCGCCATCGCGGCCGGGACCGCGTTTGCGTCGCTCGCGTTGAGCGACCTCAGCGCCCTGCGCCAACTCGGGCTCCTCTGCGCGCTCGGCGAGGTGCTCACGGCGATCGCCATCCTCCTCATGACGCCCGATCTGGGAGCCCTGCTCGAGCGCGGTAAGCCCCCCCCTCCGCTTCGACCGAGGTGGCTCCGCGCAATCGCGGGGGCGACGCGCGTCCGATCGCGGGCGTGGGTCGTCGTGGGGCTCTCCCTCCTCCCCGTGCTGGCAGTCTTCGTCGTGGGGTGGCCAAAGTCGGGGAGCGCGGTGGTGGCGCTGCGACCGCACGACCTCGCGCCGCTCGTCGTGCAGGACGAGATCTATTCGCTCTTCGGCGGGGAGCGGGGGCAGTGGGTCGTGCTGGCCGTTGATGCCGATCCCGAGCGGGCCGTCGAGCGGGGGGATCACATCGCCGAAGCGCTCGACCATCTCGTCGCGGACGGATCGGTCGTGAGCTTCGATGCCCTCACGAGCTTCGCCCCCTCCCCAGGCATCCAGCGCGAGCGCCTACGGGTCCGCGACGCGCTCGATCTCCCCTCGCGGGCCCCGAGTTTGGCCGCAGCGCTCCAGGCGAGCGGCTTCGACGTCGAAGCCTGCGCGCCCGCCCTCGAAGCGTTCCGCCACCCGTCTTCGCGCGTCGCCCCGCTCGTCGATTCGGCAGGGGAGCTCGGCTGGATCGCCGCTCGTCACCGCGCGCTCGACGCGAACGATACCCTCGTCGCCCTTTATGTGCGTCCCCAAGGGGACGAGGCCGTGGACGCGCGAGCGATCGCCGCGATCAAGGCGGCGGACCCCGGCGCGATCATCACCGGCTACACGCACCTCGAGGTGGCTCTCAAGCGGAGCCTCTCGCACGACCTCCCGCGCGTCGCCCTCTGCGCGTTGATCCTCGTGGCGATCGCGCTTCGCGCGGCGCTCGGACGCGCGGGAGACGTCGTTCTGGCGATCCTCACCGTGGTCGTCGAGCTCGGGATCGTTGCCGTCCTGATGCAGGTCCTCCATCTGAGGTGGCACATCTACAACGCGCTCGTCTTACCCGTCCTGATCGGGATCACCATCGACGAGGCCATGTTCCTCCTTCACGCCGCCCGCGAGACCAAGG
>JBKQKP010000304.1:0-3556 GCA_052147435.1 Polyangiaceae bacterium | reverse complement strand
AGTGGCCGGGGGGGTCGCGTCGAGCTCCACCGTCGCCGTCGCGGCCGGCGCGGGCGCGGGCTTCTTTTTCTTCTTGTTTGGGGCGGCGTCGAGGGGGTGCGCCGCGGCGCAAAGGAGGGCGACGGCTGCCGCGACCGCCGGCCAGCGTGTGCGTGTGCGTGTGAAACGAGGCGAACGGGAGAAGCCGGAGGAGCGTCCCATGCACACACGAAGCTAGCAGAGGGAGTCGTGTTGTGTGCGGCGGTGCGTCGCGTATCCTGAAGGACCTACGAGGCGCTCTCCAGCGCCGCTACGCGGGGCCACGACCAGGCATGCCGACGGACGAGCGCCCCCGAGGGGCCTATCGAGACGGCTCGAGGCGGAGCAGCATGCCTCCGAGCCCGAAGGGACGCGTGCTCGTCGCCGACGACGAGGTCGCCCTCCTCCGCGTGTACAAGCGCGCGCTCGTCGCCGCGGGCTACGCGGTGGATCTGGCGAACGACGGGCAGCAGGCGATCGAGCTCGTGAAGCTGAGCGAGTACGACACGATCGTCAGCGACATCGGCATGCCCGCGATGGACGGGCTCGAGCTCTTGAAGGCGGTGAGGGCGCACGACCTCGACGTCCCGGTGGTGCTCGTCACCGGCGATCCCGCGCTGGCGACGGCGATGCGCGCGCTCGAGTACGGAGCGTTCCGCTACCTTCCGAAGCCGTTCGACCTCGAGATGCTGACCAGCGTCGTGGATGGCGCGGTGCTCGTGGGACGGATGGCGAAGCTCCGGCGGCGAGCGCTCGAGCTTTACGGCGACCCGGACAAGCAGGTCGGCGATCGAGCGGGGCTCGAGGCGAGCTTCGCGCGGGCGCTCGCCGGTCTCTGGGTGGCGTTCCAACCGATCGTGACCTGGGAGACGCGGAGCCTCTACGGCTACGAGGCGCTCGTGCGGACGACCGAGCCGACGCTCCCGCACCCCGGCGCGATCATCGACGCTGCGGAGCGGCTCGGGAAGCTCAAGGTGCTCGGCCACGCCATCCGTGCGGCCGCGGCGAAGGGGTTCGAGCACGCCCCCGCGAACGCAGTCCTGTTCGTGAACCTCCATCCGCACGATCTGAACGACGACGCGATCCTCCATCCCGACGCACCGCTCACCAAGCTCGCCGACCGGGTCGTCCTCGAGATCACCGAGCGCGCCGCGATCACCGACGGGCAAGACGTGCGAGACAGGGTCGCCGCGCTCCGCGCGATCGGCTACCGGATCGCGATCGACGACCTCGGCGCGGGGTACGCGGGGCTGACGGCGTTCGCCCAGCTCGAGCCGGAGGTGGTGAAGCTCGACATGTCGCTCGTGCGCGACGTGCACCAGCAGGCGACCAAGCGAAAGTTGATCAGGTCGATGACCGAGCTTTGCCACGACATGGGGCGCATCGTGGTCGCCGAAGGGATCGAGCACTCCGAGGAGCGCGACACGCTCGCGAAGCTCGGGTGCGAGCTGATGCAGGGATACCTGTTCGCGAAGCCGGGAGAGGCGTTTCCTGCCGTGAAGTGGTAGGAAATCGTGTGCTCATCGCGCCGCCCGAGGTCCGTTTGCCGAGCGAAGCCTCGCTCGTCCGTGCGAAGCGCGAGCTCGTCGCGGCGCTAGGGCCGTCGAAGGTCATCGACGACGTCGCGGGGTGCGAGCGCTTCGCGCGCGACGAGAGCGAGGCGGTCGGGCGGGTGCCGGACGTCGTCGTCGTCGCCGAGCGGGCGGAGGACGTGATCGCGGCGCTCACCGTCGCCGATCGTTGCGACGTGCCGATCACTCCCCGCGCGGGGGGGACCGGGAGAACCGGCGGGGCGGTTCCAGTCGCCGGAGGGATCCTGCTCGCGACGCACGCGCTCGCGCAAGTGAAGGAGATCGACCGTCGAAATCGGATCGCCGTCGTCCAGCCGGGCGTCGTGACGGGCGAGCTACACGCGCTCGTCGAGAAGGAGGGGCTCTTCTACCCCCCGGATCCGAACTCGCTCGCGTCGTGCATGATCGGCGGGAACGTCGCCGAGAACGCCGGGGGGCCGCGCGCGTTCAAGTACGGGGTCACGCGCGAATACGTGCTCGGACTCGAGGCGTGTCTGATGGGGGGGCGCGTCCTGCGCACCGGCCGGCGGACCGTGAAGGGGGTGACCGGGTACGACGTGACGGCGCTGCTCGTTGGGAGCGAAGGGACGCTCGCTGTGTTCACGGAGGCGACGCTCCGGCTCGTGAACGATCCGCCGCACGTCGCTACGGCCCTCGCCCTGTTCGCCGACGTGCAGTCGTGCGCCGCGGCGGTGACGGCGATCGTGGAAGCGGGGCTGGTGCCGCGTTGCCTCGAGCTCCTCGACGCAGCGACGCTCGACGCGGTGCGCGCGAATCGCGTGGCGATCGATCCGCGCGCGAAGGCGATGTTGCTGATCGAGGTCGACGGCGAGGAGGTCGAGGCGGACCGCGCGCTCGAGAGGCTGGGGGAGCTGCTCGCGGGGCGCGCGGGGGTGGTCGATGTCGTCGTCGCGCAGGACGCGGCGCAGCGCGCGCGGCTCTGGGAGGCCCGGCGGGCTCTCTCCCCGGCGACGCGCAAGCTCGCGAAGTACAAGCTGTCCGAAGACGTCGTCGTGCCGCGCACGAAGATCGTCGATCTGCTCGCCGAAGTGGAACGGATCGGCGAGCGAACAGGCGTGCGTCATCTCACCTATGGGCACGCGGGGGACGGAAACCTCCACGTGAATTTTCTCTGGAACGAGGAGGGGGAGCGCGAGGCGGTCGAGCGCGCGATCGAGGCGCTGATGCGGACGACCGTGGCGCTCGGGGGGACGCTCTCCGGCGAGCACGGGATCGGCGTCTCGAAGGCGGCCTACCTCCCGATCGAGCAGAGCGCGGAGCTCATCTCGGTGCAGCGGGACTTGAAGCGCGTCTTCGATCCGAAAGAGCTGCTCAACCCCGGGAAGATCTTCCCGGCGCGCGGACACGGTGGATGCTGAGAAGCTGCGCGCTCAGAAGTGCGCGATGAACGCCGCCCCGTACCCGTCCTGACCCATCCTCACCGGCAAGATCATCGGCTTCGTGTTCGCGAGATCGTTTCGCACGAGCATCGTCCTTGGGGACGCGAGCCCGTAGATGAACATCGCGACCCCGGCCGCCTGTCCGATTCCGTCGATCGCGAGGAACACGTTTCCGGTCGCGGTCGAGCCCTGCCCCTCCCCCGCCCACTGCAAGAAAGGCCCGGCCACCGGCACGTACAGCGAAGCGTCCCCGTTCGATACCCCCGGGTTCGAGTCGCTCCAGATCGACGCTGTGAGGACCGAGATCAGCCAGAGCGATGCGAAGAGAACGGCCCCGCCGACGACCATCCCGGTTCGGATGTGCGATGACGCATGGTAGCCCGGCGGGATTGGCTGGGTCTCGTCCCAGTCCTTGATCTCTCGCGGGCCCGACATGGCGACGCTCTGCGGGATGTAGATCTGCTGCGTGTTCTGCGCGAGCGGCGCCACGTATTGCCCGTTCGGCGCCACGGCGTCCGCGGGGGGGGGAGGGCCGGTTTGAGGGGGAGGGGATGTGGGGGGGGCGCT
>JBKQKP010000303.1:0-8630 GCA_052147435.1 Polyangiaceae bacterium | reverse complement strand
CGAGCCATTCGTTCACGGCTGTCGAAGGGCGAACGCTCACGTTGACCGCGACGTCGCTGGAGAAAGGCGGGGTCACGACTCCGCTCGAGCAGCGTCCGTCGGTCGAGTGGCACGAGAAGACCGGCCCGATCGGTGCGCCGGGAGCGGCGGCTCCGGCCACGGGGGCGGCGCCTGGAGCGAAGGCCGCGCCTGCGGCAGGGAGCGGTAGCGGCTCGGCTGGTGGAGGCAAGCCGTGAGAACGCGACGGTACGTCCGCGGTGTCGCCGCGGGCGCCGCGGTTAGTGCGCTCACACTCGTGACGAGCGGCGCAGCGTGGGCCGACTCTGACGAGCACTCGCGGACGGCGGGGGCGGAGCTCGTCAACGTCGATCGCGAGATCTCGTCGGTCCAGGCGGCGGTCGAGAAGGCGAAAGGGGAGCAGATGACGATAGAGGAGCGCCTCTCCAACGGAGAGCTCCTCTATCGCTCCAAGGACTACCGCCGAGCGATGAACGTCTTCAGCGAGATCATCGAGAAGCTGGAGATGGAGAACCAGACGAGCCTGCCGAGCTACGCCGACGCGCTCTGGCTCCGTGGCGAGACCTACTACGCGGCGCACGAGTACCTGTCCGCCCGCTCGGACTACAACGCGATTCTCGACAGAGGGACCGTCCCGCCGTTTCAGAACTATGTTGGACGGGCGCTCGCGCGCCTGGTCGATGTGGATCTTCGCGTCAACGACTTGAAGGACCTGGACAAGGTCTTCCAGAAGCTCGGTCAGGTGCCCCCCGCGCAGGTGGACGCAGGGCTGAACTACGCCAAGGGGAAGGCCTATTACCAGAAGGGCGAGTACTCGAACGCCCAGCAGGCCTTCCAGGCTGTCTCGGCGGGGACCGAGTACGCCCATCAGGCGAGGTACTTCCTCGGCCTCATCGCCATTCAGCTCATTCACCCGATCGAGCACCCGCCGCCGGAGTGGGCCAACACGAGACCGAACACGCCCCCCCCCGCGAAGGTTGGCCCTGCGCCGAACTACAAGCCTGCGATCGATGCCTTCCATCAGGTCACCGAGCTCGCTCCGGACACCGACGATCACCGTCAAGTGATCGATCTCGCGTGGATGGCGATCGGACGTCTCTTTTACGAGATGGAGCAGTACGAGCAAGCGAGGGACGCGTACTCGCACGTGTCGCGCGGATCGCCCGAGTTCGACACGATGCTCTACGAGCTCGCGTGGGTGTACGTCCGCATCGGCGACAACCAGCGCGCCCAGCGCGCGCTCGAAGTCCTTCAGGTGGCCGACCCTCTTTCACCCTACGTGGGGAGCGGCCTTCTGCTTCGCGCCGATCTCCTGCTCCGCGCGGGCGCTTTCCGCGAAGCGCTGCAGCTCTACACGGGCGTCAAGACCAACTACCTGCCGATGTGGGAAGACGTCGATCGCTTCCTGAAGGCGGCGCCGACGGACCCCGGCATCTACTACGAGAAGCTCGCCCAGCAGCAGCTCGACCTGCTCGATGAAAAGGAGAAGCTCCCGTCGCTGGCCATTCGTTGGGCACGTGAGGCCGAGGACGGTCCGGCGGCCTTTGCGGTCATCGACGACGTGAACGAGTGCAACCGGCTCATGAAGCAGTCACAAGACCTCGCCAAGAGGTTGACGATCCTCACGCAGGCATCGAACGTGGTCGAAGCGTTTCCGGAGCTCAAGGCGGGTGAGGAGAGAGCCATCGGCCTCATCGATCAAATCGCCCGCGCCAGGCTCGATCTCGCCAAGGGGCTCGACGACGACGAGAGCTCGTCGGTGGGGGGTCAGCTCGAGCAGGTTCGCAACGAGCGACGCTCGTTGATGGCCGCTGTCGCCGACATGCCGACCACGAGCGGCGAGTTCGACGCGCGCGACGCCGCCGCGAAGCGCAAATGGAACGAGGTCTCCCAGACCCTCACGGCCCAGAACCTCGAGATCGATCGGCTGCAGGCGATCGTGAACGGGCTCCTCCGGATGCTCAAGGACGACGCGCAGAGGGGGGTCGCGCGGGATCCGAACACGATCGCGCGGTTCCAGGAGGAGATCGCTCAGGACAAGAGCGACCTGCAACTCTTCCGCGATCAGGGCGAAGCGATTCGCGAGCAGATCGAGCTCGCCCGTGCCCAGATTGGGTTCGGCGACGGAAGCTATCAGGCGGATCGCGACACTCGAAAGAGGTTCACGGAGCTGCTCGATACCGAAGTGTCGCTCGTCGTGAGCGGACAGGCCGGGACGAAGGCGCAGAGCTATGGCCAGCGCGTGCAGCCGCTCCTCATGCAAGCGCGTTCCGAGGACGACAAGCTGGCGGCCGCGTTCACGGCGCTCGACGATCAAGTGAAGCGCCGGGCTCAGGATCTCCAGGCCCGCATTCAGAAGGAGACGGCGCTCCTCACGGGCTACGACGGGGAGCTGAAGACCGCGGACACCGGGAAAGACGGCGCGCACGAGCTGGTCGGTGACGTGGCCAAGCAGAACTTCGGGATAGTCCTCAACAAGCTGGGGGTGATTGTCCTTCGCGCCGACGTCGGAATCACGGCACAGGCCTGGGAGGTTCGCGAGGAGGAGATGTCGCGAGTGGCCAATCTGCAGACGGAGAAGGCGCGCGAAGAGCAGCTCCTCGACGAGGAACAGAAAGAAGTGCTCGACGACGCGAACAACACGGACGTGGCGAAATGATGAAAAACCGTGGTTCGACGGCACACCCGGGGCGTGGACGTCGCCCGGGTGCGGTCCGCACAAGCAGGTGGCTCCTCCCGGCGGGGATGCTGTGCATTCTCACCGCTGGGATTTCAATGAGCGTCGAGGCTGTTGGCGCGCCAGCGACGACGCGCGCCGCGTCCCCTGGAGACGCTGGAGCCGCGGCGACCGCGCCCGCTGCGGCGCCGGCGACGGTCTCCGGGTCGACGGCCGATGCGGGGGCGACCGCCACGGCACCCGCGTCGTCGTATGACGCCGGCGCGGCAACCGCGACGGTGGCCACCCCTGCAGCGACGGCAACCGCCGCCCCCGCGTCGACCATTCACGCGGCCTCGCCCCCGCCCCCGCCCCCCACCGCCGCGCAGATCGCCGCGTACAAGGCGCTCAAAGAAGAGACCGACGCATTCGAGAAGGGGGCGAAGGAGTACCGCGACACGGTCACGAAGATCATCCTTCTGCACTACGAAGCAAAGAAGAAGGAGCTCCTCTCGGGGCTCGACAACGCGATCGCGGCGGAGCAAGCGGAGGCGAACGCCGCGCGCGACACGGCGATCGCTGCGCTCGAGAATTTCGTGCACACCTATTCCGCGCGCGTTCCGCCGCCGAACCCCGAAACTCCCGAGGCGATGTACCGCCTGGCCAGCCTTTACAGCGACAAGGCTCGCGCGGAGGACGACGTTGCCGCAGGGCTGAAGCGCCCGATCGAGCTCTACAAAGAGATCATCAACAAGTACCCGGACTACGAGTACATCGCCGCGATCTACTACTACCTGGGGCACGCTTACGAAGACTCGGGGCGCATCGACGAAGCCTTCCAGGTCTACCGCTCGAGCATCTGCCACAACCACTTCCCGTATCCGACGCCGCCGAACCCGGCGAGCCCCGACCACGACACCGTGCGTGGCTTTCCGCCGCAAGACCACGACAAGGAGTACTGGGACCGCTGGACGGACAGCCACCAAGACGAGAGGTCACTCAAGAAGGGGGCCGACGTCACGTTCATCGACCCGTATCCCGCGGACTGCGAGGGGCTTCCTCAGCCGGAGCTCCAGCCCGGGCAAGAGCCGCAGTACGTCGCTGTGACCTGGTGGTGGATAGGGGAGTGGGAGTTCGAGCAGAACGATCTCCCGGGTGGCCCCTTCGACTACAACCGTGCAGCGAGCGCCTACGCTCACGCGCTCCAGAGGAAGACCCCCGAGTCGAACATGGATGCCGCTGCCTACCGCTTGAAGGCGGCGGCTATGTACAAGCACGCGTGGACACTCTTCAAGCAAGACCGCTTCGAAGCGGCCGTGAAGGAATTCGTCAGCGTCCTCACCCTGTCCGACCTGGTCGTTCAGAAGACGGGGGACGATCTCGGCTATCGCAAGGACGTCTATCCATACATCTCGGACTCGCTCCTCGGCAGCCTGGACTTCGCGGGACCGTCCCCCGACGAGCCGTACATTCAGCGTCCGGACGTCCTCGATCAGTTCAACAACCCCGTCATCGCGGAGCAGAAGCTTCACGTCGGGATCGATCGCCTCCACGACCCAACGCTTATCCCGCAGGACAAGCCCTGGACGATCAATATCTACCTCTCCCTCGCCGACGACTATCGGAGCTACAGCCAGTACGCCAACGCCATCGAGGTCTACGCCGAGTGCCTCAAGCGCTGGCCGATGGATCCGTCGGCTCCCGAGACGCAGATGGCGATGGCGGAGACGTACGACCAGCTGAATATCCGCAACGCGGTTGGGACCCCTGAGCACGACGCGATCGCCGCGAAGTCGCTCGAGGCGCGGACGGCGCTCGCGAACTACACCGGCAATACGCCGTGGGTGGACGCGAACAAGGACAACCCCGAGGCGCTCGACGCGGCTGACCGGCTCGTGAAAAACGGCCTCCGGCTCGCGGCCGCTACGCACACGAACAACGCCAAAGCGGCCCTCATCGAGGCCCAGAAGTCGACCGACGCCAACCGGCAAACGGAGCAGCTCCTGCGTGCCATCTCGGAGTACAAGCTCGCGGCGCTCGGCTGGGGCGGGTACCTGCACCAGGACGAGACCGCGCCCGACGCGTACGAGAGCCGCTTCTGGCTGGCCGACGCTCGGTATTGGAAGGTGAAGATCGAGGTTCTGCTCGCGAACCTGAAGAAGGGGGCGCCTCCGACCGCGCCAGAAATCGCGGAGGCGAGGCAGGCTCTCATCGATGAGCGCGACTCGAACGAGGACGACACCTACTTGGTGCCGACGGCGACGCGCGTCGTCGAGCTGAGCGACGTGGACGCGGATCTCGCCTACGCCCAGTTCGTGGATACGAACGGCGCGTCCGGCATCGAGCAACGGAAGAACCCGCGGCGCGAGAACAACAGCCCGACGGGCAAGGCCATCGTCGACCCGATTCCGCCGCAACTGATGGCGGGCATCCAAGGTCGCCAGGACTACATGGCTCGCGTGCCGGAGAGCGTCGATCCGCAGCACAACGCGATGCTCTACAAGATGCAGATCGCGGGGGAGTACTACCTCTACGGGCACTTCGACGAGGCGAAGGCCATCTACCTGCCGATCTACAAGGAGCGCTGCGGCAAGGACACGAACGGCTTCGTCGCGTGGGAGAAGCTCATCTCGATGAGCAACATGCAGGATGACGCCGACACGTCCAGAAAGCTCGCGGAGGCGGAGCACGACAAGAAGACCGCCTGCGCCATGACGCCAGAGCAAGTGGCGACGGCGACGATGTTGGTCGACCCGACGCTCCAGCAGGCCGCGTACGAGAAGGCGCAAGTGAAGTTCAAGGCGGCCCAGGCGCTGCCGCCTGGGAGCCCCGATCACGACAAGCTCTGGCGCGAAGCGGCCGGGCTCTACGAAGCCGCGCTCCTCGCGGCGCCGGACCGCAAGGAAGCGCCGGAAGCCGCGATCAACGGCGCGATCGCCTACAAGGCGGTCGGCGACTTCAGTCACGCGATCGACATGTACAACAAGTTCATCACCGCCTACGGGAGCGATGCGAAGCTCACCGCGCTCCAGAAGGGGGACCCGAAGGCGAAGACGGCCCCCGATCCGAAGGAGTACGCGAGTCGCCTCGGCTTCCTGGCGGGGGCGTACGCGGACCTGTCGACGACGTACTACTCGTTCTTCAACTACCAGCGCGCCGCGGAGACGCAGGAGAAGGTCAGCACGAACACTCGCTTCGACGACAAGAAGCGAAAAGAGGCAGCGGGTCTCGCGATGGACCTCTACAACGCGCTCGGGCAGCGCGACAAGATGACCGCGCAGTACAAGATCCTGACGTCGCTCCACCCGGACCCCGACGAGCAGGCCGCGGCCGACTACAAGATCGCGGACTACGACTTCAAGCAGTGGAATCCGACCGCCGGCGACGGCGGGACGAACCACGGGGCCCGCGTCGCGGCGGAATCTGCGCTCATGGGCTTCTTCAGCAAGGAGCACTCGCACAGCCCGGCGGCGAAGTACGCGGTCGAGGCGGCGTATCAGATCGCCAAGATGAAGAAATCGGTGGGCGATCCGCAATTTCACCAGTGGCTGAAGACGACGCTCAGCGAGTGGCAGTTCCTCGATTCGGCTCCGACGCCGAAGGGGGGGGACAAGACCTCCCAGTTGCCTCCGTACGTCGACTACGCGGCCGAGGCCGAGTTCACGCCGATCGACGAGGAGCTCAAGGAGAAGTTCGACTACAGCACCGGCCACCACCGGTACGCGGGCTCGGTCGCAGAGATCCTCGGGAACAAGGATCCCCAGGTCGGGCCGGTCGGCAAAGGGAAGTACAAGACGGACGCCGAAGACGCGGCCAAGTACGACCAGGAGCTGATGCACATCATCAAGACGTACAAGTCGCTCGATTGGGTGCCGGCCGCGTACGCCCGCAGGGGGACGATCTGGGACTCTCTGCGAACGGGGCTCTACAACACGGTCCCTCCGCAGCTGAAGTACTTCACACCTGCGGTCGAGGCGAAGCTGAAGACGCTCGAAAACAGCGGAAGCGACAAGCTCGCGACGGTAGCCGACGACATCCGTTCGAAGGTCAAGGAGGGGTGGCGAGCCAACAAGGAGTCGGAGCTCAGTGGCACCGACACGATCATGGTCCGCGCGTACGCTGCTGCGGTGGTCGACGCGCGCAAGTTCAACGTCCGCAACTCCTACGTGGCGAACGCGATCAACCGCCTCGCGTACTACACGGACATCATCGGCGACGCGAAGATGCGCGACTACGTCACCGGGACGACCGACCCCAACGATCCATCCAAGCACCTCGACTACACGGACGAGATGTTCGTGCAGCAGCGCCCAGGGATGACCGCTGAGCCGCCGGTCGTTGCCAATCAACAATTCGCGCCGGTAGCGCCGTGACGGGCTCGCGGGTGAAGCGAGGCGAGCGGGGCGAACAAGGCAAACGGGGAATGGGAGAGATGGTCATGCGAAGGAGGCGTCTCGACGCGATCGGCGGCGGCGTCGCAGCGGCGGCGTCGCTTCTGTGGGGTATCGCTGCCCTCCAGGGGTGCGGTGGCGACGAAGGCTCGAAGCAGGCCAAGTCGCCGACGAAACCGACGGGCGACGCGGGCGCTACGGCGGCTGCGGCGCCCGCACCGACGCCGTCGACCGACACCTCCGCGGAGTCGCCGGAAGCGGCCCCCGAGCTCTCGGGTGCGGCGAAGGCTTCCTACGATCGCGGGTGGTCCTCGTGGAAGACCGGCGACCTGCAGGGGGCGAAGGCCGCGTTCACTGCGGCGACTCAGCAGGACTCCCACGCGCCGGCGCCGCACTACGCGCTCGGCGTGGTTCTCGAGCGGCTCGGGAGCGTGCCGGACGCCGAGCAGGAGTACCGTGCGGCGTTCACCTTCAAGCCGGACTACGAGGTCGCGATCGGAGCGTACGCGCTCTCCCTCGCGTACTCGGGGCATCAAGGCGAGGCGGACACTTTCCTCACCGACAAGCACACGCGCAACCCGACGTCGGCCGGGATTACGGCGTACCTCGCGATGGTGAAGTCGATCGAGGGGGACAGCGGCAGCGCCCAGGATCTCGCGGGAGAGGCGCTCAAGCTCGACTCGAGCAACAAGCAGGCGATGCTGGCGCTCGCGAGCGACTACTACCGGACGAATCGCAACGAGCTCGCGCTCTACGCGCTGCACGCGATCCTGGACGGCGTGAACGCGCAGACGCCGGCGCGCGACAAGGACAACGCCGAGGCGCACCTCCTACGCGGGCTGATCAACAAGAAGCAAGGGCACCGCGCGAACGCGATGGACGACTTCCAGGCGGCGCAAGCGAAGCGCCCGGATCTCGTCGAGGCAACGATCCAGCTCGGCGTCATGAAGCTCGAGGCGGGCAACTCGGGGGAAGCGACGCCGCTCCTCGAGCAGGCGGTGAAGTTTGCTCCTACGAATCCGGTCGCGCACGTCGACCTCGGCGACAGCTACCGTCTCGCCGGGCGAACTGCGGACGCGAAGCACGAGATGGAGACCGCGCTGCAGCTCGACTCGACGCTCGCCGTTGCGCACTACAACCTCGGGCTTCTCTATCTGTTCTCGCCGAAGGTGCCCGGCTTCCAGCCGCTCGATCAGGTTGCTCAGGCCATCAAGGAGCTCGAGACCTACAAGGCGATGAAGGGGAAGCAAGGCTCCGGGCAGGGCGACGACACTGACGACCTCCTCAAGCGGGCGAAAGAGAAGCAGAACGAGCTGAAGATGCCTACACCGGCGGCGACGCCGGCCCCGGCTCCGACTCCCGCAGCAACGCCGGCTCCGGCCGCCGCGACGCCGGCCGCGGCCTCGGTGGACGCGGGCAAAGGCGCGGGCAAGTGAGTTGCGTGGGCATCGGGGGTAGGGGATAGTTGGAAAGAGGAGCGGGTCAGATGCAAACGATCGTCAGGACGTCCTTCGTTGCGCTCGCCGTCGCGGGGTTCTTCGGCTCGAGCGCGACGGATGCCGCGG
>JBKQKP010000302.1:0-4156 GCA_052147435.1 Polyangiaceae bacterium | reverse complement strand
GCAGCAGACAGTGCGTTCGGAACCGTTGAGACCGCGGGCTTCGCCGACCAGTTCGACGACTTCCTCGGCTTTCTGCGCCCTCGCCTGGTGGAGGCTTACCGCGTACTCACCCCAACCGGGAGCCTCTTCTTCCACATCGACTACCGCGAGGCGCACTACTGCAAGGTCCTCCTCGACGGGATCTTCGGGCGCGCGTCGTTCCTCAACGAGATCATCTGGGCGTACGACTACGGGGCGCGCACCACGAAGAAGTGGCCGCCGAAGCACGACACGATCCTCCTCTACGCGAAGGACCCGGACGCCTACCTGTTCAACGTCGACGAGATCGATCGGATCCCGTACATGGCGCCGGAGCTCGTCGGAGCGGAGAAGGCGGCGCGCGGCAAGCTCCCGACGGACACGTGGTGGCACACCATCGTGAGCCCGACAGGGAAGGAGAAGCTGGGTTATCCGACGCAGAAACCGCTCGGCATCTTGCGGCGGATCGTGCGCGCGTCGTCGCCGCCGGGGGGCCTCGTGCTCGACTTCTTCGCGGGGAGCGGGACGACGGGCGCGGCCGCGCTCGAGTGCGGCAGGTCGTTCGTGCTGGTGGACTCGAACGCCGAAGCGATCGACGTTATGCGGAAGAGGTTTACGGGACAGAAGGTGCAGTTCGAAGAGGCGTGACGCGCGGAGCTAGCGCGAGACGTCCGCGAATCTCGCGCCGCGCTGCGCGTGGCGGTCGCGTGGGGCGATGCGCAGTCCGCCGAGATCGAAGCGGCCGACGCGATGCTGGATCGCATCGCGGCTATGCTTCATCGGTTGGGCGCGCGGCGGTGAGTCGCGACCCGGCGAGCGCGGGGTGGCCGCACGAGAGCGTGCAGCGGCGCAATGCGAACGCGCACGGCCGACATCCGCACGCGCGGCGGCCCAATCAGAGCGAGCGAACGCGCGAGCAGAGCGCGCAGAGCCGGAAGGGGAGCGCGGGAACACCCCATCAGCGCGGCGCAGAGGCGCAACGGGACCCAGGGGAGCCGCGACGAGCAGGTCCAGGCTCGTTCGAGGAGCGCGTGGACCGCGAACAGGACGATGTATCCGGCGGTGCCACGCTTGCAGACTCGACTCCACGAGCGAGTAGCCAGCGGTGCCGCGCGAGTATGCACCAGATACACGCGTGCATTCCGAGCGAGCGCGCAAAGACAGTCGGAGCGTCAGCGCGTACAGCGTGACCGTAAGAGCGCACACCGTGACCGCAGTCTCCGCTGACGTCACCGCGCGTTCACAGAGAGAGACCCCCTGCGCGCACGAAAAGCCCGCCCGCGAGCCTCGCGAGCCCGCGCGCTTGCATTCGCTGTCCGCAGGCGAGTATCCAGCGGTGTCACGCGAGTGTCCGCCGGAATCACGCTCTAGGACCAGGTCCGCAAGCGAGTATCCAGCGGTGCCACGCGAGTATCGACGACTATTTCGCCACCACACCTCTCGGCTACACTCAGTGCGTGGACGAGATCCCCGGCACACACGTACCCGCGTGGGTTGTCGTCATGCTTGTCGCCTCTATTGCGCTGATGCTCGCGGCTAGCGCGGTCTTGATCTACTGCTAGGCCGCTCATCGCCGCGCGCTTCGTTGCCCGGGCCTTCCTGATACGCTCTGACCGGTGGGGGAAGGCATCTACCGGGATTCGGACTTGAGCCTGCGAGCGACGCTCGTGGAGTTGAGCAAGAGGGCGGGAGCGCTCGGCGCTCAGGTCAATCGTGCCGGCCTTGCGCGGTCCGACCCGCAGCGTCTCGCGAGGATCGATCAGAAGTGGTTGGCTGCCGGGAAAGCGATGGCCGAAGACGAGAGCACCGAAACGCTCGTGCGCGCGGTCGACGCCCACCGCGTGCTCATCGCGGAGCTGGAGGAAACCGTCAGATCGGTTTCGGGCGAGGCGAAAGCCGCAGAGACTGAGGCCGATATCGCCGCGCTTCGACCGCGAAGTCACGCCCCATTCTGGCTGGTGATGGTCGCGCTTCTGGCGTGCGCCATCGCCGCGTGCAACGCCTGTTACGAGCACGTCATCCACGCTCCGATGAACTTCAACTGACCTCCATGACCCGAGCACACCTTCGCCCTTGCCCCGGATGCTCCCGCCACGTCCGCGTGAGCGAGGGCGCCTGCCCGTTCTGCGCGGCCTCGCTCGACGCCTCGTTTCGCGCAGCGCCCGCGCCAGTGCCGCCGTCGCGTCGTCTCTCGCGCGCGGCACTCTTCGCGTTCGGTACAGGAACTCTCGTGCTCGCGCCCGCCGCGATCGTGACCGTCGCGCTCGGGACCGACTGCTCGGGCTCGTCGGCCTATGGTGCGCCGGCTTGTGAGGATGTGAATTGCGCCCCAGTGGAGCCACTCGAGGACAGCGGGATCGTGGCCGCCGACGTTCAGGTGGGCAGCGCCGATGCGAGTGACGGCTCCGTAGAAAGCAACGACGCTGCCGATAGCTCCGCGGCGGACGCCGGCAACGACGGGGGCGCCGACGCTGGAGACGCCTCCATTGAGGACACGGGTAGCGACACGGGGGCCGACGCAGGCGACGCAGACTAGGCGCGGCGTGGGGTCTTCATCGACGATCCTGTGGGCCTTCGGGTGGTCCGGACAGAGAGCCCGCATAGAGATCTGGCAGAATGGTCCGCGCCCATGCCGTGCGTCGCTAACTCGATCGCTACGCCCTTCCGGTTCGATCGCGGACACGCCGTGGTTCGCGTTAGCTATGAACCGGGATCCCTTGCGGTGCACGTGGCCGGCGCGCCAGGCACCCAGGTGCTCGTCGTAGCGTTCGATCGCGTGAAAGCGTTCCGGGTCACGGACGAGGGAAACCAGATGGCCTTTTGGCCCACCTGTTCTCGGCCGAATGGTTGGCTCTTCGAGGTTCATCAAGGTGGCTGGCTCGCCGAGGAACTCGCGCACCCTGGGGTCCTCGTGATGAACACGGGTTTGCGGGAGTTTCTGGTCACTGGGGATGACGACTGCGTGAACGTCCTCGCGCTCGTTCCGCCGACCGTTACGGTCCTGTCTCGCTGAACGGCATCCATCCCGACGACCCCTTGTCAGCCTCGCCTAGCCCACCCCGCGTCGGCGTGCTCTGCTCTCCGGAGTGACCCGAGCCCCTCACTATCTCCGAGTCGTACAGGCGCTCGCGCTCGTGTCGGGGTTTGCCCCGGCCGCACTGGTGATCGCCGACTGCTCGGATGGCGCGTACGAAATGTGAATACAATGGACGGAACGTATGAGCCTGCAACAGGGTCGGGTTGGGCGACGCGCACGCTGAGCGACATGCCCCAGGAACAGCGCTGTGATGTGCGCGAGGCTCGAGCGTTTCAACCGAAATGTGCCGTGGGCGTTTGTGACAGCAGCGGTCTATGCGTCCCGGCCCGCACTACGCTACCCCAGGTGACGCATTGCGGCCGCGGAGTTTGCCATGCGCCTCCCGGTGCAGCTCGGACACACTGTGCGGACCTTGCACGAGAAGGCCACGAGCAGATCGCGACCACACGCATCGCAGTGAGCCCGAGAAAAGCCCTCCGAAAACAGACCGCACTTCATGTAGGCGCGCAGCTCCGCCGCGACGTACTTGGGTAACCGAAGCGCGGTTCGCTCAAGAGGACGGGTTCCGGGCCCGTCCGCCGCCACACTTTCGTCGAACCGTTCCGCTCGGGGCGGAGCCGCGGACTAGGTGAGGACGCGCGACGCTTCCGCACAAGCCGAGCCCTTATCGTCGTCGCTCTCGCTACGGCATGTCCCGACTACCGGGACGCCCGCTCGAGGACGACGCGGCGGACGGCGCGCTTGGAAGGCATCGGGGCGGCGTAGCCGAGCGAAGGCCGAGCGCAAGCGCAAGGCGTCCGAGCGAGGACGAGCGGCCTTCCAGCGAGGGAGCGCGTGTCCCGCGTGAAGGGGCGCGTCTCCGGCGAGAAGAGGCGCGTCTTCGTCGAGGAGCCATGCGTCTTCCCGCGGGAGAGGCGCGTCCTCGTCGAGGAGCCATGCGTCTTCCCGCGGGAGAGGCTCGTCTTCCTCGGGGATGAATCGCCCCGACTTTCCTGGAGGCTCCCAATGTTGAGAGGATGGAGCCATGGGACGAGCGAGCAAGTACTCCGCGGAGGTTCGAGAGCGAGCGGTGCGGTTGGTCTTCGAGCAGCTGCCTTCACA
>JBKQKP010000301.1:0-18231 GCA_052147435.1 Polyangiaceae bacterium | reverse complement strand
GGTAGCCCTGATCATCGACGACCTCGAAGGTCGTGCCGGTCGGCCCGAACGGCGCGAAGGCGACCGCGAAGATGTGTTCCTCGCCTCCGATCCCCATCGCGAGCGACCACGGGGTGATCGTGTCGGTCGCGACCGCGAAAGCATGTGCGCCTAGCTCGAAGATGTCGGAGTTGTTCGCGCTCCGCGTGGAGGTCTCGAGGTAGCTCGCGAGCACGACGAGGCCCTGTTGCAGAACGTCAACGTGCGCCTCGCTGCACCTGCCGGACGTGACCTCATCGCCCGCCATCTTCTTCGCTGCCGCGGCCTGCTTCTCCGCGCCACGCTGGGCCTGCTCTGCTGCCGACAGGCCGGAAGAATGCTCCGCCAGCACCTTCCGGGGAACCGCATACAACCTCCCTGGCTGCACGTCGCCGCCGGCATCGACGATCCGGACGAGGGCGAAGGGGCACCCCTCGGCATCGGGGACGCTTTCATCTGCCGCCCGGTTTCGCAGCAAGCGGATCACATCCAGTGACGTGTTCGGAGGAAGCTGGGGCGCGTATGGAGGCGGGTTCAGGAACTCCATGACGTCAACGCCTTCAGCTCCGGGATTCGCTGGGAGCGCGGTCGTCTGCTCCGCGAGGTATCGCCGCTCGGGATTCGGCAGGGGAGCGCCGCAAGACGACGACGCTGCCGCTCCAGCGCATGCCTCGTCGCGCCGCGCGTTCGCCCAGGCCTTGAATCCGTCGGAGCTTGTCGCCGTGTACCCGACGATGCCACCCAGCGCGGTCGCGGCGTGTGGGCTCTCGATGTCGGCGACGTCTCGCTTCCAGTTGTCGCAAGCGTGCCGGGGGTCCGAGCCTACGGTCCGCTCGTACTCGTGCGCCATCCCGGCCTCCTTCTCCGAAACGGCGAACCGAGTGCCGCCGGCCTGGAGAGTGGCTCCTCCCCCGCACGCAGCGGCGCAGACGACCCAGAACATGCCCCCCGAAAACGCTCCCCTTCCCATCCTACCGACCCCTCCAAGCGGGACGCCCGCCAGCATGAGCGAACCATATCTGTTCCTCGTTTCGCAAGGGACCAAGGCGCGTCCTTCGCCTGGTGGCACGCGAAGATCCGGATCGGTTGCTCGGAGACGTCGGTCTACGACTTGTGGAGCTGCGCGAGGGGAAAGGGTGGTCACGGGAGGACTTCGCGGAGCGTCTCGGGGTCAGCGTCCGCTACGTCGGCCGGCTCGAACGCGGCCGACAGAACCTCACGGTGCATCGTCTCGCGTGGCTCGCGAACCATCTAGGTGTCCGTGTCGTAGACCTCTTCGCGGCACCCGGTATCGAAGCGATCCGCGTCGGCAGACCGCCGAGGGCGGCCAGCCCTTCGGGGCGTCGCGCGAGGACGTGACGCTCTCGGGTGGCGCTCGTGGACGCGCTGGCGTCCCGTCCCACCCCTTTCGGGTCTCGGGGCGCACGATCCGCGGACGCCCGCGCGTGCCTGCCGTGTGGCCGGCTGCGCTCACCGCCTCGCGTCAATCTCGGGGTGAACACCGAAACGTTCGTTAGGGTTTCCAGCCGACCACTGAACACCGAGCATTCCGCCAAATTTTCGACGCAAACACCTTGAACACCGAAAACGCGGCGCTATGGTGTTCTTATGACGAAGCGCTCAACCGCCACCCCCAAGCCGGTCGCGCTCATCTATGTGCGCGTCTCCACGGTCCGGCAGGCCAGCGAGGGCGTCGGACTGGACACGCAGGAAGCCAAGGCCCGCGCCCACGCTGAGCGCATGGGGTGGCCCGTTGCGGGCGTCTTCCGCGACGAGGGGATCTCAGGAAAGGACGGGCTCGAGAATCGGCCGGGGCTCGCCGCCCTCATCGCGGCGACGAGGTCTACGCCTGGCGCCATCGTCGTCGTCTACAGCGTCTCGCGCCTCGCCCGCCGACAGAGGCTCCTGTACTCGCTCTTGGACGATCGCGAGGGATACGGGCTCGCCGTGTCGTCCGCGACGGAGGCTTTCGACACGTCGACGCCAACGGGTCGCGCGATGCTCGGCATGATCGCCGTGTTCGCAGCTCTGGAGTCGGACATGGTCAGCGAGCGGACGAAGGATGCGCTCGCCGAGGTCAAGGCTCAGGGGCGGAAGCTTGGAGCGCCGTCGATGGTCGATCTCGGGGCGGCCGACTCCGTACGGGCCGTCCAGGCGCTGTACGCCACGGGCGAGTACACCCATCGTTCGCTCGCCGACGAACTGAATCGCCGCGGTGTGGCGACTGCGAAGGGCGCGCGGTGGTGGCCCAAGACTGTGCGGAGCGCGCTCCAGACGGAGCTGGTCGGGGTGGACGAGTAGCGCCGCGTGCGATTGGGCGCGCGCAAGTGCTTGCGCTGGCTCCGTGGAGTTACGAGGGCGCGCCGTGTCTCTGGGCCGCTCGGAACGCGCCGAGCAACTCGGCGCCGGAGCGGAGGATACCCTCCACGCGCCGGTATCGCTCTTCGTCGGTGCGCTGTGGTCCCACCACATCGAACGCGGCGGCGAGGACCCGCACGATCGCGATCCGCTCGGTCTCGTCGAGTCCCGGGAACGCGGCCCCGAGTTCCTCCCGGACGATCTCCATCACGTCGGCCGGCAACGGGTCGCCGATTCTCTTCCTGTTTTCCATCGAGAACGAAACGCCCCTTTCACGTAACCAACATCATCGACGGGCGAGCGCTTCCGGGATGCCCGTCCGCGTCGAACGTGAACCCCCAAGGACACCACGAGCTGGACGCGGAACAGGGCGACCCACAGCCGCGCGAGGAGGCTCGGCGGGAGAGCACCAGGTCGCGGGCAGGCGTCCGAGCCCTTGACGATGTACTTCGCCAGCCCATGCGGCGAGCGACTTGATACGGGGCGCATGTCTTCGCGGAAGCGACCTCGCCCCCTCGATAGCGCGTGCCAGCCGGCTGCCGCGTCCGACCAACGAACCGCGTCGACGTCGAGGACAAGGTGGGCGTGAACCGCCCAGAAGCGCGCGTCGTCGCTCAGCTTCGGCTCGATCATCCCCAGCGCCCCGCGGACGCCCCTCACTCGTTTTCGGAGAAAGACTCCCAGCAAGCGGCGGAGAGCGCGGATCGTCTCCTGTAGATCGTCAAGCGACCGGGAACGAAGCGTAGCGAGCACGAGCACTGGATGCTTCATCTGACGGATCTGCGCCGCAAACTCCCAGCCACGCCTGTGGGAGAGACGGAAGGCGCACGCACAGCACTCTCTTTGCTTACACGTCCGCCAGCCTTCTTCGTTGGGGAGGGTGCATCGACGCACGCGCTCTGCCTTGCGTCGAAACCCGATGCCATCGAAGCGACCTCGGATCAGCTCCTCGACGCTCTCGAGTTCGAGAGCGCGGGCTTCCAATGGGTACAGCGCAGCCAGGGTTCCTGATTGAGACACTTCTATGCCCTCCGGGTTGTCTTGGTGGCTGGAGTTACGAAGCCCAGCTCCCGCCGCAGCTCCTCGATCACGGCGTCTTCGGGGTTCGTCGTGCTCTGACGCGGAATTGTTTGCGGGCGAGGGCGCTCGCCGTTCGCCTCGATGAACTCACGCCACGCGGAGACCTCGAAGGTCCAGCGACGGTGAAGCTTCCGCGCCCCACGTACGAGCCCGCGTCGACACGCCTCTTTCGTCGCCCGGGGCGAAGGCGTCTCGTCGGCGGTCATCATTGTCGCCATGCGAGGCCCCGCGTCGAGTCCAAGCTCGTCACGAAGGTGAGGGACGAGCGCGCGCGCGAGGACGCGGAGCGGATCGAGGTTGTCGTCGCCGTCGTTCGACGTATCTTTGCCCATGATCGTCCAAGACGATCGGCGCGTTACTCGTGGTGGAGGGCGCGCCGGTCGTCGTTTCAGCCGGCGGCTCGTTGATCTGCTCGCGGTAGATCGCGCTCGATGATCGCCCGCGTCCCCTCCGAGACGGGAAGATCGGCGAGGCCACGGTGGAGCGCGCTACGGCTGATCCGGATGCGGCTCAGAGTGACGCGCTCGCCCACGCGCTCTACAAGTGCGCGGAGCTGGTTTCGGATGCTGTCGGAGAGAGGCGCCTTCCGGGTCGGCTTCATGCCGTGAGGATGAACGCCTTGCGCTTTTGCGCATGCATCTCCTCAGAGGTGGGCATCCGTGAGGAGGCTCTTGCACCTACCGAAGTACGTTTCCCACGGCCTTCGCGCTCAACCCGATTGCGCGCAGGTACGCGCGCACAACCGCACCCGCCACCTGGGGTGTTCCCCACTCATCCCGTCGAAACTTGTCGCGCAACAGGCGCTCGATCGCGTCGCAGGCGCGATCCCTCGCTTCCGGATGCACCGTACGGTATCGCCGGCTGCCGCTCGTGTCGGGTACGTGGCGCCACGTCTCGGCACAGCGCGCGAGCGCCTTGTGGATGAAGCGCTCCACGAACTTCGCCACCTCCTCGGTGGACTCAATGAACGGCAACGTGCCGCGGCGGAGTCTGTCCCGCAACACGGGGTCGAGCCGCGACGTGTCCTCGGTGGTCACGATTGGAAGGACGACCTTCAGCACGGGGTCGGGGTCGAGGCTCGCCGTGTCCCCAGTGTTCGGGACCTTGTCGCTCATCTCGGATCTCATGGACGCTATCGCGAGCGCCTCACGGGTGACGCGGATCAGGTGGTGTGCCTCCTCGCCCTGCGTACGAACCGGGTGGGAGATCGCCGGCGTGCGCGGCGTGATCTTCCGACCCTGTGTCAGCCACCGTTGTTGACGACCGATGGCGAGCTCGCCCAAGAGCTTCTGCTCCTGCTTCAGCTTCTCGTCCGTGTACGCCCGCGCCTTGGCTCGCAAGGGGGCAAGCCCTGACGGGTCGCGTGTTAGAAGCGCCGCAGAGACGGCGCCGAGCGTCTCCTCGACGGTGGCGAGTAGCTCATCGTCTTCCGAGCGGCTCGCCTCCTCGCCGATCTCGTGAAGACGCTCCAACACATTCGCAAGGACGTAGCCGTCCTTGCGAAGATGTCCTCCCCGCGATGCGCGGCTCACGGACGCCGCTTGCGTGCGCTCTCGATATCGATGACGTCGCCGGGCTCAGGCTCGGGGGCGCCGACGAGCGAAGACAGGGCGCTCGCGAGCGCTCTGGCGGTCGTCGTATCCCCCTGGGCATGTGCGAGCGCGATGTCCTCCGCAAGATGGCGCACCGCTACCGTGCGTGCAGGCTCGCGAGCCGAGGTGCGCGCCGCGGAAAGGGTAGTGGATTGGGTAGTGCTCACGTCGCGCTCGTTCGTGTCGGTACCGGGTTCTCCTATGATCTCTTCGTGGTGCGCGGGGGGGGACTCGAACCCCCATGCCTTTCGGCGGTGGAACCTAAATCCGCTGCGTCTGCCAATTTCGCCACCCGCGCCCGGCGTCCCCACTCTAGCTGACTTGCCGGCTCCGGTCCCTTCGTCTCCACGAACCGGGCGCTCTACAATCGCCTCAGGCCACATGCGCGACGGGCTCGTGAGACGCACGGTGAAGGGGGTCGCGCTCGCGTGGTTTTACGCCGCGCTGGGCCTCGATCGCCTGCTCTCGCGCGCAACGCGCCGCTCCCCGTACGTCCTCGGGGGCGACTGCAGGCTGTGCGCCGCGTGCTGCGAGTCTCCCGCGATTCGCGTGGGTCCACTCACCTGGCACGTGCCGATCCTCAAGAGCGCGTTTCTCTGGTGGCAACGCCGCGTGAACCGGTTCGAGCTTCGCGGCAGCGAGCCCGAGGAGCGCGTCTTCGTTTTCAAGTGCCTGCACTTCGACTGGGTGACGCGGCGCTGCGACAGCTACTCGTCGCGACCGGGGATGTGCCGCGACTACCCGCGCGCGCTCTTGCATCAGCCGCGCCCAGAGCTTCTACCCGGTTGCGGCTATCGCCCCGTCGCGCGCAACGCGAAGCGCTTCCTCCGCGTGCTCGATGCTCAGTCGCTGACGGACGAGCAACGGGCACGCTTGAAGAAGGACCTCTTCCTGGAGTGAACGGTTAATGGACGCTCCCCGTTCCGCACACGTTCGGGGTGCCGCCACCTCCGCACGTGTCCGGGGGGGTGCACGTCCCGCAGCTCAGCGCATTGCCGCAACCATCGCCGACCTCGCCGCAGTTCGCGCCGAGCGATGTGCACGTGCTCGGCGTGCACGGAGGGACGCCGCACACGTTCGCAGTGCCGCCGCCTCCGCACGTCGCGTTGCCGGTGCATGTCCCGCAGACGGCCGTGAGCCCGCCGCAGCCGTCGGCGACCTGTCCGCAGTTCGCGCCGAGGGACGCGCACGTCGCCGGCGTGCAAGCCGGAGCGCCGCACACGCCCGGTGTCCCGCCGCCGCCGCACGTCGCCGGCGGAGTGCAGGTGCCGCAGTTGATCGTCCCGCCGCATCCGTCGCCGGTGAGGCCGCACGTGACCCCCGCCGGGCACGTCTGGGGGACGCAAGCGTTTCCGTCGGACTCGCCGCACGCACCGGGGACGCCGCCGCCGCCGCACGTCGCGGGGGGGGTGCACGTCCCGCACACCGGAGTGAGGCCACCGCACCCGTTCCCCGTCTGTCCGCACGTGATGCTCGGGGGACAAGGCTCTGGCGTGCAACCGCTCACGCACGCCCCCCCGATGCACGATCCGGTGGAGCAGGTGCCGCACGAGATCGCACCACCGCAGCCGTTCGGCCAGTCGCCGCAGGTGACTCCGGTCGGGCACTTCGTGATGGGAGTGCACGTCGCGCACATTCCGTCGACGCACTCGGCGCCCCCCTCGCACGTGCCGCAGTTGATGAGGCCACCGTCGCCGCAGCCGTTCGGGTACTCGCCGCACGAGCCGGGCTGGCACGTCGCGGGGGTGCACACCGGGGACGGCGTCGGCAGGTTCGTGTCGGACGAGGGGCACGACGCCAGATCGAGCAGCATGTACTCGAGCGCCTTCTCCTGTGGAGTGAGCGCCCCCGTCGCGCAGCCCGACGGGACGATCGGCGTGTCGCCGTAAGTGGTGTTCCCGGCGTAGTCATTCGCCGCACCGCCGACGTGGAGATCGCTGAACACGACGCGGCCGCAGTACTCGGCCGAAGCGTCCCCCGTCCCCAGGAGCGGCGTGTTGAACGAGAAGTACTGCGTCGCGTTCGCCGGGAGGGCGATCACGTTGTCGGCGTCGTCCTCGTAGAAGTAGTTGGCGACGTTGTCGGGGACGATCCAGTTCTGCGAGTACGTGTTCGACGCGGTGACCTGCGCGTTGAAACGGGGGGCCTGGATGAAGAGCTCTCCGGCCGGGGCCGAGCCACCCAAGGCTCCGACGTTGCCGAGCCACGTCTTCATGGGCGTCCCGCCGTCGGGGAGGGTCTCGACGATGTCGGCGTTGAGCTGGTTGTCGTCCGTCGAGTACTCGTAGATCGCGTTCGACTCGCCGGTCCAGGTCGCGAGCGTGTTCCAGTCGGACGGCGGCGCGTAGCCCTGCCCCGACTCGATCGGTCCAGCGAACCACGAGTAGTGGAAGTGCGAGGCGAAGACGCGCCCGCCGGCGTACGAGAAGTCTTCGAGGTTCTGGGGAATCGCGCCGACCGTCTCCTCGCCCTCGCAGGAAAGGACGACGATGTCGTAGTGATTCAAGTCGGCGTCGCTGTTCCAGAGCGAGGCGGAGCTGCTCGGCGTCGCCGTGGACATCGTGGCCGGGTTACGGATGTTGTCGTTCTCTGCCACCGCGGTCGGCAGCGGCGTCCCCTCATAGATGTGAATGTGCCCGCTCGTCGCGTTCCACCCCGCGACGTACTCGCTCGACGCGAACCCGATGCGGCCGAAGAGGCACTCCATCGAGTCGGCAGCGCCGGTCGAGACGGCGATCTCCGGGAGATCGTCGAGCGTCGTGCCCACGGTGGGCTGCGGGGTCCCGGCCGGTGACTCGGCCCCGGGAAGGCGGAGCAACGCCGTCACCGCCGCGGTCGCCGTGTTCGGCTTGCACGCGACGACGCCGGGCCAAACCATCTGCCGGCGCCACTTGCCGATCTGGATCACGATCGGGACGTTGCCGGAAGCCGGAACGGGGACACCCGTCAGGGTGAACTTTCCATCAGTGTCGGTCGTCGTGAACGTGATCGGGTCGCCCGTGTAGAGCGACGAGCAACTGCTGCACGAAGGGTTGCCGTGGGTGATCGTGCTCGGGATCCCGTTCGGGACGTAGACGACGACGTTGTAGAGCGGGTTCAAGCCGGCGGGGTCCATGATCTGACCCGAGAGCGTGGCGAGGGTGCCGCCGTCGCACGCGTCGAGGTCGCACTTCAGCCCCGCGTCGCACGAAGAGCCGCCCCCACCACCCGGCGAGTCGCCGCACTGGCTCGGGACGCCGCCGCCGCCGCAGATGTCCGGCGAGGTGCATGTTCCGCAGTTGAGCATCGGGGCGCCGCATCCCGCGGGCCACGGACCGCAGTTCACCCCCGCCGGGCAGGCGGTGAGCGGATTGCAAACGGGTTGACCGCAGACGGAAGGGGTCCCCCCGCCACCGCACGTATCGCCCGAGACGGTGCACGCGGGGCAAGTGACCGTACCGCTGCAGCCGTCACTGACGACGCCGCAATAGGTCCCCCCCGCGGGGTTCGCGCACGCGACCGTGGAGGTCTTCGGAGTGCACGTGGCGCTGCCGCAAACCGACGGCGTCCCTCCGCCTCCGCACGTCTCCGTGCCGGTGCAGGTCGTCGGGCAGTTCCAGACGCCGCCGCACCCGTTGCTCTCGGGGCCGCAGAGCGGGACGCTTCCGGCTCCTGTACACGCCGTGGCCTCGGGAATCGTCGCGCAGGGCGGGGGGGGCCCGGCGTCGATGGTCTCGGTGCCTCCGTCCTTGAGCGGGATCACGGTGGACGACCCGCAGACGTTGGGGTCGCCTGCTCCGCCGCACGTCTCACCCGTGGGACACGGGGCTCCCGTGCCGCACGTGACCGTGCCGCCGCAGCCGTCGGCCATGATTCCGCAGTTCATCGGGATGCCGGTCGACGTGATGCACACGGTGGTCGCCGTCGCGGGGACGCACCCCGCGGTGCCGCCGCACGCGTTCGGTGTCCCCCCTCCGCCACAGGTCTGGGGCGCGGTGCAGGTCACGCACGGAGTCGCGATGAGACCGCCGCAGCCGTCGGCTTGCTGGCCGCACAGAGTCGCGACGCTCGGATCGGCGCACGTCTTGGGGACGCAGGTCGGGCCGCCGCACACGCTGGGGGTGCCCCCTCCGCCGCAAGACTGGCCCGTTCCGCACGTGCCGCACGAAATGATCCCGCCACACCCGTCGGCGACGTCGCCGCAGTTCGCGCCCGCTTGGACGCAGGTGCGAGGCGTGCACGTGGGGCCCGCTCCGTCGCTGGAGCCGCCGTCGGGGAGGAGGCTTCCGGGCATCGTTCCGTCGAACGAAGCCCCCGAGTCTTCGGGTCCCCCCGTGAAGGCGCCCGACCCACCGCTACTGCCACAACCGCAAACGGCAATCGCGCTCGTCGCGAGCGCGCCCCAAAGCCAACGCATAGACCACCTCGTGCGCCACTACTGCACGATGAAACCGACAGCGGCAACCGGGGGAGTGAAACTTTGCGCGATTGGGACGCGCTTTGTCCATCGCGGGTAAGAGCGCGCATCTTCAGGCGTACAACGCGCTTCGCAGCGCCGCTGCCGGCTACGACGACGCCGCGCCGCGCACGAACCGCTCGATGTCGCGCTCGAGGGCGTCGCGATCTCCGAGCCCGCCGTAGCGAAGCGCCGAATAGCGATCGACGAGCTGCGCGGCGGCCGGGAGACCCGACCCCTCGACCCGCCGCGCGAAGCGTTCGAGCGGCTCGGATCCCTCGCGGGGAAGGCCAACCCTCTCCAACGACGACGCGAGAGTGGCGAAGAAGGGGAGCGGACGGTCCCGGGCGTCCGCTTTCGCTTTGAGCGCGGTCGATGCGGCTCGATTTTGGAACCAGCGCACTCCGACCCACATGCTCGCGAGCGCGGCAAGGACGGCGAGGAGCTGCGCAGGCGTTACGTGCGCAATGGCGTATGCCACGGCCTGCTCGGTGCGACCGAGGGCGTCGGCCACCAGGGTCGGAAACGAAGCGATGTGGCTTCGATCCTGAGGGAGCTCTTGGAGCGGGGTCGGGTCGTAGGTTCGCCAGGCGCCGTTGACCCAGGCCTCGACCCAGGCGTGCGCGTTCTTCTCGCGGACGACGTATTCGCGCGCGAAGGGGCTCCATTCGGCGACGCGGTAGCCGGTGACGAGGCGAGCCGGGATCCCGCTCGCGCGCGCGATGAGCGCCATCGCCGAGGCGAAGTACGTGCAGTACCCGAGCTTGTGGCGAAAGAGGAAGTCGAGGAGCGGGTCGTCCCCGTCGGAGGCTGCGTCGAGCGAGTAACGGTAGTCGTGGTCGAGGTGAGAGCCGATGGTCTCGAGCTTGTCCTCGTCGCCCAGCGCCCCCGCAGTCCATTCGCCCGCGAGCTTTACGAGGAGGTCCCTCTCGCTACGTGGAACGCGAAGGTCGATCGCCGTCGGGCCGACCGGGGCCAGCTTCGTGCGATCGCCGAGAACGAATGAGTAGTCGGTCGGAAGCTCGTGCTCGACGGTGAAGACGGCGCCGAGGTTGTCGGCCTCGACCGCGCCGGTGGCGACGCGCACGTCACCCGCCGTCAACGGAAGGAAGTAGCGGGAGGGGGTGCCGGCGACGCGATGGATCCTGACCGCAGTCCCCCGCGCGGCGACGTCGCTGCCTAGGGGGATCTTGCGCAACCGCTCGGCGAGCGGGCTCTCGGACCAGAAGCCGTTGCTCCCGTACTGGTCGAAGACGGCGCCGCGGAGGTAGTCCACCGGGAGAGACCCGTGCGGCGGAGCGACGCGAAGGACTTCGACGTCGCTCTCGATCATGTCGCGCATCTCGCCGAGAGACGAGCCCGCGCCGAAGCCCACCATGTCGTGCAGGACGAACTTCCGTTCGATCGCGAGCTGCGCAGCGTCGTGGAGCGGCGGGAGCACGCGCGCAAACGCGAACGCAAACCCGCACGTGAGCGCAGCGGCTGCGGCGATCGAGACGCGGTGTCGGGTCGCGAGGCCGAGCGCCCGCGCGCGTGCCGGATCGCTCACGCGAAGTGCGACGAACGCGAGGACGACGTAGGCGGCCGCGAACGCGCCATACCCTGGTCCGAGACGCGTCGCGCCGCTGGCGGCGACCGCGAGGGTGCCGAGCACGAACGTCGCGCGCTCGCGAGACCGGGAGTCGTGGCCGAAGAAGCGCGAGACGGCCGCGAGAAGCGAGCCGACCGCGAGGAGCGAAGCCGACCGGGGGAGCGTGCCAGGCCCGTACCCGAGCTCCGGGACGTGAGACCAACCGATCGCCGCACCGACAACGAAGAACAGGAACGCGATCGCGCGCCCGGCCGTCGCGCCGAGCGACACGCGACCGCCGAGTGGGATCGACGCGACCGCGAGGGCGAAGACGAACGCGTCTTGCGCGTACGCCCCGCTCGCCCAGGAGTGGAGGGCGAGGGCGACCAAGATGGGCGCGGCGAAGAGAGCGCGGTCTCTCACAACACGAGCTCCTCGCCTCGGTCGATCGCGCCTGCGTCGACGGAGACCGCTCCTGCGCCGTTCGAGCTCTTCCCTCGCGATGCCCCTCGGTCCACGCGCAGCCAGACGCA
This sequence comes from Polyangiaceae bacterium, assembly GCA_052147435.1. Lineage (GTDB taxonomy): Bacteria > Myxococcota_A > Polyangia > Polyangiales > Polyangiaceae > JBKQKP01. The sequence goes on along the minus strand of JBKQKP010000301.1, from coordinate 6,645 downwards.
GCCGATGCCGGACGCGCGAACCCGATCGACGATGGCGCCGGAGCGGGTCCCCGCGTCGATGACGACGACCGTCGAGAGGCGGTCGAGGTGGGGCTCGAGCTGCGCGAGGAGCGCTGCGGCGTGGCTTTTCGGCGGGGCTTGCGTCTCCAGACACGCGAGCAGCTCGAGCGCCTGCTCGAGGAAGCCGAGGTTGCGCCCCAGGGTGAGGTCGTGGACTCGCTCGCCCGCGACGAGCAGATCGATGATCGCCTCGCCGCGCGCCAGGTGGGACACGACGCCCGCGGCGAGCGAGATGGCGGCTTCGCTTCGCGCCTCGTCGAGCGCGTCGATGTCGACGACGACGGCGACGCGCCTGAACAGCTCCTCCTGATACTCGCGAACGATCGGCTGCCCGGTGCGCGCCCAGCTGCGCGCGTGGAGGTGCCGGATCGGATCTCCGGGGCGGTACGGGCGGACGCCGAGGAGCTCCATCGACTCCCCCGTCTTCGACGCGAGCGCGACTCCGCCGGATTGGTCGCGGCGCGTCTCGGGGATCGTCAGCTTCACGACGCGCGCGATCCGAGGAAGGACGAGAAACCGCGTCCCGCGTGTCTCGAGCGCGCGCCCCTGGGCGAGACCGAACGGGACGAGGGCGGACGCGTGAAAGGGGTCGAGGTGGTGCTCCCCGCGCGAGACGAAGCGCGCGCGGAGCTCGACGCGGGCGCTCTCTCCCCGCTTCACGCGCGCGATCCCGGCCGTGGAGCTCGTCCAGCGGCCATCCCACGGGAGAAACGGGCCGGAGACGCGAACGGCGCTGACGTCGCGCGGACCGTCGTTCGCGACCGTGACCCCGAACACGAGCTCCTCGCCGAGGAGAACGCGGCGGGGCGCCGACACGACCGCGCGAACGTCGCGGAGCCCGTAGAGCGGGCGAAGGAGGAGCGACGCGCAGAGGGCGCCCGCGAGGATCGACCACAGGAGGTAGAGCTCCGTGTTCCGGACGTCGATCCCGAACGCTCCGACGAGGACCATCAGGACCGACACCATCCGCCCCTCGTCGGTGAGCGCACCAAAGAGCGCCCACACCGGCCACCACATCTTGCCGATCCATCTGGAGCGGAGGCGGTCGCGCCCCTCTTTCGTGGAAGGAATGAGGACGTGGTTGAGGCGCGCGAAGTTCGGCTGCCTCATGTCGGGACGTCGACGCGCTTCAGGATCGCCGCGACGATCGAGTCGCGCGTGGCGCCGCCGTAGCGGGACTGCGCGGTCAGGAGGATGCGATGCGACAGGACGGGGGCGGCGAGAGCCTGCACGTCGTCGGGCGTGATGTACGCGCGACCGCGGAGGAGGGCGCGCGCCTGTGCCGCGCGAAAGTAGGCGAGCGCGCCGCGTGGGCTCACGCCGAGCTCGAGATCGCGGTGGTTCCGCGTGCCGGCCACGACACGGAGGAGGTAGCGCGCGACGGGCTCCTTCACCTCGACGTCGCGGACCTGCGCCTGCATGTCGAGCAGATCCTTCGCGTCGGCGACCGGCTCGACCTTCTCGAGCGGATCGGAGAACTGACGCGCAAAGAGCATCGCGAGCTCGTCTTCCATCGGCGGGTAGCCGACGCCGATCCGCAGAAGGAACCGATCGAGCTGCGCTTCCGGGAGCGGATAGGTCCCCTGGTAGTCGACGGGGTTCTGCGTCGCGAGCACGAAGAAGGGCTGCGGGAGCGGATGGGTGACGCCGTCGATCGTCGCCTGCGACTCGTTCATCGCCTCGAGGAGCGCGCTCTGCGTACGGGGGCTCGCGCGGTTGATCTCGTCGGCGAGAAGGACGTTCGTGAAGATCGGCCCTCGGTGGAAGGCGAACGTCCCCTCGCGCGGGCTCAGCACCTGGGAGCCGAGGATGTCGCTCGGCAGCAGGTCGGGGGTGAACTGCACGCGCGTGAACGTCACGCGGAACGCGCGCGCGAGCGCCTTCGCCAGCGTGGTCTTCCCTACGCCGGGGACGTCCTCGACGAGCACGTGACCACCGCCGAGGACGCCGACGAGGAGGAGGTCGATCGCCTCCGCTTTCCCACGGATCACGCCCCCGAGGACGCTGCGGACTCGGTCGAGGATCGGGACGGCGGGACGGTCTGACACGCGGAGCTCTTGAGAGGATACCGCGAGGGGGTCGCGATCCAAGTGGCGATCCACGCAAAGAGAAAGAGCATTAGGGCGAAGCAGATGTAGAAATCGTAGATGATGACGTCGTTCGACATCCTCGAAACGAACAGCGTGGCCATCCAGAACGTGTTGAACGCCGTGAGCGCGATGTACTCGCGCATCCGCCGCTCCGGCGAGGGGGCGGTTGCGGCGGCGCGGAAGAGGAAGGCCGGGACGAGCACCAGGATGACGAAGTAGTAGTTCGCCGGCAGGTTGAAGAAGAACATCACGCACACACCCGCGAGGAGCCCGGCCTCGTAAGGGCGGCGCCGGATCGACGCATAGCCGATGCCGGCGACGATCATCAGCTGGAGCGGGATCACGAAGAACCGCATGTGCGCCCAGAGGTCGCGCAGGCGAAGGTTCCAGTTCTTGAAGTTGATCAGGCCGACGTGCTGCTGAAAATTCTGGGACGGGACCCAGTCGCGGTAAGTGAGCACCTTCTTCAGGCCGATGTGCATCCCGTAGTAGATGTCGCCGTGGCGCAGGATGCGTGAGAAGAAGATCCCCCACGCGCCGGCTCCGTAGACGGCGCAGCTGACGACGAACAGCGTGAGCGTCGTCCCCGCGAAGCCCGCGCCGAAGCGCAGGACGATCTTGCGATCGGCTTGCGAACGGATCGCGCGGTAGACGACGGGGATCATCGCGCCGATGGCGAAGCCGGCGGGGAAGAGCCGATCGCACGTGGCGGCGCCGAAGAGAGCCCCCGCGAGCGCCCAGCGCTCACGCTTTACGGCCGCCAGACCGAAGACGACCGCAGAGACCCATGTGAAGCGCAGATACGCGCCGCCGTTCCAGCCGTAGCTCGAGATGAAGCTCACGCCGAAATAGATCGGCACGAGGATGGCCGTCGCGTTCCCGAAGGCGCGCCGCAGGACGAAGAAGCACGCGATGAGGAGGAGGACGTCGAGCGAGGTCGATACGAGGTAGGCGGGGAACTTCCCGATGTGGATGGGGATCGTGTTCGCGATCGCGCTCCCCACGAGCACCCAGCTCGGCGGCGGGTTGAACCCCGCGTCGTAGACGACGCCGTTCCACCAGTCGTCGGGGACCATATGGTGGAGATCGCGCAGGTCGCTCTTGAAGGAGGCCCACCGTGCGTCGGTGAAATGCGTCCGCCGGTCGTTCTGGCAGTGGGCGACGGCCTCGTCGTACGTCTTGTCGACGAGCACGTCGCTGAGATCGCGAACGTAGCCGTTGATGCGCGGCGGGCGGTTCTCCTCTTGTGCGATCTCGCGATCGGCGTACGCCGTGCAGTCGTAGAGGCTCTCGTAGCCGAGCTCTTGGAAGTACTTCGACGCGATGTAGTAGTGGAAGAACTCGTGGAAGTGGAACGGCTGGTGGACCTCGACCTTCCTCCGCCTCGGGCTCACGTCGGAGTAGTCGGCGTCGATGAACAGGGAGTGCACGTCGCCGAAGCGAATCCACGACTCGAGAGCGAGAACGGCGCACACGCAGAGGACGCCGTAACCGAGCCGGCGCGAGCCCTTCCGGTGGAAGATGAGCGCGGCGGTCACCGCCGAGGCGATGAACAGCGCGAGGATCGAGGCTGCGAGCTGGCGTCCGTCGAAGAACATCGGGGTTCCGCGCGCTAGAGGGCGCGCTCAGTCCTTTTCGCCGACGACCGGCTCGCGAAGCCCCAGCTCTTTCATCTTGAGCTGGAGCCCCTTGCGCGAAATCTTGAGGAGGCGCGCGGCGTGGGTGACGTTGCCGTTGGTCTGGTGGAGGGCGCGGCTCACGAGCTCTCGCTCGAGGCGGCTCATCGCCACTTTGACGTGCTCCTTGAGCCCCCCTTCGTTGGAGAGCGCGGCTTGCAGGTCGGCGTCGGTTACTTGAGCGGCCGGAGCCGGCGTTCCGCCGCGGACTTCGGGGGGGAGATCCTGGACGCGCACTTTGCTCGAGTCGCAGAAGAGGACGGCGCGCTCGATCACGTTCTCGAGCTCGCGGATGTTCCCGGGCCACGAGTAGGCACAAAGGACATCGAGCGCCTCGGGCTCGGCGCCGGTGACGTGCTTCTTCAGGCGGTCGTTGAACTTGGTCAGAAAGTGGCTGACGAGGAGCGGGATGTCACCGGCGCGCTCGCGGAGCGCGGGGAGGCGGATGGGGACGACGTTCAGCCGGTAGAAGAGGTCCTCGCGGAAGTTCCCCGCGGCGATGAGCTTCTTGAGGTCGCGGTTCGTCGCGGCGACGAGCCGGACGTCGACGCGGATCGTCTTGATGCCGCCGACCCGCTCGAACTCGCTCTCCTGGAGCGCGCGCAGGAGCTTCACCTGCATCTCGACCGGAATCTCGCCGATCTCGTCGAGGAAGAGCGTCCCCCCGTTCGCGAGCTCGAAGCGGCCGGGCTTGCTCGAGACGGCCCCCGTGAACGCCCCGCGCTCGTAGCCAAAGAGCTCGCTCTCGATGAGCTCCTTCGGGATGGCGGCGCAGTTCACCTTGATGAACGGCTTGTCCTTGCGGGACGAGTGGTCGTGGAGCGCGCGCGCGACGAGCTCCTTCCCCGTGCCGCTCTCGCCCGTGATGAGGGCGGTGGTCGGGGTGTCGGCGACGCGCTCGAGGACCGCGTACAGATCGACTATGCCCGGGGCGCTCCCGATGATGCCGAAACGCGCGCCGGGCGCCTCCTTGACGGGGGTCGCGTCTTCGCCGGCGAGCTGGCGCGTCTTGAGCGCCTTCGCCACGATCTGGCGGACCTCGTCCTTGTCGAACGGCTTGGTGAGGTAATCGAACGCGCCGATCTTCAGCGCCTCGACGGCCGTGTCGACCGTGCCGTGCGCCGTGATCATCACGATCGGGAGCTGCGGCTCCTCGCGGAGCGCCTCGCGAAGGAGGGTCATCCCGTCGACCTTCGGCATCTTGAGGTCGGTGATGACGAGGTCGATGTGGTGCTCGCGGAGCATGGCGAGCCCCTTCTCGCCGTCCTCGGCCGTGAGCACGTCGTAGCCGTCGCGCGAGAGCTGCGCGGAGAGGATCTTTCGCAGGTTCGGCTCGTCATCGACGATGAGGACCTGCTTCTTCTCGGGGAGCATGGGGAGCGGCAGCTTACCCCAGCAGCGGGTTACGCGGCATCGGGCAATCGAGGTGATACGCTGACCTGTAACCGTGGCGATGCCTATCGGCGATGGCCCCAACCGCAGCTCCGAGCAGGTGCTTGTCGCACCTCCCACGGGGGCGGTCCCGGTGCTCACGCACGTGCGCGGGACGCTGATCGTGGCGTCGCTGAAGGCCCTCGAGCAGCGGGGGCACCTCGAGCGTTATTTCGCCGCCCTCGCGGAAGAGCATCGCGCTCCGATGCGAGCCATCATCGCGAGCAGCTGGGTCGCGGAGCCGCTCGGCACGCTGCACTACGCCGCGTGCGACGCCCTCCACCTCCCGCCGCACGAGGTCCTCGCCATCGGCGCCGAGGTCGGCGATCGCATCCGCGCCACGTTTCTAGGGACGATCCTGGCGGTGGCGCGCGAGGCCGGAACGACCCCGTGGCTCTTCCTCGAGCGCCTCCCGCGCCTCCTGACGCGGATCTGCGTCGGCGGCGCAGTGGCCATCTACAAGCTCGGCCCGAAAGAGGCGCGCGCCGAGTGGTACGGGCTCCCCGGGCTCACGATCCCGTACTTTCAGACGGCGTTCCGCGGCGCGAATCAGGCGATCATCGAGTTTTTCTGCACGAAGGCCTACGTGAGCGAGACGAAGGCCCTCCGCGGAGGGGACTGGGCGTATCGGGCTTCGTGGGCGTGACGGAAGCTAGAACCGCACGGTCAGCGCCGCCCCTTGTGGCGGGGGCTCCGCGCGCAGCGCCGCCATCGGCGACTCTTTCAGGGCGCCCACGGTGGGGAGGGTCAGCGGCGTGACGCTGATGTTCGCGACGTCGTGCTGCGAGGCGAGGATGCCCCCCAAGACCGCCCCCCCCACGATGACGGCGATGCCCCCCGCGAGCATCGGACCGTCGACGCTGTCCGAGCAGCTTCCGTCGCTGCTGGAGCAAGACTGATCGACGACGGAAACGACGATCATCGTCACGCCGCCGATGATCCCCCCGACGACGAGGAGGGCGCCGAGCGTACGTATCGCGCTGTGGTCCTCGTACGTCGCGCGAATCGTCGACGGGGCGTTGAGAACGACGGTTCCCACGGGGCGCGCGGTTCCACCGTCCTTCGAGAGCGCGAGGTGATAGGCCCCCGGCGTGATCTCGGTCGTGCACGGCGTGTCGCAGATGGGCGAATAGGCGGGAGTAAACCCGCGCTCGACGTACCAGGCGCGGTGGAAGCGGTGCACTCTGCGATACGGGAGCTCCCCGGTCTGCATCATGAGGGCGATGTCCGGATCCGCCGGCTCGAAGCGGACTTGGGTCATTGGACCCGGCGCGAGGCGGGCCGCGCTCGGCGACGAGGGGGGGGCGTACTCGGGGGGAGCCGGCGGTGGGGCGGGTGGGGGGGGCGGCGGGGCTTCGCCGGGCGCTGGCGGCGCCAGCGGCGCGAAC
>JBKQKP010000300.1:0-14934 GCA_052147435.1 Polyangiaceae bacterium | reverse complement strand
GACGATCATCCAGGAGCGCCACGACTTCCTCCGCCCCGACTCGCTCGTCGCGGTCATCGTCCTCAGCGACGAGAACGACTCCGAGATCGACGTGCGGTCGATCGCGGGGCAGGGCTACCTGTTCATGAGCACGAAGTTCTACCCGCCGCACGGGCTGTCGGCGTGCGACACGGATCCGTCGGGGTCGGCCTGCCAGTCCTGCCAACTCAACAAGGGATCGAGTGATCCGAACTGCGCGCTCAATGCCTACAACTCGCCCACCGATTGGGGCTATGACCTCAACCTTCGCCATGTCCACATGCAGCAGAAGTACGGGCTCGATCCGCAGTTTCCGATCACCCGCTACGTAAACGGTCTCACGTCGACGACCGTCCCGGACCGAACCGGAGAGTATCCGGCGAACGCGGCGAACTACGTGGGGAACAATGACTGCACGAACCCGCTCTTCGCCGCGACGCTCCCATCCGCCTCCCAGCTTTCGGCGAACGCGGCCACTCAGGAAGCGACGTCCGACGCCGCGACGCTGTGTAACCTCGTCAACGGAAAGCCGAACGTCTCGACGCAACGCTCGAAGAGCCTCGTCTTCTACGCGATCATCGGCGGCGTTCCGTGGCAGCTCCTCCACTTCGACCCGACGAGCCCGCAGAACAGCCTCCTCACGGCAACGGACTGGGTCCGCATTCTCGGGACCGATCCCGACACGTACAACTACACGGGGATCGATCCGCACATGATCGAGTCGTACTGGCCCCGCACGGGGAGCGGTGACCCGAACAACCCCAACAACGTTGGCGGGCCCACTGGAGCTCCGACATTCCAGACGGCCCAGCTCCTCCCCGCTCTCAGCGGAGTCGGCGGAACGAGCCTCGCGGAGACCGCACCGCAGCCCCCCGGCTCGGGCTCGACGGCCGACCCCTACAACGGCAGCGAGTGGATCACGAACACCGGACCCCACCTCGACCTGAACGTCGACCGACAGTACGCATGCATCTTCAAGCTCACGCAGCCGCGTGACTGCTCGAAGAACGCGAGCGGCGTCTACAACGTGCCGGCGAACGGATACGCCTGCGACTGCTCCTCGACGGGGCTCACGCCGCAGGAGCTCTCGCCGGTGTGCGATCCGACGAACGTGAACACGCAGAACTACGCGAAGGCGTACCCGACGATCCGCGAGCTCAATCTCGCGAACAAGCTCGGGAACAACGGCATCGTCTCGTCGATCTGCCCGATCGACGTGCAGGACAACGCGACGAACGACGACCCGCTCTACGGGTATCGCCCGGCGGTAGCGTCGATCATCAACCGCCTCAAGAACGCCCTCACGAACCAGTGCTTGCCGCAGACGCTGCAGGCGGAGGACGGCGGAGCAACGCCCTGCTTGATCTTGGCGACGCTGCCGAATGTGATCACCAAGGGCAATCCCCAGGCGGACTGCTCGCTCACCGGAACCTACCCTGGCATGGGCCCGCCCGACCCGACCATCCTCGCGGAGTTCCAGTCGGCGCAGGAGCAGGCGTATCAGCAAGGGGGCGGGATCGGTGTTGACCCTACGACCTTGCCGACCTGCCAGGTGAACCAGCTGGTGGGGAACCAGCTCGTGGGGACTCCCCCGTCTTGCAAGGCCTCGCCAACGAAGGGATGGTGCTACGTAGAAGGCGCTGCGGCCGGCACGTGCGCCCAGGCGATTCTCTTCAGCCCGGGCACGCTGCCGACCGGAACGACGATCAACCTGCAGTGCATCGAGACGTCGAGCGCGCTCGCTGCCGGCCAAGAGGGGGACGGCGGGTGACGTGAGGTGAGAGGAGGTCGCGCCGCAGGGCGTGACGAGGAGCGTGGTCCGCCGAGAGGTGGCCACGCTCTTCTGGTTCTTGGGGGGCGAGATCGTGTCGCGCCTTCGACAGGCAGTGTCCCCCATGAAGGCTTGCCCTCGCCTCCGGAGGGGAATCGGGTAGAATTACCCAGGATGGAGGGTCCGGTGCGACGTTCGCCGAAGGACAACGAGCTTGAACCGCTCGACCCCGAGGCGCGCCAGCTGCTGGACTCGGCGGGCGTCGCCCAGCCGCCAACAGGGGCACATCAGCGCGCGTTGAAGCGGGCGAAGACGGCCCTGAAGGACGGGGAAATAAGTGCGCGAGCCTCCCAGCGCGGGCGCCACCGGCAACGACCCGCGAAATGAATTCGCGCGGCAGGCGAGCCGACGATGCCGATTCGATTGCGCCGGCGGCGAAATCGTTCGCCCATCGCAGCTCAGCTCCGACCTTGCGGGAACCAATGCAATAGCAGGGAGGGGGCGACGAGATCCTCGCGAGCCATCCGCCCTTCGGCGACGAAGCGCAGAGGAATTGAAGAAATGAGCCCCTCAGTCTGTATCGAGCCTGTCGTCGGTGGGCGCATTCTCGGCGCCGCGCGTCTCGAGCGTGCGCGGCTACCGCATGAGTTCGTTCGTCATTTGGACGCGTGCGCGAGCTGCCAGGTCTCGTTCGAGCGAGCGCGGCGGATCGCGTGGACGTGGCAGGGGCTGGAGCCGAGTGACGCGGAGGTGGCGACGGCGTGGGCGCGGTTCGTCGCCCGGGCTTAGCGAAGGGGGACCCGTTAGCGAGTCGGCCGCGATTTGCGTTGCGCCGCTGCAAATTGGTGCGGTCGTGCACGAAGCGCCTCGTCATCGGGCACCGAGCGCGGCGCCACGACCGAGCACGCCTTCAACCCTCCAAACCTCGTGCGGGAGCCGCTAGGTGAAACCCCGTGAAGGAGCCCGCCTCGCAAGAGCGCAGCTTTGACGTGAGCACAGGGGGACTCACGCTCGCCCCGAGCTAGAGGATCTCGTGGTGAACGTCGCAACGCCCTTCGCTGCGGGTGGGCAACGAGCTGGGAGCTAGGCGACAAAGAGCGTTCGTGGCGTTTGCTTTCCCGTCAGGTCGAGGACGGCGGCCGAACGGCACTGATGAGGTGCCCGCTCGGCCGCCGTCGACTCTGAGCCTCAGCCTGCGTTGCGCAGACCTCTCGGTCTTCCGCTAGGGAGTCCAGTCGATCGAGTAGACGGCGTTCGTCGTTCCCTCGAGAGTTCCTTCGTCCATGTAACACGTCGCGAATATGTAACCACCAGTGGGCACGGTGACGCTGGTCGTACTGAAGGACGTCGAGCCCGCCGAATTCGAGTACGAAAAGCCCGAAGCATTGTGGGTCGTCATCCCATCATTCGAGATAGCGTCGAGGCTGCACTCGACCGCGCCCGCCGTGTTCGTTTGGTACACGTACGCAGTTATCGTCTTCCCGACGTTGGTGTTCGTGACCCAGAGAGGAATCTCCCAGTACGCGCCCGAGCAGCTACCAGCGGAGCTTCCAACGACACCTCCCCACGAATCGGAGAAACAGGACCAATCGTTGTAACTGGACCCTCCAGGTTTGCCGTTCATCGCGCCGACGTAGTAATCGTTGGCGGCGTGCGCGACTGGTGCAACCGAGACGACAAATGCGAGTACCGAGAGCGGCGCCAACCAAACATTCTTCTTCATGTGAGCCTCCGGTGATTTTCGTAGTAATTACACATCGCAATCAATGCACTGTTTCAGTGATTCAATTCATGGCGAATGTGACAGGCTGGACTAGTTCAATGGCAGCGCGTGACCGTCTATTGCGACGTATGTCACCCATGTTCCTGGTTCATCGCGAGACGCACCGTCATTGACGCGTATCGTAGAGGAAGGGCCATCGATGCTAACGTGATGGGCTGTTCCGAAGGCGGAATGCCAAAAGCTCTGAAAGTGAGGCCCGTCGGGATGCTCGGTCTCCAGTCGACACATCGACTCCCGGCATTCGAGAGAACGCAGCGACGAGCCTCCTGGTAGTGCCGCCGTCAACGCTTCCACTGCCGCGCGTTGGCGCGTCGAGGTCCAGGCCCCATGCAGGCTGTCCTGGTCGAAGGCCGACTGGAGCTCGCTACGCATCTCGGCGGGCGTTCTGGCCGGTGCGGCAGTCGTGGGCGGGGGATTCGGCTGCGAGTTCTGCTGAGAGGAGGCGATCGCCTGAATTGCTGAGCTCAAAACCACCCGCTCGAGCTGCGTAGTGCCTACGCCCTGCGTGCGCGCCGCCTGCTCGGTCGTCGCCGCTAGTCCTTCGACGCTCTGCTGGAGGTGAACGATTTCTGCGCGCTGGTGCTTCTCAGAAACGAAGAGGCCAATGCATGCCCCGATTAACGAGATCGCGACAACGACGCCAAGGCGTTTCATTAGTGTTTCCTCCGTGCTCATTACGACTTGGTGATTCTCAGGCCGCAGGTGCGGCCTGAGGAGGCGCACCTTGACTCGCGCCTTGCGCTGCGTCCACGCCCGACTCGTGTCTTGCAGTCAGAAGATTCACGGTGACACTTTCGCGGAAGAGCCAACCTTGCTCCCCTTGACACCGTTCGGGCTTCGCTGCCTTTCGCTACATAAACGGCCCGATGGACGCACTCATTGCTCCGGTGTACTGCCGGGCAGATGCGCAAGCAGAAGTGGGTGGCCAGAAGAGGGGAGTCGCCATGCCCGAGCAGGACGAGAAGAGCGATACGTCAATTGTTTCGTGCTGCTCTTTAGACAAACACGTTGACCGGTTGCGCAGTGAGCACGCGGCTCGTCTCTTGACCTGGCACGCGCTGGCCAGGCGTATCTCCGAAGAGCTCCGTCGCGGCTCTCCGTCGGCCCTAGACACGTGCCAACGAGCGACTAACCAAAGCGTGCCGACGCTGCGACGGTGGGCATTCGCGGGCAGACGGCTATCGTCGTCGGCGATCGCCGATCTTGCGAACTGGCGCGACAGTTCGGGTCGGAGCCTGTCGATCTCGCACCTCGTGGAGCTCGCTCGGTTCACGGCTACCCGGCGCAAGGCGATTCTCGACGCAATGCAGGGAGCGCTGTGGCCTGTCGTGAGGCTTCGAGCGGCGACGCGGCCGAAGGGGCGGGTCGGAGGAACCGGGACCCCGGAGTGAGCTCGGGCGCTCGAGCGTAAGGCCGCGCCTCACGGATACCGGCACGTGCGCCCAAGATCCTCTTCAGCCCGGGGACGCTGCCGACCGGGACGACGATCAACCTGCAGTGCATCGAGACGTCGAGCGCGCTCGCTGCCGGCCAAGAGGGGGACGGCGGGTGACGACGGCGTGAGAAGAGAGAAGGTCGCGCCGCGGGCGTGACGAAGAGCGTGATCGCCGGGAGGCGGTCACGCTCTTTTCTTTGGGGGCGAGCGGCGGGTCGAGCGTCACCTTCCGCGTCGAGATAGGGTCCCCCCACCTCCACGTGCTTTCGGAGCGCGACGGGCGTGCTCGCCGACGACGTCAGACGTGCCCGCCGACCACGTCAAACCTCCTCGCCGACCCTGTCGTCATCGGCATGTCCGATCTCGATGTGGTCCCGGACCCTATCGGACGTGCTCGCCGACCATGACGACATCGGCATGTTCGACCTCGACGTGCTCCCGGACCATGTCGGGCGTGCTCGCCAACGATGTCGGGCGTGCTCGCCGACCATGTCGTCGTCGGAATGTCCAACCTCGACGTGCTCCCCGACCATGTCGGACGTGCTCCCCGACCATGTCGGACGTGCTCGCCGACCATGTCGACATGCTCCCCGACCATGTCGAGGTGCTCCTTGACCATGTCGGCGGCGCCCCGGCTCACTGCCGTGCAGACGGGGTCAATCCTGGCGCGTTCCTCGGGGCTCAAAGCGGCTCCCCGTCGCGCTCGATGCGGCCCCGCCATCCTTCGGGGAGCGCGCGAAAGGCGAGGACGTCGACGTCGAAGTCGACGACGCGCCCGGCGACCCAGTCGCGGACCGCGGGCAACCGGCCAGGCTCGATGTCGACGACCAGATCGATGTCGCTTCGCGCGTGCGCCGTGCCCCGCGCGAGACTCCCCACGAGCCACACGCGGCTGGCGCCGTGGTCGCGCACGAGCTCCGCGGCGACCTGGCGGGCGACCTCCTTTGCCCGAGCGCTGTGCGCGTCGATGCGCGCGCTAGCCCGACGCGGCGAGCGGATTCGCATACACGCCCGCGACGTCCAGGCCGACGTCGATCGACCCGAGCTGAAGCTTCGCCCCCGGCCCCCCTTCGTCGGCGAGCTCCCATCGTCCACGTTCGTTGCGACGCCAGACCTCGATGTGCGGCGTCCTGCTGCCGACGATCACGTACTCCTGCAGCGACGCGAGCTGGCGGTAATGCGCGAACTTGTCTCCGCGGTCGTCCGCTTCGGTCGACTCCGACGTGACCTCGACGAGGAGCGTCGGGTTGGTGACGGCGTCCTTGTCGAGCGAGGACGTCTCAATCGCACCGCAGACGACGGTGACGTCCGGGTAGGTCGAGCGATCCGTCGCGTCGATGCGGACGCGGAGGTCGGAGCTGAACACGGCGCAGGGGCGCCCTCGGAGACCCGCGAGGAGCGCGGCCGTCATGTTCGCCTGCAACCGAGCGTGCTCCGGCGTCCCTCCGGCCATCGCGTAGATGACGCCGCCGACGTACTCGTGCTTGCCGTCGCCCTTGGCTTCGAGGGCGAGGTAGTCGGCGTAGGGGACGTGCGGTACGCGCTGGGCCATGAGTGACGGAAGTACTCTAGCACCGCGGAGTCGCTGCTCACGCTCCCCCCGCCCTGCCAGCGGGGCGGGGGGCCGGGGGGGTGGGGTTGGCGACGCGGCGCCCCCTCGATCAACGTTTCTTGGTTCGCTCGCCATGACAGTCCCGCCCTCCCCCGGCCATCGATCTCTTCGATGCACGCACTCCTCGTCCGCTGCAGACAGGCGACGTTTGTCCTCTGCCTGACCCTCCCCCTCTCCTCCGGCGCTTGCCTCGATCGCCCCGTCGTCCCCGGCGAGCCGACGACGAAGACGAACTTCACGACGGCGATCTCCGTCGAAGCCGTCAACAAGATCGATCTCCTCTTCGCGATCGACAACTCCGCGTCGATGGGAGACAAGCAGGCGTATCTCGAGCAAGCGATCCCCGCGCTCATCACGCGGCTCCTCACGCCGAACTGCGTCGACCCTACGGACGCCACGAAGGTCTTCCTGCCGTCCACCGCCGACCCGAACGGCAACGTGACGTGCCCCGCGGGGCAGGTGCTCGAGTTCCCCGCCGTGCACGACATGCACATCGGCATCGTCAGCTCGTCGCTCGGCCCGCGCCTCGGCGACGCGTGCCCGGAGGTGGCGCCGATCACGATCGACGGGGTCTCGCTCGACAGCCACAACGACGATCACGCCCACCTCCTCACGCGCGCCGTCACCGGAAGCACCCCCGCCGAAACGCCGCTCCCCGACGCGACCTCGGGCTTCCTCGACTGGTTCCCGAACGCGACGGCGAACGGCGGAAAAGACGCCGGGCCAGGGACGCCTATCGCGAGCGCATCGCAGCTCGAGGCGGACTTCTCGGATCTCGTCGCGGGAGTGCACGAGTACGGCTGCGGGATCGAATCGCAGCTCGAGAGCTGGTACCGCTTCCTCGTCCAGCCGGATCCGTACGCGAGCCTCGCGCTCACCAACCCGACGGCGAAGCAACCGAACGGCTCGAAGGCGGTATGGGTCGGCGTCGATACGACGATCCTCCAGGAGCGCCACGATTTCCTCCGCCCCGACTCGCTCGTCGCGGTCATCGTCCTCACCGACGAGAACGACTCCGAGATCGACGTGCGCTCCTACCAGGGCTCGGCGTTCAACTTCATGTCCACGACGTACCCGCCGATGCCGGGCACCCAGGAGTGCGCGACGAACCCCGGCGACCCCTCGTGCGTCTCGTGCCTGAGCCTCCCGAACAACGGCGCCGGCGATCCGTCGTGCGCGAAGGGCCCGTACACCGCTGACACCGACTGGGGCTACAACCTGAACCTGCGCCACGTTCACATGAAGGCGAAGTACGGCGCCGATCCGCAGTTTCCGATGAGCCGCTACGTCAACGGGCTCACCTCCTCGACGGTGCCCGATCGCACGGGCGAATACCCGTCGGGCGCCGATAGCTACGTCGGGACGAACGACTGCACGAACCCCCTGTTCGCCGCCCAGCTCCCCGACGGCACCGCGCTCTCGGCGAACGTGGCGACCGCGGAGACACCGTCGGACGCGGCGTCGCTCTGCAACCTCCCGGCGTCGAACGCCCGCCTCAAGTCGAACGTCTTCTACGCGATCATCGGCGGCGTCCCGAACGAGCTCCTCCACTTCGACCCGAACAGCGCCGCCAACAGCGCGCTCACGGCCGGCGACTGGAAGAAGATCCTCGGCAACGATCCCGACAACTACGACTACTCCGGCATCGACGTTCACATGGTCGAGTCGTACACGCCGCGCGTGGGGCTCTCGTACGTCGCTCCGCCGGTCATGGGCGAGGCGACTCCGGTCGACCCGACGGTCTCGCTCGCGACCGATCCCTGGAATGGTCGCGAGTGGATCACGAACGGCGTCGACTCGAGCGGCAACCCGCTCCACGTCGATCTCCCCGTAGACCGGCAGTACGCCTGCACCTTCCAGCTCCCAGGGGGCCCGCGCGACTGCTCGAACACCGGAGGCCCCGGCAATCGCACGTGGACCGTCCCTGCGAACGAGTACGCGTGCGACTGCTCGTCCACAGGGCTCACCGCCGCGCAGACCCCCCCCGTGTGCGATCCGGCGAACCCGAACAGCCAAGTGGCGGCGAAGGCGTATCCGACGATCCGCGAGCTCAGTCTCGCCAACAAGTTGGGAGCGCAAGGGATCGTCTCGTCGATCTGCCCGATCGACGTGAACGACAACGCGTCGAACGACGACCCGCTCTACGGCTATCGCCCCGCGGTCGCGTCGATCATCGAAAAGCTGAAGACTGCGCTCACGAACCCGTGCCTCCCGCAGCCGCTCACCGCCGACGCCGAAGGTCAGCTTCCTTGCTTGATTCTTGCCACGCTCCCGACCGCGTCGAACCCGAGCGATCCGCAGGCCGACTGCGCGAACGGGAAATACCCCGGTCTCGCCCCCCCCGAGCCTGCGCTCCTCCAGAGCTTCCAGCAGACCGCGGAGCAAGAGTGGCAGGCGAGCGGAGGGGCCGTCGCGGGGAACGGTCCCGACCCGATGACGTTGCCGACCTGCTCCGTGAACGAGCTCTCCTCTTCGGAGCTCGTCGGCGGCTCTTGCAAGACGTCGACGGCGCTCGGCTGGTGCTACGTGACGGGGAGCGCGGCAGGCTCGTGCGGCCAGGCCATCGTGCTCAGCCCGACGACCGTGCCGCCCGGGACCCTCGTGAACCTTCAGTGCATCGAGACGTCGAGCGCGCTGGCGGCGGGAGGCGAGCCCGACGGAGGGTGACGGGCGTCCGCACCACGGGGGGGGTAGACTCTGGGCATGCGCGCCTGGGCGCTCCTCGGACTGCTCCTCGTCACCTCGTGCGCGAGCACGGGGACCGTGGAGACCTCCGCTCATCCGCAGAGACTCCTCGTCCCGAGCGCGGACAGCTCGCCGGAGGCAACGTCGCCCGTCGCGCCGGAGACGATCGGCGGAAAGGGGAAGGGGCTCGACCCGACGACGCGAATCGTTGTCGCGGCGCCGGCGCCGGCGGTCGTGCGGGTGGCGCCGGCGCCGAGGATGCGGCCGCCGTCGCGCTGACGAAATGGGGCCGCCGTCCCATTAGTGCTGACGTCAGCGCCGACGTCACACTTAGGTCGGCGCTCCCTTCGCTCACGCAACCCCACACCCCCGGCCCTGGGCCGGGTGGGTGGGGTTGCGGGGCCGGGCGGGAGGCCGGGGGGATGGGCTTGCGTGAGGCTTCGCGTGCCGCGCGTGACGACTCGGTCACTCCTCCCCCGTCACCGTCGTCCTCTCCATATCCCCCTCTGCATCGACGACGGCGCCGGACTGCACGGTCGCCGACGAGATGGCCTTCGGCGGATCGATCGGCGCCCCCTTCGCGTCGTGCCACTGCGCTGGCGCGAAGAAGAGGTTCCCGTCGGGCGCGCGCACCGTGACCCAAGGAGAGTAGGTCGCACCGGCCGGCGGTGAGACCCAGCGTCCCGGGGTCCAGATCCAGCGGCGTCGCTTCCAGCTCCACTCTCCGTCGATCCAGACCACTTGAGCTGTGGCAAGAGGCCGCGGTGGGGCGTTCTCGACGCGCGCCGGCGGGGGCTCGTGCGTGATCGGGACGAGCGCGCTCGTCGTCTGGGGGCTGTAGGGGGGGCGCGGGATGGCGGTGGAGCCACAGCCGAGCAGAGCGCCGATGACGGCAAGCAGAGGGCCGAAGCTCATTCGAAGCGGCGAGGGGAACACGGGGCTTCCCCTTCCAGTTAGCATGTCTGGCCGGCGTCAATGCACCCGAGAAGCTCCCTCTCTATCGCGTCTATCGCGGCGCTCGCCGTCCTCCTCGGAGGTTGCACCTCGATCCCCAAGGGCCGTTCGGGCATCGACGACGTCCTCATCGAAGGGACCCACGCGATCGACGCGAACGACGTCGCCGATCGGATGGCCACGGCGCCGACGGCGAAGTTCGCGGGGGTCTTTCGCGGCATCGTCTACGACTACGAGGTCTACGACCCGAGCGTCTTGCAGCGCGACATGGCCCGGATCGAGCGCTTCTACCGCGGCAAAGGGTTCCTCGAGGCACACGCCCGCGCCGGGCGGGTGGAGCAGATCGCCCCGGACCACGTCCGCATCGACATCCTCGTCGAGGAGGGGCCGCCGACCCGCAACCGCGGCACGACGATCGACGGCCTCTCCGCCCTCCCCCCCGAGATCGCTGCGGCCGTGACCGCGAAGGCCGACGAGACGCTGCCGCCGGGGGCGCGCTTCGACGAGGACGCCTACAAGAAGTCCAAGGGTGATTTGAAACGTGTGCTGACCGACCGCGGCTACGCCTACGCCATGGTCGACGCCGACGCATCGATCGATCTCGCCGCCCGCGCCGCCCACTACGTCTTCAAGGTCACCGCGGGCCCGCTCTGCACGTTCGGGAAGATCACGATCGTCGGCCTCGATCCCGACGGCGACGGACCGCGCCCGCAGGAGATCGAAGAGGGCCCTCTCCGCCGCGCGATGAACATCACCGAGGGGAACCCGTACTCCACCAAGGACATCGACGAGGCGACCCAAGCGCTCCTCGACCTCGAGGTCTTCAGCGCCGCGCAGATCGATCCCGAGCTCCCCCAGCCCCCCCCCGAGCACCCCGTCGTCGCTCTCAAAGTCAGTGTCGAGCCGACGAAGCTCCGCCAGACCAGGCTCGGCGTCGGCGCCGAGTTCGACGAGATCAAGACCGACCTTCACATCCTCGCCGGCTGGGAGGATCACAACTTCCTCGGCGGTCTGCGCGATCTGAGCATCGACTGGCAGCCGGGGGTCGTCCTCTACCCGCTCCGGATCGGAGACATCGAAACCCCGAAGCACCCGCTCCTCGAGGAGCGGCTCAAGGTGCAGTTTCGCCAGCCGTCGTTCTTCGAGGCGCACACGAGCGGCTTCGTGAAGCCGGAGTTCAACGTCTACCCGTTCCTCGTCCAGCCGAACCCCCCCCCCAACACGCCGGTGGTCGGGTACATCGAGGGGAAGGGGTCGATCGGCGCCGATCGCCCGTTCGGCAAGCTCTCGGTCACCGTCGCGTACAACGCGCAGATCGAGCACCCGTTCCACTACATCGAGTCCTCGCCGAGCGTGTCGCCGCTCGACCAGGCCCTCAACTACATCCAGGGGTCCAATCAGCTCCCGCCGGAGATCATCCTGGCGTATCCACAGCTCGTGACGACGCTCGATCTGCGCGACGACGCGACCCATCCGCACTCGGGGATCTACCTCAGCAACGACTTTCAGGTCGCGAGCAGCATCTTCGGAAGCAACGCGCACGACGTCCGCATTCAACCCGAAGCGCGCGGGTACGTTCCCGTGTCGAAGCGCGTGACGATCGCGGCGCGCGGGTCCCTGGGCTTCCTCTTCCCGTCGAACTACCAGGTCGCGAAATACCTCCCCAACGAGGACGCGGGGGCATATTCGCCGCGCGGCGACGGAGATCCGGACCGGACGCGCGAGATCGAAGAGACGTACTTCCGCGGCTTCACGTCGGGCGGCCCTTCCACGAATCGCGGCTACCCCGTGCGCGGAATCGCTCCGTACGGGTACGTGCCGTTTCTCCTCCCCGCGACGGCGGCGTCCCAGATCGCCAACGGCTGCATCCCCGGGACAGCCGAGGCCTCGTCTCCGTCGTGCGCGCTCCCCATCGCCGGGATGACGCTCTGGGAGCTGTCGATCGAGGCCCGCTTCGAGGTCTCCGGCCCGTTCTCGGCCGCCGTCTTCTGCGACTCGGGGGACGTGTCGCCCAACGTCGCGACGTTCCGCCTCGATCACCCGCACGTCTCGTGCGGCCTCGGCGTGCGCTACGACACCCCCGTCGGCCCGATCCGCCTCGACCTCGGCTACCGCATCAACGGTCTGCAGGTGATCGGCTACCTGAACGAGTACGACGCCGCGAAGCACAACCCCGAGAACGGCGAGGTGCCGCAGCTGTTCACGAACGTCCCCCTCGCGATCGCGTTCGGGATCGGTGAGGCGTACTGAGATGGCCGCCGGGCGCGTGCTCCCCCTTCTCGCGCGCCTCTTCGGTTGGGCGGCGGCGGCGCTCGGGCTCCTCGTCACGTTCGTCGCCGCCTTCGTGGTGGCGGTGGCTCTTCACATCGACATCGCACCGTTCCGGGGCGGAGTGTCGTCGCGCGTCGATGCGCTGCTGGCGTCGGTGTTTCGGGGGAGGATCGCGATCGATTCGATCGGGGAGCTCGACTTCGGCGGCGTGGAGGAGGCGAACGTGCGACTCCTCGATCCGAGGGGGGCGCTCGTGGCGGAGGCGCACGGACTGCGCGCGCGGATCGCGCTGAAGGAGCTCGTAGGGAGTCTCCTGTCGGGGGAAGGGCCGATCGTCGTTCACCTCACCGACGTGTCGGCGCGCACCCTCGAGTTCGACTTCGATCGTGACGAACAAGGGACCCTCGGCGTGGAACGCGCGCTCACGTCCCGCGCCGCCCCTTCGCCCCCCGCTGGTCCCCGTGGGCGCGGCGTGCGCGTCACGATCGACCGCCTGGAGGTCGCTCACGTCTGGGTCCACGGCACCCCCGTGAACGGGCTCCCGGTGGACGCGGACGTCGATGCGGTCCACGTGCACGTCGCCGTCGATCCTTCGCGCATCGCGGTCGACGTCGCAGGCCTCTCCCTCACGACGCGAGGCATGCCCCTGCACGCGGACGCACACGGGAACGCCGAGGCGCACATCGTGCTCCCAGCGCCGAGCGGCGGCGAAGTCGGAGTGAAGGTCATCTGGAACGGCACGATCGCGGGGATCCCGAACACGTCCACCAGCTCGGTCGACGGCGACGCGATCGACGCGACGATCGACGCTCCGACGGTCGCCCCGGAGGCGATCCGCGCGCTATGGCCGGCGTCGCCCATCGACGGTCCAGCGTCGGCCCACGTCGATGTACACGGCAAGCTCCCTCGGCTCGAAGTCCACGCCCGATCGACGCAGGGGGACGCCTCCTTCGACGTGACCGGGCCGATCGTCCTCGGCGTGGGGCAGACCGCCGACCTTCATTTCGATGCGCGCGCCATCGACGTGCATACGATCGTCTCGGCCGCCCCGAGCACGCACCTCGCGGCCACGGGCGACGTGTCGCTCGCAAGAAGCGAAGCGGGGGCGCTGAGCGCCAAGGGGACGATCGAGCTCGCGGCCGGGCAGGTCGCGGGCTTCCTGGTCCCGAAGGCGAGGATCCGGGCGTCGGTCTCCAAGGAGCCGACGACAGGGCTCCGCGCAGACGCAAGCATCGCCGCTGACGAGCCCGGCGCCCCGACTGCGCTCAAGCTGAGCCTCGCTCCGAAGGGGCGCTCGTACGAGCTCAAGTTCGACGGCGACACGCACGTCCACGCGCTCGACGCGGTGCCGCGGCTCGGACCGGTCGCGCGGGGGAGCACCGAGCTGAAAACGCACGGGGTGGTGGACTTCGATCGAGGTGCGCTCGACGTGAAGCTGAACGGCGAGGTGCTCGGCCTCGGCCACGGCGTGATGAACGTGAAGCACGTCGCGATCGCGGCGCAGGTGCGCGGAACGACGTCTTTGCCGAAGATCGACGTCACGGTGCACGGAGATCTCCTCGATTTCTGGGGGTACCAGTTCTCGGGCGCCGTACTCGAGATCCACGGGCCGGCGAGCGGAGCGCACGTGCAAGTGTCGCTCGACGCCGACGGGGACGGGACGCCCGACTTCGACGGGGAAGGGGAGCTGTCGATCGGAAACGTGACGAAGATCGATCAGATCCGAGTGCACATCGTGCGCGCGAGCGAGAACGTG
This sequence comes from Polyangiaceae bacterium, assembly GCA_052147435.1. Taxonomy (GTDB): domain Bacteria; phylum Myxococcota_A; class Polyangia; order Polyangiales; family Polyangiaceae; genus JBKQKP01. The sequence goes on along the minus strand of JBKQKP010000300.1, from coordinate 649 downwards.
AACGTGCACGTCGGGCAAATCCTGCTTTCGCACGGCGAGATCTCGGTCGATCCGATCGAGATCGACGGGCTCGGCGATCCGATCGAGGCGTCGTTTCACTCCTCCCTCGGAGCGGCGCACGTGCAGGTGAAAGGGGAGGGGGTCGATCTCGCGCGCTTCGGTCGCGTGTCGAGGGTGCAAGAGGGGCTCTCGGGGTGCCTCGCGTCGATGGACGTGGACGTGACCGTGCGGCGCGACGGGGGGGACGGGCGCGTGGGGCTCGAGCTGGGCCGATGCTCGCTCGGTCCCGTGGAAGGGGTCTCGCTCGGGATGAACGCCGTCCTGAAGGGGCGCCAGATCGCCGGCCGCGCGCACGCGGAGATCGACGACGTCGGGAACATCGTCCTCACGTCCCCGGCGATCACGATCGGGGGGACGGGGTCATTCCTCGAGTCGTGGAAGCAGGCGTTCGGGCGGGTGAAGTTCGAGGGGAAGATCGACCTGCACAAGCTCCGCGCGCGCCTGCCGCGCGGAGCCCTCGCGCTCGATCACTTGCACGGAGTCATCACGGTGCAAGGGAGGGTCGAGCGTGACTCGCCGACGGACGACACCCCCGGCTTGAACCTCTCGGCGACCACGGCGGGGCTCGCGATCATCGGTCCGAGCTCGC
>JBKQKP010000299.1:0-28575 GCA_052147435.1 Polyangiaceae bacterium | reverse complement strand
AGATCGAGGTGACGTTCGAGATCAACGCCGACGGCATCGTGAGCGTCTGCGCGAAGGATCTCGAGACCGGCGTTGATCTCGAAGGTGACCTCGATCTCGACCTGCCCCTTGGGGGCGCGGCGAAGTCCCGTGAGGATGAACTCTCCCAGGAGCTCGTTGTCCTCGGCGTTCTCCTTCTCCCCCTGCATGACGAGGATCTTCACTGCGGTCTGGTTGTCGCGGCTCGTCGTGAAGATCTTCGTGCGGTGCGTCGGGACGGTCGTGTTCTGCGGGATCAGCTCTTCGAAGTAGTTGCCGTGCGTCATGATGCCGAGCGCGTGCGGCGTCACGTCGAGGAGGATCATCTCCTGCTTGTCGTCGAGGAGCGCCGAGCCCTGGATGGCGGCGCCGAGCGCGACGACCTCGTCCGGGTGCACCCCCTTCGACGGCTCGCGCTCGAAGAACTCCTGCACCGCTTGCTGGATCTTCGGCATGCGGGTCATCCCGCCGACGAGGAGCACCTCGTCGATCTCGTCCTTGCCGAGGCGCGCGTCCTCGAGCGTCTGGCGGCAGATGTCCACCGTTCGCTCGATGAGGTCCTCGCTCAGCTCCTCGAGCGTCGCCCGCGTGAGCGCCCGTTGCAGATGAAGCGCCTCGTTCCGGCCGCTCGAGATGATGAAGGGGAGGTTCACCTCCGTCTCGCGCACGCTCGACAGCTCGCACTTGGCCTTCTCGGCCGCGTCCTTGAGGCGCTGGAGCGCCATTCTGTCTTGCCGCAGGTCGATCGAGTGCTCCTCTTTGAACCCCTGGACGAGCCAGTCGATGATCCGCGCGTCGACGTCCTCGCCGCCGAGGAACGTGTCGCCCGCGGTCGCGATGACCTTGAAGACGCCGTGCGCGCCGATCTCGAGGATCGAGATATCGAACGTGCCGCCGCCGAAGTCGTACACGGCGACGACCTTCTCCATGTTCCGCCCGTGCCCGTAGGCCAGGGCCGCGGCGGTCGGCTCGTTGATGATGCGGATGACGTCGAGGCCGGCGATCTCCCCCGCGTCGCGGGTCGCCTGCCGCTGGTTGTCGTTGAAGTAGGCGGGGACTGTGACCACCGCCTTGACGACGGTCTCCCCGAGATAGTCCTCGGCGATGACCTTCATCTCCTGGAGGACCATCGCGCTGATCTCGGCGACGCTGTAGTCCTTGTCGCGTAGGACGATCCGCACGTCGCGGTGGGGCCCCTCGACGATCCTGTAACTCGAGGTGGCCACCGCGTTTTTCACCTGCGGGGAGTTCCACTTGCGCCCGATGAGGCGCTTCGCGGCGTACACGGTGTTCTCCGCGTTGGTGATCGCTTGTCGCTTGGCTATGTGCCCGACGAGGCGCTTTCCCGCCTCGGTGACGGCCACCATCGAGGGGGTCGTCTTGTAGCCGCCTCGGTTCGGGATGACCACTGGGCTCCCGTTCTCGACGATGGCGACGCACGAGTTCGTCGTGCCTAGGTCGATGCCAATTACCTTCTCCATCCGCGGCTCTCCCGTCGATCAAGAGGCACTTGCGACGAGGGCCGCGCCAGGGAGGAGCGGCGATGTCTCGTGCGCTAGCGTCCCAGGGCAAAAGGATGCCCTAATTCTGCGAAGCGTGGCCGGTTTTCTACCGTGAGGCGATCCGTACGAGGCGCATGGAGGTTACGAGCCCTTCGCGATGCGCTTCAATAGGGCCGTGGTGTTCGCGTCGTCGGGAGCGAGCTGGAGGGCCGCTTCGAGCTCACGCTTGGCGTTCAAGGACAAACCAGCTGCGAGGTACACGTTCGCGAGCGTCCGGCGGAACGCGGGGTTCTTCGGCTCGAGCTGAACGGCCCGCTGACCCATCGCCGCCGCCTCGTGGAGGTTTCCGTCGGCCTTCAAGGTGCAGTGGGCCGCGCGGTCGTGGGCCTTCGCATCGGAGGCCCGCGTGCGCGCGACCCGGCTCCACGAGCGCCCGGCGTCGGCCCAGCGCTCGGACCGCTCTTCGTACTCCGCTTGTTTCAGGTACTGCTCGACCAGGATCGCGTCGGCGGCGGCCTGCGCGTTCTCGTAGGCCGTCTTGAGCTCGGCGTTGTCCGGATCGAACTCGATCGCGACGCGAAGCGACTGCGCCGCCGTGACCATCTCCCCCTTCGCGATCGCATCCGTACCGGCCTTCGTGTACTTCCGCGCCTGGGACGTGCGCGCCGCGGAGACTTTCTCTTCGTAGCGTCGTTTGAGGGCGTCCACGGCGTCGCCGGTCTTGGCGAAGGCGATCGTTGGTGGCTTCGGCGCCTCGGGGGCGCGGACGCTGTTGCCGGTGAGGCGCCGTGCGAGCAGCTCGCGCGCCTTTGCGCCTGGGGGCTGGCTCCGGATCGGCGGCACGCTGATGCGTTCCGCGGGGGGAGGCCGCGACGGTCCGGGCCCCTCGAGCGCGTCGGCGATGAACGCTCCAAGGTTCGGCGTCGAGGGGAGCGGGCCGGGCTTTGCGCCGACCGCAGGCTGCGAATCGGGACGGGAAGGGGATGGGGGAGAGGGAGCGGGAGCGGGAGGAGGAGGCGGGGCCGGCGATTGTCCCTCGCGGAGCGTCGCCTCCTCGGCGTACTTCATCTCCGTCATCGCCTCGGCGAGCATCTGCTCGATGGATCGGGTCTTCTCGACCGAGCCGAGGTACGCGTCGTATTCCGCGCGCCTGTCTTTTGCCGTCAGCGTGTCGTGCGCTTCGGTCATGCGACCGAAGACCGTCTCCATCTTGAGCTTGTACGGCCCCAGGCGCCGTCGGAAGAAGCGATCGGGGTGGAAGCGCGACGTGAGCTCGAAGTACGCGCGCTTGACCCCCTTCCGATCCGCCGTCCGCGGTACGCCAAGGAGGGCGTAGTGATCGAGCGTCTCGAGGCGCGCGTACATCTCGTCGATCTGCTTGCGGTGCTCCGGCTCGAGATCCGGCTCGCCCGCGCCGTCGCCCCCCGCTGCATCCGCGCCGGTGGGCGTCCCCTGCGGAAGCGGAGGTGGCCCCCCCTGCGCTGGGCGCGAAGCCGGGAGCACGATGACCTGCATCGACTCGAGCTTCAGCAGCGACGCGAGGACCTCTTCGGTCGAGAGCCCTACGGTGTCGGCCAGGGCCTTGGCGGACGTCGCGCCATCGACCAGCGACAGAACGAAGCGATCCACGGCCGCGAGCGAAAGCTCCCGCAGCTTGGCTTCGCTAAAGTCCCCCTTCATGCGCGGGACCAGTTTTTCAGGATCGGCCACGCCGAGGATCAGTCTAACTGATGTTGAGCGCGCTGCGCCCGAGAGCTGCCTTCGAGGTCTCCGCCAAAGCGATCGTGCATCCAGACCCACTCTGTCGGCAGAGCGCGGATCCGCGCCGAGAGCTCCGCCGCGAGCCGTGCCGTCAGCTCCTTTTCGCCCGCCGGGCCGGGGACGAGATCGGCCGTGGGGATCTCCGTGCACGTGATCCGGAGGCCACCGGCGACCGATGGGTCGAGCGCGACCGTACCGACGATCACGGCGGCCCCCATCCGGAGCGCGATACGCGCGGGGCCGACCGGGACGCTCGCGCGCTGGCCGAGGAACGTGACCTCGACGGACGGGACCCGCGAGCGAAGGTCCATCGGGACGCCGAGCACTCCCCCTTCTCGCAGCGTTCGGACTATCCGCGTCGAGGCTCCGGGGAGGCCGCGGTAGATCGCGCGGACGCTGCGCGCGGCGCGGAGCCGGTCGTACACGGACGCGAGCCTCGGGTCGTAGGTCTCCCGCGCGAGTACCGTCATCGGAACCCCCCGCGCGACGAGCGTCGCCGCGACCCGCTCCCAAGGTCCGAGGTGCGCGGACGCGAAGAGGACGCCGCGCGGCTCGCGCTCGTGTCCGGGACGACCGACGCTTCCGGAGCGCGCTTTCGCGAAGAGCGCGAGCGCCGCGTCGTCGACCGCGAGAGGCTCGAGCGGCCTGCGCGGGTCGAGCGATGCCACGGCGTCTCCCAGATACCCCCCGAGCGCGGCGTAGGAGCGAAAGACGATAGCGCCTGCTCGGCGTGTGCTCATCTCGGGGAACACCCGGGCGACGCTCCTTCGGGCCGCGCCCCTCGCGCGTCTTCCAAACGCGTACGCGATCAAGCCGACCCCCCGCCCGAGGACGCGGAGCACGCGCGCAGGGAGGGGAACGAGCAGCGCCAGCGCGGCGCGGACGACGACGACGATGACGCCGTTCTTGAGCCTCTGCGTCCGGGTCCAGGCGCCCCCTTCGCGGAGGTCTCGAAAACCGGTCACGGCCGCGGGGGTCATCGCTTCCGCCCGAGGAAGTAGCACGAAGGGGCGCGGCCGCGCGCTTTGGTGTGGCGCACCCCGACGCCTTCGCTTAGAGGCGTGCATGGTCTCCATCGATCTGGCCCCCGGCGCCGAGGACAACGGTCTCGCGTCGATGCTCGCGGACCTCGTCCGCCAGAACCTCGAGGCGAAGCCCCACAAGATCCCTGATTTCGATGCCCTCGACGGGACGATCGCCATCGTCGCCGAGGACGCCGACGTGTGCCTCACGCTCCGCTTCCAGCGCGGCCGACTGACGATCCACGACGGAATCGTCGGCGTCCCCGACCTCGCCATCCGCGGCACCTCGGACATGATTATGGCGATGTCGAACATGCCGCTGACGCGGCCGCTGGGCCTCCCCATCCCCGATCCCAGGGACAAGGAACAGGTCGCTTTGAGCCAGTCGGTGATGACCGCGATGCGCGCTGGCGAGCTCAAGATGTACGGCGCGCTGCTCCATCCCGGGCTGGTGATGCGGCTCACCCGCGTCATGAGCGTGAACGGCTAGGTCCGCCCCCCCTGAACGTGCGATTCGCGCTTGCACCGATGCCCAGGCTGGGGCAAGGTGCGCGCCCCCGAGCTGGCAAGGGAGTTAGCGCGTGCTACCTTCCGCCGCCCAGGCAGAACCGATCAAGAGAACAAAGCCCCATGGCCGTCCACATCCGACTCTCCCGCGCAGGCGCCAAAAAGAAGCCCTTCTACCGCCTCGTGGTCACCGACCACCGTGCCCCTCGTGGCGGCCGCTTCCTCGAGAAGATCGGCACGTTCGACCCCGCCAAGAAGGACCTCGGGTCCGGCCTCCTCGTGGACCTCGCGCGGCTCGACTACTGGCGCAGCCATGGTGCGACCCCGTCCGAGACGGTGGAGCGCCTCCTGAAGGCCGCCGCCAAGATCGCCGCCGCCGCGAAGCCGGCCTGATCGAAGCCGGCACGCTATACTTCTCCCAGTCCATCCCCATTCAACTCCCTACTCCCTGCCGCCGCGCCCTTCGACGCGCGGAGGTCCCTCCATGCCCCTCAAAGACCTGATTCGAGCGATCGCAGTCGAGCTAGTGGACCATCCTGATCAAGTCGTCGTCACCGAGATCGCCGGGGAGCACAACAGCCTCATCGAGCTCCGGGTGGCGAAGGAAGACATCGGCAAGGTCATCGGGAAGGACGGCCGGACGGCGCAGTCGATGCGCACGATCCTCACCGCGGTCTCGACGAAGCTGGGGCGGCGCGCGCACCTCGACATCGTCGACTAGGGTGCGAGGCGCGCCGTGGTCTCGCCCGACGACTGGGTCCCGCTCGCCGAAGTGGCAAGGCCGCACGGCGTCCGCGGCGAGATCCGGCTGAAGCTGTTCAACGAGGACAGCGAAGTCCTCCTCGACCGCGACGAGGTGCTCGTGCGCTTGCCCGACGGCGAAGAGCACGAGGTGAGCATCGACCGCGCGCGCCGGGCGGACGGGGCGATCTTGATGAAGCTCTACTCCATCGACGACCGCGACCGTGCGGACGAGCTTCGCGGCGCGCTGATCTGCGTCCAGAGGCGTGACTTCCCGCCGCTGGGCGATGGGGAGTTCTACGTCTGCGACGCGAAGGGGGCCCGCGTCGTCCACGAGGGGCGCACGATCGGCACAGTGAAGGACCTTCAGAACTACCCCACGGTCGACGTGCTCGTCGTCACGGCTGCCGACGGCGGCAAGGACTGGGAGGTCCCGCTGATCGACGTCTTCGTCGACTCGCTCGATCTCGGCGCCGGCGAGATCGCGCTGAAGACGCTCGACGGCCTCGAGCGCGGCTGAAGTGCTCCCGGCGCCGGCCTCGTGCTATCTGCACGGCAGCTGAACCATGCGCGTCGACGTCGTCACACTTTTTCCCGAGATCTTCGACGGCTTCCTCGGCACGAGCTTCGTCGGTCGGGCGCTCGCGATGGGGCAGCTCTCGATTCGCCTCCGGAGCCCGCGCGACTTCGGGCTCGGCAAGCACAAGAGCGTCGACGACACCCCGTACGGCGGCGGGAGCGGGATGCTCATGCGGGTCGACGTCCTCGTCGCGTGCATGGAGTCGCTCGACGCCGACGCCCGCCAGAACGACGAGAAGGTCGCTCACCGGGTCCTGTTGACGCCCCAGGGGCGGCCGTTCGACCAGGCCAAGGCGCACGAGCTCGCGGCGCGCGACGCGGTGGCGCTCGTCTGCGGGCGTTACGAAGGGTTCGACGAGCGCGTGCGGGCTCATGTCGCGGAGGAGATCTCGCTCGGCGACTTCGTGATGACCGGGGGTGAGGTCGCGGCGATGGCCGTCATCGAGGCGTGCGTGCGCCTCCTGCCGGGGGTGCTCGGCAACGAGGAGTCGACCACGGACGAGTCGCACGCGCCCGGCGTGGGCCTGCTCGAGTACCCGCAGTACACGCGCCCCGCCGAGTTTCGCGGGGTGGCCGTCCCCGAGGCGCTCCTGTCGGGGCACCACGCGGAGATCGAGAAGTGGCGCCGCGCTCGGGCCGAAGAGAGGACGCGCGAGCGGCGGCCCGACCTGTACGAGCGCTACCTGCGCGCGCGAGAGAAAGAGCGCACGTGAGGCGCCTCGTCGTCGCGCTCGTGCACTGGCCCGTCCTCGACCAACAGGGGGCCACGGTGACGAGCGCGATCACCAACCTCGATGTCCACGACATCGCGCGGAGCGCCCGCACGTACGGGTGCACGGACTACTTCCTCGTCCACCCTGTCGCCGCGCAGCGCGAGCTGGTCGCGCGAATCTGCGAGCACTGGCGCGACGGGTCGAGCGGGAAGCGGATCCCCGATCGCAAGGTCGCGCTCGCGCTCGTCAAGACGGCCCCTTCGCTCGACGACGTCTACGTCGCGCTCGGTGGGCGCGCGAACATCGAGGTGTGGGTGACGGCTGCGCGGAGCGTCTCGTCGGCGCCGATGGACGCGCGCGAGGCGCGGGCGCGTCTCGAGGGGGGGGCGGGGGAGAAGCCAGTGCTCCTGCTCTTCGGCACCGGGTGGGGGCTCGCGCGCGAAGTGCTGGATGCGGCGGACGCCGTCATCGCGCCAATCCACGCGAGCGAGGCGAGCGGATACAACCACCTCAGCGTTCGCGCCGCGTGTGCGATCCTGCTCGATCGGCTCCGCGGCGCGCGTTGAATCGTCACGAGCGCTCGACGATGTCCGGCAGGACGATCAGTCCTCCGGGCTTTGCGGCCATCGCTTCGACGAGGACGATCCGCGCGGCGTCCTCTGCGGTCGCGCGCACGGTCCTCATCCTCTTCGGCTCGAGTCCGCGCGCGCGGAGCTGCTCGAAGAGGCTCACCATCTCACGCGCGGGGTAGACGAAGCAGGCGCGCCCGCGCCGGCCGAGGACCATGCGCGCGGCATCGACGAACGCGCCGAGATCTCCCGAACGCGCGCGCCGACGGGCCGCGACCGTCGAGGGGCGTCCGCGCCCCGGCGGAACATAGGGGGGGTTGCAGACCACCAAGTGCGCGTCGCCGCGATGCGCACGGGCGGCGACGGAGACGTCCTCTGTGAGGACCTCGCCCCGTTCGCTCCAGCCGTTCGCGTCGAGGTTCGCGCGCGCGAGCTCCGCCGCGAGCGGGTCGATCTCGACCAGGGTCACCCGCTCGACCGCGCTCCAGTGAAGGAGCGCGAGCGAGACGGCGCCGACCCCCGCACCGAGGTCGAACGCCACTTTCGACCGGCCCCCCTGCTGCGCGAAGTCGGCGAGGAGGATCGCGTCGACGTTGACCCTGTACCCCTCGCCGCGTGCAGGCTGCGAGAGCTTCAGCTTGCCGCCGAAGAGGGTGTCCTGGGTCGCTCGGGCCATCCGAAGTGGGATCGTAGTGGCGAGCGGCGCCGAGCGACACCCCGCGCTACGCTCGGGACGCTCGGGAACCCTGAGACCCGCAGTCACAGTCAGAATGCCCTCCGTACGTGCAGACCTCGACGCCCGCGTCCGTGATCGCGCGCGCGCGCTCGGCTTCGACGCGGTGGGGGTCGCGCGAGCGGACGTGCCGCTCGGCGAGGACTTCGCCCGGTACCGGGCCTTCCTCGATCAGGGGATGCACGGCGAGATGGCCTACCTCGCTGAGAACGCCTCGGTGCGAGAGCGGGTCGACACCGAGGCGATTCTCGAGGGGGCAAGATCCGTCGTATGCGTCGCGCGGCGCTACCAACGCCCCCTCGCCGAGGAAGCGAAGGACCCCCCGTTCGCCCGGCACGTCGCCCGTTACGCCCGCGGTCGTGACTACCACAACGGCACGCGCAAGAAGCTCCGCCAGCTCGCGGCGTTCCTCCGCTCGCTCGGGACCCCCGAAGCGCCCGTGCACGCCCGCCCTCTGGTCGACGACGCACCACTCCTCGAGCGCGCCTGGGCGGCGCGGGCGGGGCTCGGCTTCATCGGGAAGAACGGGATGCTGATTGTCCCGGGGGGAGGGTCGTTCGTCCTGCTCGGCGAGGTCGTGACGAGTCTCTCGCTCACCGCCGACGCCCCCATGAGCGAACGCTGCGGTGCGTGCACCCGCTGCCTCGACGCCTGCCCGACCCAGGCCTTCTCGCGCCCATTCGTCCTCGACCCGCGCCGCTGCATCGCCTACCTCACCATCGAGCACCGGTCGGCGATCCCCCTCGACCAGCGCGAGGTGGTCGGGGACCACCTCTTCGGCTGCGACGACTGCCAGACCGTCTGCCCGTTCAACCAGTCCCAGTCCGCCCGGTCGCGCCCCACCGCAAGCGCCGAAGGCGCGGGACGGAGCAGCAGGGGCGCGGGGCCTGCGACCGGCCCCTTCGAGCCGCACGCGCGCTGGAGCGAGACCGAGCTGGTCGACCTCCTGGCTCTGGACGACGCGGCCTGGTGGACGCTCTCCGAGGGCTCCCCCATTCGGCGGGCCACGGCGGAAGGCCTCGCCCGGAACGCGGCGATCGTGCTCGGAAACGCAGGTGTTGGGGCCCCTCCGGAGGCCGCGGCGGCGCTCGAGAACGCGGCTCGGAGCCACCCTTCGCCGATGGTCCGGGAGGCGGCGGACTGGGGGCTTGGCCGGCTTCGCGGGCGCTGACAGCCGGCTACGCCATCGCTGAACGGAGCGCGCGGACGTGCTACGTAGACGCGCGATGCGGTGTGCACGGAGTGGCCTGGGGGTGGCTCTGGCGACGTTGGTCTCGATCGGCGGTCCTGGTCTTGGTCCCGTCGCGGAGGGGCTCGCGTACGCGCAGGAGTCGAAGCTCGACGCGCTTCGCGCCGCGTCACGCGCTACCCCCAGCGATGCGGCGGCGGGCCTCGCGTACGGTCGCGCCCTGCGACGCGCCGGCCACTACGCCGAGGCGACGACGGAGCTGAGGCGCACGCTCGCGTACGCGCGCGGGCCGCTCGCGATCGAGGCTCACTACGAGGTCGCCCGCGTGTCCCTCGACCAGCGAGACCACGGCAAGGCGATGGCCGAGTGCCGGTCGATCGCGTCCCTGCCTGGCGGGGGATACGCGAGCCATGCGTGCGCCGCGGATACGCACCTTCTCTGGAGGCGTGCGAGCGAGGCGCTCCTCGAGACGGAGCAAGCGCTCGCAAACGGCACGCAGACCTACGAAGCGGAGCTTGCCGAAGGGCTCGCCTACGAGCTCGAGCTCAAGGAAGACGCCGCGGAGCAGTCCTTCCGGACCGCGATCTCGTGGCAGCCCGATCGCTGGGAGGGGCACGTGTGGCTGGGGCGGCTGCTCGTCCGGCGCCTCAAGCGCGACGACGGGGTCGCGGAGCTGAGGAAGGCGCTCGCGCTCGACCCCGACGGCCCCGAAGAGAGCTACGAGCTCGCGCGCACGATGCCGGCGAACGCGGAGTCGGATCTCCTCCTCCACAAAGCGATTAATGAGCGCCACAATTTCAGTGCCGCGCTCCGCCGTCTCGCCGAGGTCGACGTCGAGATCGGCCGACTCCCGCAGGCGCTCGCCGCCGCGGAGACCGCGATCAAAGCGGACCCGTCGGACGTCGGCTCCCACCTCGTGATGGGGCGCGTGGCGCTCGCGGAGAACGACCTCGATCAGGCGATCCTGGAGGGGAAGGCGGCGCTCGGGATCGTCGCGAACTCCGCCCCGGCCAAGCTCATCATCGCCGATGCGTACGCGAAGAAGGGGGAGGTCGATCTCGCCGTCGAGGCGTACGAGGCTGCGTACGGCTTCGATCACAGCGAGCCGGCGTCGTTGGTCCGCGCGAGCGAGGCTTGTCACGCGGCGGGTCGCGAGACGAGCGCGAAGGCGTTCGGCGAGAAGGCGACGAAAGAGTTCCCCGACTGGGCCCCCGGTTGGGTCGCGTACGGCGACGCGCTCGTGGGGAACAAGGAGATCGCCGCGGCGCGCACCGCGTACGAGACCGCCTTGCGGAGCCGCGGTCCGGTCGATGCCGCCGCCGTGCGAGCGAAGCTGGCCGCGCTGAAGTAAGGGATCCAGCGCATGAACGAGCTTGCCGGGCGGATCCTCGCGCATGAACTCCGCGCCGTCGCGCGCGGGCTCCGCCTCGTCGACGACAGGGCGGGGGGGTACGTCCAGCTCCTCAAGGATCTCTTCCCCCACACCGGCAAGGCGCTCGTGATCGGCGTGACGGGGAACCCCGGGGCGGGGAAATCGACGCTCTGCGATCGCCTCATCGAGGCTTACCGAAAGAAGGGGATGACCGTCGGGGTCCTCGCGGTCGATCCGACGAGCCCGTACTCGGGGGGGGCGATCCTCGGCGACCGGATCCGGATGGGGCGGCACTCGACGGACGAGGGCGTGTTCATCCGCTCTGTGGCGACGCGAGGGCATCTCGGGGGACTGTCGCAGTCGGCGCGCGACATGGTGCGCGTCCTCGACGCGTACGGGTCGCAGGTGATCTTGATCGAGACCGTGGGGGTGGGGCAGGACGAGATCGAGATCACCCGCACGGCCTCCTCGACGCTCGTCGTCATGGCCCCCGGGCTCGGCGATGACGTGCAGGCGAGCAAGGCCGGGATCCTGGAGTGTGCGGACGTGTTCGCCGTGAACAAGGCGGATCGCGACGGCGCGGACTCCACGGTGCGTGACCTCGAGCTGATGATCGCACTCGGAGGAGAGACCATGGCGGCGGCGAGCAAGTCGCGCGGACACGCGGTCCACTCCGACGTGAGGACCGGGACGGGGGCCGTGACCGCGCTCGCGGAGGGGGCCCCGCCGCCGGAGCGCTGGACGCCGCCCATCTTGAAGTGCGTGGCGACGCGAGGGGAGGGGATCGCCGAGGTCGTGACGGCGCTCGACGCGCACCGGCGGTGGGTCGAAGAGACCGAGGCGGGTCGCGCGCGGAGGCAGCTCCGGCTGGCCGAGGAGGTGCGCGAGGGGCTCCGCGAGGCGCTGATCGAAGCGGCGGTCAGCGCGCTGGGGGACAAGATCGACGAGGCGGTCCGCGCCGTCGGGGCGAAAGAGATCGATCCGTACGAGGCGACGGAGAGGCTGATCGCAGCGTTCCGGGAGAGTTGATTTAACAGGAAGGTCGGAAGGTCGGAAGCGGAGAGGGGGCCTCGATCAAATTCACCGCTTCCGCCCTTCCTGTGAATCAATCTGTCCGGCGCGCGCGCGCGGGTTTTCTCCCGACGGTCTCGGCGTGAAATGCTGACCGGCAGACGTCGTTGACGCCGCACCCTTCGCAGTTGGGTTTGCGCGCGAAGCAGATTCGCCGCCCGTGGAAGATGAGGACGTGGCTCGTGAGGTCCCACTTGTCGCGCGGGATCAGCGCGCAGAGGTCCTTCTCGATTTTCTCGGGCTCCGTGTTCTTCGTCCACCCGAGCCGCTGCGAGATCCGCTGCACGTGCGTGTCGACCACGACCCCCTCCGGGGCGTTGAACGCGACCCCCAGGACGACGTTCGCCGTCTTCCGCCCCACCCCCGGCAGCTCGACGAGCTGCGCGAGCGTCCGCGGCACCTCTCCCCCATGCTCGGCCACGAGCTTCCTCGCGAGCCCGGCGATGTTCTTCGACTTCTGCCGGAACATCCCGAGCGTGCTCAGGAGCGGCGCGACGTCGCGCTGCGGGTCCGCCTTCGCGAGCGCCCGCGCGTCGGGGTACTTCGCGAAGAGGGCGGGGGTCACCTTGTTGACGGCCACGTCGGTGGTCTGTGCCGACAGGACGGTCGCCACGAGGAGCTGGAAAGGGTCGGTGTGATCGAGCTCGCAGTGCGCGTCGGGATGGATCTTCGCGAGGCGAGCGAGGGTGGAGCGGACCTTCGCTGGGTCGACCTTCCCGGCGCGACGCGCGCTCTTCAATTGACCTCGCCCCCCTCCGGGGGCTCGCTCTGCGGCGGCGGCATGCTCGGCGGCATCGACGTGCCGGGGGGCGCGTCGCTCCCTTCCTCCTCGATCGGGCTCTCCGCGAGGCGCTCGAGCGCGACGACCTTCTCCTCGCCGTCGACCGACATGATCTTCACCCCCTGCGCGTTTCGCCCCGTCTCGCGGATCTCGTCGGTGCGGGTCCGGAGCGTCTGCCCCTTGTCGGTGATCAGCATCACCTCGTCGCCGTCCTTGACGAGCTTGACGTCGACGACTGGGCCGTTTCGCTCGCTCGCGTCGATGAGGATGATCCCCTTGCCGCCGCGGTTCTGCAGGCGAAACTCGTCGATGTTCGTCCGCTTGCCGTACCCCTTCTCGCACACGGCCAGGACGTGCTTCCGGTCGGTCTCGGTCACGAGGATGCCGACCACCTCGTCGTCGTCGCCGACGTCGATCGCCTTCACCCCCACAGTGGCGCGCCCCATCGGGCGAACCTGGCTCTCGGGGAAGCGGATCGACTGGCCCATCTTGGTCGCGATCAAGAACTCGCGCTCGCCGTCGGTCATCGCGGCCGACAGGAGCTGGTCGCCGTCCTCGATCTTGACGCCGATGATCCCCTTTTCGCGGAAGTTCTCGTACTCGACGAGCTCCGTCTTCTTGATCTGCCCCTTGCGCGTGACCGTCGCCACGAAGCGCCCCGCTTCGATCTTCGGCACCTCGACGATCGCCGCGACCTTCTCGCCGGGCTCCATCCCGACAAAATTCACGATCGCGCGCCCCTTGGCCGTGCGCGGCGCGATCGGGATCTCGTAGACCTTCTTGACGTAGACCTTCCCCTTGTCGCTGAAGAAGAAGACGTACGCATGCGTGCTCGCGACGAAGAGCTGGGTCACCCAGTCCTCGTCCCGCGCCTCCATCCCTATCTTCCCCTTCCCGCCGCGCTTCTGAGCGCGGTACGCCGCCGGGGCCGTCCGCTTGATGTACCCCGCGTGGGAGATCGTGACGACCATGTCCTCTTCTTGGATGAGGTCTTCGTCGCTGATCTCGGCGTCGTTGTGCAGGATCTCCGTGCGGCGCTTGTCGGCGTACTTCGCGCGGATCTCCTCGAGCTCCATCACGATGACCGCGTAGAGAAGCTTCACGTCGGCGAGGATCGCGCGCAGCCGCCCGATCGTCTCGCTCAGGGTGCCGTACTCGCTCGCGAGCTTCTCGACCTCGAGGCCCGTCAAGCGCGAGAGGCGCATCTCGAGGATCGCCTTGGCCTGCCGCTCGGAGAGCGTGTACGGGTTCTTCGCCTTCGCTTCGTCGATCTCCGCCTGCGGCCTCCCCGCGCGGGCGACGAACTGCTCGAGCCCCTTCAGCGGCAGACGCATGAGGGCAGCCTTCGCCACGTCGCTGTCGCGCGACTCGCGGATCGTCTTGATCACGACGTCGATGTCGGTGATCGCCATCCCGAGCCCTTCGATGATCTCCCGCTGCCCCTCGGCCTGGCGGAGCTCGAAGCGCGACCGGCGCGTCACGACGTCGCGCCGGTGCTCGATGAAGGCGGCGAGCGTCTGCTTCAGGTCGAGGATCGCGGGGCGGCCGTTGTGGATGGCGAGGTTGATGACGCCGAACGTCGATTGCAGATCCGTCATTCGGTACAGCTGGTTGATCACCACCTGCGGCATCGCGTCTTTCTTCAGCTCGATGACGAAGCGCATCCCGTCGCGGTCGCTCTCGTCGCGCGCCTCGGCGATGCCCTCGATCTTCTTCTCGCGCATCAGCTCGCCGATCTTGGCGTGCACGCGGGCCTTGTTGACCTGGTAGGGGAGCTCTTTGACGACGATCGTCTCGCGGTCCGTCTTGCCGGGGGTCTTCTCGACCTCCCAGCGCGCCCGCATGATGATCGTCCCGCGCCCGGTCCGCTGCGCCGCTTCGATCCCGCTCCGCCCGAAGATGAGCCCCCCCGTGGGGAAGTCGGGGCCGGGGACGATCCGCATCAGGTCGTCGATCGGCGCGTCGGGGTTCTTGATGAGGTGGATCGTCGCGTCGACGATCTCGCCGAGGTTGTGCGGCGGGACGTTCGTCGCCATCCCGACGGCGATGCCTCCGGAGCCGTTGACGAGGAGGTTCGGCACGCGCGACGGGAGAACCCTGGGCTCCGTGCGCGTGTCGTCGAAGTTCGCGGCGGTGTCGACGCACTCCTTTTCGAGGTCCGTGAGGAGCTCGAGCGCGATCCGCGAGAGGCGCGCCTCGGTGTAGCGGTAGGCGGCCGGCGGATCGCCGTCGATCGATCCGAAGTTCCCCTGCCCGTCGATGAGCGGGTAGCGCATCGAGAAGTCCTGCGCGAGGCGGACCATCGCGTCGTAGACGCTGGCGTCGCCGTGCGGGTGGTACTTGCCGAGCACGTCGCCGACGATCGTGGCGCTCTTGCGGTGCGCCCCGCCGGGCATCAGGTTCTGCTCGTAGGCGCTGTAGAGGATGCGCCGGTGAACCGGCTTAAGGCCGTCGCGCACGTCCGGGATCGCGCGCCCGATGATCACGCTCATCGCGTAATCGAGGTACGACGTGCGCATCTCGTCCTGGATCGAGACGGGGATCTTCTGGGCGGGATTGGTGCCGGTGGGCTGCGTCATGAGAGGGGGGCTTTCTAACACGGCGGGGGGCCCGGGACGATGGGTCCGCGAGGGGGGAGGCGCCGATGGCCCGCGCCGCTAAGTGAGCGGTACCCTAGAAGAAATTCCCGATCGTGAACTCGAACACCGAGTGTTGCTCGTACGACAGCGGCGCCAGCGGGAACCCCCACTCGAACCGGAGCGGCCCGAGCGGCGAGAACCACCGGATCCCGAAGCCGACGGACGTTCGCACGTACTGCAGGCTGTTCGGGAACGAGAAGCACGGGCTAACGGTCGGGTCGAACTGAGGCGCAGGCGTCGTCTTGCAGTACTGCTGCTCGGTGTTCCACGAGTTGCCGGCGTCGAAGAAGGTGACGCCGCGGATGCCGACGGTGTCGAGGATCGGGAACTCGAATTCGAGGTTCTCGTACATCTCGAGGTTGCCCCCGATGTTCGCGCCGTTCGCGATCGGCGGGGAGTTCGGGTCGAGCGACTGGTTCAGCGGGAGGCGAGCGCCGATCGTCCTCAGCTGGTAGCCGCGCAGGTCGAGGATGCCGCCGAGGAAATAGCGGGTGAAGATCGGCACGCCCGCCGAGCTCGGGCTCGTGATGAGGCCGAACTGCGTGTTCAGCTTGAGCACGAACCCCTGGCCGGGCCCTTTCCCGCCGCCGAGCGGGTAGTAGAAGCGCCCCGTCAGCTGGTTGCGCAGGAACTGAATCTCGGACCCGAGGTACTCGGTCGCGATCTCCGAAGAGGCCTGGATGAAGATGCCGCTCGACGGATAGAGGCGGTTGTTCCTCGTGTCGATGACGAGCGAAGGCTTGATCGAGATCGTCCGCCCGTCGTTGAACAGGTTCGCGAGCGGGAGGCGCTGGAAGATCGAGATGTAGCCGGGCGTCGCCCCGAAGAAGGTGTTCACCTGCGCGGTGTTGACCTGGTCCTCCTCGGCGGTCCCCGTGAGCGAAAGGCGGACCCACGGCTGGATGAGCGCGTAGCCGTAGGTGATCGACCCGCCGATCGACCGGCGCGAGAACGACGGGAACACGTAGAGCGTGTCGAAGAGCTCCGTGCTGAACGACCAGTCCGTGCCGAGGAAGTACGGCTCGAAGAAGCGCAACGTCACGAGCTGCCGCAGCCCGCTCACCTGCGCCTGGAGCGCGAGCGACTGCCCGTTGCCGAACAGGTTTGCCTGCTGCACCTGCGCCGTCGCGATGAAGTTCTCGACCGAGCTGAATCCGGCGCCGACCTGGAACGTCCCGGTCGGTCTCTCGCCGATTTCGAAGTCGATGATGATCTTGTCCGGCGTCGAGCCCTGCTCGGTCGAGACGTCTACGCGCTCGAAGTACCCGAGCGCAGTGATGCGCTTGCGCGAGTTCTCGAGCTTCGACTCCGAGAAGAGCTGCCCCTCCTGGATCTCCATCTCGCGCCGCAGGACGCTGTCGCGCGTCTTCGTGTTCCCCTTCACCTCGATCCGCTCGACGTACACGAGCGGCCCGCGACGGATCGGGATGATGATGTCCACCTCTTCGTGGATCGGGTCGAGCTCCGTGTCGGGCTCCGCCTCGACGTTCGCGTACCCCTTGTCGCGGTAGAGCGTCCGGATGTCCTGCAGGTCCTTCACGAGCTCGGCGCGGTTGAACCAGTCGCCCGAGTGAGCGTGGAGCATCTGCACGAGGGCGCGCCGGCCGCCGATGGGCTCGATCTCTTTCCCCTCGTCGTCGCGCTCGTAGACCTTGAGCTGGCGGATCTTGAAGCGCGGCCCTTCGTGGATCACGACGGTGATCTCGATCCCCTCGCGGTCGGGGGTGAGCATGACGCGCGGCGTGCCGATCTGCACGCTCATGAAGCCCTTGTCGTAATAGAGGGCGTTCAAGAGGAGGACGTCGCGCTCGAAGACGTCTTGCCGGTAGGGCCCTCCCGACCCGAACGCGAAGAACCCGCCGTTCCCTGTCTGGATGTTGTCGCGGAGCTCGTCGTCCGAGACGTGCACGTTGCCGATGAAGCTCACGCGCCGCACGGTGACCGGCTGGTGCTCGGTGACCTTGAACTTGACGATGACCTCGTTGTCGCGCTGCGGCTCGACGGTGAACTCGCAGTCGGCGAGGAAGAAGCCCTTCTCGGCGTAGGCGTCCTTGATCTTCTGAACGCTGCGGCGAACGGCCGGCACGCTCAAGATCGTGTTCGCCTTGATCTCGACCGCCTCGAGCATCTTGTCGTTCTCGATCTCCTCGTTTCCGGAGAACTCGATCGACTTGATGTTCGGCCGCTCGCGCACCAAAAAGCGGAGGCTCACGCCCTCGTCGCTTCGCTCGAGGTCGACCTCGATGTCGTCGAAGAAGCCTGAGTCCCAGAGCGCGTGGACGTCGTTCGAGAGGAGCTCCCTCTTGAACGGCTGGCCGACCTTCTCGCGCATGTACGTCTGGATGTCGTCCTTGGTGACGCGACGGTTGTTCGAGATCTCGATCTTCGTGATCGGCGACCCCTCTGCCTTCTCGGCGTCCGTCGGCGGGATGCGGATCGTCGGGCCGGCGGCCGCGGCGGCGGCGGCGGCGTTGGCGATGACTTGCGGGCCTGCGTCGATGGCCGACGCGGTGGTCCCGCCGTCCGCGTCTTCCTCGTCAGGAATCGCCGGCGGGGCTTGCAGGGGAGCCGCGTACGGCATCGCGTCGGCGCCGGCGTCGGTCATCGTGCCGGGGCGGGGCGCCCAGGGCTGCTTGGTGGGCCAGGCTTTCTTGTTGCCGTTCCCTTTGCCGTTGCCGTGCGGAGCCCCAGCGTCGGCGCTGCCGACGGTCTGCGCCCCCGCGAGTCGCGGCAGGGCGAGCGTCGCGGCGGCCACGAGGAGCGCCGCGAGCAGCGCGAGGACCGCCCGCCCGCGGCGAAGCCGACGAGCGGTCAACACGTGGCCCTCGCGCGCGTGCCAGAGGCGGGGGCGGACCGGCGTGCTTCGCATCGTGGCAATCGTGTGAGCCGGGTCGTGTGTCAGGTGGGGGGCGGCGGGCGCGGTGAGAGCTGGAGGTCGGCGAGCGATCGAGCGAAACCGAACGATTTCAACGGCCCGCGGCGACGCAGCATCGCCGAAAAGCCACGCCTGCGTAGCGCAGTGCAGGCGTCGCGGTCAACCGCGCATACCGCAGCTTTATTGCCGTTCACGCTCCGTCGCGGAGGAGCGCCTCGTCTTTTCCTCGCGGAGGTGGGACCCAGAGTCCCGCGCTCAACGCCAGTGCAATCGGCACCCCCATCATCGCGATCGGCGCGGAGAGCACGTCGCGAAGGGCTCCGAGCACGAGCGGCGACCAGAGATCGCCGAGGAAGTGGATGGTGAAGATCGACAGCGCCATCGCGCTCGCGCGCAGATGCGTGGGGACGGAGCGCAAGAGTGCCGCGTTGATCGGCGATGTGGACGCGAAGGCGGCGACCTCGCACGCGAACGCGAACCCGAAGAACGCCTTCGGGCCTGGCGACCAGAACGCCGCGGCGGCGAGCGGCGCGGCGAGGGCGCCGGTGATGGCGCAGACGCGCAGATCGACCCGGGCGGCCTCGGTGGCATGACCCGATACGCCCGTGCGCGCGGCCCACCGATCCGCCCAGGTCCCGCCGAGCCACGTCCCGATCCCCCCGGCGACGACGAGGATGCCGCCGAACGTCGTCGCCCCCTGGCTCACCGGGAGCCCGTAGACCTCGGCGAGGAACTTCGGCGCCCAGTACCCGAACCCCCCGATGGCGAAGGTCTGCGCGGCGTACCCGAGGACGCCGCGGCGGTAGAGCGGCAGCGCGCTCAGCGTCGCGATCGACTCCCAGACCTTAATCGGCTCGCGCTGGGCGCGGCGCACCGGCTCGGCGATGAAGAGGCAGGTAATCGCGGCGAGGACTCCGGGCCCGCCGACGATCCAGAACGCTTCGCGCCACCCGATTTTGCCGAGGAGGCCCCCGACCACGAACCCGAGGGCCGACCCGATCGGAATGGCGACGTAGAAGACTGCGAGCCATCGCCCCTTCCTCGCCGGGGGGGCCATGTCGTCGATGATCGTGGGGGCGACCGTCGCGTAGCTCGCCTCGCCCACGCCGACGACCGCGCGCGCCCCCGCGAGCGACCAGGGGCCGCGCGCGAGCCCCGACGCGAACGTGGCCGCGCTCCAGACCGCGACCCCGATCGCCATCAGCCCTTTTCTCCCCCCGCGAACGTCGGTCCGGTCCGCCAGCCGGCCGAAGAGGGGGCTCGTCGCGAAGTACCCGACGAGAAACACCGTCCCGAAGGCCCCCGCGAGCGTGTTCGACAGATGAAGGTCGTCCTGGATGAGCGGGAGAACGGCCGACAGAACGTACCGGTCGATGTAGTTGAGGAGGTTCAGCGCCGTGAGAAGCGCGAGGATCGCGCGCGGGCTCCGGATGCGCGAAAGGCCCTCCATGAGGACACCAGGGTAACCCGTTTCCTTGACACCCGTTCACCCGGGCGATAACCGGCGAAGTGCAATGCCCAAAGTCACGCCGCGCCCCGCCGCCGTAGAGACCGCCGACCCTGCCGAGGAAGAGGGGGCCGCGAGCGCGAGGAAACCTGCCCGAAGAGCCACCGCCGAGACGATGGCCTCGCGCCAGCGCGACATCTCGGTGAGCGAGTTCTTCACGAAGAACCGCCACCTCCTCGGCTTCGACAACCCCGCGAAGGCGCTCCTCACGACGGTGAAGGAGGCGGTCGACAACTCGCTCGACGCTTGCGAGGAGGCCGGGATCCTTCCTGACTTGTACGTCGAGATCAAAGAGCTCGCCGAGAACCGCTTCCGCGTGATCGTCGAGGACAACGGCCCCGGGATCGTGAAGCCGCAGATCCCGAAGATCTTCGCCAAGCTCCTCTACGGGTCGAAGTTCCACCGGCTCAAGCAGTCGCGCGGCCAACAGGGGATCGGCATCAGCGCGGCAGGCCTGTACGCGCAGCTCACGACGGGGCGACCCGTCACGATCATCTCGAAGACTGGCAAGGGGCGCCCTGCCTACAAGATCGAGCTCCGGATCGACACGAAGCGGAACCAGCCCGACATCGTGAGCGAAGGGGCGGTCGACTGGGAAGCCGACGAGAAAGAAGGTCGCACCCGCGAGCACGGGACGCGCGTGGAGATGGACCTCGTCGCGGCCTACCGTGGCGGGCGAACCGGCGTCGAGGCGTACCTCGAGCAGACCGTCGTCGCGAACCCGCACCTCGCGCTCACGTACCACCCGCCGAAGGCGGAGATCATGTCGTTCCCGCGCGTCTCGAACGATCTGCCGCGCGAAGCGCAAGAGATCAAGCCGCACCCGCACGGGGTCGAGCTCGGGATGCTGCTCAGCATGCTCAACGACTCGCCGGGGAAGACGGTGAAGGACGTCTTGATGGACGACTTTTCGCGCGTGAGCCCGAAGGTCGCCGACGAGATCTGCAAGGCGGCGAAGGTGCCCCCGAAGAAGGAGGCCGCGTCGATCCACAGCGACGAGGCGGAGCGCCTGCACAAGGCGCTCGGCGAGGTGAAGCTGATGGCGCCGCCGGCGTCGTGCGTGGTGCCGATCGGCGAGGGGCTGATCGTCGAGGGGCTGAAGCGCCGCTTCAAGGCGGAGTTCTACGCCTCGACGACGCGACCTCCGGCCGTCTACCGCGGCAACCCGTTCGTCGTCGAGGTGGGCCTCGCGTACGGCGGCGAGCTGCCGCTCGAGGAGCAGGCGGAGATCCTCCGCCTCGCGAACCGCGTCCCCCTGCAATACCAGCCGAAGGCGTGCGCGATCAGCGAGGCGGTCTACGAGACGAACTGGAAGTCGTACGAGGTCGCGCAGCCGAAGGGGTCGCTCCCGGTGGCGCCTCTCGCGATCGCCGTCCACCTCGCGAGCGTGTGGGTCCCGTTCACGAGCGAGGCGAAAGAAGCGGTCGCCCACTACGACGAGCTGATGAAGGAGCTGAAGCTCGCCATTCAGGAGTGCGGGCGGAAGCTAGGCGCGCACCTGCGAGCGCGGGAGAAGGCGCTCAGCGAAGGGCGACGCCTCTCGCTCTTCCAGCGCTACATCCCCGAGGTCAGCCAGGCGATCTCGAACATCATCGGGATCCCGAAGGCGAAGGTTCAGCAAGCGTTTACGGACGCGCTGCCGAACTTCGTCAACGTCAGCGAAGAGACGCCCGACGAAGGGGGGTCGGCCCCCGCCGCGCAGAGCGTCCCGCCGCCTCCCGACTCGATGCCCCCGCCGGCTGCCCCCGCCGCAAGGACGAAAGGGAAGGCGAAGGGGGAGGCTCCCAAGCACGAGAAGAACGTGAAGGGGGGCAAAGCGGGGAAGAACGGCAAGAGCGGCAAGACGGACAAGCGCGCCAAGGGCGTGCAGCTCGAGCTGATCTGATGGCGGCCTACGGGAGCAGAACATAGATGGCAGCGAAGAAGACCGCCGCGGGAGCCCAGAAGAACGGGCACGCGGCCAAAGCGAAGGACAAGAAGACTCTCGACAAGATCGAGAGGCTCGCGCACGCCGCGGTGAAGACCGTCACCGCGGGCAAGAACCCTGCGCTCGAGATCCGGACCCGCTCGCTCTCGAACGTCTCGTTCAACGAGAAGAAGCGGATCATCGAGCTCGGTGACAGGACCCAATCGCGCGAGTTCTTCAACACGGCGATGGCGCGAAAGTTCATGCAGACCTTCCTCATCGCGGAAGGGTGCAAGACGCTGATCGGCGAGGGGAAGACGATCAGCATTCGTCAGATGTTCTACATGACGAAGCACACCCTCCCCGGGACGAGCGAGAACACGTTCGAAGATCAGAACGAGAGCGACCCGATCATCGAGGACCTCGAGGTCGCGATCGACGCGCTCCGCGAAGAGCTGCACCTCTTCGCCAACCGGCGCGGCCTCGTCGTGGGGAAGCTCGTCGTGAACGACGCAGGGGACCAGATCGATCTCGCGCGGATGGGGCGCGGCGGCTGGGGCATCCCGAGCATCTGCGAGGAGGAGGATCTCAAGTTCGTCCGGACCGACGCCGAGTTCATCCTGCTCGTCGAGAAGCAGGCCGTGTTTCACCGCCTGAACGAGGACCGCTTCTGGGAGAAGCACAAGTGCATCCTCATGACGTCGGAAGGGCAGGCGGCGCGCGGCGCGCGGCGTCTCCTCCAGCGGATGGCGACCGAGCTCAAGCTCCCAATCTACATCCTCGTCGATAACGACCCATGGGGGCTCTACATCTACTCTGTCCTCAAGCAGGGCTCGATCAACCTCGCGTACGAGTCGATGCGAATGGCGGTCCCGAACGTGCGCTTTTTGGGGATGAGCGCGTACGACTACAAGAAGTTCGACCTCAAGCCGAACGCGACGATCAAGCTCTCGAAGGAAGACATCGCGCGCGCCGAGCAGATGAAGGCGTACCCCTGGTTCGCGGACAAGAAGTGGCAGCGGGAGATCCAGGAGCTTCTCAGAAACCAGTTCAAGATGGAGGTCGATGCGCTCCTCACGAAGAGCATCTCCTTCATCACCGAGGAGTACATCCCGAAGAAGCTCCGCGATAAGGACTACCTCCAGTAACCGCCGCGTCCGATTCGCGTCCGGGAAGTCCCTGCTCGAGCCCGAAATTTTCGCACCCACTCGGACGACTTGCTGGCGTGGCCCCGCGTCTCGAGATCGCCTTTCGCGCTATCAAACGCGACCGTAGGGAGGACCTTCGCGGGCTCCGCTTCACGGCTCTCGCGTTCAAAGTGGCCGTCCGGGGTCCCGCCCCGATCGCCGTGGCGTACGCCATCGACGACGAGGGGATCGAGCACTGGCTCGCGGCGCGGAGCGCGAGCCACGGCGTCGAGCAAGCGTACGTCGAGCTTCTCTCCGACCTCCTGGATCGCGGGCTCGCGGCGCAGCGCCCCCCGATCGTCGACGCGGGGGGCTACCCCAAGTTCGCGAGGCGCCTCGAGCACGCGCTCGGCGCCGTCCTCCACGTCGGCGCGGCGCGCGAATGCGGAAGTGCCGGTCTGGCCTGGTGATTTGAGGTTCGACTATGCTCCGTCCCACCCCACATGAGCGCGACGAAGCCGTTCGAGAAGATCCTCATCGCCAACCGCGGAGAAATCGCCCGCCGCGTGATCCGCACCTGCAAGCGCCTCGGAATCCGCACGGTCGCGGTCTACTCCGAGGCTGACAAGGACGCCCCCCACGTTGCCGACGCCGACGAGAGCGTCGCGATCGGACCGGCTCCTGCGAAAGACTCGTACTTGAACGTCGAGGCGCTCCTCGGCGCGATCAAGCAGACCGGTGTGCAGGCGGTCCACCCCGGTTACGGGTTTCTGAGCGAGAAGAGCGCGTTCGCGCGAGGGGTCGCCGCCGCGGGGGTCACCTTCATCGGTCCCCCCCCCGACGTCCTCGACGCCTTCGGCGACAAGATGAAGGCGCGCCACGTCGCCGTCTCCGCGGGGACCCGCCCCGTCCCGGGGACGAACGAGCCGATCGCGATCGACACGCCGGAAGGGGTCGCCCACGCCAAGTCCGTGGCCGAGACGGTGGGCTACCCCGTCGTCGTGAAAGCGGTCGGCGGTGGCGGGGGGATCGGGATGCAGATCGTCCAGGACGAGGGGGGGATCGAGCGAGCCCTCAAGAGCTGCTCGGACCGAGGCAAAGCATCGTTCTCGGACCCGCGCGTCTACCTCGAGCGCTACGTCGCCGAGCCGCGCCACATCGAGGTTCAGGTCTTCTGCGACACGCACGGCCACGCCTACGCGCTCGGAGAGCGCGAGTGCAGCATGCAGCGCCGGCACCAGAAGATCGTGGAGGAGTCGCCGTCGCCGGCGGCGTTCTTCACGGGCGAAGCGGGCGAGGCGAGGCGCCGCGAGCTGTATGCGGCGGCGCTGCGCGTCGTCACTAAGGTCGGGTACGTCGGGGCGGGGACGTGCGAGTTCATCGCCGACGCGAACGGCGATCTGTTCTTTCTCGAAGTGAACGCGCGCTTGCAGGTGGAGCATCCGGTGACGGAGATGGTGACGGGCCTCGATCTCGTCGAGCTCCAGCTTCGCGTCGCCGCGGGCGAGCCGCTCCCCGATCTGTCGCGCGTGGAGAGGCGTGGTCACGCGATCGAAGCGCGCGTCTACGCGGAGGATCCCGCGAAGGGGTTCATCCCGAAGCCCGGGCCGATCGACGAGCTCTCGTGGGCCGGAGGGGCGGGCGAGGTGCAGTCGCGGACGCTGCGGGTCGAGTCGGGCGTCAAGGCAGGGAACAAAGTGACCCCCTACTACGACCCAATGGTGGCGAAGATCGTGGCGTGGGGGGAGACGCGGGAGCGTGCGATCGTGGAGCTCGACAACGCGATCGCCGGGACGAAGCTCTCCCCGTGCGTGACGAACCTCGAGTTCCTGCGCAAGGTGCTCGCGAGCGACGAGTTCCGTGCCGGGAAGTACGACACGAAGTTCGCGGAGGTGCTCGCGAAGCGCTGACCGCGCGCTCACGAGGGTCGACTAGGCGACCCGATTGAGTGGCTCTTTGCCGGCGAGGACCGCGAGCACGTTCTCCACGGCCATGGACGCCATCGCCCGGCGCGTCGGCGCATCGGCGCTCCCGATGTGGGGCGTGAGCACCACGTTCGGCAGCGCGATCAGCCGTGGGGATACGATCGGCTCGTCGGCGAAGACGTCGAGCGCCGCGGCGGCGAGGGGCCCCCGATCGAGCGCCTCTGCGAGCGCCGCCTCGTCCACGCAGCCCCCCCGCGCCGTGTTCACCAGGATGCTCCCCTTTCGCATCGACGCGAGCCGCGCGCGGCTCACGAGCCCGCGAGTCTCCGGCGTGAGCGGACAGTGGAGAGAGACGAAGTCCGAGGTGGCGAAGAGCCCGTCCACCCCGAGCCACGTCGCCCCGAGCGCGCGCTCCAGTGGCTCGCTCAGGCGGTGGGTCTGCGCGTACGCCACGTGCATCCCGAAGCCGCGGGCGCGCCGAGCCACCGCTTGGCCGATTCTCCCCATGCCGACGATCCCGAGCGACGCCCCGTGAACGGCCTTCCCGACGAGGAGCGTGGGGGCCCACCCGACGAAGTCGCCAGCGCGGATCATCCGGTCCCCTTCGACCACGCGACGCGCGGCGGCGAGCAACATCGCGAACGCGAGGTCCGCGGTCGCCTCGGTGAGCACCCCTGGGGTGTTCGTCACGATGACCCCCCGCGCACGCGCCGCCTCGAGATCGACGTTGTCGAAGCCCACGGCGACGTTGGCGACGACCTTTACGTTGGGGGCTCGCGCAAGAAGAGCCGCGTCGACGTCATCGGTGAGGAGCGTGACGAGCGCATCGAACATCGCCGCGCCCCCCGAGAAGGCTTCCCCGTGCACACCTTCCCCTGCGACGCCGACGACGACCTCGTGCTCAGCGGCCGCTAGCGCCTCGATCGCGCCTGCGGGGAGCGGTGCGCTGACGAAGACCCGCGCCATTCATCCCTCCGGGGGCCGGTCTTGTTCTTCCGAATCGAACGGAGTCACGGTGACGCTCGCGAGCTGCGGGATGGCCTTCTCCACCGACTCGCGGATCTCGGCTGCCGTTCCGACGACGACGACCAACATGTCGGCCGGCAAGATGCGCTCCTTCACCGCAGCGCTCGCGCTCTCAGGGGTTACCTTGGCCACCTTCGCGGCGTAGGCCGAGTGGTAGTCCTTCGGGAGACCGAGCACCTCGACGTCGAGCGCCTGGTGTAAGCGCTTCGGTGCCGTGTCGACCTCGAAGGCTTGCGAGCGGATCAGGTACTGCTGGATGAAGTCCACCTCCGCCGGCGTCACCCCACCGCGCACCCACGCCTCGAGGAGCTCGAGCTCGAGGGCGAGACATGGTGCCGTGTCGGCGGCCTGCGGGAACGTCCACATCGAGAAGGCCTGGCGCTGCCTGTCGATCGCGAGGCGCGCGTAAGCACCGTACGACCAACCGCGCTCGGAGCGGACCGCCCTCATCAGGCGCGAGGTGAAGGTGCCGCCGAAGATTGCGTTCGCGACGCTGAGCGGGACGTGGTCCGGGTCGTGGGGCGAGGTCCCCATCCCCCCCACGATGATCTGCGTCTGCGTTCGCTCCGGCTTGTCCACCAGGATCAGGTGGCGGCCGCGCAGGGGCGGGGAGGGGGGAACGGGGTCGGGGATCCGCCCCCCCGTGGGGAGCTTCGCGAGGAGGCGCGCAGCGAGCGCCCGGGCCTGCTCGACCGTCACGTCGCCGGCGAAGCCGAGGACGGCGTTCGCGCGAACGAAGTGCTTCGCGTAGAACGCGCGGACGTCCTCTTCCGCGATCGCTTCCACCGACGCGAGCGTTCCGTGCGAGCTGCGACCGTAGGGATGCCCGGCGAACATGCGCTGGCGGAAGAACTTCTGCGCGAGCGCCCGGTCGTTGTCGCGCGCCTCGAGGATCTCGGCCGCGGTCTCGCGCTTGAGGCGGGCGAGCTCGTCCGCCGGGAACTCCGCCGTCGCGAGCAGGCGCGCGAAGAGGTCGATGAACGGCTCGACGTTCCGCCCGATGACCTGCGCATCGACGGCGAGGGACGACGCCGAGAGGTCGATCGACAGCTCTCCACCGAGCCGGTCGATCGCGTCCTCGATCGCGTTGGCCTTCATCCCCGTGCAACCGCGGCGGAGCATCCGCCCAGTGATCCGCGCGACCCCTTCTTTGCCGATCGGGTCGAACGCCGACCCGCTGCGGAAGGCGACCACGATCGACACGAGCGGCAGCGCGTGGGACTCCTCGACGAAGAGCACGCCTCCACCGTCCAGCTCCACGCGCGCAGTCTCTTGCTTCGAGGTCTTCGTCGCGGCGCTCACTGGGCCGCCTCCTTCGTCGCGCCCTCGGCGCCCTCGCCGCCGTCGTCTTCGGGGATCACGCGGACGATCGTCCGGCCGTCCTGGGTGATGTAGCGGCGCGCCGCCTTCCGAATGTCGCTCGCCGTCACGCGGCGGTAGGCGTCGAGGCGACGAAAGACGCTGCTGGGGTCTCCGAGGACCAGATCGTAGAACCCGATCTGCTCCGCCTTCCCGGCCGTGCTCTCGAGGGACTGAAGCGCCGAGAGCTCGAGCCTCGCCTTCGCCCGCGCCAGCTCGTCCTCGCTCACGACCTCGGCGCGTGCGCGCTCGAGCTCCCGATCGAGCGCCGCGAGGAGCTCCGGCGCCTCGTGCCCTTCGCGGGCGGTGACGTAGAGCTCGAAGAGCCCCGGGTCGCGGAACGTCGCCACCCAGCCTCGCACTTCGCTCGCGATCTCCTTCTCGATGACGAGCGAGCGGTGCGTGCGCGAGGCGCGACCGCCGAAGAGGATCTCGCTCAGCACCGTCAGCGCGACGTGGTCGGCGTCGCCGAGCGCAGGGCCGTGGTAGCCGACGAGGAGCTTCTCCGTCGCGGTCGGCTTGGCGATCTGCACCTCACGCACTTCGGTCTGCGCTGGCTCGACCTCACTGTCCTCGGGCGGGATCACCGACGCCGGGAGCTTGCCGTAGGCGTCTCGGACCTCGCGGAGGACGTCGATTTCCCGAACGTCGCCGACGACGACGATGAACGCGTTGTTCGGGGCGTAGTACGTCCGGTAGAAGCGCTCGCAGTCCTCCGGAGTGAACCCGAGGATGTCGGGCATCCAGCCGATCGTCGGCCAGTGATACGGGTGCTTCGTGAACGCGGTCTTGTAAAGGAGCTCGCTCGCCGCCCCCTCGACGTCGTCGTCCACGCGGTAGCGCCGCTCGTTGGCGACGACCTCCTTCTCGCTCGTCACCTGCTTGTCGCGCAAGACGAGCCGATTCATCCGCTCGCTCTCGAGCTTCACGGCGAGCGGGAAGCGGTCGGCCGGGAGCGACTCGTAGTAGTAGGTCCAGTCCACCCACGTCGCCGCGTTCGACTCCGCGCCGTTCTCCTCGAGCGTGCGGTCGAACTCGCCGGCCTTGAGCGTCTCGGTCTCATTGAACATGAGATGCTCGAAGAGGTGCGCGAGCCCCGTTTTGCCCGGTCGCTCGTGGCGCGAACCGACGCCGTACCAGGTGAAGTAGCTCACGACCGGCGCGCTCGCGTCCTCGAGGAAGAGGAGGGTGAGGCCGTTGCCGAGGCGGTAGCGCAGGACGAACGGGGCGGTGGCCGAGTCGCCGAATTTGTAGGCGCCGTCGGGGGTCCAGCGCGCGTCCGGTGAGGCAGCGGACAGGTTGAGCTGGGCCAGCGCTTCGAGGTTGTGCATCGTATTCCTGGTGCCCTTCTAGCACTGGAGGGGGCAGGCTCGTACGCTCCGCGCCGTGAATCTCTCGGTACCCCCGCCTCTCCTGCCGATGCTCGCGAAGAGCGTGCCGGATCTGCCGGCCGGCGAGCAGTGGATTTTCGAGCCGAAATGGGACGGCTTTCGCGCGCTCATCTTCCGTGACGGCGACGAGCTGCTTATCCAGAGCCGCGACGAGAAGCCCCTCGGCCGGTACTTCCCGGAGCTCGAGGTCCCGTTGAAAGCGCAGCTCCCCGAGCGCTGCACGGTGGACGGTGAGCTGGTCATCGCACGGGGCGGCGCTCTC
>JBKQKP010000298.1:0-6440 GCA_052147435.1 Polyangiaceae bacterium | reverse complement strand
TCTTACGCCGACTCTTGCCCAGTTCGCCTACTTGAAGAGGGAGCCGAGCCGAGTCTTCAAGAGCTCGTGTACCTTCTCTTCGACGATCCGCTCGATCTCGGCGACGAGCCCACCGACGCGATGCGCGACGTTAGCCACGCCATTCGAGCTCCCCGCCGGTCGACCGGGGCCCCGCTTCGCCGCCGACCGGCCGCCACGCTTCTTCGCCTTCGTCTTCGCGCGAATCCCGTAGACGTAGGCGAGGCTGATCTTGATCCCCTGCGCCTTCGCCTTCGCGACCACCTCGGCACCTGGCATGGTGGCAGGGAGCGCGCGGACGAACGCGCTCTTGTTGATTGTCGATTTCTTGGTGTCTTTCTTGGCTGCCATTTTTTGCAGCCTACATGAAAACACAAGCCCCGCGGGAGGGACGTCGCCAGAAGCGTTTCCCCGGTTCACCCCGGCGATCGTGTAAGAAGGCGTTGCTCGACGCGCGACTACCACGCGTCGCCGCGACCAGGGCTCAAAGCAATCGGCAGCGCGGACCGATCCCAAGAAAAGGTGGATTTGCATGGCCGAGTTGTTCAAGCCGGGCGCCAAGGTGAAAAAGTCTGGGATCTATGCCGTCGTTCACGACGACAACCATGCCGACCCGCACGAGGTCACGTGTGTCTCCGGCAAGGTGTTCCCGATCTGCGGCGAGTGCGGCGAGGACGTCCGCTTTCGCCTGGTGAAGCACGCCGTCCTCATCGGCCGCCACGAGCAGTTCAAGTCGTAGCTCGGTCGTGGCTGCATCACGCGAGGGAAATGGGAACGGGAAGCGGAGACTACTGGCAGCCGGGTACGGCAAGCTCGAAGAGCTCTTCACTTACGGGGAGTTCACGGCGTGCGTGATGGTGTGGCTGCCGCTCCTCGGTGCCGTACGCCTCGCCCACCACCGCGACCCGGTCCCGCGCGTCGCCGGGCGATGGTTTCGGCGGATGGGCAAGACCACCTCTGCGCTCTCCCCTCTGTGGCGGTTCTCGGTCGAAGGGACTCCGCCGCGCGACATCACGACTCGCCCGTACGTCGTCGTCGCCAACCATGTGTCCATGGCCGACCCTTTCCTCCTCTCGTGGTTCGACTGGGACATGCAGTGGGTCGGGAAGGAGGAGCTTTTTCGGATGCCGGTTCTCGGGTGGCTCTTCCGCCTGGCGGGGGATATCCCCCTACGCCGCGGGTCGGGCGATAGCGTCCGCGCGATGCTCGACGCGTGCCGCCACGCGCTCGACAACGGTTTGTCGGTGATGCTCTTTCCGGAAGGGACCCGCTCGCACGACGCCAGCGTCGCGTCGTTCAAGGACGGCGCCTTTCAGCTCGCCGTGGAACGAGGGGTGCCGGTGCTGCCGCTGGCCATCGCGGGGACCGAGCGGTGCGTCCGGCGCAGCGGGCGATCGCTGGGGCTCGGGAGGGCTCGCGCGATCGCGCGCGTGCTCGAGCCGATAGAGACGAGGCGGGTAGCGACCGAAGCGGAGCCCGACGAGGTCGCCCGGGTGAGAGACCTGGCTCGCGACCGCATCGCAGAGGCGGTGAACGAGCTGGAGGGGCGACTCGCGCTGACCGCCGCCGTGGACTGAGGCTGAGTCCCCGAGACTCTACCGTCCGTCAGATCAAATGCCCCGTCGGTCGGGCACCCCTCTTGACCCAGGCCCTCCCTGGGGGAAATTACGCGTCGCAATGAGACGGATGGCACATCTCCTCGCGATCCTCTGCGCCCTTTTCGCGACGCTCCTCGGAGGCTGCTCGTCGGACGACTCGTCGACCTCGGACGCGGTGTGCAACAACAACGGAGGGGTCTGCACGACGGGCACCTGCGGCAACCAGCTCCCCTATCCCTGCTACTCCGCCACCTCCTCCCCCGTGTGCTGCAAGGTGGCTACATCGAGCTCGATGGCACCGCAGGCCCACTAGCCTCCGCCGTCTGTCTCGCCGCTCCTGCGGCCCGCAGCCCCCCCCGCCCTAGGTCTCATTACGCGATACAGCACAAGAACAGCTGGATTCACGCTGGCATCGGCCTCATCCGCGAGTAGAGTGCGCCTGTTCGGGGAGGTCACGCGATGTCATCAGTTCGAAAGCAGATTCGCTTTGGTCGGTATGGAGCCTTCGCCGCGGTAGCGGCGCTCGCCATCGGAGGAGCGGCAGCGGGTTGCGGCTCGAAGGGCTCCGCAACGAGCCCCGACGGAACGGGGACGAGCGCGAGTGGCGCGACTCCTGTCACCCCCGCGTTCGTGAAGCTGGTGCGCGGCACGCACCCGCTCGCGCTCCCGAAGTACGACCTCGGACCGCTCCCCACCAGCAAGCGCATCGAGAATCTCTCGATCGTCTTCAAGATGTCCCCGCAGCAGCAAGCGGATCACGACGCGTTGCTCGCCGCGCAGCTCGATCCGGGCTCGCCGAGCTACCACCAATGGCTTACGCCTGAGACGTACGCGGCTCGCTTCGGCGCCAAGCCGCAGGACATCGCCCGGACGAACGACTGGCTCGCGTCGAAGGGATTCACGTTGAAGGCGACGTCGCGCTTGGGAGCGCGCGTGCGCTTCGGCGGGAGCGTCGGCCAGCTGCAGGACGCCTTCCAGGCGGAGATGCACAGCTACAACGTCGCCGGCGCGACGCACTACGCGATGGCGACTGCCCCGTCCATCCCGTCCGAGCTCTCGGACGTCGTGCTCGCCGTCTACGGCACACACGACTTCTACCCCCACGCGATGACGACCCGTAAGTCGAAGGTCGTCCCCTCCTCGGCCCCGATGGCGAACTGCCCGACCGGCAACCACTACTGCACCGGAGTCGGGATCGCTCCGCCGGACTGGGCTGCGCTCTACAATGTTCCCGCGGCCTACGACGGCTCGGGCGTGAATCTCGTCGTCGTCGGAGTCGCGGAGATCGCACAGTCCGACATCAGCGCGTTCCGGACGACGTACGGCCTCCCGGCGAACACGGTCAACATGATCCTCGTGCCCGGCACCGGCGCCGCCGTCGGAGAAAATGGCGCGGGCATCGAGGCGATCCTGGACACGGAGTATTCCGGCGGCATCGCGCAGCGGGCCCAAGTGAACTACGTCTACGTCGGCACCGAAGCCAACGGCAACGTCGACGAGTCTTCCTTCTACGCGATCGAGGAGAACATCGCGGGGGTCATGAGCGAGAGCTTCGGCGGCTGTGAGCTCGGCGAGTTGCCGAGCGATCAGGACGTGATCGGAACCTTCGGCTCGGCCGCGAATCTCGAAGGGATCACGTTCATGGCCTCGTCTGGCGACGACGGCGCGGCCGCGTGCCTGAACTTCACGGACACCCAGTACCCCAACGGCGTCGCAGGTCTTTACGTCAACGAGCCCGCGGCCTACCCGGGCGTCACAGGGGTCGGCGGGACCGAGTTCCCGAAGAACACGATCACGTTCAGCGCCACGACCGGCTACGCAACGGGATACGACACCTCGGAAGAGGTCTGGAACGAGTCGTCACCCGGGCGCCCGGGCGCCGGCGGAGGGGGAATCAGCACCGTCTTTAGCCGTCCCTCCTACCAGAGCGGCCTCACGACATGCACCCCGCTCGGCACGTTCCCGACGACGATCACCCCCTCCACGATGCGGCAGGTGCCGGACGTCTCGTTCGCCGCGGCCGACGCGGATAACCCGATCATCATCGAGTGCACGCTGAACACGACCGTGGGCGACTGCACGACCACAGGCGGGGCTCCTCAGTTCATCCAGATCGGCGGCACGTCGGCGTCCTCCCCTGCGTTCGCGGGGGTCGTCGCCATCCTGGATCAGGCGATGGGGGGGCGGCTCGGGAACATCAACCCGCTGCTCTACACGCTCAACACGACGACGCCAGGCGCGTTCCACGACATCACGACGAGCAACAACGAGATCGGCTGCACACCTGGCACCGACGTAGGATGCCCGGCCGGCGGCTTCTACGGCTACGCGGCGACCGCGGGGTACGACTGCGCCTCAGGCCTTGGCTCGCTCGACGTGACGAACCTCGTCAACGCCTGGAAAGCCCTCGCGCCGACGACGACGAGCCTCGGCGTGTCGCCGGCGACGACGAGCCTCGGAGCGAACGTCACCCTGACGGCGACCGTGAACGTGCCGACGCCGAACGCCAATACGCTCTCGGGGACGGTGACCTTCGCGTTCGAGTCGTACTTGACGAACGGCCAGTTCGACGACTCCTGGACGCTTGGAACGGGGACAATCACCGGCGCCAACGCCAGCACGGGTACGGCGACGTTCACGGGTCCAATCCCCCCGGGCCTCATCCGGCAACCCCAAGAGGTCCAGGTCGTGGCGATGTACGGAGGAGACTCGAGCCACCTCGCGTCAACCTCCACGACGAAGCAGGTGACCTTCGGCTCGCCTCTCACCTTCTGCATCTATCCGGCGGTCGCTTCGGTCGCTCCCGGTGCGACGTTCCTGTTCGCCGGACAGGGGGTCGCCCCGATCAAGTGGTACCGGGACAGCGATTCGACCTGCAATTCGAAGGGGGTGGACTGCTCGTCGCTCGACGAGACGAACGGCGTCTTCACCGCAGGCACGGGCCAAGGGGGCTACGTGCTCGTCGAAGCCATCGACAGCGCCGGCCAGGAGACCTTCGCCGACATCACCGTCGGAACGCCCGGGGCACCGGCGGGAACCCCGCCATGGGATGACGACGCCGGGCTCACGAACAGCGCGTGCGCTCCTTTCGACGCGGGCCCGATTCCGAGCGACGACGCTGGGGAGGACGGCGGTGAGGACTCGGGCGGTGTCGTCGTGAGCGGCGACTCCGGAACGAGCTCCGGCGGAGGGACGGACAGCGGCGGGCCCACTCTGTCGCAAGACTCCGGCGGTCCCACCGGTCCAGGCTCGGATGCGGCAGCCAGCGATGACGGTGGCTCCACTAGCTCGGGGGGGGGCTCCTCGTCCTCTTCCGGATGCAGCTGCACGACCACTGGGCGACAAGACGGCGCGCCGGCAGGGATGCTCGGCGGCGTTCTGCTCGGCCTCGGGCTCCTCGCACGTCGGCGCCGCCGCTAGCCCGAGCTCGAAGCCCCTTGTCACGGCGGGAGCTCGACGTCGCCATTCTCGGGAATGGCGCCGTCGGGTGCGCGCTCGCCTTGCGTCTCAACGCGAGGCACCCGGGCGCGCGGATCGCGATCGTCGGCCCGTCGCGACGCCCCGACTGTGCGTCGCTGGCAGCGGGGGCGATGCTCAGCGCGTTCGCGGAGATCGAGGCGGGGGCGCAGCTCGAATCTCTCCCCGCGAGGCGGAAGCTCGAGGCTGCGGTCGAAGCGTCGAGGATGTGGGACGGACACGTCGCGCTCCTGAACTCCCGACTCGCGTCGGTCGAGCCCCTCGTGCTCAACAAGGGGACGCACATGGTCTCGAGCCCGGCGACGGAGCCGCTCGACGATCAAAACCTCGACGCAATCATCGGCCAGCTGACTGCCTTCCGTGAGCCCTTCCGCGAGGTCGACCCGCAGGAGATACCCGGGATCGCCCCCCTGGAACGCAGCCGGCCGCGCCGCGCGATCTACATCGAGAACGAAGGGTGCATCAGCGCGAAGCACCTGCACCGCGCCTACGACGAGGCCTTCCGCCTCGCACCCGGCGTCGCCGTCGTGGACGCGGAGGTCACGTCGATCGACGCAGACGGCCCCGCAAAGCTCGTCAACACAAGCTCGGGCGAAACGCTCGCCGCGCCGCACGTCGTGCTCGCGGCCGGCGTGCGCACGCAGAAGCTCATCGAACAGCTCCGGCTCGAGAAGAAGATCCCGCGGATCGTGTTCGGAGTGGGGGTCTCCCTCGTCCTGCGTTCGAGCGGGGCCTACCCCAGGAAGGTCTTCCGCAGCCCCAACCGGGGCTCCGGGGGGGGCGTCTACGTCGTGCCCTACGACGACGGCTACTGCTACCTGGGAGCGACGAGCCTCGTGTCCGTGACCGAAGCGCCTCTGCCACAGGTGCGCGCGGTGCGCGATCTCTTGACCCTCGCGATGGAGCAGGTGAACGGCGGCTTCGCGGAGGCCCAGATCCACAAGACGCTCCTCGGCTATCGCCCCACGACGCTGGACGCATTTCCCCTCTTTGGCAGGACGTCG
This sequence comes from Polyangiaceae bacterium, assembly GCA_052147435.1. Lineage (GTDB taxonomy): Bacteria > Myxococcota_A > Polyangia > Polyangiales > Polyangiaceae > JBKQKP01. The sequence goes on along the minus strand of JBKQKP010000298.1, from coordinate 343 downwards.
ATCGAGGGGGTGTGGGTCGCGTCGGGCACGAGGCGGGATGGCCTACACCTCTCCCCGAAAGCTGCCGAGGAGCTTGTGACCGCCATCGACACCGGCTCGCAGCCCTTCGCGGGCGCCTTCACCCCCGAGCGACCGTTGATTCTGGACGGGCGCCTCGGCCGTGAGCACGGGATCCCCGTCGAGCTCCTCGATACGTATCGTGACGGTTATGTCGCGCGCGCTCCCGAGGCGCCGAGCCGGCGCGACTCCTCCGCAACCACGCGCGAGACATAGCTCGCATAATCGCCCGGTCGCATGGCGCCGCCGAGCGCTGCGAGCGCGTCGAGCCCGATGTAGCCCATGC
>JBKQKP010000297.1:0-64908 GCA_052147435.1 Polyangiaceae bacterium | reverse complement strand
CCCCACGACGCGCCTAGTCGTCGCCCTTGTCCCCTTTTGCGCCCGCGAACCCCTGCTCGCGGTTGGCAAAGAGGACATTGAACGTCGTGAGGGTTCCGTAGCAGCCGGTGACGTACTGCTGCATCTGGACCTTCTCCTCGTCGCTGAGCTTCGCATGCGCATTGATCCGCTGCTCGAGTACGCGGAGCTTGTCCCGAATCATCACCACCTTGTGAAAAAAAGCATCGATGGGGACTCTCTTCTCCTGCGTCCCCTCCTTGCCCGGCTTGAGAATCACCTCACCCCCTTCCCAGCGGCTCCCGAGCTCGACCTCGCTCGCGCCGAGCTCGTCACGGATCACTTCTCGCAAGACTGCACGGAATTCTTCGGCGTTCATGTCCAGTAGCTCCTCTGGGATGGAGAGAGGCGCACGTTCGGTCGTGTAGGAGGAAGAAGAAGACGTGGTGGAGGAGCTCGTCCGCGCGGAGCGTGTCCGGCGCGGAGGCGACGGGGGGGGACGAAGGTGAACGGTCCCGCGCTTCACGTAATGCGAGCACGTCATCGCCTCCCGGAGCGGAGAGGGCCAAACGTTGAGGAGGCACTCTCCCGTGCGCGACACCTCGCCGTTCGGATCGATGCTCTCCACGACGCGAACGAACCGCGCGCAGGTGCCGCAGCGACCCTCGAGCGCTGTCATACGGCCGGCGAGTCTCCCTTGACGTCCGCTGCGTCCGGCTCCCGCTCCAAATCAGGCCCGAACAGGTGAGAGAACCGGGCGAGAGCCTCGGGCGGCGTCTTCCCCTCGCGGCGATCCGCGACGACGGCGTGCGCGAGCTCCTCGACCACGTCGCGGAGCGGCGCCGGCGAGAGGACTACCGCCTGCTCGAGCGCGGACTCCACCGCGCTCGAGACCTGCGCGGCGTTGCGGAACGGCTCGTGGTACGCGCAGAAGACGCCGCGCTCGGGATCATAGCGGCACACGAGGAGCTCGACGAAGTCGAGGTACAGAGGAATCGCCACGGCGCAGACCACGTCACCCGAGGACGTCTTCCCCCGCAGCGCCTGACCCTCGCGCGCCCCTCTCGGGAGCGTCCCCATCGCGTAGGCGATACGCGCCCTGCGCGCTTCGTCGACCTCGACGGCGAGGAGGGGCGCGTAGAGGGCGACGTGCGGGACATCGACCAGACCGCGATCGCGATCGAGCGCGTCGAGCCACGCATCGCGCCCTTCTTCCGGGAGAGCGGCGTACGTCATGGCCGCCGCGAGCGCCGCCTCCGCGTCGCTGGCGAGCGCCGCGAGCCAAGACCGCCACGCCCCGACGGCGCGCGCGTGCTGCGACGGAGTCGGATCGAGCATCGGCACGGACGGAAAATCACGCTCGGAGGCTCTCCCCGCTTCCGACGGCGCTCCCGCGTCGCCTTCGTCGCTCTCCCCTCGTTGTCCCATCGCGCCCGTGGCGATCTAGCAACGCCGCGCGCCCGAGGAAAGGGAGAGACGAGAGAAAGATGCGCGCGCTTCTCATACTCGCGAGATCACGAATGCTTGAGGGTACGATGACGAGCGGAGATGTCTGGTTCTCGTGACGACACGGCAGGTGCGGACCAAGTCGCGCCTCGAGAAGACCCGCCGGATGTGCGCGCGCGCATCGAAGTGGCGCTGGCGCTCGTCCCGGCGATCGTCGAGCAGCTGCGGGCGATGCTCTTCGCCCGCGCGAGGAGAGACGACCTGACATCGTACGCAAACGAAGGGGCGCTCACCGCGGCGCGAACGTATGACGCCGGCTTCGGTGTCCCTTTCAACCGGTGGGCAAGCCTGAGGATCCGAGGATCCATCGTCGACGGGCTCCGAGCGGACGCCGAGCTTCCGCGGCGACTGCACGAACGGCTCCGCGCCCTGGCTGCCGCGAGCTCGGCGCACGAGGGGTGCGTTCTTGACGACGCCGGGTCCCCCGTCGACAACGCCGCGGGGGCGGACGCCAAGATTGGCGATCGACTCGCCGCGATGGCGACCGCATACGCCGCCGGCGTCCTCATGGCGAGGGATGACGAGACGCTCGAATCGATCCGCGATCTGCGCGGAACTCCGGAAGAAGAGCTCTCTCGTGCGCAGCTCAAGGCTGCCGTCCGAGCAGCCATCGCAGAACGGCCGGAAGCGGAACGCGTGCTGCTCGAGCGCTATTACTTCGACGGGGCGACGCTGACCGAGGCATCCGGAGGGCTATCCCGCTCCTGGTCGAGCCGTCTGCACGCGCGTGCCATCGAAGGTGTGTCCAAAACACTGGCCCGAGCCCGAATCACGTCGTCGCGCGACTCTTGACTGCCGGAACGGCGCTCGCGTGCTAACCGTGTGCGCGCGAAGCGATGGAATCGGTGGCTCGTGAGCGAATCGTCGTGGCGATGAGCGGAGGCGTCGACTCTGCGGTCGCCGCCGCGCGCCTTCACGCCGCCGGACACGAGGTCGTCGGCGTCACTCTGCACCTCTGGGACTACCCGGAAGAGCCGGAGGCGAAGGCAAACACCCGATGCTGCGCTCCGGAGGATCAGTACGACGCCCGGCGAACGGCCGACGAGCTCGGCTTCCCGCACTACACGTTCGACCGCCGCGACCTCTTCGCAAGAACGGTCGTGGAACCGTTCGTCGACGCGTACCTCGCGGGGGAGACGCCGAGCCCTTGCACGGCATGCAACCGAGGCGTGAAGCTCGCGGAGCTCTTCACGATCGCCGATCGCCTCGGCGCGACGAAGGTGGCGACCGGACACTACGCGCGAACGACGCGCGACGAAACGACGGGAGCTCCGCGGATCGCTGCGGGCGCCGACGCCACGAAGGATCAGAGCTACTTCTTGTACGCGACGCCGAGCGCTTGGATCGAGCGGCTCGTGTTCCCCCTCGGCGACGCAACGAAGACCGACGTCCGCGCCGAGGCGATCGCGCGGAGCCTCCCTGGCGCCCGCAAAGGGGAGAGCCAGGAGCTGTGCTTCGTGGGCGGAGCAACGGCGTACGCGCAGTTCGTCGAGGAGCGCGCGAATGGCCGGCTGCGGCCCGGACCCATCGTCGACGGAGAGGGGAACGTCGTCGGCGAGCACGCGGGGGTGCATCGCTTCACGATCGGGCAGCGGAAGGGGCTCGGGGTTGCGCTCGGGCGGCCGGTGTTCGTCTCGCGAATCGATGCCGAGCGCGCGACCGTTCACCTGGCCGAAGGCGGGGCAGCAAGCCTCATGTCGAAGGCGGCGGAGCTACAGGGCGTGGTCCTCGCGGATGGCGTCCTTCTCCCGCGGCGGGCGCGCGTACGGGTGCGCTATCGCCACGACGGCGCGATGGCAGAGATAGCTGGAACGGGCGCATCGGCGCGCGTCACGTTCGACACGCCTGTTCGCGCGGCGACGCGGGGGCAAATCGCCGTGCTCTACGACGACGAGGAGCGGGTGCTCGGCGGCGGTCGCATGGCGAGCGTTGCCCCCTGAGCCGTCCAGGAGCGGACGCGCCGCACTGGGCACGATGACCGAGTCGTCTTAGGCTTCCTGCGTGCGCAAAGCCGCGATCCCTGCGCTCCTCCTCTTCGCCTGCGCCGGCGCGGCCGGGCTCGGGTCGTGCTCCGCGGGGACGGGGAGCGGGCAGGTCCTCGGGTTCCTGAACGTCCCCGGCTGCTGGTCAGGTGCCTACACCCTGAACCCGGACTTCTTCGCGGCGGTTCCTTATATGAACACTCTCGAGCTTCGCATCCAAAGGGGGGGCGACTACGAGACGTTCAGCGACGGCGTCGAGATCCTCATCGACAACACGACGACCATCATTCCGAACGAGTACGGCGAGGCGCTCGCCGTCTCGCTCCCGGCCGGCGTCACCCCGGTGGGCGTGCCACTCGCGCCGAATCCAAACCCGTCGATCGTGCACATGTCGCTCTACCTTCAGGCGACGTGCCAGATCCAAGACGTGGCCCTGTACGCCATGGAATCCGTGACTCTCAATCAATCTGGCAATTGCGACAAGGCAGACGGTGGCGAGCCAGTCATCGTCTGCCCAGGCTCCGAATCGGGACTCGTCGATGGGGGGCCGGCGGAGGACGGCGGTGCGGAGGGCGGCGCCGCCGACGCGGGGGTACAGCCCGTCGGCCACAGCACGATCACATTCACCTCTCTCTTCGATGGGAACCAGAACGCGGTCTCCGCATCCGAGCGCCTTAACCAGGGGGCGTTCAGCGTGTACCTCGCCGATCCTCGCGAAATGTGCCCCGGTGGCGTCGGCCCGCCCCCCCCGTGCCGGGGCCAGCTCCAGGGGAACTTCAGCTTCGAGTTCCAGCAGGGGCGACCCGCGCAGCCATTCCCATGACCCCTCTGACCAGAAACGGCACCGACAAGAGCGGTGTTGTCGGTCTTTGCAAGGAAGCTCGCATCCTTGCGTGGCCGAGAGCGCGCCGATAACCTTATTCGTTACCGTGCGAAGATCCCCCATCCTGTGTTCTGGAGGGGCGCGGAGCCGGCGGCATGTCCGCGGCCACGCCGCGGCGTGGCCCAAGGCAAGCTCCGCGCTGCTCGCGTTGACCTGCACTTTTGCGGGGACGCTGGCGCACGCCGAGACACCCCCCCCGCCCGCGGGCGCCGAGGCGCTCGCCGCCGCGCGGACCGCTTGGGATGGGAGACACTTCGCAGCAGCCGAGCTCTCGTACAAGTCGGCTCTGGATCACGGGGGTCTCGCCCCCGCCGATACTCTCGACGCCTACGTACATCTGGGTGCGGCCCGGGCGGCGTTGGGGAAGAGGGAGCTGGCACGCGCCGCATTTCGGCAGGCTGCGCTGATCGATCGATACTTCAAGACTCCCCGCGGCGCGAGCAAGCGAGCGACCTTGATCGCCTCCCTGGCGCGACGCGACGAGGCGAAGCTCGGGTCGATCGTGCTCAACGCCGTCATCCCGCAGTCCGTGCCTGCAGGAGAGTCGTTCGGTATCGACGCGACGCTCGACCCGAAACACGCCGCGATCACCGCAAAGGTGGGCGTGGACGCGCGCGACTCACTGAGCGGGAAGCACTGGGCGACGAGCGACGTGGCAGCTGCCGAGATGCACTTCGACATCCCGGCGAACGTCACGCTACCCGGTGCGACCCTCGTGGTTCGAATCGATGCGCTCGATCCACATGACAACCGCCTCGCTTCGCGCGAGCAGCGCGTGCGCGTCGAAGCGCGAGAGACCCCCGCCATCGCCGATCTCCCCGCGAAGCCGGCCCCGGTCGCCGCCCCCGCTGCGCTCACGTTCACGGCCGACGTCGGGACGCCGAGCAAGCTGACCCGAGACAAGGGGGAGAAGCACGGCGGAATTCTTTCGTCGCCCTGGTTTTACCTCGTGGGAGGCGTCGTTCTCGCTGCGGGCGGGGCCTTCGCCTACTACGAACTGCGTCCGAGCGACGACGTGTCGCTCGGAGGGGCTCGCGTGGTTACGCGCTGAGAGACCGAGAAGAGAAAGCCAAGAAGGAACCAAAGGAATCCAACGTGCCTCAGGACCGCGCTCACCGATCCGACGTCCCCGCCCCGGGCGGTGATCCGTCCATCGGGACGACGCAGGGCTCGGTCCCGGACGGGCGCGGTGTTGGAACGTACTTTCTCGGCCGGTACCGCGTGGTCGATGAGATCGGCATCGGCGGGATGGCGTCCGTTCACCTGGCGCGCATGGACGGACCCGGGGGATTCCAGAAGTGGGTCGCCATCAAGCGCATCCACCCGCACCTCGTCGAAGACCAGACATTCATCCACATGTTCCTCGACGAGGCGCGGATCGCGGCGCGCATCTCGCACTCGAACGTTGCCACTGTGTTCGATCTCGGCGAGCACGAGGACACGTACTGGATCGCGATGGAGTACCTCCACGGGGAACCGCTCCGGGAGGTCATGCGGCGCACCGAGGAGCTCGCGGCGCCCATGCCGCCGGAGATTGCCTGTCGCGTGATCGCGGACGCGGCCGAGGGGCTCCACGCCGCGCACGAGCTGCTCGGAAAGAACGGAGAGAAGCTCGGCCTCGTCCACCGCGACGTCACGCCGCACAACCTCTTCGTCACCTACGACGGGACCACGAAAGTGGTCGACTTCGGCATCGCGAAGTTCAGCTCGCGGATGTCGAGCACGCGGGCCGGCACCCTCAAAGGGAAGCTCGCGTATATGAGCCCGGAGCAGGTCCACGGCGAGGGGATCGACCGGCGGACGGACATCTTCGCGCTCGGGGTCGTCCTCTGGGAGCTCACGACGGGGCAGCGGCTTTTCCGAATGGAGAGCGACCTCGACACGCTCGCGAAGGTTCAAGAGTGCAACGTCCCGCGGCCGAGCAGCATCGTGCGCGGCTATCCGATCGACCTCGAGAAGATCGTGATGAAGGCGCTCTCGAAGAACCGCGGCGAGCGCTTCAAGACAGCACGCGAGTTCTCTCGCGCGCTCCAGTCGCTCCTCATGCGCCGCGGGCTCTTCATTGCGAGCGACGAGGTCGCCGCATACATGAAGCAGATCTTCGACGACCGCATCAAGAAGCGGGAGGCGCACCTTCGCTGGGCCGCGGAGGTCACGCAGACGATCAACATCGAAGGGATTCTCACCCGACCCCAGCCCCCCATCGGGAGCGAGAGCTCGCTCGTCAGCTACAACTCGGAGGTGCAGCCGGCGCCCCCGAGCGCCCGCCACGGAGCGGTGCGTCCGGCCGCGGGGATGCCCGCGGAGGTAGCCCGACCTCCGACGTTGACCAATCAGTCCGCGCCGACGACGCGGGGGGGAGTACGCCAGCCGGACACTCTCCGTCCGCCGGTCAAGAACGCCCCTGGCCCGGCGTTCGACGACCCTTCCTACGACGAGGGCCCTACGCTTCAGGCCTCCCCGAAGGCGCGCGCGCAGATGATGGCCGAGGCCGAGGCCGCTGGTCTGGTCATCCCTGGCGACGACAACGACGACAACGACGACACGATCGTCACGACGACGCGAGTCGAGCCGGGGAACAATCCGGCCGCGTTCCTCGCGCCGGTCCCCGCCGCGGGCAAGCCCGCGACCGTGCCGCCGCCGCCCGCCACCCAGCGTGGGCCCGGGCCGCTCGCGCCGAGCCTACGAGAGAACGTCGCCTTCGCCGCACCGCCGAGGAGCGTGCCACCGCGCGCCCCGCCTCCGCCCGCGCTCCCTGCGGTCGTCGTAGCCCCGCCTGGCTCCGCTGCCTCCCCGCCGCTCTCGAGCGGCTCGGATTCCCGATCGACCGCGCACGTCGACGCCCTGCTTGCGGAGGCGCTCGCCGAGCAACGTGGCCCCGGTGCCGCACCGCAGGCGCTCGCCCAGGGGATCGACGACGCGCTTCGACTTCCCCCCTCCCCGCGCCAGAATCATCCGACGATCCCACGCCTCTTCGCCCCCCCGCTCCCCGGGGAGCTGCGGACGGACACGGCGAGGAAACTGAATCGACCGCCGCCGATGTGGATGGTGGCGGCAGGGGCGTTCGTGGCGGCGCTCTTCGCGGCCGGGCTCGTCATCATGTTCGCTTCCTGGAGCACGAGGCGCGGGGTCAACGAGCACGCCGCGACGGCCTCGCCGCAACCCACGTCGGTCGATCGGCCAGGGCGGAGCGTCGACGCACCTTCCGTCCGAACGGTCCCGGCGAGCGCAAATCCAGATCGCACCACGGCGAATGGACCGTTCGGCGCAGCGCGCAGCGCGTTCGCGTTGGCGATCGCCGTGACTCCAACCGCCGCGGCAGCTCCGCCTTTGCCCACCGCTGCACCGGCGCCCCCCCCTCCGGCGCCTCCGACGGCCGCCGTCGTCCCCGCGACACCCGAAGTCACCCCGACCCCACCAGCGCCGTCGCCGACACCCCGATCGGCAGCCCCACTCCCCGTCGCGGCCGCTCCCGCACCACGTCCGGTGCACAAGGCCCCGTCGGAGGTGCCCGCGCCCGTCGGCGGCGACACCGGCCAGATCTCCATCATCTGCTTTCCGGCATGCGACGCGGTCTACGACAATGGACAGCTGATCGGCCCGTCGCCGATCTTTCGCCGCACGGTCCCAGTTGGCGAGCACAAGCTCCGGATGACGCGGTCGAATCCGCCGGTGACGAAAGTAGTGAGTGAGATCGTCATGGGCAATCAGGCGACAACGGTGCGCCAGCCGATGACTCCATGACCCCGTCGCCCCGCCCGGGGGGGCGGGTGCTCGCCATCGCGGCGTTCGCTCTTGCGATGGTCGCGCCGCTCTCGTCTTGCCGAGGGACCCCGACCGACGGCTTCGAGCTCGAGGTTCCCGCGAGCGTCGCGTCCCAGGTCGTCTGGTACGAGGTGGGGGTTTTCCCCGGGCCTGGGTGTGCGGCGCTCGAGCCCGAGCTCGCCGGCGGCGTGCCGGCGGAGGGGTACGTGCAGCGCCTCGCGTTCCTCGCGAGCGATGGATCCCCGCCGAGCATCAGCGACCTCCCTCGCGATCAGTTCGCCATTGGCGTCGCCGCGCGCGCCGCCGATTGCACCGTGCTCGCCACCGGGTGCAGCGACGTTGACCTGTCCCAGGTGAGCTCCGTCGACGTCATCCTCAACGCCGTGACCGCGCCGCAAGGCGCTTGCACGAACGGAGCGACGTGCGAGGACGCCGAGTGCACGCCCGGTAGCACCAACCTGGGCGCCGGATGTTCCCTCGCGCTCGTCGGCGCGGGTCCGCTCGCTGACCCGCTGGGGCTCGTCGGCACGGTCATGAGCGCCCCCGCGCTGGCCGCTACGGCGAACGGCTTCCTCATCGCGTATCGCGAGTGGGATCCGAACACCGGAGACGCGAGGATCACGGTCGTCCCGGTCGATCAGGAAGGGGGCTTCGGCATTCCGCAGCAGACGCCGCAGGTCTCTTGCCCAGAGGTGCAAATGAGCGACGCGGCCGGGCTCGTCTTCTCTGGTTCGAACGGCGTCGTCGCCGTCGGGCGACTGGGGTGCCCGGACGACGGCGGGCTCGCGAGCTCGGGGATCGATCTCGCATCGGTCGATTCGAATGGAGTCTTCTCGTCGCCCGAGTTCGCCCCCCTCGGCCAAGCGCCGCTGGCGCTCTCGACCGCACACGCAATGGCCCAGTCGAACATCGGGACGTTCCTCGCGTATACGCAGGGGGACGTTGCGAACATCGCGACGCTGAGCGGAACATCGCTGGGCGTGCCGACTTCCTTCGGTGGCGAGGCGCGAATGAGCAACGCTTGGGTCGCGACGAGCGACGAGGTCGTAGCGCTGCTCGCTCAGAGCACCCCCTCCGGAGGGCCACCGCCGACGGACGACGCGGGGAGCGACGATGCCGCGACTGCGAGCGAGGACGGAGGGGCCGACGGCGGGCCCGGGGGGGCAGGGGAAGACGCGGGATCACCCGTCACGCCGGACGATGGGGGGGGTGGGGCTCCAACGCCGAGCACGTCTACCCTCAACTTCAACATGATCTCCGCCGAGGACGGTGGGACCGCCGCAGCGCTCTTGGCCGCCCTCGGCGCACCGACGCAGTTCCCGGGGAACTGGGGATCGGTCGCGGCGCTTGCAGGGCGAGTCTTCGTTGCAAGCGATGGCCAAACGAGCGGAGCCCCGGTCGCGTACCGCGCGTTCGACGTAGGCAACGCCGCACCGAGCGTCGTCGGCGCATACAATCCCCAGGGGAGCGGACCGGTCCTCTACGCGGACATCGCGTTTCATCAGGACCACCTCTTCGTCGCCGTCGAGCGCGAGGGGGAGATCACACTCGACGTCTTCGACAATGCGACGACGACGCCGGTCTTGCTGCGAGAGGTCCCGCTCGACGGAGACGCCCGCATCCCGAGCACGAGCAACGTGCGCGACGGGCGAGTCGCGGTGCTCGCCACGGACTCACGAGTCATCGTGGCGTGGACGACCCAGGAGTCGCTCGGGCCGGATGACGCGACTGGGGCGTTCGCCGTGTTCGCGTGCACGACGCCCTGACATGGCAAACCGCGGCGATGCACGCTATGCCGCAGCCGCTGGCTCCCGGCGGCGGCCCATCGATGAAGACCCGAGGCGCAAAGAAACACGGCGCGCAGTCCGCGACCGAGCTGGAGGCGACGATCTCCGAGCTGTCCCCCGGCGGAGACGGCGTCGCGATCGTCCCTATGGGTGGGCTGGCGGCGGAACGGCGCGCGGTATTCGTACGAGGGGTCGTGTGCGGCGATCGCGTCCGCCTTGCCGTGGATACGAGCACGAGACCGGCCCGCGGGCGGGTGATTGCGCTCCTCGAAGCGGGCCCGGACCGCGTTCAGCCCCCGTGCCCATGGAGCTCGGTCTGCGGCGGCTGCGACTGGATGCAGGTGAGCGCCACGGGCCAGCGGACGGCGCATGCCGCGCACGTTCGTGGCGCCCTTCCCCTTCCGTGGCGCGATGTAGCCATCGCGATGCACGCGGCGCCGCGCCCCCTTGCTTACCGGACGCGAGCGCGCGTCCACGCACGCGCCTCGGGGGGACGAGCGATCGTAGGAATGAACGAAGCACGGACGCGGGATCCGATCGAAGTGGAGACCTGCGCGGTGTTGCACCCGGACCTCGAGGCTTCGCGCGCACGCTTCGCGTCGCTCCTCGAAGGGGCTCACGGGCGCGGGGAAGCGCAACTCGCTCTCGGAGCGTTCCCGACGCTCGATGGCGCTCCAAGGCGGTCGGTCATCGACCTGCACTGGAGCGGCGCCCTCGCCCCGGCTTGCTTTGGACGCCTCGAGCGAGCAATCGCCGACGGTTGGCTCGCGGGAGCCCGTGTCACGGCAGGTGAGACGCGAGTGCCAGCGAAGATCGGCGACCCGACCCCCTGGATCCGCGGGGGAGACGGGCTCCCCCTCCGCCTCGCCCCGGGCGGCTTTGGCCAGGCGTCCGACGAGGGGAACGCCATGCTCGCCCTCCGAGTCGCCGAGCACGCCCGCGAGGCGCTCGCCGGCAGGTCGGACGCCCGCGTCCTCGAGCTCTATGCCGGGGCCGGCAACTTCACGGTGCTCCTCGCGTCGCTCGCGCAGCAGCAGCTCGTCGCCGTCGAATCCGCGCGCGAGTCGTGCGACGCAGCCCGGGCGAACCTGGTGGCGCGAGGGGTCGCGGATCGTGCGCGCGTCGTGGAGGCCGATGCCGGAGCGTTCGCGATCCCCCCCCGGACGCACCTGGTCATCCTCGACCCACCGCGCACCGGAGCCCGCGAGCTCTGCGGGCGGATCGCCGCGTCGAGCGCGAAGCATGTCGTTTACGTCAGCTGCGACACGCAGACCCTCGCGCGTGATCTCGCGCTCCTCTCGGAGTCGTTCGTTCCGCACGCAGTCGACGCGCTCGAGCTCTTTCCTCAAACCAGCCACGTCGAAGCCGTCGTGCACCTCGAGAGGAGGCGGCGCGAGTGAAGACCCCGGTTGACGCCCGCCTGATGACCGAAGCCGCCCGCTTCGCCCTTCGCTTCGCGTGCGACGACTGCGTCCACTTCGCGCCGGAGCGCGAACGGACATGCGGCCACGGCTGGCCCGTTCGTTTGCGCCGCAGCGCGGTTGAGGCACCGTCAACGCCGGGTTCAGACGATCCGATCGGCTTCTGCAAAGAATTCGAGCTCGCGTGATGGCCCGGTCGCACCCGCCCGCCCTCCTCACGCTCGCGCGGCGCACGCTGCGCGACGACCATCTCCTCGCCAGGGGCGACCGCGCCTTGGTCGCCGTGAGCGGAGGCCCCGACTCCATGGCTCTCCTCCACGTGCTCGCCCTCCTCCGAGCGCAAATCGGGCACACGCTGGTGGCGCACGGTGTCGATCACGGCCTGCGCCCCGAAGCCGCAAGCGAGCTCGACCTCGCCGAGCGGTTCGCCCGTTCGATCGATGTCCCATTCGAGCGGACCGTCGTGCGGGTCCCCCCTGGTGGAAACCTCCAGGCTCGCGCCCGTGCCGCTCGCTATGGAGCCCTCCGCGCCATCGCCGCACGCTCCCGATGCGTCGTCATCGCCACCGCGCACCACCGCGACGATCGGGCCGAGACCGTCCTTATTCGCCTGCTGCGCGGCTCCGGGCCGCGCGGCCTCGCGGTGCTCCCACCGCGGGCGGGGGACCTCATTCGCCCCTTTCTCCGTGCGCCGCGCGCTGCCATCGACGCCCACATCGCGCGTCACGACGTCCCTTTCGCGCTCGATCCCTCGAATCGCGACCCGCGCTTTCTTCGCGTCCGCGTTCGGCAAGAGCTCCTCCCGCTACTTCGCGTGCTTTCCCCGGGAATCGACGAGCACCTCTGTGCACTTGCCGATCAGCTTGGCGCAGAAAACAGCCCCGCCTTGCCCCCCGAGCTTCCTTCTCTGCCGCTCGCCCGCGCCTCACGTCAGGCCATCGCGGCGCTCGTCTCCGCGCGCTCCCCAACTGGGCGCGTCCCGCTCAAGCGGGGCCTTGTCGCCCGGTGGGACACGTCGTCACGACAGGTCACCGTGGAGGCTGCCGGCCCCCTCCGCAAGCGGGCTCCCCGAGCCCTCCCCGCGGGAAAAAACAAATGATCCGCATGCACCTGGCGGGCGGCCCCATTCGTCTACAGATTATGGGGTGGCACCCACGACTAGGTGGGGAGCATCATACGGTGTACTTTGGGTGTGCTAGCGCCGTGGCGAAGAGGTTGAGGTCAACGTGAAGCAATCGCATAAGACGCTTCTTCTCTGGGTCGTCCTGATCGTCATGTTCCTGGCGATCTGGCAGTTCTTGTCGCCGCAGCAGCCGCGAACGCCCGTGGCGTTCAGCGAGTTCCTGAACGAAGTCCACGCAGGGCACGTCGATACGATCAAGATCAAGGATCGGGACTACACCTACACCGTGAAGGCGACCGGCCCCGACGGCGTCAAAGGCTCGACCCCCCAGCGCGAAACGATTGGCCCCCTCGCCGACGAGAAGCTCCTCGACGACCTCCACCCGGACGACAAGACCCAGCCCGCCCCCCGCGTCACCTTCGAAAAGGAGGACGCCTCGCCGTTCTGGTCGAGCACCCTGATCACGCTCCTGCCGATGGTCTTCATCGGGCTCATGTTCTTCCTCTTCATGCGCCAGCTTCAGGCGGGTGGCGGGAAGGCGATGTCCTTCGGCAAGTCGAAGGCGCGCATGCTCAATGACTCGCAGAACAAGGTGACGTTCGCGGACGTCGCAGGCGTGGACGAGGCGAAGGACGAGGTCGAGGAGATCATCGCCTTCCTCAAGGATCCGAAGAAGTTCCAACGGCTCGGCGGGCGCATCCCGAAGGGGGTGCTCATGATCGGCCCCCCCGGCACGGGCAAGACGCTCCTGGCGCGCGCCATCGCCGGCGAGGCCGGGGTCCCCTTCTTCAGCATTTCCGGCTCGGACTTCGTCGAGATGTTCGTCGGGGTCGGCGCGAGCCGCGTCCGAGACCTCTTCGAGCAGGGGAAGAAGCACGCCCCGTGCATCATTTTCATCGACGAGATCGACGCCGTCGGTCGTCACCGCGGAGCAGGGCTCGGCGGCGGCCACGACGAGCGCGAGCAGACGTTGAACCAGCTCCTCGTCGAGATGGACGGCTTCGAGAGCAACGAAGGGGTCATCATCATCGCGGCCACGAACCGCCCCGACGTCCTCGACCCGGCGATCCTCCGCCCCGGCCGCTTCGACCGGCGAATCACGGTGACCCGCCCCGACGTGCGCGGGCGCGAGGCGATCCTCCGCGTCCACGCGAAGAAGACCCCCCTCGCCCCGGACGTCGATCTCTCGATGATCGCCCGCGGCACCCCCGGCTTTACCGGCGCGGACCTCGAGAACCTGGTCAACGAGGCGGCGCTGCTGGCTGCACGTCAGGACAAGGACGCCGTCGCGATGGTCGACTTCGAGATGGCGAAGGACAAGGTCTACATGGGGACCGAGCGCCGCTCGATGCTCATCAGCGACGAGGAGAAGCGGAACACCGCCATCCACGAGGCAGGGCACACGCTGATCTCGGTGCTCATCAGCCACCACGACCCGGTGCACAAGGTCACGATCATCCCGCGCGGCCCGGCCCTCGGGGTCACCTGGTACCTGCCGAAGGACGACCGGCACAACCTCTCGAAGGAGCAGGCAGAGTCGGCGATCGCCGTGGCGCTCGGCGGGCGCATCGCGGAGGAGATCATCTTCGGGAAGCTCACGACGGGCGCGGGGAACGACATCGAGAAGGCGACCGAGATCGCCCGCAAGATGGTCTGTGAGTGGGGGATGAGCGAGAAGCTCGGCCCGCTCGCCTACGGGAAGAAGGAGGAGTCGATCTTCCTGGGGCGTGACTACGGAAGCCGGCAGCAGGACTACTCCGAGCAGACGGCGGTCGAGATCGACCAGGAGGTCCGCGGGATCGTCCACAGGCAGTACGAGAAGGTGAAGCACCTCCTCGGCGAGAACGCGCAGCACCTCGAGGCGCTGGCCAAGGCGCTCATCGAGCGCGAGACGCTCGACGCGGACGAGATTCGCATGACCCTCGAGGGGCGCGAGCTCCCGCCGGTGCAGCGCGTGATCATTCCGTCGTACGCGGACAAGGACAAGGCGGCGAAGGAGAAGCGGAAGGTGGCGAGCATCTTCGGCGGGCCGCCGAAGCCGGCGACGAGCGGCTGACGCGCTAGGCCATACCCAGCGCGAGGCCACTGTACCGGTCACTTCCCGGGGGATTTCCCCCGCACCTTGCCCCGCTCGCACCTCGAAGCTACGTTCCGGGCCCCGGTACTTCCGAAGGAGCCCAGAATGGCCACGAAGATTGCGATTAACGGGTTCGGCCGCATCGGCCGCTGCATCGTCCGCGCGATGAACGAGCGCAAGGTCACCGACCTCGAGGTCGTGGCGATCAACGACCTCACGGACGCCAAGACCCTCGCCCACCTCCACAACTACGACACCGTCCACGGCCGCGCGCGCCACAAGGCGACCGCGCACGAAGGCTTCTTCGAGATCGACGGGAAGAAGATCAAGGTGGTCGCCGAGAAGGACCCGACGAAGCTCCCCTGGAAGGAGCTCGGCGCCGACATCGTGCTCGAGTGCACGGGGCTCTTCACCGACAAGGAGAAGGCGGGAGCGCACCTGGCGGCCGGGGCGAAGAAGGTCATCATCAGCGCACCCGCGAAAGGGCACGACGCGACGATCGTCCTCGGCGTGAACAACGAGGTCTACGACGCGGCGAAGCACACGGTCATCTCGTGCGGCTCGTGCACGACGAACTGCCTCGCGCCGGTGGCGAAGGTCCTCCTCGATGCGTTCGGCCTCGAGCGCGGCCTCATGACGACCATCCACTCGTATACGAACGACCAGGCGGTCCTCGACATCCCCCACCGCAAAGGGGACCTTCGGCGCGCGCGGGCGGCGGCGCTGAACATGATCCCGTCGTCCACCGGCGCGGCGAAGGCGCTGAGCGAGGTCATCCCGGCTCTCAAGGGGAAGTTCGACGGGCAGTCGATGCGCGTGCCGACGATGGATGTGTCGATAGTCGACCTCACGTTCGAGACCACGAAGGCGCTCTCGAAGGACGCGATCCACGCGGCGATGAAGGCGGCGTCGGAGGGGCCGATGAAGGGGATCCTCGGATATGCGACCGAGGAGCTCGTCTCGAGCGACTACATCGGCGATCCCCGCTCGTCGATCTTCGACGCGACGATCACCCAGGTCATGGGGGACAAGTTCGCCAAGGTCTTCAGCTGGTACGACAACGAGTGGGGCTTCTCGAACCGGATGATCGAGCTCGCGCAGCTCGTTGCCGGGAAGCTGTAACGTGGCGAACTACCTCGAGGGCATCCTCTCCATTCGCGACCTCCCGCTCGAGAACAAGCGGGTCTTCATCCGCGTGGACTTCAACGTCCCGCTCGAGAACGGAAAGGTCACCGACGACTCGCGCGTCCGCGAGGCGCTGCCGACGATCAAGCACGCGATAGATCGCGGGGCGCGGGTGATTCTAGCTTCGCACCTCGGACGACCGAAGCCGGGGAAGACGGCGGGGCTCGGGATGGAGCCGGTCGGCGCGCGGCTCGCGGAGCTGCTCTCGGTCGAAGTGCACATCCCCGAGGATTGCGTCGGTGATGCCGCGAAGAAGGTGGTCTACGACCTTCGCGCCGGGCAGGTCGTCCTGCTCGAGAACCTCCGCTTCCACCCGGAAGAGGAGAAGGACGACGAGGGGTTCGCCAAGCAGCTCGCCGAGCTCGCCGACATCTACGTCGACGATGCCTTCGGCGCCGTCCACCGCGCGCACGCAAGCGTCCACGCGATGGCGAAGCTGTTCCACGCGCGCGGGTGCGGGTTTCTCCTCGAGAAGGAGATCGCGGCGCTCGGCAAGCTCGTGACTGACCCGGAGAAACCCTACGTCGCGGTCCTCGGCGGGGCGAAGGTCTCGGACAAGATCGCCGTCGTCGAGTCGCTCCTCGAGAAGGTGGACGCGCTGCTGATCGGCGGCGCGATGGCCAACACGTTCCTCGCTGCGAAGGGGGTCAACGTGCAGGCGTCGAAGGTCGAGGGGGACAAGCTCCCTCTCGCGCGAACGATCCTGGAGAAGGCGCAGGCGAAGAACGTGGACGTGGCGCTTCCGGTGGACGTCGTCGTGGCGGCGTCGATCGAGGCGAGCGAGGGGCGCACCGTGGACGTGCGCGAGATCCCCGCGGGGACGATGGCCCTCGATATCGGGCCCAAATCGGTCCAGGAGTTCGCGAAGCGCTTCGTGAAGGCGAAGACGATCTTCTGGAACGGGCCGATGGGGCTCTTCGAAAAGGCCCCCTTCTCGGCAGGGTCGGCGGGGGTGGCGCAGGCGATGGCTGCGTCGAACGCTTTCACGGTCGTCGGCGGGGGGGACAGCGCCGCGGCAGTACATGCGTCGGGGGAGAACGTCGCCAAGCGGATGAAGCACATCTCGACCGGCGGCGGTGCTTCGCTCGAGCTACTCGAAGGGAAGAAGCTCCCCGGGATCGAGGTTCTACGGGGAGGTAACGTCTCGTGAATCCCTCCCGAAAGCCGCTCATCGCCGGGAACTGGAAGATGTTCCACGGCGGCCCCTCCGGGGTCATGCTGGCGGCCGAGTGCGTGAAGATCGCGGCGGCGGCTCCTCGCGTCGAGATCGTCATTGCCCCCCCGTATACGGCGCTCGCCGCGTGCGCCGCGGAGTGTCACGAGAGCCACGTCGGCATCGCTGCCCAGAACGTCCACGCGAAAGACCAGGGGGCTTACACCGGCGAAATCAGCGCCGGAATGCTCAAGGACGCAGGATGCACCTGGGTCATCATCGGGCACAGCGAGCGGCGGCAGTATTTCGCGGAGAGCGACGGGGCGGTCGCCGAAAAGCTGGACGCGGCGCTCCGGGCGGGACTGAAGCCGATCGTCTGCGTCGGAGAGACGCTCATCCAGCGCGAAGCCGGAGACACGCTCCGGGTCGTGCGCCTTCAGGTAGACGCCGTCTCGCCGCTCCTCGCGAAGGCAACCCTTCCCGTCGCCATCGCCTACGAGCCCGTCTGGGCGATTGGCACCGGCAAGAACGCCCGCCCCGAGGACGCCGAGGAGGTCCACCTGGCCATCCGGGGGTGGCTCAGCGAGCGGGACGCGAAGCTCGGCGGGGGGGTGCGCATTCTTTACGGAGGGTCGGTGAAGCCCGACAACGCCGCGTCACTCCTCGCTTGTCCGAACGTGGATGGTGCCCTCGTCGGCGGAGCCAGCTTGGACGCGGCCTCGTTCGGTGCTATCGCCCGCGCGGCGGCTTCGTGAAGCCCAGCGTCGCCGAGTAGCGCCGCAGACCGTTGAACCCGAAAGCCAACTCCCCCCGATGCTCACCACCCTGCTCGATATCCTCCACGTCTTCGTCTGCGCGGTACTCATGTTCGTCGTGCTTCTCCAGCAGGGGAAGGGGGGGGGCATGGGGGCGGCGTTCGGTGGCGGCGCGGCGGCGCAGGTGTTCGGTGGGCGCGGCGCCGGGAACCTGCTCACGCGCGCGACGGCTGTGTGCGCGGGGATCTTCATGCTGACGAGCGTGTCGCTGGCGTACCTGTCGTCGTCAGGCGACCGCGCGCTGAAGGCCCGCGCCGCGATGGAAGCGCAGAAGAAGGCGGAGAAGGGGACGGCACGCCCCAAGGAGAGCGCTGCCGCGACCCCCCCGTCGGCTCCGGCCACGACCGCGAACGCACCGGCCAGCAACGCGCCTGACGAGCCTGGAAAGTCCTCGACGGGGGACTCGCCGGTCCCCGCATCCCCGGCTCCGGAATCGCCGGCCCCCACACCGGCGAAGTGACCGGAGGCGGGGTGCCCGCCCAAGGCACGACGCGCGACGCTACGTCCGCGGCTTCGCCGCGGCGTGGTCGAGACCAGCAGCACGAGATCCTGCGGGCGGTCGCGATCGATGTGCCGCTGCTCTTCGCGGCCAAGATGGCGGTCGGGCTCTACGTGCTCTCGGCCGGGTTCACTCACGTATCGGACGACGACTACGCGCGGGTCGTCATCGCCCAAGAGTTCGCGCACCACCCGGCGCTCGACCCGAGCGGGACGAGCTGGCTCCCCTTCCCTTTTTGGGTGGCCGGCGGCGCGATGCGGGCGTTCGGGAGCTCTCTCGAGGTCGCCCGCGTCGTGGCGGGCGCGCTAGGTGTCCTGAGCGTCGCGGCTCCGTATGCGGCCCTGAGAGCGGTCGGGTGCGGGCGCGCGACGGCGCTGGTCGCTGTCGGAGTCGCGCTCGCGATCCCCTGGAGCGCGTGGCTCGGGGTCGCAACCGTGCCGGAAGCGCCCACGGCGTGTCTCGTCGCCGCCGGGGTCATCGCAGTCACCTCACCGCCCGCGCGCGTGACGGCGTCCTTCGCGCTCCTTGTGGCTTCGCTGTCGCGGTACGAAGCGTGGCCCGCGTGCGCCGTCTTCGCCGCGGTGTGCCTGCTTGCGGCCAGGAAGGGAGAAAGCTCCCGAGCCTCCACCCTCGCCGCGAGCGCGGTCGCTCTGATCGGTCCTATCTCGTGGATGCTTTGGAACGCCCACGCTCACGGGAGCCCGCTCCACTTCATCGCCCGCGTCACGTCGTACCGTCAGGCCATAGGCGCTGCGGCGATTCCTGTCTCCGCGAAGCTCGGCGCGTTCCCCCTCGCGCTCGCGTCCGTCTCTCCCGCCGTCCTGGCGCTGGCGGTCGTAGGGGGAGCGATCCTCCCCTTCGATGAAACGCTCCGCCGGCGCTGGGTCGCGCCGCTCATAGCCGCCGCGGCGATCTTCGCGTTCCTCATCTATGGCGATGTGCGCGACGGCGCTCCGACGCACCATCCCGAGCGCGCCGTCCTCCCGATCGTCTGGATCCTGGCCCCCTTCGCGGCCGATGCGTTGCGGACCTTCGGCCGCAAGTTCGCCTGGGCCCGCCCGCAGCGGGAGATGTGGCTCGTCGGGCTCGTGTTGTCGGGGGGGCTCGCTTGGCTCGCACTCCTACCCGGGCGGCTGCGTGATGCGCCGGGTCTAAGCGGGGAAGAGTCACGCAGCTCGCAGCTCGCGCGGGGACGGCAGCTCGCGTGGTACGGCAAGCCTGGAGGTCACTGGAGCCTCACCCCGTGCAGCTACGAGCACTTCGCCTTGATAGCCGCGTACGGGTGGCCCGAGCGCTTCACGATCCTCCCCTCCTCGCACGCCCCCGTGACCGCCGACTGCCCCCGTTTGGACCTAGATGAGTAGGACCACGCTCGTATCGCACCTTCGCCGAGCTGCGGAACGTGAGGACGGGGGTCGCCGCGCTTTGCTAGGATGTCCGTTCGCTTCATGGCTTCCCCTACCCTCGTCGGTCGCACGATCGACGGAAAATACCGCCTCGACGAGCTCGTCGGCTCAGGCTCGATGGGTACGGTGTATCGCGCCACGCAGCTCACGCTGAGCAAGACCGTCGCCATCAAGGTGATGCAGAAAGAGCTCGCCAACGAAGACACGTACGCCACCCGCTTCAAGCGTGAGGCGAAGGCCGCCTCGCGGCTAGATCACCCCAATTCGCTCCGGGTCATCGACTGCGGCGACGACGACGGACTGCTGTACATCGCGATGGAGTACATTCACGGGAGCGATCTCCACGCGATCGTGAGCAAGGAGTGGCCGCTCGCGAGCGAGCGAATCGTAGACCTCCTCTCCCAGACGCTCGCCGGCCTCGCGGTCGCGCACGACATGGGGATCATTCACCGCGACCTGAAGCCGGAGAACGTGATGGTCGTCCGAAGCAAGGACGACGAAGGGCGAGAGACCGAGACCGTGAAAGTTTGCGACTTCGGCGTCGCGAAGCTCCTGCCCGGCAAGAAGGACGACACGCAGTCGGGGACCGCGACAGGGACGCTCACGGCGATGGGGGTGCTCATCGGAACTCCGGAGTTCATGAGCCCCGAGCAGGTCCTCGGCGAGGAGCTCGACGCACGCAGCGATCTCTACTCACTCGGCGTCATCCTCTACCAGCTCCTCACGAGACGCCTTCCGTTCGTGGAGAAGAGCACCGTGCAGCTGGCGATGCGGCACGTGGATACGGCGCCGGTCCCCCCTTCGAAGCACGTTCCCAACGTCGACCCGCGGCTCGAGGCGATCTGCCTGAAGGCGCTCAGCAAGCAGCCGGCGGACAGGTACCCGGGGGCACGGGAGATGCGCGCGGCGCTCCGCGGTGCCGCGGGCATCCCACCGAGCGAGACCCTCCAGGCGGCGAGCGCGCGCGTTCTGCCGGCGGGAGACGACCGGAGCATCGATACCGGACCGCTCTCGAAGGCCGCGACCGTGCTCGCGCCATCGCCCCCCGGTCCCGCGCAGGCGTCCCCCGATCCCGTGCCGGCGTCCCCCACGCTCATTTCGGTCGCCCCTCCTGCGATGTCGCGCGGAACGGCGACGGAGCCTTCCGCGGCGCAGCTCCTCGCGCGCAAGCGGCGCCGCTGGATGGCGCTCGGTGCGATCGCGCTGGCGGTGGTCTTGCTCCTCCTTCTCGCGCGCTAGGGCTCGCGATGAAGCGCCTGCGCTCCCGGGCAAATCTGGTCATCCGCCCCATCCCGGCGTTCCTCGCGGGGGGGCTGTTCGCCTGCTCGACGAGCTCATCGCCTCCCCCGGCCCTGCTCACGAGCAGCGAGCGGATCGATCCGGCGTCCTGCGCGTCGTGCCACGCGGAGCACTATGCCCAGTGGTCGGGGAGCATGCATGCGCACGCTGCCGATGACCCCCTCTTCGTCGCGATGAACAAGCGCGCCCAGCGCGAAACGGGCGGCGCCATTGGCAACCTCTGCGTCCGCTGCCATGCCCCCGTGGCCGTCGCGACCGGCGCGACGACGAACGGACTCGACCTCCCCCAGCTCCCCGCCGCCGTGCAGGGCGTCACCTGCTACTTCTGCCACTCGGTCGACGCGGTCAACGGCGCGAGCGACAACCCGCTCCACCTCGCGAGTGACGGCGTCTTCCGCGCCGGCATCGCCGATCCCGTGAGCACCCCCGCGCACGCCTCTGCCTATTCGCCGCTCCACGACCGGGACGTCGCCACCTCGGCCCCCCTCTGCGGCGCGTGCCACGACGTCGCGCTCACGAACGGGCTCGCGATCGAGCAGACGTTCGTCGAGTGGGGGTCGTCGGTCTACGCGCAGACGGGATCGCTCGTGACCTGCGGCAAGTGCCACATGGCGGGGACGCAGGGGGTCGCCGCAAGTCCGCCGAACGTCGTCCCCATGCGAACGGTGCACGACCACTCGGTCGCCGCGGTCGACCTCGCGCTCGATTCCCCCGACGCAGCCACGCAAGCCGCGCTCACACAAGCGATGCTCGATCCCGCGCTCACGGCAACGCTGTGCGTGAATCCGTCCGCGAACGGGAGCAACGGGAACACCGTCACCGTCACCCTCGACGATTCCGTCGTCGGGCACGACTTCCCGAGCGGCGCCGTTCACGACCGGCGCGCATGGGTCGAGCTCGTGGCGTCCGCCGGAGGAGCGATCGTCTTCGAGAGCGGCGTTGTCCCGAACGATCAGACCTCCGTGCAGTCGATCGGCGATCCGAACCTGTGGCTCCTCGACGAGGCCCTCTTCGATGCGTCGCAGAGCCCCGTGCTCTTCATGTGGGAGGCGGCGAGCGCGGTGAACGTCTCGCTCCCCGTCGCGCTCACGAACGATCCGACGAGTCCCCTCTTCGACCACGCCGTCACGAGGGGGTACCCCGTCCCCGCCGGCGTCGACCACGTCAAGATGCGCGTGCGCCTCGCTCCGGTCGCGCTCGAGGTGGTCGCGTCGCTCGTGGCGAGCGGCGATCTGGATCCGTCGTACGAGGCCAAGCTCCCCGTCTACACGCTCGCAGGGACCGTGCTCGAGTGGACCGCGGCCAGCGCGGACGCCGGAGGGTGCGTGCCGTAAGCGTCCGGCGCTGGTAGGGTTCAAGCGTGCGCATCCGCTTCTTCCGCTTCTTTCGCTTGCCTTCGCTCGTGCTCGGGGCATGCGCTGCCGCGATCCTCGCGGCTCCCGTGGCGCGCGCGAACGGCCGGTTCCCCACGCCGCAGCAAATCGCGCTCTCCCCGACCGATCCGACGTTCATGGCGATGATGGCGACGTTCGGCATCGTCACCTCGACCGACAATGGCGCGAGCTGGAGCTGGATCTGCGAGATGGCCGTCGGCTACCAGTCGAGCGAGAACCCCACGCTCGGCGTGACCTCGAACAACAACGTCGTCATCGCGACGTTCGAGGGGCTCGGCTACTCGGCCGACCGCGGCTGCACGTGGAAGCTCCCCTCGAGCGTGATCACCGACCCGGTGGTCGATCTCGTCGTCGAGCCGAGCGATACCCACAGCGCCCTCGTGATCAGCTCCGGATACATCGGCCAGGATGACGCCGGCTCCGCGTACGATACCCGCGTCTGGCTGACGCAGGACGACGGCGCGACGGTCACCCAGGTGGGGACGAGCCTCGATCAGGACATCATTCCCCAAACGATCGACGTCGCGCCGTCGGACTCGACGCGCGTGTATGCGTCGGGGACCCGCAGGATCGCCGGGGTAGCGTACGGCGTCCTCCTGAGGTCGACCGACGGCGGGCAGACGTTTGCCGAGACCGACTTCCCGCTCCTCGTCGGCGACGCCGGGCTCCTCGATCGCGCGCCGTATGTAACGCAGGTCGACCCGACGAACCCCGACCGCGTCTACGTCCGCGTCGACAACGTCAACGGGACACGGCTCCTGGTGAGCGACGACGGCCTCGTCACGACGAGGCAGGTCTGGCAAGCGCAGGGGGACCTCGCCGGATTCGCACTCTCCTCCGACGGAACGAGGGTCTACGTCGGCGGCCCCACCGACGGCCTCTACGTGACGACGAGCACCGCGCTCGATTTCACCAACCAGGTGTGGCCCGGTCAGGTGCAGTGTCTGATGCTGCAAGGAGATCGCCTCCTCGCGTGCTCGGCCGAGGTGAGCGGGTTCACCGTCGGCCAATCGACCGACGACGGCGTGACGTGGAAGCCGCTCCTCCACCTCAGCTGCATCAACGGTCCGCTTGCCTGCTCGTCGAGCTCGCTCGTGACGACGCAGTGCGCCCCCTACTGGGGGACGACGATTCAGAACCAGCTCGGGGGTGCGTGCACGGAGGACGCGGGGAGCGAGGACGCCGGGGCTCCGGAGGGGGGAACGGGGGGAGGCTCGGGGGGAACTGCGCAAGGCGTCCCCTTGCCAGCGGCGTCAGGAGGCTGCTCCACGTCGTCGCCGGTTGCGGTGAGCAGCGCGACGCTCATCGGCGGTGGCGCGGCGATCGCGACGCTGTTCGCGCTCGCGCGACGGAGACGAAAGCGGTGAGCCTTCGCTAGCGCGGAGCGACCGTCGGAGGCGCAGGGGGCGCGACCGGGGGCGACGCAGGGGGGGCCGGACAGGCGGGGCCCGTGGGAAGGGGGAGCGGCCTCCCGGCGAGTATCGCGGGGAGAATCGTCGTGAACGTCTCGAGGAGAATCGTGACGTGCACAGGCTCGACGAGCCCGTTCACGCATTGGAGGATCGGCTCGGCGTGCCCCGAGAGATCGGCGGCCAGCTTGAACGTCGCGCGAAAGCGGTCGAGCGGACGGGGCCAGATCTCGGGCTGCCAGCGGACCCAAACCTTGGCGCTCTCCGGTGCGCTCCCGAGAGCGGGGCCGCTGTCTTCGTCCATGCAGGTGTCGATGGCCAGGATGCCGCGCGGGACGATGAGGGACGGCACGCTTGCGACCCGCAAGAGCCCACCGTCCGGGTTACACCCCGCGCCGCTGTGGCCAATCACGTAGACAGCGTCACGGTCAACCCTCGCGCGAAGGGAGATCGCGCGCTCGACGGCGCGGACGAAGTCGTCGAGGTCGAAGTCCTGCCACATGTGTCGGCCGCTCATCGCCCCCTTCGTCTGGCTCGGTGCGGCGAGAATGAACGGCGGCGCGGCACCGCTCGCGATCGTCTGAGCGCTCAGCGCCGCCACGTCGGGAAAAGCGCGCGTGCCGAACCACATGTGGAGGACCTGGTCGGTGTTCACGCCGTGAAGGAGAATGACGAGCGGCGCTTTGTCGCCACGCGGGAGCACGTCTGGAACGACGGCGATCCCGCCGTCGGTCTCGCCGGGTGAGAGGAAGTCTGCGTCGCGGTAGGGGAAGGTCGCGCGATACTCCGCCTGCGCCCCCTGGGCGACGAGAAGCGTCGCTACGAGCGCCGCGAGCGGCGCGAGTAACGTCACGAAGGGAAGAGGTCGCTCTCGGATCACGCGCTGTCTCCTGCAAGGCGAAGGCCGACGGGGAGGCTCTCCCCCCAGAACGTCGCGCGCTCTTCCTCTTCGATGACGACGAGCTCGCTCACGGCGCTGATCTGCCCCTCGGTCGCGCCGACGCTCTCGAGTCGACGGGCGACGTTCTTGCGTACGCCCTCGGAGAGGTCGCGCCCGCGGTCCCCCGTCACGCGCGCGAGGCGCACGAGCGCCTCCGCTGCCGTAGACAGCTGCGGCTTTTCCCACTTCGCGCGGAGCAGGTGATCGACCCATCCCTCCACGGCGTGCGGAGGAACGACGTGATCCAGGCTCGCGTACGCGGGGACTCGCGCGCCGACCCGGCCGATAGCGGCAAGGAGACGAGGGTCGCGATCCGTCCAGGTCCGCTCGAGGATCCACCCGCCCAGCTCAGCGCGACGCGATGCGGGGACACGCTCGAGCGACGCGGCCATTTCGAGCATCTCGGGGTCGGCGAGCGGCTTGGCCCCCTTGTGTTTCTTCGCGCGCCCGTCCGTGGGAGCGAGCCACGGGTCGGCGAGATCGCGCAGGGCCACCTGGCTGCCGTCCTGCATCCCGGCAGCGATGCGCCGCCACGCGATGAAGAACTGCTGCCAGCCGCGCGCCTGGTCGGGGAAAGCGAGCCGCTCCGGCCCGAGCGGGGCGATCGTCGCGACGCGGGCTGGGTCCATCCCGTCGGCGTCGCCGAAGCCGGGGCGGAGGCAGAAGCCGGCGAGCTGCCAGAAGACCCGCTCATGATCGGGCGAACGCCGGCGAGCGCCGCGCGCAGACGCGAGCGCTAGGACGTCGAAAAGAGCGCGCGCCGTTGCGGTGTCCCAGGTGGAGCGC
Organism: Polyangiaceae bacterium; assembly: GCA_052147435.1. Taxonomy (GTDB): domain Bacteria; phylum Myxococcota_A; class Polyangia; order Polyangiales; family Polyangiaceae; genus JBKQKP01. Next base: position 39,481 of record JBKQKP010000297.1, on the reverse strand, counting down.
TCTCCCAGGTGGCGCTCGAGATCGCGGACGAGATCCTTCACGTCGCGCGGAGTGGCGTCGGGCCGCCCTTTCCCGTAAACGCGCGCGACGGCGTCGACGGCGGCGTCGAGCGCTCGACCCCCGCCCGCACGTGACGGAGCAACGGAAGGGGGGGGCGCCGAGCGGCCGGCGCTCTCGCGGAGGGCGAAGGCGAGACGGAACCGACGCGGCGCCGCGCCCGACTGACCTTCGAGCTCGACGCACGCGAGGTCGAGCGTGCCGATCTCGGTGAGCTCCCCTTCGAGCGCGACGCGGACGGTCTCGCCGGCCCCGCTCGCGCCGCGCGGGAAGGTCGTGGCGATCGGAGGCAAGCGGGTGAAGCGATCGTCGTCGAGGACGACGATGTCGCCGGGGGCGTGACCGGTCGCCTCGTCGCTCGCCCAGAGCTCGAAGCGCCCCGGTTTGCCGACCGAAAGAGACAGCGGGCGCGAGCGGGCGACCTGCATCGCCCCTTCACGCGCCCCGCGGGGGACGACGCAGACCGCGGTGCGCGGCCCGTCCCCGGCGACCTCGACGTAGTAGCCGCGGGGGGAGCCGCCGCCGATGCGGACTCCCTTGCCGTGGCGCGCGAGAGCGTACGCTACGGCGCCGCGCGCGACCGCGAGATCGGGGTCGGCGTCGGGGAGGCGATGAAGCGGTGGCCCTCCCCAGCCGTCGATCGCTTCGACCAGGCGAGCCGCGATGCGCTCCGCACGGAAGACGCCGCCGTTGAGGAGGAGCGCGCGGGGCGCGACGGCATCGCCCCCGTGGCGCGCGAAGAACGAAGCGACGTGGCGGGTGACGGCGACGTCACGCTCGTAAGGGAGCCCGAAGGCTACGAGGCCGCTCCGCGTGCGGGTGGGCTCGGCGTCCCGCGCGGCGCGCGGGAAGAACCCCTCGAGGACGATCGACTCCGCTTCCGTGCGCGCGATCTTCGTGGACAGAGTGCTCCCCACTAGACGTGAACCGGAGCCCGCGACGGCGACGGTGACCTCGTCGGGCCCGTCGGCCGTGAGAAGCCTCTCCTTCGCGTCGCGGCACGCGGCGACGAGCTGCCCGAATCGGCCCAGGTCGAGGCGCGACGAGCTGTTGATTGCCATGCGCCCCTCGCAGGCATGCGCGAGCGCAAGGTCCATGTTGTCCCCGCCGAGGAGCAGGTGCCTCCCGACAGCGACGCGCGAGACCTCGATCCCGGACGGCGCGTCGGCGCGCGCCACCCGAATGAGCGACAGGTCGGTCGTCCCCCCGCCGACGTCGCACACGAGGACGAGCGCCTCCCCTGCCGCCCCGTCGACGAGCGACGCCACGCGCGCCTCCCCCGCGCGTCGCATCCAGTCGTAGAACGCGGCCGTCGGCTCCTCGAGGAGGCGTGGCGCCAGCCCGACGGAGTTGGCGGCTTCGAGCGTCAGCTCGCGCGCGGTCTCGTCGAACGACGCGGGGACGGTGAGCACGACCTCTTGCTCCGCAAGCGGATCGTCCGGATGCTCAGCATCCCAAGCCCGCCGCACATGCTCCAGGTACCGGGCGTTGGCCTCCACCGGAGAGATCCGCGGCCCCTCCGCCCCCCCCTCGCCCCCCGACCCCGACCCCGACTCCGACCCCCACGGCAGCACCGCCGCGCGCCGATCCACCGCGCCATGCGCGAGCCAGCTCTTCGCCGACGCCACCTGCCGCCCCGGCACTTCGGCCCCGCGCCTCCTCGCGTACTCCCCCCCGACCCACGGCGCATCCCCCCACGGATCTCTCGCCCGTTCCCCCTCGAGCGGCGCATACAGCGCCGACGGCAGCATCGCGCGCGAAGCGGCCTCCGTCGCCGTCACGAGCTGCGGAAGCGGGAAAATCTCGGGCTCCCCGCCGTCGTGCGCGCGCGCGAAGGCGACGACCGTGTTCGTCGTACCGAGATCGATCCCAACGAGGAAAGCGGCCGCCACGCGCGCGTCCTCCTAGCCGGATGCGCCGTCGCGCACGTTGAGCTCGATCTTCCATCGCTCGTCGGGAGCCGCGGCAATGGGCGACGTGGGGATTGCCTCGAGAAGGAGCGTCCCAACCTCCGTCACCGACGCGTGAAGCCGCACGGGAACGACGTCCCCCTCTACCCGCCCCTTCGCAGGGAGCGTCACTTCGATCGGCGCGAGCTCCTCGAGCTCGTCCCCCTTCCAACGATCGAGCTCCGTCCCCGCAGCGTCCGCTCGCCGCACCGACGAGCCGAAGAACCGGAAGCGGACCTTCTCGCCGACGACGACTCCGAGCTCGTGCGGCGGGAGCTTCGCCTCCGTCCCCTCCTCCATCCCGAACGGCGCGAGGCACATCGCCGTGATCGGCGGCTCGACCCCCGGTACGGCCGGCGCCGGGCTCTCGATGCCGACGTAGTACGCGCGCGCCGTGCCGCCGCGGATGCGCAGCCCCTTGCCGCGACGGACGAGGCCGTAGGAGGCAGCGCCGCGCGCTACGCCGAGATCGAGGTCTCCCCCTTCGAGGACGCGCACGCGAGGCGCGCCGTCGGCCTCGAGCCACGAATCGAGCGCCGTCACGATCCGCTCGCGAAGCGCCGTCCCCTTCATCACGCCCCCGTTGAACAGGAGCGCCGTGGGGCGGAGGAGCTTCGCGTTCGCGGTCGCTTGCCCCTTTGCCGAGGGAAACCCTTCGAGCTTGCTCGTCGCGTCGGTCTGTCGCGCGAGGAACGCGGCGAGGTGACGGGTGACGGCCGGATCGGATGCGTACGGCAGACCGAGCTGCGTGAGAGCGCCGCGTGCACGAACGGCGGGGCGGGCGCTCGCGTCGACGAGCGGGAAGTACCCCTCGACGAGCGTGCTCGTCACCTCGTCGCGGGTGAGCTCGGTCCGGAGCCCTCCGCCGAGGAGCTTCGACCCCCGCGCAGCGATCGCGATCGGCGCGGCGGCGAGCTTCGCGTCCGTGAGGAGCCGCTCCTTGGCAACGCGGCTCGCATGCGTGAGGGCGATCATCTGCCAGCGGTCGACCTCCTTCCGCTGGTCCCCCTGGCCCTCGAGCTTGGCGCGGACCACGTGCGCGAGCGCGAGGTCCATGTTGTCGCCGCCGAGCAGGATGTGATCCCCCACCGCGACGCGCGCGAGCTCGAGCGAGCCGCCGCGATCGAGGACGGCGATCGCAGAGAAATCGGTCGTCCCCCCGCCGACGTCGACGACGAGGATGACGTCGCCTGGCTTCACGAGCTTCCGCCACCCGTTCCCCATCGCGTCGATCCAGGCGTAGAGGGCTGCCTGCGGCTCCTCGAGCAGCGTCACGCTGTCGAGCCCCGCCGCGATCGCCGCCTCCACGGTGAGCTCGCGTGCGCTCGCATCGAACGACGCGGGGACCGTGAGGACGACCTCCTGCCCTTCGAGCTTCAGCGCTTCCTTGTCCCCGTTCCACCCGTTCACTCCAGCCAAGCGCGCACCCCACGCATCGACGATGTGCTCGAGGTAGCGCCACGACGCCTCGACCGGCGAGATCTTCTCGACGTCCTCCGGCGCGCCGAGCGGCAGGATCCCCGCGCGCCGGTCGAGCCCCGCGTGCGACAGCCAGCTCTTCGCGCTCGAGATGAGGCGCGCGGGGGCCTCGACACCGCGCGTGCGCGCGTACTCGCCGACGGCGTAGGAGCGCTTCTCGGCCCACGGGACGGAGAGGTTCCCTTCGCTCTCGTGCGCGAAGTAGAGAAACGACGGCAACAGCGGGCGCGCTTCGACAGCGGCGGGGGCGACGAGCTGTTCGATCGGCATCACCTCGGGCCGCGCCCCGTCCGCGGTCGCGTCGGCGAACGCCACCGCGCAATGCGTGGTCCCCAGATCGATCCCGACGACGTACCTCGCGCTCACAGCTCCACCTCGGCCGGGGCGAGCACGTGTGCGTCGTGACCGTCGTGTGCGTCCACGCGCGTCGCGAGGGTCAGCTCGACTGCGCGCCAGCCGCGGTGGCGAAGGACTCCGGTGTACGGTCCGGATCCGGCGACGTTCCCGCTCAGCTTCACCTCCGCCGGGGGGAAGCCGGCGGCGACGGTCACGCGCGTCCCTTCTTCTTCGGTGCGAATCGGGGCGATCTTCGCGTGCGCGCGCAGCGCCTTCCGGCACCCCTCGTGAACGACCCGGGCAGCCGCGCCGACGTCGGCGTCGGGGAAAGAGGCGACGTCCTGCTCGAGGAAGTCCACGAGGCGCCCTTCGCGCTGGAAGAGGGCGAGGAGCTGGAGAGCGGCGTCGGTCGGGGGGGGGACGGGGGCGGTCGGGGTCGAGGTCGGGGTCCGGGTCGGGGTCAAGGTCGGGGTCGGGGTCGAGGTCGAGGGGGCTGGGAGCTGCCGGTCGCGGACCGCCCAGGCGCGACCTGCGAACGCGCCGTCGAACAGGACGCGGAAGAAACAGGCCCAGGCGAACCAGAGGCGGGTGGCAAAGGAGATTTCCGACACGGCGGGAGATCTACCCGACTCGCGGGCGGGGCGCGACTGGGGCGGGTACCATCGCTCGGTCGCTTTGCCCCCCGCGCCCGACATCGACCCGCTGGACCTTCCTCCGTCGCAGGAGCGAGCCCCCGCGCCCGATCCGGCGGTGGTCGGCGGGGGGTACAAGTGGCTCTATGGCGCGATCGCCGCTGCGGACGTCGCCGCTTCGTTCGGCATCCTCCGGGCGAAGCAGCTCGAGATCTCGCCCGTCGACGTCGACACCCTCCACCTCTTCAGTTTCTGGGTCCTCCCGGCCGCTGGGCTCCTCGTGGGGGCACTCTGGCTCTTCGCCGCCTGGAGCGACCTTCCCCCCGACCGGCGCGGCGGCGTGCCGTCGCTGATGGTCGCGGTGCTGCTCCTGATCCCCGTCTGGGGCTTCTCGTGGCTCTACGAGGTCCACCAGAGGCTCTGCCACGGGATCGAGCACACGCTCACCGAGCTCGGCGAGGAGCGCAAGGCGCCCGAGGGGCTCGCGGCGGTCGCGACGTTCGCGTTCATCGGCCTGTTCGGCGCGTACTTGCTCTACCCGGAGCGGACGTTCGTCCCCTACGTCCTGAACTGCGCGGTCTGGTTCGTCTACATGCTCGAGTGCGACGCGGCGCGCGCAGCGATGAAAGGCGCGCAGGCACGGGCGGCTAGGCAGCGCTGAGACGGCGCGCGGCTGCTCAGTCCTCCTCGAGCGTGGGGCGCGCGACGTCGCGGAGCCAGCTCACAAGGCTCCACTGGACGACCGCGAACGCGACAATCGCGACCAGGAGCGCCCAAGCGACGGGGTGGCCCGCCGGATCGTGCCCGGTTCGGAAGAACACGCGCAGCGGGACGTACGCGACGTCGGTGACGCGCCCCACCCAGTACCCGAAGCGCGACGCCGGAGCCTGAACGTACTCGAGGAGGAAGCGGGTCGCGAGGGCCGCGTAGACGAGCGAGAATAGAAAGCTCACCCCTTGCGCGAGGCGCAGCGGGAACGCCGAGCGCGAGAGAACGCCGTGGTGAAAGATGACTCCGATCTCGCTGTCTCGATACATGGTGCCGCCTCGCTGCCGGGTCTTGTCGCCGCGCTCGTTGCGCTCGCCGCTCTTCTTGGCTCTTTTCTCGCGCGTTGTCCCGAGTTCTACGGTCCAAATCCCATCCATCTTCCGGGCCAGGCGATACGGGCGCAGAAATACAGTGAGCGTCCCAAAATCGTGGTGGCGAGGCCGCAGCTCTGGCTTGACGCAACTGGTCGCGTTGAGGCCCGTTTGCCTCACCCGAGTCAGCGTCGCCGCGGCTCTCTGTCCTCGTCGCGGTCCCGCGCGCGCTTCGAGACGACCACGCGGTCGCGCCCCTCCGCCTTCGCCACGTACATCGCGGCGTCCGCTCGCTTCTCGAGTGCCTGCGGAGTCTCGCGGCCATCCCACGTTGCGACGCCGATCGACGCCGTCTGCGACACACGCGCATCGCCCGCCTCGATCGGCCGCTCGCCGACTTCTTTGCGCACGCGCTCGGCGATGATGCTCGCCTCGCGCGTCGTCGTGGCCGGCATGATGAGGACGAACTCTTCGCCGCCGCGACGCACGAGGAGATCCACGCGGCGCGTGGCGGCGCGGACGCGGTCGACGAAGCCGCGCAGCACCTGATCGCCCACGGCGTGGCCGTACGTGTCGTTCACCTTCTTGAAGAAGTCGAGGTCGAGAAGAAGGATGCTGAGGGCGTCGCCCGAACGGCGAGAGCGCTCCATCTCCTCGAGGAGGCGCGCCGGCAGGTAGCGGCTGTTGTACGCGAGCGTGAGGTCGTCGGTCACGGCGAGGCGCTCGAGGCGCGAGCGCTGGATCGGGCCGACGCTGCAGTTCGCGAGGAGGCGGGCCAGGAGCTCATCGGTCTCGGAGAAGGCGTGCACTTCGGGGGACGATACGGAGAGGATGCCGATCGTCGCCCCTTCCGAGATGAGCGGCTCGGCCACCATCGAGCCGATCGAGAACCCCTGGCCGGTGACGATTTTGAAGCGCTCGTCCTCGCGCGCGTCGATCACCCGCGCCGGTTTGCCGTGCGCGAGCACCCAGCCGCTCACCCCCTCCCCCACTCCGAGCCGCACGACCGGCGTGTCGCGCCCGGTGCCCGAGCGGGCGCCGGAGAGGAGCTGCGTCGACGACGCGTCGACGAGACGGATCGACGCGTGATCTCCGGGAAGGAGTGTGAGCGCGGTGTCGGTCACGGCGCGTAGCGCGTCTTCGAGGGGACGGCCGTCGGCCAGCTGCTCGGTCAGCTGGAGGAGGGCGAGGATGTCCTTGATCGCGTCGTGGGACATAACGGGGGCGCGTGCAGGCTGCGAATCTCAGTCTTGCACGGCGGGCAGGACGCGTCGCTGTAGGCGGTTGGCCGACCTTCGCGCTAACGCCGGTCCTTGAGAGAGCGCACGCGCACGATCGCCATCAGCGCGCCGAGCGCGAGCAGCGCGAGCTCCGTCTGGATCGACGACGCCCCACCGCGCGTCCCCGCGTTCGAACAGGCGCAGCTGCTCGTCGCGGTGTCATTCGTAGGCGAGGACGTCGGACCGGCGGGCGGCATGCCGGCGTCGTAGAGGAAGACGCCCGAGTCTGGGACGAGGGTCCCGCCGTCGCTGCACGCCCCGGGCGAGAACGCGGGGTCGACGTTCGACGTGTCGGAGCAGGCGAGGCACGCGGCGCAGTACTGGGCGCCCTCTGGGTCCGTGACGTAGTGACAGCAGCAGCCCGCCTGGCACGTGCCGCCCGCCGACGTGGACGACGAGTCGCACGCGGAGCCGATGCTCTGATTGAGGCAGACAGTCTCTGCCGGGTTTATGGGCGACGCGGCGTCCACCACCGTCTGCTGCGCGCGCGCCGAGCCGGCGGACACGAGCGTCGCGGAGACTAAGGCGAGGACTCCGATCGAGGAGGCTCGGCGCATATGTAAAGTGTACGGCGCGGACGAGGCTCAGCGAGCGGGAATCGCGCCTGCGAGCGACGGCTTGCCGCCGGGCTTCGCCGAGCTCGTCCCGCGGGAGTCGACCTTGCCTCCTGTCAGCACGGCCGGGGCGGGACTGGTCTTCCAGCCGTCGGGGACGTTCGGGGTGCAACCCGGGCCGAAGCCCTCGGCCTTGAAGGCGTAGTTGAGCGAGCCGTGTTGCACGTCGACGTGCCCCTTCTCGTCGGACTGCTCGTGCGCGACGTCGAGCCGGACCTTGTGCTGGCCGCCGCGGGCTGCGGTGCAATACGACAGGAGATAGAAGCTGCGACCGCGCTCGTCGATCGCGTCGGCGACCTTGGTCGCGGCGTCGCGAAGGGCGTCGGCGGACGTGACGTGGACGACGGCGTCGTCGGCGAAGACGTCGAGCTTCGCCTTCTCGGTCTCGGGGCCGTAGCTGACGGCGAACCGGCGCACGTCGATCTCGGGGTTCTTCACCTCGGCGGCGACGGCGCGCAGGTCGAGGCGCGACGCGCGGTCGGGGCTGCGGACGAGGAGGACGAGGTTGGCGATGCGCGGACCGGCGTTCGGCGGCGTCGCTTGCTTGAGCAGGTGGAGGGCGGAGACGTAGCCGCCGTTGAGGTCGAGGCTCGGGTCGCGCGTCTTGTAGACGGGGACCTTCGCGGCGGCGGCCTTGAGGACGTCTTGCGACGAACCGAAGGGGGCGAGCGCGAGCGGGATCTCGGCGCCATCGAGGGCGTAGAGGGCGACGCGGCGGTTCGAGCCGATCTTGTCGACGAGCGCGCCGGCGGCGCTCGCGAGCGCGTCGAGCTCTTCGGCCTGCGGGCGGCCGCCGAGGTCGAGGAGGATCATCGTGGTCTGCTCCGAGCGCAGGTCCGGGTTGACGATGACGAGATCGACGCCGGGGCCGACGTCGTGGTCGTCCTCTTTGACGTTGAAGGCTGACTCCTGGAGGCCGGGGACGGCGTGGAGGCCGTTCTGGGTGACGCGGAAGAAGAGGAGGACGTTCGCCGGGCGCTCTTGAGCGGCGTCGATTTGCTTTACGCGGAGGCCACCGGCGCAGCCCGTGAGGGGGGCGAGGGAGGCGAGGGCGAGGAGCGTGGCGGCGCCCCGGGAGAGGGGGTGGGTGAGGGTGTGGCGCATGGCGAAGAGGCGTTTACGACTTGGGGGGGCGGTTGTCGAGGGTCGGAGGGAAAGGGGGGGGTTGGGGGGTTGGGGGAGCGAAAGGGCGGGGGAACCGAGGGAAGGACCGGGGCGGCGATGGCGTAGAACGCAGGTCGGTCGCGGTCCACGAGATGCCGCGTCTCCTTCACGAGATGCCCCATCTCCTCCACGAGGTCCCGCATCGCGTGGCACAGCACTCGGCGTCTCGGCGACGAAGTCCCCCGTCTCGTCCACGAGGTCGCCCACCTCGCCCACGAGATCCGGCATCTGCAGCGAGAGACTCGCCACTTCCATGACGAAGTCGCGCACCTCGTCCACGAGATCGCCGTTCTCGTCCACGAGACCCCAGGTGCCGTCGCACGGCACTCGGCATCTCGGCGACGACGTCGCTCATCTCGTCCACGAGATCGCGGGTCTCGTCCACGACACTTCGTGCCGCTCGGGCCCCGTCCGACGTCACACAAGCCAATCGGCCCCTCGCGTCTCCGCGAGAGGCCGATCGCTCGTTCTCTTCCGCCGCCGCCCTTACTTGCGCCGACGCTTGCCGAGCAGCGCGACTGCGCCGACGAGGAGCGCCGCCATCCCGGTGTTCTCGACCGGAGCCGACGTGTTCCCCGGCGTCGTGCAGCTGCACCCGGCCGAGGACGAGCCGCCCCCGTTCTCGAACCCGTTGTTTCCGTTGGAGCCGCCGTCCTCGCCACCCGACGTCACGATGCCGCCGTCCTCGGTGATGATGCCGCCGCTGCTGCTCCCGCCGCTGCTGCTGCCGCTGCTACCACCGCTGCTTCCGCCGCTGCTGCTGCCGCTGCTGCTTCCGCTGCTGCTTCCGCTGCTCCCGCCGCTGCTGCTGCCGGTGCCGGCGTCATCGCTCGAGCCGCCGCTGCTGCTGCCGCTGCTGCTGCCGGAGCTGCTCCCGCTGCTGCTGCCCGAGCTGCTGCCGCTGCCCGTCCCGAGCGCCGCGAGCTTCTCGCCGTTCGGTGAGCCGACGCCCGTCGGACCGTCCCAGCCGGCCCCGGCGTTGCACATCACGGTGTTCGTGCAGTCGCTGTCGGGATCGTTGTTGCCGCTCGTGACGTCGTTGAAGTCGGCGATGTTCGTGTACACGAAGCCGAAGTCGTTCGAGACCTGGACCGCGAGGCCGAGGCGCGTGAGCATCGCCGCGACGAGCGGCGTCGCCGCGCTCGTGCCGACGACCGCCTGGAAGCCCGATTGGGTCGAGCAGTACTCGGCGATGCCGCCGCCGGAGCCGCCGCCCGACGGCGTGAACTCCGCCGCGGCGGAGACGTCGTTCGTCGCGCGCATGGTGCAGGTGCCGAACTTCGAGGCCCCGAACGCCGTCTGGTACGACGGCATCGCGAACTCGGTGCTGCAACCGCTCCCCGTGGCCCCCGACTGGTCGGACCACACGGTCTCCGAGTACGTGGTCCCCGCTGCGAGGTTCGTACCCCCGACGGCCATGACGGTCGGATCCGACGCGGGGTTGTTCGGCGTGAGCCCCGTCCCCCCACCGCCGCTGCTACTGCCGCCTCCGCCACCGTGTTTGAAGGGAACGAACCCCGCACCCGAGCTCAATTCCCCCTCGTAACCCTGGTCGCCGCTGGCCGCGAGGACCAGCATCTTCCCCGGCACGGTGTACCCCGTCGTCGGATCGCTTCCCGACTCGGGGCCTCCCCAGCTGATGCTCGCCGCGGCCGCACCCAGGTTCGCCGCCGCAGCAGACGCCGCCTGGAAGTCGGAGTCGGACGGGCCGCCGGAGGCAGTGAACTCCATGAGGATGATGCTGCACTTCGGACACGCGGCGCTGATCATGTCCATGTCGAGCGAGGTCTCGGTGTCGGCGCTCCCGCCGTCCGTGAGCCCCGTCGGGTTCGCGGTGCCGTTCTCGTCGTACACGCCGAAGCAGGGGGCCGTCCCTGTCGCGTCCGGCGCGCCAGTGCACGCGGGGAGGGCGCCAAGGCTGAACGCGTTCCGGTAGACGTTCAGGTCGGCGAGCGCGGTCGAGTCGGGCATGTCCTCGATGGCGACGATTCCGCCGCCCGCCGCCACGCCCGTCAGCGAATAGCCCTTCTCGACGTCCGTGGGAGCCATCGTCCCCGCGGGGGGGGTGGTCGTCCCGCCGGTACCGGGGTGCGGGAGGGGGTCGCCCGGGTGCCAGGTCTCAGGGAGGAGAAACTGCGCCATGCAGTAGAACGCCTTGTGGTGGTCGCAGACGTCCTTGTAGTAGCGGCCGCTCTTGCCCTGGTGGACCCCATCCGGCAGCGGCGCAAACTCATTACCCGCGGCGGCAGCCGGTCGGTCCGTCATGACCGCGACTGGCGCCAATGCCAAAAACGCCCACAAGGCACGATTCGCCAGAGCCATGGAACACTCCCTCTCGGTTGGAGACCTGTCGGCTGGAGCCGCGTGAAACCTGGTGGCGGCACCCACAGCCGCGCGCCCGCGGTCTTCCTTTTGGACAGAATCAAGAAAGGATCAAGAGGAAGTCGAATGCGCGGAGAGTGAAAAGCAGCTTCAGAAGAATTCTGGTTTGCAGATGTGGATCGTCGCGCCAGCCACCCAGTTGTTTTGTGTCCGGGCGAGAATCTGACGCGCTGCAACGCAGTTTCCCGAGGGCCGCGAGACCGATGATCGGTCCGACGCGACTCATGACCGAGTGACGATTCTCGCGAAACAGCGGCTTCGAGCCGATACGCTCGCTTTTCCGCCATGCGCGCAATGCTCCTCGAGTCCCCCGCTCCGATCGCCTCGCACCCCTTACGCGCGCGCGATCGCGCCGACGTCCAGCCGGGCGACGGGGAGCTGCTCCTGCGCGTGGCGGCGTGCGGCGTGTGCCGGACCGATCTGCAGATCTGCGAGGGGGATCTCGCCGCGCACGCGCTGCCGATCGTCCCGGGGCACCAGATCGTCGGGCGAGTAGAGGCAATCGGCGCGAAAGTGCCGGCGAGCGCGTGGAAGGTCGGCGATCGCGCCGGCGTCGCGTGGCTGGCGGGCGCGTGCGGAGAGTGCGCGGCGTGCCGCAGCCGCCCCACGCGCGAGAACCTCTGCGAGCGGGCGGTGTTCACCGGTTGGGATCGCGACGGCGGCTACGCCACGCACGCGCGCGTCCGCGCCGACTTCGCCCTTCGCGTCCCCGATCGCTTCACCGACGTCGACGCGGCGCCGCTCCTCTGCGGCGGCGTCATCGGCTACCGGGCGCTCGCGCGCGCGCACGTAGGCCCCGACCGGACCGGCATGCGCGTCGGACTCTACGGCTTCGGGGCAAGCGCGCTCCTCGCCGTGCAAGTGGCGCGCTTCTGGGGCTGTCGCGTCTTCGTCGCGACGCGAAGCAAGGTCGAGCAGGAGCGCGCGCGATCGCTCGGCGCCGAGTGGGCCGGAGGCTACGACGACGCTCCCCCCGAGCCGCTCGACGCCGCTGTCACGTTCGCCCCCGTCGGCTCCGTCGTGCACGCCGCGCTGAAGGCGCTCGGGCGCGGCGCGACGCTCGCCATCAACGCCATCCACCTCGACGAGCTCCCGGCGATGCCCTACGCCGACCTGTGGTGGGAGCGGAGCATCGTGAGCGTGGCGAACTTCACCCGCGACGACGCCCGGAGCTTCCTCGACCTCGCCGCGCTCATCCCGATCCGTACGGAGCACGAGGACCATCCGCTGGCCGACGCGAACGTCGCGCTCGAGCGCCTCGCCGGGGGACAGGTACGCGGCGCGGCTGTGCTGGTACCGTGAGGGATGGAGATGGATCACAGGAAGGGTGGAAGAGCGGAAGCGGTGAATCCCTCTCGATGCGCGAGAGCGACCATGGCATCCTTTTCTAGGGCCTGAGTGCAACAACCCCGCGGCCATCTGAAGGGGAGCATGTACCTCTCCACCTTCGCCTTCATCGAGCACCGCTTCGGCGCGGAGGCAAAGGGGGCCGTCTTGAGGCGCCTTCCGGAGGCCGATCGGGAGATGCTCAGCGGGATCGTCCTGCCGATTACCTGGTACCCCCTCGCGCCGTTCGGCCGCCTGCTGCGGATCATGGACGGTGAGCTCGGAAAGGGTGATTTCTCGCTCGTCACCGAGCGGGGCATCTGGACGGCGACCCGGGATCTTCACACGCTGCGAAGGGCGATCCTGAAGTTTGTGACGATCCCGTGGGTGATCCAGAAGGGGGCGTCTCTCTGGCCGCAGTTCCACGACACGGGGCGGTGGGAAGTACGGCAGATGGATCCCGAGCACGCGATCGCCGAGCTCCACGATCTGGGGGTCGTGGACGAGGCGATCTGCGCAAGCATCGGCGGCTGGATCATCGGCCTCGCGAGCCTACCGGGGGACAGGAAGGTCGAGGTCCGCCACGCGAAGTGCCGGGCGAAGGGAGACCCCGCGTGCGTGTACGAGGTGCAGTGGCACTGATTGAACAGGAAGACGGGAAGACAGGAAGGGGGCAGGATGGAACGCCTACGGCGGGAACCCCATCCACTCGCGCGCCGCAGAGTACTCCGTGCTCCGCACGTCGCTCGCGTTCCGGATGACGAGCGGCGGACGCGGAGCCGGCTCGCGATCCCGAACGCCACGGGGCGCGAGCTCGTAGAGCCCTAGGTGCGGCGCCTTCCCCAAGCGGAACGCCACGGGGCGCAGCGCAACTACCTCGAGCCCCGCCGCGTCTGCCGCCGCCTCGACGCGCTCGCGCGCGGCCCACGTGTGCACGATCGCCATCACGCCCCCCTTTGCAAGCGCACGCGCCCCCGCTGCCGCGTACCCCTCGACCCCCCCTCGCTGCTCGAACCGGCACGGCCCCCGCTGCGGCTTGTCGCTCACGACACCGTCCGCCTCGTCGAAATACGGCGGGCTCCCCGTCACGAGATCGAACGCGCCCACCTCGCTGGCGACGATCGTCTCGTCGCGAAGATCCCCGTGCCGGAGCTCGATCCGCGCCGCAGCGCCATTGAACCGGATCGAGCGGGCGAAGAGCCCCGCGCTGATCGCCTGCGCCTCCACCCCCACGACGCGCGCCTCGGGGTACTTCCACGCAACCATCATCGCGATCGACCCGATCCCCGCGCCCAGATCGAGCGCCCGCGCGACGCGCACGCCTCTGTCTTCGACGCACCGGCAGGCAAACCATGCGCAGAGCAGGTCGTCGGTGGAGTACCTGTGCCCGTCGCGACGCTGAAAGATCCGCCACTCGCCGCTCAGCATGTCGAGCGACTCGCCGTCGCGCGGGCGAAGATCCGGATCGCCTCGGTCCCCGGCGGGGAGCGGCCCCGCGGGAGGGGTCCACTTCGCGCGGACACGGGCCCTTCGCGCGCTCTGACCGGACGGGGGGGGATCGCTCATGGTCTCGGGTCTCGCGTCACCCCGACGGAATGACCTTGAGCCGCGGCTTCAGCGTCGACGTGCTCCCCTCGACGTCCGGCGTACGCACGTAGGTCTTCGCGGGCTGCGGCAGCTCGGGGGAGAGCTTCCACTCGGCGAAGTCGTCGGGCAAAGGCCCCGGCAGGGTGGGCTGCACCGTCCGCTCGAGGAGCTGGAAGTCGTGCCGCGCCTTGAGCTCGAGCGGGAGGCGCTTCGCCGGCCCCCCTTGCTTGAACCAGGCGCGCGCGGCCTGCACGTTCTGGACGAGGACGTAGTGCTGGGGGTCCATCTTCACGGCCAGGGTGAACGCATCCATCATCGCGTCGTAGTCCCCCCGCGCCTTCGCCATGCACGCGAGGTGGTTGTACGCGAGCCCCGGCAGCGGGTACCCGAGGTCGATCGCGCGCCGCACCTCCTCCTCCGCGTCCTCGATTCGCCCCGCCTCGAAGTACGCGACGCCGAGATCCATGTGCGCCGCGTGGTAGTCGCCGAGGCGCGCGAGCGTCTGCTCGCAGTCCGCCACGCTCGGCTCGTACACCCGCTGCAGCCCGCTGTTCTGCCGGAACCAGTCGTTCATCACCGCGGTGTCCGCCTCCGAGGCGTCGAACGGCGTCTTGAGCTCCTGGAAGTCGCCAGAGAAGTACGCGTTGCGGTCGAGCCAGCCCGCGGCTTCGGCGTCGTGAAAATCGCGCGTCCCGGGGTAGATCGACAGGCACGAGAAGATGAACTCGTGCGGCTTCGCGCGGCGGAGGAACGCGAGCGTCTCCTGGAAGGTCTCGCGCGTCTCGCCGCGGTTGCCGAGCATCATGAAGTAGCGGACGCGGATCCCGAGCCCCTTGGCGAGCTCGGTCGACTCGAGGATCTCGTCGACGGTGATCTTCTTGTCGATGGCGTCGAGGATCCGCTGCGACCCCGACTCGACGCCGAGCGAGAGGCGCTGGCACCCCGCGAGGCGCATCTCGCGCAGGAGCTCCTCGCTCAGCAGGTCCACCCGCGTGTCGCAGCTCCAGAAGAACTGCAGCTTGCGCGCGCGGATCCCGCGGCACAGCTCGAGGACCCGCTTCTTGTTCGTCGTGAAGGTGTCGTCCTTTATCTGGATCATCTTCACGGGGAGGCGCTCGAGGACCCGCTCGATGGCGTCGAGTGTGTACGCGACCGAGTTCCCCCGGAAGCCTCGCCCCCACGTGGTCTCCGCGCCGCAGAACGTGCACGCCCACGGGCAGCCGCGCGACGTCATCAGGATGTGCGTGTCGAAGTAGTCCTGCGGCGAGGCGAGCGCGTCGAGCTCGTGGATCTGGGCGCGCGGCGGGCCCATCTCGATCCTGCCGCCGGCGCGGTAGGCCGTCCCCGCGATCCCGACGAGCGGCTCCTTCGCCGCGACGCGCGCGACGATCTCCAGGAACGTCGCGTCGCTCTCCCCGAGCGTGACCAGATCGATCTCCTGGTGGTGCGCGAGCATCTCGCTCGCGAGCGGAGTGGCGTGCGGACCGCCGATGACGATCGGAGCGCTCGGCCGGAGCGCGCGGATCTGCTTCGCCACGAGCGCCACGCCCCTCCTGTTCGCCGTCCAGCACGACATGCCGAAAACGTCGGCGTCGAGCGCGGCGAGCACCTCCTCCACGCGGCTCCAGGCGAAGGCTGACAGGTTCAACACTTTCACCGAGTGCCCGGCGCGGATCGCCTGTGCGCCGAGAGAGAAGAGGCCGTACGGGGTCTGGTGGAAGTCGGCGTCGAGATCCCCCTGGCGATACTCGGACGGGGGGCCGTCGGTCGCGTCGGGAGCCTCTCCAGGGCCAGCGATCTTCCACGGAGGGGGGTACAGAAGGGCGATCCGCATGATCCTCGGGAAGCCTAGCCAGCTCCCGCGCGTCGTCCACCAGGGAAGCCGGGGGCGATCACCGCGCGTAGAAGCTCCGGAGCTTTGATCGACTCGGCGCGGAACCACTCGTCGGCGCGGTCGACGAGGGCGTTCTCCCCCGTGAGCACACCGAGGGCGTGTCGCGCCGTGGCGGCCTGAAGGTAGAGCTCCCCAGCGTCGAGCTTCTCGACGGCTCGCCGTAGAGACTCGCGTGCGCGGACGGCGTCGCTCCGCAGGTGGGCGATCTGAGCCTCGAGGAGCGCCGCGATCCCGGCGGCCCACACCGAGCCCGTGCGCGCGATCCGCCGCTGCGCGCCGTCGGCCTTCGCCAGAGCCCTGTCGTCGAGCGAGCCCCGCGCCGCCGCCAGCTCGATCCGCGCCGCAAGGTCCTCCCGGCGCACCCAGAGCGACTCCACGCGCACGAGGAGCGATCTCCGCATTCCGGCCTCGCAGCTTCGCATCCGCGCGCGCGCAGCGGCGATGTCCCCCTCGTACAGGTCCACGGTCGCGTAGCTGACGGCCTCGAGGAAGTGCTCCACGAGGAACCCCTCGCGCGACCACCCTTTCATGGCAAGCGCGACCTGCTCTTTCGCGAGCGACGGCGCGCCCTGGGCCAGCCATACGTAGACGAACTCGCCGACGCGCGTGCTCCGTATGGCCGTCCGGTCCCCGAGCTCGATGGCATCCTTCTCCCAACCCGGGAGCACCTTCGCCAGATCAGCGAAGCGCCCCTGGAGAACCATCGCCCCCGCGGCGAAGCTGCGCGCGTTCGACAGCTCCCACCCCTCGAGCCGATGCTGCCGGCACGCCTCCTCGGCCTGCATCGCGTCGACGGACGCCTCCGCGAAGCGCCCCTGCAAAAAGAACCCGAGCGCGCGCCCCAGCGTCGCGATCGCGATCGCGGCCGGATCTCCGGTGCGATGGGCGAGATCGATCGCGAACTTGCTCTGACGCTCGACCGCTCGCGCGGCCCCGGCGCCGCGGCTGGCCACGTAGGAGGAGTCCATCCCCGCCCCCTTGGCGATCCTCGCCGGCTCGCCGAGCCGCAGCGCCTCGAGGAGGTGCAGCGAGATGAAGTAGGCCCCGCGCGCGGGATCCACGAGGGAGAGCCCGAGGGCTGCGGCCCAGCAGAGGTCGATCCGCGCCAGCTCGTCGGGGGGGATCTCCCGTGCGCCGCGCTCGCGGAAGCGGAAGCCGCGGAAGTAGAGGAGCGCGCGACAGAACAGGAGCGCGACGAGCGCGCCGAGCGGGGTCGCCGGATACCGGAAGCCGGCGTCGACGAGCTCGACCCGGATGGTCGCGACCCCTTGATCGATGTGGCCACCGCGCAGGAGCTGATCGGCGGCGAGCCGGCGCAGCGTGCGTGCCTCCTCTCCCGAGGCGTGGTCTGCCGCGGCTTTGTACGCGACACCGGCCTCCCCGCTCTTGCCGGCGTTGGCGAGCGCGCGCGCCCGCGCCGTGGCGATCGCGAGGGAGCCATTCGCGCCGGCCCCCCGGAGATCGAGGACCGTCGCGTAGAGGCGCGCCGCATGGTCGAACGCGAAAGCCCCCTCCGCCCCCTCCGCCGCGCGCAAGAGGCACTCCGCCGCGCGCCCCTTGTCCCCTGCCGCGAGCCAGTGCTGGCCGATCGTCTCGGCCCCGGTGCGTCCCCGCTCGGTCATCGCGACGGCGAGCCGCTCGTGCTTCTCGCGCACGTCCTCTGGCTCGAGCCGCGCCGAGACCGCTTCGCGCAAGCGGTCGTGGTACGGCTCCACCGACTCTCCGTCGCTCGCGACTTTGACGAGGCGCGCCGCGCGCAGCGAGGGGATCTCCCGCATCACCTCGGCGATCTCGAGCTTCGCCGCGAGGGCGAGCGTCTTGGGATCCAGCGGGACGTCCGACAGGATGCTGAGCGCGAGGAGCCTGCGCGCCCCCCCCTCGAGCTTCGCGAAGCGCCCCCAGAGGACGTCGTCGAGGCGCTCGGATGTGCCCCCCTCGAGGCCGCTGCTGCGAGCGCGCTGGGCGAGCTCGGTGAGGAACAGCGGGTGCCCGGCCGCCTCCGCTGCGAGAACGCGGACGGTCCCCGAGTCGCGCGCGTCGCTCCGCGCGAGCAGACGCTCGGCGAGCTCGCGCGATTCTTCGGGGGCAAACGGCGCGAGCGCGAGGACCCTCGCCTCGGGGAGCGCGGTGCGGACCCGGGGCTCCTTCTCGGGGGAAGGGCGCATCGTGCCGATGACGAGAATGCCGGGGGCGTCCGGCGCGCGCAGGACTTCGGAGATGAGCGCGAGGCCGTCGTCGTCGGCCCACTGCAGGTCGTCGATGGCGAGGATGAACGGCCTTCGACCGGCGAGCCGCGCGAAGAGATCGCGCATCGCGGTGAAGACGCGCCCGCGGAGCTCGTGGGCATCGTGCGCGCGGCGACGCGGCTCGGGGGCGTTGGCGAACGCGGGGACCCTGCGCAGGACCGGGAAGACCTGCGCCAAGAGCGCGGCGTCGATCGGCAGTGCCCACTCCACCTCGCGCTCGGAGAGACCGGAGAGGTGGCGGCCGAGCGCGTCGACGATCCCATCGAAGGCCTTGTAGGGGACCGACTCGCGCTCGTGGCATCGCCCCGTCAGGACCACGACGTCGCGCCTCTCCGAGGAGAGCGTCGCGGTGAAGTGCCGTACGAGGTTGCTCTTCCCAATCCCCGACTCCCCCTCCACGAGGACCGCTACGGCGCGCGGCCCGGAGTCGTCGAACGCTCGTTTCAGCTCGGCGAGCTCGGGGTGTCGCCCGACGAACGGGGTCTCTTCGACCGGTGCGACCTGGGCAGGCGGACTAGGCTTTGCCCCTTCCAACCGCGCCACGACTTCGTCGGCCGACGGGCGCCGGCGGGGATCGATGCGGAGAAGCTCCATGCAGAGATCGTCGAGGTCCGCCGGCACCGCGGGATCGAGCGATCTTGGAGGGGGCGGCTCACGTTCCTGCTTCGCATGCAGGATGTCGAGCGCTGCCCCCGTGAAGGGGGTACGACCCGTGAGCGCCTCGTAGAGGAGCGCGCCGACGCTGTAGAGGTCGGCCTTCGAGCTGACGTTCCCCGTGACCTGCTCAGGCGCCATGTACGCGACGGTGCCGACGACCTGGGACCGTGCCTCCTTCTCCTCGCCGAGGATGAGGCCGAAGTCGAGGAGGACGACCCGGCCGTCGCGGGTGACCCGAATGTTCGACGGCTTGATATCA
Source organism: Polyangiaceae bacterium (assembly GCA_052147435.1). Lineage (GTDB taxonomy): Bacteria > Myxococcota_A > Polyangia > Polyangiales > Polyangiaceae > JBKQKP01. The sequence goes on along the minus strand of JBKQKP010000297.1, from coordinate 20,540 downwards.
CGATGGACGCAGCGCGCTGCGTGGAGCACGACGAGACCGCTCGCGAGCTGACGGAGCGCGCCGCGCAGCCGCGGCATGTCGCATACCCCGCCCACACCGGCGTCTGCCTCCCCCTGCGGCGCGATCTTCGAGCCTGATCCGCTGCTGGGATCGACCGCGGTGTCTGCGATGGGCGAGGCCAAGGGGGCGCTCACGTAGCCGGGGCGAACGTACTCGAGGAAGTCTCCCCCCTCGACGAGCTCCATCGTGAGAAACCACCCCCCCTGATCGGAGACGAGCTCTCCCAGCTCGACCAGGTTCGGGTGCCGCGCCTCCTGCGCCGCGCGGAACTCGCGCTTGAAGCGGATGAGCGCGTCCGCATCGAGCGAGCGCATCGTCTTCAGCGCCACACGCGACTGGCGCTCGGCGTCGAACGCTTCGTAGACGATGCCCATCCCCCCTTCGCCCAGGGGCCGGATGATCCTGTAACGCTGGGACTGGAGGTTCATCGGCCGAAGCAGCAGTGTATCCGCGGACGCGCGGGAGCTGGTGGCCTGCACGCTCGAACGCGTGCGCTACGGAAGGGCCCGCCGCCGGTCAGCGGGGCGGAACGCGATTGTGATTGGTGCTCATCCCGCCGGCGCGAATCCCGGTCGCGACGGTCATCGCCGGCTTGCTGGTCTTCCGCTTCTTGCGAGTCACGTTGCTCTTCGCCATCGTTTCCCTCCACCTCGGGCTCTGGTTGTAGGTGCCCGATCGAGTGATCGTGACCGCACGCGCGCCCCCTTTCAATGGCGCCGTGACCTCACGGGGACAGTTCGGTGCGCGCGCGTGGGTGAGGGTCGCGCGTCTCCCACCGCGCACCACCGCGCACCGCTCCCTCGCACGCACCGCCTAACCGCTCGTCCCCTCGCCTTTTCCCGCGATCCCGTACTCCTCGAGCTTCGTGTAGAGCTGCGCGCGCGCGATGCCGAGCTGGCGCGCCGCCTCCGAGCGGTTGCCCCGCGCCCGCTCGAGCGCCTGGAGGATCATCCGCTTCTCCAGCTGCGCGACCGCTTCGCGCAGGAGGATCGGCTCCTCCCACCCCGCGACCGGGCGTTCGGGGCGCGCGCGCACCGACTCGGGGAGGTTCGTGACGTCGATCACTTCCCCCCCGCAGAGGACGGCCGCGCGCTCGATGACGTGGACGAGCTCGCGCACGTTGCCCGGCCAGTCGTACGCGAGGATGTGCTGCACGGCCTCTTCGGAGACGGCGCGCGCCGGGGTGGCGCGGAGCGCGTGCGCGACGAGGAGCGGGATGTCGCTCCGCCGCGCGCGCAGCGGAGGGACGTGGATCTCGATCACGGCGAGCCGGTAGTAGAGGTCCTCGCGAAGCACGCACCCGGCGTCGCCCGGCTTGGCCGGCTTGTTCGTGGCGCTCACGACGCGCGCGCGCGCCGCCAGCTTCTCGTTGCCGCCGACCCGCTCGAATGATCCGTCCTGCAGGACGCGTAGGAGCTTCGTCTGAAGGACGGGGTCGAGATCGCCGATCTCGTCGAGGAAGATCGTCCCCGTCCCCGCGCTCTCGAACCGCCCTGCCCGCCGCGTGCTCGCCCCGGTGAACGCGCCCCGCTCATGCCCGAACAGCTCGCTCTCGAGGAGCGTCTGCGGCAGCGCGGCGAGGTTCACCGCGACGAACGGGTCCGCGACGCGCGCCGAGTACTCGTGGACGGCGCGCGCGACGAGCTCCTTGCCAACGCCGGTCTCTCCCGTGATCAGCACCGGAGCGCTCGACGCCGCCGCGCGCCCGATGAGCTTCCAGATCGCGAGCATCGCCGCGCTCGTCCCGATGAGCGGCCCCACCTGCGGGGGGGCGCGCGGCGGCTCGATCGTCTGCGCCAGCGCGCGCTGCTTCACCGCGCGCTGGACGGTGACGAGGAGCGCGGGGAGGTCGAACGGCTTCGTGAGGTAGTCGAACGCGCCGTCGCGCATTGCACGGATCGTCCGCTCGCTGTCGCCGTACGCCGTGGCCACGATGACCGGAACATCCTTGTGTGGGCTCGCGCGGAGCTCGGCGAGGTAGTCGAGGCCGTCGCCGTCCTTCAATCGGATGTCCAGGAGCACACAGTCGGGGACCTCATCCCCTGCAAAGGCGCGCCGCGCCTCCGCGAGTCCGGGCGCCGCGAGCGCGCGATAGCCGAGCGTTTCGATGGCGCCCACGAGCCCTTCTCGGAGGCCCGGCTCGTCCTCGACGATGAGGACGAGGGGAGCGGGAACCGGATGCGGGTGCGTTCGTGCCGTCACGCGGACACGCCCTTGGAGGGGGACGAGGCCGGCGGTCGCCGAGCCGATCCCGGCGCGCTCTCCCCCGACGGGGCTCCCGCGGTGACGACCAGCTCGAAGCACGTGACGTCGCGTGCGCGCGAGTAAGTGACGTCCCCGCCGTGCTGCCGCGCGATGGCGCGCGAAATGGCGAGGCCGAGCCCGGTCCCCTCCGACTTCGTGGTGAAGAACGGCTCGAAGAGCTCCGGAATTCGCTCGGGAGCGACCCCCGCACCGCGGTCCTCCACCCGCAGCTTCGCGCCGCCGTCGTCGGCGGAGATCCTCACGGCGACGGCGCCACCACGCGTCGACGCGTCGACCGCGTTCTTGACGAGGTTGTCGATCGCGCGCGCGAGCGAGTCGGCGTGGAACGGCGCGGAGGCATCTCCGATGACCTCGACCACGATCCCCCGCTCCGCCGACCAGGGGGCGAGCGACTCGACGCGCGCGCGGGCGAGCGCCCCGACCGACCCCGTCGTGCGGGGCCCGGCGGCGCGTCCGGCGACGACGAGCAGATCGGCGACGAGGCGATCGAGCCGCATGATCTCGCTCGTGGCGTTGGCGATCGCCTTCTCGGCGTTGGCGGGGAGGCTCCCCCCAGTCGCCGCGAGGTCGAGGCGTAGCTTGATCGACGCGAGGGGGTTTCTCACCTCGTGAGCCACCCCCGCGACGACCCTCCCGAGCGCCGCGAGCCGTTCTTGCTGCGCGAGCTCGCGGCTGAGGCGCTCTTCCTCTGCGTGCGCCCGCTTCAGGCTCTCCGCCAGGCGCGAGATCCCGTCTGCGACGTCGCTCAGCTCACGAAGCTTCGGTCGCGGGATCGGCGCGTTCAGGTCGCTCGCGAGCGCTCCGAGCGAGCCACGCAGCGCGGCCGCGCCTCGATTCACGGTCACGATGGCGTACGCCGTCGTGGCGACGAGAAGCACCGTCGCCGCGACGAGGCCGGAGACGATCCACTGCCAGATCAGGAGCGACGGCATTGGCCGAACGAGAAACCCTGCCCAGGCCATCTTCGCTTCCCCGGGCGACGGCGCGTCCGCGCTACGCGCGGCGCGGTCTACACCAGACGAGCCGCGGATGACCGGCTCGGCCGACATGACGAGCGTCGCGTCGCCGAGCGGCACCTCGTGGATCACGCGCTCGCCGCTCGACTGGCTCTCGCGGAGGGTAAGCCGCATCTCCCCATCCCACCCGGACGGCGGCGCAACGGAGGGCCCGTGCGCCTCCGTCCAGGTCCCGCCGCGCATGCCGATCCAGGTCGTATACGGCTGGTCGACGCTGGCGGGATTCCTAGCGATCTTGTCCACCTCTTCGGCGACGCCATCGTGCACGCGCTCGACGCGCTGTTTGGTCGTCGTCGACAGGAGTTGCACGAGCGCCGCCAGCGTCAACGCCGACGTCAGGACGCCGAGCAGAAGGATCGTGAGGAGACGATGGCGAATGCCTCGGGTCGTAGACACAGCCGCCTCCATGAGCAAGGGGGATTCCCGCGGCGCCACGAGAGCCGGAATCCACGCATTACCCGGGTTTCGACGTCCGGACGTCCCCGCGGCCCCTTCCCAAGACTGTCTCGATTCCGTACACGTGTCTCCTGGAGCGGCGGTTGGGGCAGCGGAGCCCCCCGAAACGTGGCGTCGCTCGCCGCGTCGTGGGTGGCTTGCTTGTTGCGAAGCGAGCCCCACTGACCGGGCTCGGCATCTCACCCACGGCTCGCTCGCTTTCCGACTCGCCCCGATTAGCCACGATTCCCGGCGCTCTCGATGCTCCCCCCCCTTCTTCTCCCGATCTTTCTCCAGGCGGCGCCCCCCCCTACGCAGGCGACGGCGGCGTCCGCGCTCCCGCTCCCCACCGCGACCGGCACCGGCTCGGTCGGCCCGGCAAATCACGCCTCGAGCGGCAAGGTGCTGCACCTCGACGACGCCATCCAGACTTCGCTGCGGGCGCAGCCGCTCATCCACCAGGCGCGAGCACAGACGGCCGCCGGTGTGGGGCTCGTCGAGCAAGGGCGTGCCGGGTTCCTCCCTCAACTCAGCGGTACGGCCCTCTACGAGCAGACCACGTCGGGGTCGAGCCCGACGTCGAGCCCGGGGGGTCAGGCCTCCGTGCCGTCGTCCACCACGTCGTCCCACGGGATCGGCCTGCTAAGCGTGTCGGGGACCCAGCTCCTTTATGATTTCAATCAGACGCGCGACAAGTTCCGCTCGGCGGAGCGCAACGTCGACGCGCTGCAGGCAAGCGAGCACACCACCGAGCTCCAGGTGCTCCTGTCGACGCGCCAGGCGTTCTTCGCCGCGCGGGCCGACAAGGCGCTCGCGTATGTCGCCGAACAGACACTGCGGAACGAGGAGAAGCACGTCGTCCAGGTGCGCGGCTTCGTCGCCGCGGGGACGCAGCCCGAGATCGCGCTCGCGACCGAGCTCACGAACCTCGGGAATGATCGCGTGGCGCTGATCACCGCGCAGAACAACTACGAGATCGCCAAAGCGCAGCTGAACCAGTCCATGGGGATCATCGGAGATACGAACTACGACGTCGCCGAGGAGGGGCTCCCGCCGGTAAAGGGCGAGGACGGACCCGACGACAAGCTCGTGGACGACGCCCTGAAGATGCGCCCGGAGATCGTCGCTTACGAGAAGGCGCGCGAGGCCAACGCCCTCACGGTGACCTCGCTCAAAGGTGGATACGCTCCGACCCTTTCCGCGCTCGGGACGCTCGGTGCGCTCGATCCCGGCGTCGGGACGGCGGCGAACTCATGGAATACGTACTGGACGATCGGCGCCGAGCTGATCTGGCCGTTCTTCCAGGGGGGAACCACGCTGGGGCAGGTCCACACCGCCCAGGCGAACGTCGACTACGTGGACGCCGAGCTCGAGACCGAGAAGCTCACGGTGCAGTTTCAGGTTCAGCAGGCGGTCTTGACCGTCCGCGCCGCGAAGGCGTCGATCGACGCCGCGAACGAGGCGCTCGTGAACGCGCGCGAGCAGCTCAGGCTCGCCGAAGGACAGTACGCGGCAGGTGTGGGGAACATCATCCAGCTCATGGACGCCCAGGTCGCGGCGACCAGCGCGGCCGCGCAGGTCGTGCAGACGGACTTCAACCTCTCGACAGCGCGCGCGCAGCTGCTCACCGCGCTCGGAAAGCCGTAACGACGATGGACATCGAGACCAGCTCGCGCGTTGAGCGCACTGCAGGCGCACCGCTCCCCCCCCACCCGGAGATCGACGACGTTCTGCCCGTGAAGTCCGCGGGGCGCGTGAATCGCTGGGTGATGCTCGTCATCGGGCTGCTCGTCATCGGGGGGGGCATCTTCCTCTTCAAGAAGAGGCAGGCCGCCACGACCGCCGCCGCAGCGGCCGCCGCACCGAAGGATCGCGTCATCCCGGCGACGGTGGCGACCGTCGTGAAGAAGGACGTTCAGATCTGGCTCGAGGGGCTAGGCAACGCGACGCCGCTCGCGACGGTGAACGTGAAGGCGCTCGTCGGCGGGCCGCTCGTCAGCGTGAACTTCAAGGAGGGGATGATCGTCCACAAGGGGGATCTGCTCGCGCAGGTGGACCCGCGCCCGTACCAGATCGCGCTCCACAACGCCGAGGCGGCGCTGGCGCGCGACACGGCGCAGCTGCGCGACGCGCGGATGAACCTCGAGCGCTACAGGACGCTGCGGTCGCAGAACCTGATCGCGCAGCAGCAGCTCGACGATCAGCAGAACTTGGCCGATCAGTACGAAGGGACGACGAAGACCGACCAGGCCTCGATCGAGGCCGCGAAGCTGAACCTCGACTACTCGCATATCGTCTCGCCGATCGAGGGGGTGACGGGGGTGCGCCTCATCGACGTCGGGAACATCGTCAACCCGACCGATCAGACGTACATCGTCATCCTGACGCAGCTCGACCCGATGGCCGTGCTCTTCACGCTCCCCGAGGACGACCTGCCTCGCGTGCAGCAGCAGCTGAACATGGGGCCGATCTCGTGCGAGGCCTACAGCCGCGACGGCCAGATCAAGCTCGCCACGGGGGAGCTCGGCCTCATCGACAACGAAGTGAACGAGACCACGGCGACGATCCGTCTCAAGGCGTTCTTCCCGAACAAGACCCGCTCGCTCTGGCCGAGCGAGTTCGTGAAGACGCGGCTTCTCCTGTCGACAAGGCAAGGCGCGCTCGTCGTGCCGGGGACCGCCGTGCAGCGCGGACCGAAGGGGACGTTCGCGTACATCGTGAACGAGGACAACACGGTCGCCATGCGCACCGTGGAGCTGCTCTCGACGCAGGGTGACGAGGCGATCATCGGCAAGGGGCTCGAGGTGGGCGAGAAGGTGGTCACGGACGGACAGAACCAGCTCAAGCCCGGCGCCAAGATCCAGCCCCGCACCCCCGACGTGAAAGCGCCCGCGGCGTCGGTATCTGCGCCGGCTCCAGCTTCCCCGTCCTCGAGCGGCTCCGCGCAAGGGACGACGCCGTGAGCATCTCGGAGCCGTTCATCCGACGGCCCGTCGCGACCACGCTGCTCATGATCGGCCTGCTCCTCGCGGGCATGGTCGCGTTCCAGATGCTCGCGGTGTCGGCCCTGCCGCAGGTCGACTACCCAACCATCGTCGTCTCGACGTTCCTCCCCGGTGGGTCCGCGGAGACGATGGCGTCGAGCGTGACGACGCCTCTCGAGAGGCAGTTCGGGCAGATGCCCTCGCTCTCGTCGATGACGAGCATCTCGAGCTCCGGCAGCTCGCAGATCACGCTCCAGTTCACGCTCGACCGGAACATCGACGCCGCACAGCAAGACGTGCAGGCCGCGATCAACGCCGCGTCGAGCCTCCTTCCGCCGACGCTCCCCGTTCCGCCGACCTACAGCAAGAGCAACCCGGCCGACACGCCGATCCTCACGCTGAGCGTGAGCAGCGACACCATGCCTCTCGATCAGGTCGACGACTTCGCCGACTCGATCCTCGCGCAGAAGATCTCGCAGGTCACCGGCGTAGGTCTCGTCACGCTGAACGGCAGCCAGAAGCCTGCCGTACGCGTGCAGGTCGATCCCGCCGCGCTCTCCGGCTCGGGCTTCGGCCTCGAGGACGTGCGGGCCGCCATCGTCGGCGCGAACGTGAACGCACCGAAGGGGAACATCGACGGGCCGCGCCAGGACTACACGCTCGCGACGAACGACCAGCTCTTCAAGGCTGACACGTTCAGACCGCTCATCGTCGCCTACAAGAACGGCTCGCCCATACGCCTTCGCGAGATCGCAAACGTCGTCGACGGGGTCGAGAACGCGCAGCTCGCCGGGTGGGCCGGGGAGAAGCGCGCGATCATCCTGAACGTCCAGCGCCAGCCGGGGGCGAACGTCATCCAGGTGGCCGACCGGGTGAAGGCGCTCCTCCCCGTGCTGAAGGCGTCGCTCCCGCAAGGGCTCCAGGTGAAGGTCCTCGGCGACCGGACGGAGACCGTCCGCGCCTCGGTCGAGGACGTCGAGTTCACGATGGTCCTCACGATCGGCCTCGTCGTGATGGTCATCTTCGTGTTCCTCCGGAACCTCCGCGCGACCACCATCCCGAGCATCGCCGTCCCCCTCTCGATCGTCGGGACGTTCGGCGTGATGTACCTGGTCGGCTACAGCCTGAACAACCTGTCGCTCATGGCCCTCACGATCTCGACGGGGTTCGTCGTCGACGACGCGATCGTCATGATCGAGAACATCGCGCGCTACATCGAGGAGGGGGAGAAGCCGTTCGAAGCCGCGCTCAAGGGGGCCGCGCAGATTGGCTTCACGATCGTGTCGCTCACGGTCTCGCTCGTCGCCGTCTTGATCCCGCTCCTGTTCATGGGGGGGCTGATCGGGCGGCTCTTCCGCGAGTTCGCCGTCACGCTCGCCGTCGCGATCACGATGTCGGCGCTCCTGTCGCTGACGCTCACGCCGATGATGTGCGCGCACCTCCTGAAACCCGAGCCGCCGCCGGAGAAGAGGAGCGTGCTGTACAAGCTGTCCGAGCGCGGGTTCGACTGGATGATCGCATTCTACGACCGCGGCCTGAAGTTCGTCCTCCGGCACCAGCTGGCGACGCTCCTCGTCACGATCGGAACGCTGCTCTTCACCATTCACCTGGCGATCCTCGTCCCGAAGGGGTTCTTCCCGCAGGAGGACACGGGGCTCATCAACGGCGTCACCGAGGCTCCGCCGGACGTCTCGTTCCCGCGGATGATGGCGCTCCAGGAGAGCGCCGCGGACGCGGTCTTGAAGGACCCGGACGTCGAGAGCGTCGCGTCGTTCATCGGGTCCGACGGGACGAACCCGACGACGAACAGCGGGCGGCTCACGATCAACCTGAAGGCGCGGAGCGTGAGGACATCCTCCGCGAACGACATCATCGCGCGCCTCGAGCCGAAGCTCCGCGAGCTCGACGGGCTCTCGGTCTACCTGCAGTCGGTGCAGGATCTGCAGATCGACAGCCGCGTGAGCCGCACGCAGTTCCAGTACACGCTCGAGGACGCCGACCCGGCCGAGCTCGGAGAGTGGGCGCCGAAGGTGCTCGACGCGATGAAGAAGCTCCCGGAGCTCAGCGACGTGGCGAGCGACCAGGAGACCGCCGGCCTGCAGATGTCGCTGACGATCGATCGCGACACGGCGTCACGCCTCGGGATCTCGCCGCAGCTCATCGACGACACGCTGTACGACGCGTTCGGCCAGCGCCAGATCTCGATCATCTTCACGCAGCTGAATCTCTACCGCGTCATCCTCGAGGTGAAGCCCGAGTTTCAGCAGAACCCGCAAGCGCTCGACAAGATTTACCTGAACGTCGCCGGGAGCCAGATCCCTCTCTCGAGCTTCGTCAAGATGACGCCGACGATGACGCCGCTCGCGATCGATCACCAGGGGCAGTTTCCGTCGGTCACGCTGTCGTTCAACGTGAAGGACGGCGTCTCGCTCGGAGAGGCCGTCGACGCGATCAACCAGCTCGGGGACAAGGTCAACCTCCCCCCCGGAGTGCACGGGAGCTTCCAGGGGGCGGCGCAGGCGTTCCGGGAGTCGCTCGCGAGCGAGCCCATCCTCCTTCTCGCAGCGCTCATCACCGTCTACATCGTCCTCGGCGTCCTCTACGAGAGCTACATCCACCCGGTGACGATCCTCTCGACGCTCCCGTCGGCGGGGGTCGGCGCGCTCCTCGCCCTCATGGCGTGCCACATGGAGTTCGACGTCATCGCTCTCATCGGGATCGTCCTTCTCATAGGCATCGTGAAGAAGAACGCGATCATGATGATCGACTTCGCGCTCGAGGCGGAGCGCGACGAAGGGCTCTCGCCGCAGGCGTCGATCCACAAGGCGTGCCTCCTGCGCTTCCGGCCGATCATGATGACGACGATGGCGGCGCTCCTCGGCGGCGTGCCGCTCGCGCTCGGGACGGGGGCCGGGAGCGAGCTGCGGCGGCCCCTCGGCGTATCGATCGTCGGCGGACTGCTGATTTCGCAGGTGCTCACGCTGTACACGACGCCGATCGTCTACCTGTACATGGAGCGTCTCGCTCGCTGGCTCACCGGGAACCGAGCGACGACGGCGGTGCCGACGGGCGCGGCCGGGGGTGAAGCGCCGTGAACATCTCGGCCCCGTTCATCCGGCGGCCGATCGCGACGTCGCTCCTCGCGGCGGCGCTCCTCCTCGCGGGGATCTGGGCGTACACGCTCCTCGCGGTCGCCCCCGTTCCCCGCGTGGACATGCCGACGATCCAGGTCAGCGTGGGCTATCCGGGCGGCAGCCCCGAAACGATGGCATCTTCAGTGGCAACGCCGCTCGAGCGCTACTTCGGGCGCATCGCCGGGGTCACGGAGATCACATCGACGAGCACCCTCGGCTCGTCGAACATCACGCTCCAGTTCGACCTGAACCGGGACGTCGACGGGGCCGCGCGCGACGTTCAGGCGGCAATCGCCGCCGCGGCCTCGGCGCTCCCGAGCAATCTCCCGATCCGCCCGACGTACCGGAAGGTGAACCCGGCCGACTCGCCGATCCTGATCCTCTCGCTGACCTCCCCTTCCCTTCCGTTGAAGGACGTCTTCGAGTCGGCCAACACCGTGCTCGCCCAGAAGATCGCGCAGGTGCGCGGCGTGGGGCAGGTCACCGTCGGCGGTGGGCAGCAGCCCGCTGTACGCGTTCAGGTCGACCCGCTTGCGCTCGCCGGCTCGGGGTTGAGCCTGACGGACGTGCAGAGCGTCATCGCCACCGAGACGGTGGACCAGCCGAAGGGGAACTTGACGGGCGCGATGCGCGCAGAATCGATCGCCGCGAACGATCAGCTGCTCCACGCGGAGGCCTACAAGAAGCTCGTCCTCACCACGAACAAGGGCCAGGTCGTCCGCCTCGAGGACGTCGCGAACGTGTTCGACGACGTGGAAAACCAGCGCGCAGCGGGGTGGTGCGACGGAGAGCGCGCCGTCCTCGTCATCATCTTCCGGCAGCCGGACGCGAACATCATCGAGACGAGCGAGCGCGTGCAGAAGCTCCTGCCGTCCCTCGCGACGTCGATCTCGCCTTCGATCAAGACGGAGGTGGCCTTCGAGCGCACGGCGACGATCCGCGCGTCGGTGCGCGACGTCGAGCAGACCCTCATTCTGAGCGTCTGCCTCGTCGTCCTCGTCGTCTTCATCTTCCTGCGCGACCTGCGCGCGACGGCGATCCCGAGCGTCGCGGTCCCGCTGTCGATCATCGGCACCTTCGGGGCGATGTATCTCCTCAACTACTCGATCGACAACCTGTCCCTGATGGCGCTCACCATCTCGACGGGGTTCGTCGTCGACGACGCCATCGTCGTGACCGAGAACATCTCGCGGTACATCGAGCGGGGCGATCCTCCGATCAAGGCCGCGCTCGAAGGGGCCAAGCAGATCGGGTTCACGATCGTCTCGATCACGGTGTCGCTCCTCGCCGTGTTTATCCCCATCCTCCTCATGGGGGGGATCGTCGGGCGCCTCTTCCGCGAGTTCGCTGTGACGCTGGGCATCGCCGTCGCGCTCTCCGCCCTCGTGTCACTGACGCTGACGCCGATGATGGCTTCGCGCCTGCTCCGCCATCACAAATCCGAGTCGTGGCTCGGGCGCAAGACGGAGGCTGGCTTCGACTGGATCCTCGCGAAGTACGACCGCGCCCTCGTCTGGGTGCTCCGGCACCAACCGTTGATGCTGCTCGTCACGGCGGGCACGATCGCCCTCACCGTCTACCTCTTCATGATCATCCCCAAGGGGCTCTTCCCGCAACAGGACACCGGCCGCATCATGGGGGCCTCCGAAGCCCCGCAGGACGTGTCGTTCCCGAGGATGAAGCAGCGGCAAGAGGCGCTGAACGCCGTCGTCGGCAAGGACCCGGACGTTCTGCACTATGTCTCGTTCATCGGCTCGAGCCCGCGCGGAGGCGCCCTCAACACCGGGAACCTCTTCATCGACCTGAAGGACAAGCCTCTGCGGAAGGTCTCGAGCGACGCCGTCATCGCGCGCCTGCGTCCGCAGCTCGCGAAGGTCGAGGGGGCGCAGCTGTACCTCCAGTCGGCGCAGGACATCAGGGTCGGGGGGCGGTCGAGCCGGACGCAGTACCAGTACACGCTGCAGAGCGCGGACCTGAGCGAGCTCAATACCTGGGCGCCCAAGGCGCTCGACGCTCTGTCGAAGCTGCCGGAGCTGAAGGACGTCGCCACCGATCAGCAGACGAACGGCCTCGAGCTCGACATCAACATGGACCGCGACACGGCGTCGCGACTCGGGATCACGGCGGCGAACATCGACAACACGATCTACGACGCGTACGGCCAGGCCTTCGTGGCGGTCTTCTACACGCAGATCAACCAGTACCACGTGGTCCTCGAGGTGAAGCCCGAGTACCAGAAGGGGCCCGAGTCGCTCGACAACATCTTCGTGAAGACCCCTATCGGGACGCAGGTTCCGCTCTCGGCGATCGCCACGAGGTCCACGTCGCGGACGGCGCTCTCGGTGAACCACTCGAGCCAGTTTCCGTCAGTGACTCTCTCGTTCAACCTCGCGACGGACAAGTCGCTAGGTCAGGCGATGGACGCGATCAACGCTGCGATGCGGAAGATCATGCTCCCGGCGAGCGTGATCGCGAGCTTCTCGGGAACCGCGCAGGCCTTCACCGACTCGCTCAAGAGCGAGCCGCTTCTCGTCCTCTTCGCGCTCATCACCGTCTACATCGTCCTCGGCATGCTCTACGAGAGCTACATCCACCCGATCACGATCCTCTCCACGCTCCCCTCGGCGAGCGTCGGCGCGCTCCTCGCGCTTCTGGCGTTCAAGACCGAGTTTTCGATCATTGCGCTCATCGGGATCATCTTGCTCATAGGAATCGTGACGAAGAACGCGATCATGATGATCGATTTTGCGATCGCGTCGGAGCGCGACGAGGGGATGACCCCCATCGAGGCCGTGCGCCACGCGTGCGTGCAACGCTTCCGGCCCATCATGATGACGACGATGGCGGCGATCCTCGGTGGAGTGCCGCTCGCGATCGGAGGGGGGACGGGGTCGGAGCTGCGCGTGCCGCTCGGGATCACGATCGTGGGGGGCCTGCTCTTCTCGCAGGTACTCACGCTTTTCACGACGCCGGTGATCTATCTCTTGATGGATCGCTTCACGAAACAGAACCGGCGCAAGCGCAAGCCTCGGGCCTCGGGCCTCGGGCCGGCGCAGCCGGCTCCGGCGGAGTGACGAGACCGCGACGTCTCAGGCCCCGATGCGGTACGCCCGCTCGTACCCCAAATCGACGTTCCGGATCGTGACCGCGACGATCCCGTTCTCGTCGAGCGAGTACTCCTCCTCGATGTGCGGTCCCTCGCCGATCCGCTCGACCTGCACGCCGCGCAGATCGCTCACCTCGCCGAGCCGGGGGTCGAACGGGAAGAGGACGTCGCCCGATACGGTCATGTCGCCGCGGGGTCGTCCGTCGGGGTCGACCGCGCCGCACTCGAAGAAGCGGAAGTGGCCGACATTGTGCGCGGCGCGGTAGTCGCGGCGGAAGCGGACAGGGGCGCGGTCTGGGCCCGACGCGCGGAGCTCCGGGAGCGCGGTCTCGCTCGTGAAGATCGGGTCGAGCGTGATCTCGCTCCCCGCGGCCCCCTCGCGGAAGACGCCGAAGGTGCGGCTGTAGCGGTCGGCGAGCTCGAAGCCCGCGGCGTCGTCGCACGCGATCGCGAGGCCGATCGCGATCGCCGCCGACGGATACGGCGAGCGGTGCACACGCCGACCGAAGCGCTGACGGAGCGCGCGCGCCACGATCGGTAGCTCGCTCGCCCCCCCGACGACGTAGATGCCGGCGATCTCGCTTGCAGCGTCGCCCGCCCCCTGCGCCTCCGCTTCCCCCTCTTGGCCCGCCCGCTCGAGGCGCGCCATCACCGGGACCATCGCCTCGATCGATCGCTCGACGAGCGGCGCGCACGCCTCGTAGAACCGCGCGACCTCGACGATCGCCTCGGGGTGCGCGCGACCGAGCACGTGCTCGAGGTCGATCGCGATCCGACGCGAGCTCGGGTTCAGGCGCTCCTTCGCATCGCGGCACTCGTCCACGAGCCTCTCGAGCGTGGCAGGCGGCAGATCGGCGCGTGCGATCTTCGTAGCGTCGCACACGAGACCGACGAGCACGTCGTCGAAGTCGTCCCCCCCGAGCTGATTGACGCCGGCCGTGGCAAGGACCTCGTGACGGTTGCCGCGCATCCGGACGAGCGACGCGTCGAACGTCCCGCCGCCGAGGTCGTACACGACGACGTGGTCTCGCTTCGACGTGAGGGTCCCCCGGTGCCGGTGGGTGTACTCGAACCCCGCCGCCGACGGCTCGTTCAGCATTGCCACCGGCGCGAACCCCGCGCGACGGAAGGCGTCGAGCGTCACGAACCGCTGCGCCCCGTGCGCGTTCGCCGGAACCGCGACGACGCTCCGAAAGCAGGGCGGCGCGGGGGCCGCCTTCTTCTTCCCTTTCACCGGTGCGCTCTGCTCATGACCGAGGTTCGACCGCTTCTCGAGCGCCTCCCGCAGCCCGCCGAGGAACCGCTCGACGAGCTCCCCTAGGCCGAGCGTCACGCCCCCGACGCGGACGGCCTTACCCGGCACCGCGTGCGGATCGGACAGGAGCCGCTTGAACGACCGCATTACAGGTGTGGACCGCGCCGCGCGAGGCGCGGACGCGCCCTCCGACCCCGACTCGCCGAGCGCCAGCGCCTCGAACCCGAAGAAGAGCTCCCCTCCCCGCTCCGCCACCACGGAGGGGTACCAGTCGTGGGCGTCGCCTCTCGTGTCGAAGAAGCTCACGACCGGGTAGTTTCCCCGGTCCGCGTAGGCGACCACGGTTCGAGTCGTCCCGAAATCGACGCCCAAGTTCATGGCACCCTCCTAGTCTCGTCTAGCTCGAATCCCCCCACGACGATCGAAGACACTGTACCGAGTCGCCTCCCGGCTGCGAAGCTTTCATCCCCGCCCCCAACCCGATGCCCACCACTTCTTCTCGCCCGCTCCCCCTCAAACCGCCCGCCCGGTCCGTCCTCTTCGTGTCGTCGGAGTGTGCCCCGTTCGTCAAGGCAGGCGGCCTCGGCGATGTCGTCGGCGCCCTCCCGGTCGCCCTGCGCGCCCTCGGAATCGACGCCCGCGTGGTGATGCCCCGCTACGACGTCATCCCGCTCGAGCACCTCGTTCGGCACGAAGCCCCGCTCGGCGTGCCGCTCGGCGCGGGCGAGGCGTGGGCCGGCGTCGCGGAGGCCGTGATCCCCGGGAGCGACGTGCCGGTCTACTTCCTCGACCACATGGCGCTCTTCGGGCGCGGCTACCTCTACGACCCCCCCGGCTCCGCGGCGTACGACAACCTCGTCCGCTTCGGCTTTCTCTGCCGCGGCGCTCTGCAGCTCTGCAAGTACCTCGGCTGGATTCCCGACGTCATCCACGTGCACGATTGGCCGACGGCGCTCGTCCCCGTCTACTTGAACACGCTCGAGGCGTACGGCCCCCTCGGGGCGACGGCGAGCGTCCTCACGATCCACAACCTGGCTCACCAGGCGAAGTTCCCAGCGAAGGATCTCGCGACAACGCACATTCCCTGGAGTGAGCTCCGCCCCGACTCGCTCGAGGACATGGGCGGAGTGAATCCGCTCAAAGGGGGGCTCTACCACGCGACGAAGATCACGACCGTGTCCCCGAAGTATGCCGAAGAGATCAGGAGCTCTCCGGGGGGCGCCGGGCTCGATCCCGTCGTGCGCATGCGCGGAGGCGACGTCATCGGCGTGCTGAACGGAATCGACGACAAGGCGTGGGACCCCGCGCGCGATCCGGCGCTCCCCGCGAAGTTCGACGCCGATCACCTCGAGGGGAAAGCGGCGTGCAAGCGCGCCCTTCAGCGCGAGCTCGGGCTGGCGGAGCGTGCGGACGCGCCGCTCATCGGCGTCGTGTCGCGGTTGAACCAGCAGAAAGGCACCGACGTGATCCTCGCGGCGCTGACGCGCATCCTGGATCTCGATACGCAGGTCGTGATCCTCGGGTCCGGCGATCCGGCGGCCGAAGGGTATCTCCATGTCCGATCGCACTACGGTGGCGACAGGTTTCGCGCGTACATCGGCTTCAACGAAGCGCTCGCGCACCGGATCGAGGCGGGGGCGGATCTATTCCTGATGCCTTCGCGCTTCGAACCATGCGGGCTGAACCAGATGTACTCGCAGCGGTACGGGACGCTGCCGATCGTGCGCGCGACGGGGGGGCTCGACGACACGGTGGAGAACTACGACGCCGCGACAGGGGCCGGGACCGGCTTCAAACTGTGGGACCTCGACGTCACATCGCTCGTGGAGACGGTGCGCTGGGCGACCGAGGTGTACCGCGCCCAGCCCGCGAAGTTTCGCGCGATGCAGGTGCGGGCGATGGGGAAGAAGCTTGGGTGGGACGTGGCGGCGAAGAAGTACGCGGACGTGTACGAGTGGGCGGTGGCGAAGAAGCGGGGGGGGTAGCCGCGTCAGAAGCTCTTGCTCGACAGCTGCGCGTTCCAGCCGTCGCGCCGTCACTGCACAGTGTCGAGCTTGTACGGAACGGTCAGCACCGAGCCCGTCGCCCCAGGGGACTCGAACTGGAGATTCCGCATCGCTCGCTCGATGCACTGCCCGAGCCTCGGCAACAGGAGCGAGCCGGTGAGCGTCGCCTTCGCGGCCTCGACCTCCCCCGACGGGAGGACCTTCACCTCGACGCGCGCGACCCCCTGCAGGGTGGGATCCATCGCG
The DNA here is from genome assembly GCA_052147435.1 of Polyangiaceae bacterium. Taxonomy (GTDB): domain Bacteria; phylum Myxococcota_A; class Polyangia; order Polyangiales; family Polyangiaceae; genus JBKQKP01. The sequence continues at coordinate 4,033 of JBKQKP010000297.1, read as the reverse complement.
ATGGCCGATGTGTAGCAGTAACGAATCCGCCCGCGCGCAGCGCTCAGCGTCCGCTCCACGTTGGGGATCGGCACAGTCATCGCGATCGCCCCGGTCACGATCCGCTCCTTGGGCGGCACGATGTTGCTACTGAGCTCCGACGTCCCCACCGGAACGAGCGGCCCCGCCACGAACGGGGTCCCGGCGATCTCCCTCAACGGGACGTTCGAGCCCCCCGCGAAGAGCTCCGACAGGGCTCTTTCCCGTACGTCGCGCGGCCGGGGCGCCAGGACGACGGGTGGCGGCGAGGCATCGGGAGGGGGCGCGGCGTCGGGAGGGGGCGCGGCGTCGATGGTCTCGGCCGAAGCGGTGGGCGCAGGAGTCGGAGGGGGCGGCGGCGGGCGCGCGGTGGTCGACTCGCCGCCGCACGCGGCGAGAGCCGAAACGCAGACGGCGCACACGACGAGCGCAGCGAGAGTGGCAGCGCGCATCACGGCGTTCCTGGGACGGGCAAGAAGATCGGATCGAGGAGCGCGTATAGCCGCTTCACTTCCTCGGCTCGCTTCGGGTCGTCGCGCCCTTCCAGGGGGACGAGAACCACGTCGCCGAAGTCCTTGCGGCTCACCTTGTAATCGCGAAAGCGCTGGACGACCAGGTCCCCCGCCGGGAGCAGCCCCGCCAGCGGCCCGAAGTCGCTGCGTGACCACACATTGCGATCGAGCCCGTTCAGCGCCGCGATCACCGCCACGTTCTTCCCTTCCGCGGTAGGCGCGTACGGCTTCGCCCGGTGGTAGACCTCCCCCGCGGCCCACGGCTGGACCAGCTCGACGTCGTCACCGCGAGGGAGCCCCTCCCGCGGGACGGCGGCAACCGGGCGCGCGGCGTGCGCCGAGACGAACCAGAGGTCGAGGAGGCGCTCGGGCTGCACGGGGGCGTCGTCGTGATCGGGCTCGAGGTACGGGTAGTATGGGGCCGGAGTGGCGAACGTGATGCGGAGCGTCTCGCTGGTCATTGCAACCGGCGCGCGCTCGTCTCGCGGCGCGTCGAAGCGGAGTGCGACGTAGTAGAAGCCCAGCTTCACGTAGTGATCGAGCCACGCCTTCGACGCGGGGGTCGTGACGAAGCCGTTCTTCGCGAGCCAGTCCTCCATCGCGCCGCCGTCGGTCGCGGACAGCACGAAGGAGGTGAAGCTCCCGAGCCGGGTCTTCTCGAGCACGACGACCGGCGGAGGGAGAAGGCGAGCGTGGGGTGCCGCCGCACCTGCGCCGCGACCCTCGAGGTCATTCAGCGAGACGGCCCCCTCCAACGGCGGCAGCGCGAAGGGGAGATGTTTGTCGAGCCCATCGAACGGAGAGCTCGCTACTCGCGCCACCGTCGGCCTCGACGGCACCGGCACGACGAAGCCGAAGCGCTGCGTCGCCCGGTTGAAGCGGATTTCGCGGACGAATTGCTCCATCCCGCGCGCCTCGTCGTAGATCAACGCGACGCGCTCGACGGAGAGGAACGGGAGGTTGGACTTCTGAGCCATCGAAGGCGAAGCAATCCCGAAGAACGCCCCGCAGGCCCCCGAGTCGCGCGCGAAGCCGACGACGACGGAGAGCAACGCGGCGGCAAGAAGCGAGCGCGAGTGGGTCATTCGCATTCGCACGAGACTATCTCACCGCGAGCTTGCGACCCCCCGACGACACCGCGTAGCGTGAAAATGAGGAGGGCGGCGACTTTGGTCGTCGTTTCGCGATGAACACGGCGGACTCCGTGCAGGGTGGCGAGATTCACGTCGCGCTGGACGAAGAGCTCAAACGGCTCGATCGCGTGACGCTTCGCATCCTCACGGCAATGTCGGCGATCGGCATCGGGCTCGGCCTCCTCGTGGGGCTGATGCTGAGGACATGGTTCGGCTTCGTCGAGGCGGGGTTCTCCGCGGTTCTCTGGAGCTGGTTCTTCTCCTACGGACGCGCGCTCGACCGCGGAGGCATCGGTCGCGCGCGCCGCATCGTGCAAACGCTGGTCGAGAGCCTGCTCCCTTGGGTATCGATCCTCCTCGTCAGCGCGAGCCAAGGGGCGGTGTACGCGCTCGGCTCGTGGGTGCCGCCGGTGACGTTCTATGCGCTGATGCTCGTCGCCGTGACGCGCCTGAAGCCGCGTCTCTGCATCGCGTACGGCGCGATGGGGGCCGTCGTCTTTCCGATCGTCTACTTCACCGTCATCCACCGCCACCTCCCCCCTGGCGCGCCGCTCTTCGCGCAGCCGGCGATGCAGGGGACCCGATCGCTCACGATGCTCATGAGCGGGGTGCTCTGCGCGGTCCTGGCGCGCGGGCTCCTGAGAGCGATCGGTCGCGCGGAGAGCAACGTCCGCGCGCAGAACCTCTTCGGCAAGTACCGCCTGGTGCGCGAGATCGCGCGCGGGGGCATGGGGTTCGTGTTCGAGGCGGTCTATTGCCCGGAGGGGGGGTTCGAGCGGCGCGTCGCCGTGAAGCGCATCCACCCGCACCTCGCCGCCACCGAGCGCTTCGTCGCCTCGTTCCGCGACGAGGCCAAGCTCTCCGCGCGCCTCGCCCACCCGGCGATCGTGCAGGTCCTCGACTTCGGTCGCATCGACGACTCGTACTTCCTGGTCATGGAGTACGTCGAAGGGCTGACGCTCGGCGCCCTCATGCAGCGCGCGAAGACCGCCGGCAAGCGGCTGCCGCCCGACCTGGTGGGTCATGTGCTTCGCGAGATCCTCGGGGCCCTCGTGTACGCACACGAGGGGGCGCGCGGCGCGGACGGCCGCCCACTTCGCGTCGTGCACCGCGATCTCTGCCCGCCGAACGTGCTCGTCTCGACGAACGGCGAGGTCAAGCTCACCGACTTCGGCATCGCGCGCAGCCTCGCCGACGCGAGCGAGTCGTTGACCAACCACGTCTCCGGTCACACCGGCTACATGGCCCCCGAGCAGGCGCGCGCCCAGGCGTTCGACACGCGGGCCGATCTCTTCCCGCTCGGCGTCATCGCGTGGGAGCTCTTCGCGCAGCGGAGGCTGTTTTCCGCCGGGAGCCCGGAGGCGTCGCTCTTCGCGCTCCTGTCCGACAAGATCCTCCCGATCACCATCGTCTGCCCGGACCTCGACGAAGGCTGGGCGAGCTTCATCGCCCGCGCGCTCGCGCGCGAGCCGGAGGCGCGCTTCGCGTCGGCGCAGGAGATGCTCACGGCTCTCGACGCGATCCCCGAGTCGCGCGGTATCGGGGCGGAGCGACTCGGGCGTCTGGTCACCGAGCTGCAGAGAGCCCCCTCCACGGTCGATAAGGACGAGGCGACCTCGGTCGATACGTCGTCGCGAACGGCCGCTTCCTGAGGCGTCCGCGCTGCTGTCGGCGGCGCCCCCTCAGCTCGCGTACACGCGGTAGTCCACGTCGGGGAACAGGTTGTCCCTCTTCTCCGCCTCCGCGAGAAACGACACGAACGCGTCGTCCACGCGACCGATCATGAGCCGGTCGTAGATCTCGTTGAACCGCGTCACGTGATCGATCGTGCGCTTCGTCGCGTACTGGACCGTCGTCCCTGTCTTCAGGATGAACGCCCAGTCGCTCGACTGCGCGAGCATCAGCTCGCGTGCCGCCTGGTTGAGCGCGCGCTTCTTCACGCCGTCCGACTCGCGGAACTTGTGCGCGAGCTCCACCATTCGCTCGCCGATCTTGTGCAGGTGGCGGTACACCCAGGCGTTCGCGCCGTCGCACCAGAACTCGGCGTAGCCTTTCTCCCCCCACGACGACATCGACGGCGTCGCCACCTGGTTCGTCGCGTACTCCGCGAGGTAACCGCTCGGCGTGATCGGCGCGACGGTCGCCTGGTCGAACTGGAGCTTCCGGAAGAAGAGCTCGAGGAACATCGGCCCCTCGTACCACCAGTGCCCGAAGAGCTCCGCGTCGTACGGCGCGACGATGATCGGCTTCCGGCTCATGTGCGCGTGGAGGTGCTCGACCTGCTTCTCGCGGTTGAAGAGGAAGTTGCCCGCGTGCGACGCCGCCCGCTCGTAGGCGACGTGCGGATCGTAGAGGCGCTTGCCGTGGAGC
>JBKQKP010000296.1:0-2919 GCA_052147435.1 Polyangiaceae bacterium | reverse complement strand
TCCTCGCATACGTATTGCCCTGTTTGGTGATCGAGCCCAGTCGGCGTTTTTCGGGGCCTCCCGTCGTCATCTCCGAAGGTACCAAGCCGAGGTACGCTCCCACGGCCTGCGCATTTCGAAAGCGCTTTAGCCCTTCGCGCGCTCGCGTCCCGGTGCGAACGCGCTATCATGTCCTATCCTCTTGGAATCGAGTGACGGAAGGTGTGTACCCCCGGCCGACGGACCTGGAACGAACCGCGAGCTGACTTTGATCGCGGGCGGCGTCGCTCGCGCGAGCGTGATAGGTTGAAGGCTCTCGGCTGGCCCGAACGCGGGCGAACTTCCGGCGGTTTCCACCACCGGCTCCCGTTGAACGTTCGAGGCGCGCGAATGACGACCACGACTCGGTTGGCGGTCGTCGTCGCGACTGTTCTGGCGACCGGCTGTTCGAGCAGCCCCAGCCCTCGAGGCTCCTCGGACGGCGGCAAGGAGAGTGACGCGACGCTCGTCGATGGCTCCGGCGGAAGCTCTGACGGCGCCTCCACGGGTGGCGACGGCCAGAGCGGCAACGACGGCGGAACGGGCGACGCCTCGGAGGATGCCGCGCTGACATTCGTCACGGGCCCCGCACCCATAGCCACGTCCTTGAGCGGCACCGTCGTCGACACTAGCGGCAATCCGCTCCCGGGCGCAGCAATCACGGCGACGTACGTCCCGGATGACGACGCGGGGACCGTGGATGCCGGGCCGCCCGCCACCGCCTACAGCGCCGTCGACGGCACCTTCTCCGTCGATGTCCCGACCGGGCGCGTGACCGTCGCCGTCAGCGCGAGCGGGTATGTCGCGTGGCAGCAGCTCGAGCCCGTGACGAGCATGACGCCAGCGCTCACCGTACCCCTCTTCACGGCGAGCGCGTCACAGTTGGTGGCCGCCACGGGAAGTACGATCGCGGCTGGCGTCGCGACGCTCGCGTTTCCCTCGGGCGCCTACGCGAGCGCCACGCCCGTGGTCGCGACATGGATCGATCGAGCGCACCTTGCGTCGATGAGCCATCGCGGCTGGTTCGTCGATGCGGCGGGGGCGTTTCATCACGTCCTCGGCGAGCTTCACGTCGAGGTGGCGAGCGAGCCCGCATCGCCCGTCACCGTGACGCTCCCGGTCCCGAACGGCGTCACCCATCTCTCGTACTTCCCCTTCGACGCGAACGGCGTCCTCGGCGCGCCGATCGCGCCCACGAGCGTGGCGAGCGGGCTCGCGACATTCTCCGTCCCGCACTTCGACGGGGGCGTCGAGACCGACGATGCGGCGGCGACGGGCGCAGACGTCGTTTCCGGCGTGTGCACGTACACCGATCCCGTGAGCGGCAGTACGGTCAACGCGTCGCAAGGGGACTTCGTTCCGTCGGGTGCGACCGTGGATCAGGGGGGTTCGATCGTGCTGAACTTCAGCGACGGGTCGCTGTTCACGCTATCGACCCCGTCGTTCACGTTCACCGATGACGGGACGACCGGGCAGATCAACGAGCAAGCGGCTGGCGCGGGCACGGCCGAAGTGCCGCACAACACGGTGCCACTCATACCCGGGACCACGCGCTTCCTGATCCAGACAGGCATACCCGGAGTGCCGGGCGCCAATAGCCCGAGACCCGCTACGATGGGCGTTCGCGGCACCGTCTTCTCCTTCAGCGATCGTCTTTGTCCCGACCACGTGCGCTCCCTCACGTACGTCGAGGTCGCCCAGGGCGAGGTCGACGTGACCAGCGAAGGCGATGTCACCGACGTCGGCGCCGGACAGGAGGCTACGGCCTGCGACGGATGTGCTGATCCGATCCACCCCGTGTGCTGTGACTCGACCGATTGCGCGAGCGGTTGCTGCGACCGCGCCTCGATCTGCTATCCCCTCTCGCCCTCGCCCGACGGGGGGACTTCGCCCGATGGCGGGACTTCGCAACACAAGGCATCGCTAACTTTGACGGGTATAGACTTCGGCTTCGACCACGGGGTTGGGGGCCCCGGCGGGGGCAGCACCGGCTTTGATCTGGACTACTTGTACACGACGGTAAGCTCGACGAATGTTTGCACGCTGTTCCCCGATGCGTCCCCCGGGAACCAAGTCGACGGCCTTGGCGGTGTCGACAATAGCTTTGGAACGAACCTTTGCGCCGTGATCGAGGCTACGTTGCAGAATGGGTGTTCTTCCCTCGTCGCGCAGGTGGATCTGGTCACTGATTCGACGGGCACTGGAACTCTCGAAATCGAGTACACGGGGGGCACGACAGCCACCTATTCCGTCAGCGACGCTTACGTGGTGATGAACGGCAGCGGCGGAGGGACGGTCGGCGGCGTCATGCCAACCGCGAGCACGGTCTCCGCAGTCACGGCCTGGGAGTGCACTCTTGTTCCCGCGCTTTGTAATCCAGGCCCAGCTCTCTCCCAAATAGAGACCGAGGTCGAGCAAACCTCCGATATCAGCGCGGACGGGACGAACGGTTCTGGTCAGCAGTGCAACGGGATCTCCTTCGGCCTGACGTTCAGCGGAGGCGGCTAGGCGTGAAGAGTGAATCGCCCCGGCTTCCCCGGAGACCGAATTACGTGAGCCCGACCTCCGTGGTCGGGCTCTTCAGCTGACGATAGTACGCACTCTCGAACTCCACCGGCGGAACGTAGCCGATAGGGCCGAGAAGTCTCTTGTGATTGAACCAGTGGACCCAGCCAACTTGGACTCTGAACCGGTGGAGTGCGCAAGGGCTCGTGGCGTCGGGTCTTTCGTTCCTTCGTTTCGGAGTCGGAGGCTGCGTGGGCTTTCATGGACATGTCCCTTCCTCGGCGTCTGCGCGACGCCGGCGTGTGATGCATGGGTGCGCTCGGGTACGCCGTGGCGAGCTACCTCTCGATTGACTCTTCACGTTCGTCGGGCAGCGAAGATCGCTTACCAGGCCCG
>JBKQKP010000295.1:0-16218 GCA_052147435.1 Polyangiaceae bacterium | reverse complement strand
GCCGCCGCGTCGCCGCTGGCGCCGAGCGCCGCGATGAGGTCCCTTTGCGTCGAGACGTCGACGCTCGGCAGGAGCGCGACGATGAGCGGTGTCGCGCTCTTCACCTTCGCCGTGGCGAGCGCGATGACCGCGACGGTCCTCTGCTGCAGCGTCCCGTCACGCGCGATTCCGAGCACCACGTCGCGCGCCGAGGGGTCGTCGCTCGTCGCGAGGGCGCGGATCGCCGTAGCGGAGACGTCGTTGTCGCGGTCGCGCGCGAGCTCCTCGAGCCAGCTCCGCGCCTCCCCGGTCGCGATGTGACCCAGCGCGTCGGTCGCGCAGACGCGCACCTGCGATCGCCTCGAAGCGTCCAGCGCGCCGAGGATCGCCTGCGTCGCGGTCTCGTCACCGGCCGCGCCGAGCTCGCCGAGGGCCGCGCAAGCTTCTTCTGGCGTCGATGCGGCGCGCAGCTTTGCGGCGAGGTCGGTGCTCGCCGCGCTCGCCGCGGTCTGCGTCTTCCCTCCGAACAAGCCAGCGAAGGACCACGATGGCCGGGCCGCCTGCGCCGCTTCACTCGTCGCGTGATTTGCCTGAGTGGGCTTTTCTGTCCCGCCTCGCATGGGGTGGAGCGCGAAGAAGACCGACGCTGCCGCCCCCGCGAACGTCCCCAGCTTCCATCCGAGTGCGGTCATCCTGCTTTGACGGACAACGCCCGCCAAACGTTCTTGGATTCCGACGCTGATTTATTGGTCGGGGTTCCACCTACACTCGCTACTCGAGCTCCGCGACGAGCGCCTTCTCTTCTTCCAGCCGCCCGCGCGCTTCCACGAGCGCCCGACGCTGCCCCTGCGTCTCCTCGACCACTTCTTTCGGCGCGCGGTCGACGAACCCCTTCGCTCCGAGCTTCTTGTCGATGATGGCGATGTCCTGATCGATTTTCTTCAACGCCCGCTCGATCCGAGCCCGCTCCATGTCCGCGGTCACGATCCCCTTCAACCCGACGAGCACTTGAATCGACCCCGCCTCGAGCGGCACGACCCCCACTGTCGTCCCCGCCTCGCGCGGTCCGCCGGAGCGCTCGAAGACCGGCTCGTCCTTCGTCTTCACGAGGAAGGCGATCACGGCCGCGCAGCTCGCCAGCCACGCGCGCGTCGGCTCGTCGTCCGTTCGCACGCGCAGCGGTACGAGCGTCGCCGGCTTCACCTCGTGCTCGCTCCGGATCGTGCGCGCGGCGCTGATCACGGTCTGGAGGACCGCCATCCGCTTCTCGATCTCCACGTCGACGTGGGCGTGGTTCTTCTCCGGGTACTTCGCCAGCGCGATCGACGCGGGATGCCCCCCGCCTTTCGGGAAGCGCTGCCAGAGCTCCTCGGTCACGTACGGCATGAGCGGGTGGAGCGCGCGCAAGCTCGTCTCGAGAACGTGGGCGAGGGTCGCTTTCGTCTCGCGCACGATCGGGAGCGAGTCGTCCGCGTCGCGCAGGACTGTCTTCGCGATCTCGAGGTACCAGTCGCAGAAGTCGTTCCAGAAGAAGCGGTAGAGGTCATTGGCCGCCTCGTCGATCCGGAACTCCTTGAACCCGGCGTTCGCCGCGACGAGCGAGCTCGAGAGGCGCGAGAGGATCCACCGGTTGTACGGATCCGCCGCGCTCGAGACGCTGTCCCCTCCCGAATACGAAGCGCCGAGGAGCTCGAGCGACAACCTCGTCGCGTTCCAGATCTTGTTGACGAAGTGGCGGTACCCCTCGATCCGCTTCGGCGCGAGGGCGATCCGCTTGTTGCTCGGCGGGAACGTCGCGAGCGTGTAGCGCAAGGCGTCCGCGCCGAACGCCGGGAACCCCGCCCCCATCTGCGCCGCCGACGGGTACGCCTTCTTGAACTTCGAGAGCGCCTCGGCCTCGGGTGCCCCCGGAAGCGCCTTCGCGACGACCTCCTTGAAGTCGGAGCCGTACACGAGATCGAGCGGGTCGATCACGTTCCCCTTCACCTTGCTCATCTTGTCGCCGGTCTCGTCGACGACCATCCCGTGCAGGAGCACGCGCGCGAAGGGGGCCCTCCCCATGAAATGGATCCCGAACATCATCATCCGGGCGACCCAGAAGAAGAGGATGTCGTAGCCGGTCTCGAGGTCGGCGCCGCTCTCACCGCCTGCGCGCGGGCCGGGGTTGTAGAACTTCTTCAGCGCGTCGGTCTCGGCAGGCCACCCCAGCGTAGAGAAGGGCCAGAGCGCGCTCGAGAACCACGTGTCGAGCACGTCGGGGTCTTGCGTCCACCCCTCGCCGCACTCGGGGGGTCGCTCGCGGGCGACCTTGATCTCGCCGTTCGGGCCGTGCCACGCGGGGATCTGGTGCCCCCACCAGAGCTGGCGCGAGACGCACCAGTCCTGAATGTTCTCGAGGAAGTGGTCGTACGTCTTTTGCCACTCCTCGGGGACGATCTTCGTCTCCCCCTTGCGCACCGCCTCGAGCGCCTTCTCCGCCATCCCCCCCATGCAGCAGAACCACTGCGTCGAGATCATCGGCTCGACGATCGTGTTCGACCGCTGGCACCGCGGAATGTTCAGCGTGTGCGGCTTGGTCCCGCGCGCGAGCCCCAGCTCGTCGAGCGCCTTCTTCACCTCGTTGCGCGCGCGCTTGCGATCGAGCCCCTGGAAGCGCCCGCCGTTCGCGTTCACCTTGCCGTCGAGGTCGAAGATGCTGATCTCTTCGAGCTTGTGGCGCTTGCCGGTCGCAAAGTCGTTGAAGTCGTGCGCCGGCGTGACCTTCACCGCGCCGGTGCCGAACTTCATGTCGACGAGGATGGAGTCCGTGATGACGGGGATCTTTCGATCGACGAACGGGTGCACGAGCGCCTTGCCGTGCAGGTCCTTGTAGCGGGGGTCGTCCGGGTGAACGGCGACCGCGGTGTCGCCGAGCATCGTCTCCGGGCGCGTGGTCGCGACGACGAGCTCGCGGTCCTCGCCGTCGACCTTGTACGCGAACTCGAACAGCTCCCCCTGCGCCCCCTCCTCGTTCTCGACCTCGAGATCGCTGAGCGCCGTGCGGCACTCGGGGCACCAGTTGATGAGGCGCGTGGCGCGGTAGATGAGCCCCTCCGCGTGGAGGCGCACGAACGCCTCCGTCACGGCGACGGAGAGCTCCGGATCCATCGTGAACTTCGTCCGCCGCCAGTCGGGCGACGCGCCGAGGACCCGCTGCTGCGTGCTGATTCGCCCGCCGCTCTCGGCCTTCCACTTCCATACGCGCTCGACGAACGCCTCGCGTCCTAGAGCGTGCCGGTTGGTCCCTTCGCGCGCGAGCTGCCGCTCGACCACCGTCTGGGTGGCGATCCCCGCGTGGTCGATCCCCGGCTGCCAGAGGACGTTGAACCCGCGCATGCGCCGCCAGCGGACGAGCGCGTCTTCGAGCGTGCACGTCAGCGCGTGCCCCATGTGGAGCGAGCCGGTGACGTTCGGCGGCGGCATCGGGACGACGTACGCGTCCCGCGTGTCCTTCGGGGAGTCCGACGCTTCGAAGACGCCGTGCTTCTCCCAGAAGGCGTACCAGCGCTCCGGGCGCTCGACCTCGGCGGGGTCGTAGGGCTTGGTGAGATCGGGAGCCTCGCTCATGAGCGAGCGTCTAGCACGGGTCGCGCGGGGGTGCTGCGGCTCCGGCACGCGGAGGCACGCGGGCGCTAGCACGCGCTCACTCCAGGTTGGGGTTCGTCGTGAAGATCTCGGTGGGGGTGTTCGTCCCCTGCGGAAACTCGATCCCGAGCAGGTCGGCGGGATAGCCGCACGAGACCCCGAGGTACGTGTTTCCGCTCCCGTCGTTGAGGATGACCGTGCAGTGACCGGCGTCGACGCAGTCGGTGTCCGAAAAACTGCAGACCCCGTTGGTCAGCGACGTGGCGAGCGCGTTGGGGCTCCCCGCATCCTCCGAGCCGTTCCTGGTCACAGGTACGCCAATACCGGTCGAGAAGTTGTCGCCGGCGGCGCTCCACTGAAGCAGCCCCTTGTAGCCCGCGTGTGCGTAGAGCCTGTAGTTGACCCCTCCGTCGAGGACGTACTCCATTTCGACTTCGCCGAGCTGGCCCCACTCGAGGGCGCCGTAGCCAGGGTCCGGAGCCGACACCGGCGTGCCATTGCACTCGATCTCGTTCGCTTCCGTGGCCGTCAAGCCCAGCGGGTTCGACGCGTACTCCGTCTGGACGAGGTTCCCCAAGTTGGCCGAGAGGGCGTTCGTTGCCCCAATCCAGTTTCCCCCCTGGACCTCGCCCACACCGATCCCCCCATAGTCCATCGCTTCTGTGTTGGCGATTGGCGTCCCGCACGAGACGACGCTGCCCCACCAGAACGTCCACATCTGGATCACTTTGTTCGTGCCCGGATTGAAATCGAAGTAGGCCGCGAGCGGCCTCACTCCGAAGTAGTAGTTTCCTGCAATAAGGCACGCGGAATAGTGTTGCTGCACCGAGTCTTGCCAATAGCCGTCGAGTGTCGTCGAGAGGCAATCGGTGATGGCGGGCGTGGTGGGCGAGAAAGTCGCCATCATGCCGTCGTAGATTTCGTTCATCCACGGCGTGGCTGTCGTCAGAGTCCCGCCGTCCCCCCAGTCGGCCTTGAAGGGCTCCCCGTCTCTCGTGATTGCCCGGCCGATCTGCATCTCGTACGTGTGCGTCCCGTAGGCGCCCCCGGCACGGCTGTTGAAGGACAGGGTGCCGGCATAACCTTGTTGAAGGCTTACCTTCCAAACCGCGCCCGTTTGCATGTTCGATTCGATCCAGATCGGCACGCCTCCTGCGAGGGCGAGGTTCGGTCCGGCGTCGTCAATCCCGAAGAGCGCTGCCCGGTAGCCGCCGTTCAGGGGCGCGGCGTCGGGAGCGAGCGTCGTGGGCTCCGACCATGCGGCGCACGCGGCGACTTCAGCCTGCACGAGCGTGATCCCGCCCCCTCCGGGGACGTCGCTGGAACCGCCATTGGAGAGATCGATCCCCGCCCAGCGGGTGGGGGGCACGATGGCAGAGTTCAGCATACGCGCAAGGATGGCCGTACAGGCGTCCTCGGCGGTCTCGCCGTCGTTCGCGTCGTCAGGGGGAGCCGGAGACGACGTGTCCACGAACGGGGCGTCGCTGACCGTGACATCCGTGGTCGCGGTGGAGTCCGTCGTCGCCCCATCGCTCGCGACCGTCGAGTCGCCCCCATCCCCACCGTCGCCCGGTTCGGGAACGGAGTTCGGTGAGTCGATCCCGAAGATCTGGGCGCAGCCCCCCCACGCGCACGCCGCGATGGCGACGAGCGCTGCGGCCAGGAACCTGCGATGGCGACGTTGCACGCGCTCACTCCAGGTTGGGGTTCGTCGTGAAGATCTCGGTGGGGGTGTTCGTCCCCTGCGAAAACTCGATCCCGAGCAGATCGGCAGGATAGCCGCACGAGACCCCGAGGTACGTGTTTCCGCTCCCATCGTTGAGGATGACCGTGCAGTGACCGGCGTCGACGCAGTCGGTGTCCGAGAAGCTGCAGACCCCGTTCGTCAGCGACGTGGCGAGCGCGTTGGTGCTCCCCGCATCCTCCGAGCCGTTCTTGGTCACCGGCACGCCGATACCGGTCGAGAAGTCGTCGCCTGAGACGGTCCACCGAAACAGCCCCTTGTAGCCCGTGTGTGCGTAGAGCCTGTAGTTGACCCCTCCGTCGAGGACGTACTCCATTTCGGCTTCGCCGAACTGGCCCCATTCGATGGCGCCGTAGCCAGGGTCCGGAGCCGACACCGCCACTCCATTGCATTCGAGCTCGTTCGCTTCGGCAAACGTCAAGCCGAGCAAATTCGATGCGTATTCGCTCTGGGTGAGGTCCCCCAATCCGCCAGTGAGAGTGAGCGCCGTCCCGATGCTGCCTTCTCCCTCGCCCATGTAGATCCCTGCGTAGTCCATGGCCTCGGTCGCGGCGATTGGTGTGGTCGCGCACGAAGTGCTGCCACCCCACCAGAAGTTGTACATCGTCGCCACGTTGGTCGAGTTCTTGGAAGCGAAGACGAAGTAGGCGCCCAGTGGCCTTACCCCGAAGTAGAAGTCGCTCGGGTTAGCAAGGCACGCCGAATAGTGCCCTTCCAAGGAGTCGTCCCAATACCCATCGACTATTGTCGAGAGGCAATCTCCGTTCGCGAGGGGGGGCGTGGTGGGCGAGAAGGTCGCCATCATGCCGTCGTAGATTTCGTTCATCCACGGCATGGCCGTTGTCAGGGTCCCACCGTCTCCCCAGTCGCCCCCGAACGGCTGATCGTCCCGCGTGCAGAAGCCGATCCCGATCTCGTAGGAGTGCGATCCGTAAGAGCCCCCATCCCGGCTGCTGAAGGAGACAGTCCCCTCATAGCCTTTCTGAAGGACAATGTGCTCCACCTCGCCCGATTGCATGTTCGAGTAGATAGCGATCGGCGCCGTTGCTTGCGTGGGCGTGCCTGAGAAGAGCGAGAAGAGCGCCGCTCGGTATCCTGCAAACAGAGGCACGCCGCCGTCGTCGAGCGTCCTGGGCTCCGTCCATCCGGCGCACGCGGCGACCCCGGCCTGGGAGAGCGTGATCCCGCCCCCGCCGGGGAAGTCCTGGTACTGGCCGCCGTTCGAGAGATCGATCCCGGCCCACTGGGTGGGGGGCGTGATGGGCGCGCTCAGCATGCGCGAGAGGATCGCGGCGCAGGCGTCCTGCGCGGTCGCGCCGTCGTTCGCGTCGTCAGAGGGAACGGGAGAGGACGTGTCCACGAACGGGGCGTCGCTGACCGTTACGTCCGTGGACGAGGCGGAGTCCGTCGTCGCCCCGTCGCTCGCGAGCGTCGCGTCGCCCCCATCCCCACCGTCGCCCGGTTCGGGAACGGGGTTCGGCGAGTCGATCCCGAAGATCTGCGCGCAGCCGCCCGCCGTGCACGCTGCGAGAGCGACGACCCCTCCGCCGAGCAGGGCGCGCGCGCGGCGGCCCCGCGCATTCAAAAGGTGCCCCCCACGTGGAGCCCTCGAGCATCGAAGCCCACCGTCGCCGTCGACGTGGAAGAAGGCGACGTGAGCCAGAGGACCACGCCCCCGGCGACCGCGACGGCGCCAACCCCGAGGAGCAGCGTAGATACCCTCGCGTTGTTCACGGCGTCGTTCCGCAGCGTGACCCCCTGGCCGTAGCAGTCGTCCTTCACCCCCCCGACGTCGCAGTACGCCGCCGAGCTGTTGTTCTGCGAGATTGCGCTCGCACCGAAGGCCGATCCGATGCCCACTAGGACCACGCCGACGCCTGCGATCGCGAGCCCCGCGACGGCGCGCGGTCTCATCTGCTCATGGGCCGACGTGGTCGCAGGCGTGGGGGGCGTCTCCGGGGCCCTGCCCAGGACGGCACCAATCGGCTGATCTTTCTCCCCCTCCTTCACCACGACTTGCTCATCGACCGTCGTGCCGTCCGCGAGCGCGAAGTGGAAAGCGTGCGGCCCGGGGTTCATCGGGATCGAGCGCCCTTCCAGCTTCGTCGCGAGCACCGCGCCGTCGACCGTCACTTCGACGTCCACGAGATCCGCTCCGGCGCCGTTCTTCGCGCCAAGGACGACGGTGGGGAGGCTCTTCTCCGCGCTCTCCAGCCACTCGACGCACGACATCTGCACGACCGACGGGCACTGCGCCCGCGCGCAGACTCGGAACTGATCGCGCGCCTCGATGAGCTTGTGCGCGTCGCGCAGCGTCTGACCGTTCGAGGCAGCGTCCAGGCACTCGCTCTTGTCGTCGGCGAGCGCGACCTGGCCGGCCGTGACCGAGGCCAACGCGAGGAGGAGCAGGGCGGGTTTCATGGAAGGCGCTCCCGTCAGAGACACTCGGGCTTGAACTGCCGATGCCCCGCAGAATCGACGAAGTAGGGGGGATTGCAATTGGGCTTTGGAGCCTGGGGTGCGGAGGGCGCGCTCGATGCGGCGGGGGGCGCAGCGCTCGCGGCGGGGCGCGGAGCCGTCGGCCGCGGAGCGTGCGCCGCTGGGGCGACGTGCGGGGGCTCTGCCGGAGATGTCGAGGCTACAGCGATCGGCGCGCTCGGCGTTGGAACGGGAGTTAGTGTTTGCGAGGCGGGGGCGCTCGGCGGAGCGGGCGTTGCGGTCGTCGTTGGAGCGACGTCGACCACTGCGGCAGCCGGCGTCTTGGAGCCCATGATCTTCTGCCAGCTGAGGAACGCGACGGTCGCGCACACGAGCACGCCGGCGGCGACATAGAGCGGCGTGCGCGCGCCCCGGCGATGAGGTTTGGGCTGCGAGGTCGCCCCGGCCGTCGTCGTCACGCTCTTGGGTTGCGGCTGCCCGGTGGACTCCACCGGGAGGGTATCCACCTCACCCAGTCCCGCCCGTTTCGCGGCATGCTCTCCGTCGGGGATGCTCCGATATGCGCCGTTCGCGTCGGTCACCGTGGCTTCGAGCGCTCGAAGAAGCTCGCCCGCGTCGCGGTAGCGCTCCGACGGTGAGATGGAGAGGGCGCAGCACAGGACCGGTTCCCACGCCCCCACCTCCACGCCGAACTTCGCCGGGCTCGGTCGCAGTCGATCGACGATCTGCTGGAAGATCAGGCTCGTCTCGCGCCCCTGGAGCGGAGCGCGGTCGATCAGGATCTCGGTCAGAATCAGGGCCATCGCGTGGACATCGGTCCAAGGCCCCGACCGGCCGTTGCTGATCTGCTCCGGGGCCGCGTATCCGGGCGAGAACGCGATCTGGCTCGATCTCGTGTGGGTGTGCCCGCTGCCGGGCCCCTCGTCCGCCCCCATGATTTTCGCGATGCCGAAGTCGAGCAGCTTCAGCGCCCGGCCGTCCGGCGTCTGAACGACCATGATGTTGGCGGGCTTGAGATCGCGGTGGGCGACTCCTGCGGTGTGCACCGTGGCGAGCGCCGAGACGACGGGCTTCATCAGCGCGAAGCACTCGGCCGGAGATCGCCCGCCGTGCCCACGACGCGCCAGGAGCTCGTCCTCGAGCGTCGTGCCCGTGAGCCATTCGAGCGCCATCCACGCGGCGCGCGCCCCGCTCGGCATGGTCGACACGCCAAAGTCGAAGACCTGAACGATGTTGGGGTGCGCGATCCGGGCGATCGTCTTCGCCTCGGTGGCGAAGCTGGCGAGAAACTGCGCCTTCGCCCCTTCGTCGAACCGCGCCGGAGTCTTC
The DNA here is from genome assembly GCA_052147435.1 of Polyangiaceae bacterium. Lineage (GTDB taxonomy): Bacteria > Myxococcota_A > Polyangia > Polyangiales > Polyangiaceae > JBKQKP01. The sequence goes on along the minus strand of JBKQKP010000295.1, from coordinate 7,103 downwards.
AGCACCTTCAGCGCAATCGGGCGGTCGAGCGCTGCTTGCTGGGCGCGGTAGACGATCCCGAAGCCCCCCTCGGCCACGACCCGGGCGACCTCGAATCTCCCTTCGAGCGTCGTCCCCGCAAGCTGAAACGGGTCGCTGGCGTCGCCGGGAGGCATGTGTGACCGATCAAAACTGAGGGCGCAATCGAAGTCAACGCAACGGCCGGCGCGCGAGCGCTTGCTAGAGCCCGGTGGGCTCGCGTTCACCGATGGATGGTCGAGCCTCTCGCGCTCGCGAGCGTCTTCGGCGTGCGCCCAGAATGGACCCGCACGTGCGCGAACGCCCCCGAACACACGACAAGGACGATTCTCTCCGAGGAATCGCGGTCAGGGTGCTTGGCAGGGCGATTGCTCTAGGCCCGTTGCTGAGCGGTGCAGCACCGCGCCACCTAGGAGGACGACGATGCGAAAGAGAGCACGCGTTGGGTTCGCAGCGGCATTCGGTTTCGCGCTCTTCGGGAGCTCGAACGCGGCTTGCACTTCGGGGGGTGATCAATGAAGTCGTTTCACCCGGGGTTATTCGGCGGTCTCGGCGTTGCTCCCACGGTGCTCGCGCTGTCCGCAATGGTGGGCGTCGATTGCAGTAACTCGCCACCTGCGGGATCAGCCGAGGGCGATGCGTCCGCGTCCGACGCGACCGTCCCCCCTGAGGACTCGTCGTCTCCGGCGAAGAACGAAGCCGGCACTGACGCAGCGGCCGATGGGACTGTGCCCGAAGCCTCCGTGGATGCTGCCCCCGATGCGCCTATTGATGCAGGCCAGGACAGTGCGGGGCCTCCGATGCAGAGCTGCGCTCCTGGCGGCGCGGGTCTGACCAACTGCGGGAGCGATGCCGGCGAGAGCTGCTGCACGAGCCTGGAGGTCTCGGGGGGGGCGTACTACCGGACCTATGACGGTAACGCCGTTCTTCTTGCGGACGGGGGCGTTGAGCTTGCCGCTGACGGAGGCGCTACGGGCTTGGGCGATCCTGCGAACGTGAGTGGATTCCGCCTCGACAAGTACCTGGTGACGGTGGGCCGGTTCCGTCAGTTCGTCAGCGCCTGGAACGGGGGGGCCGGCTGGCTTCCTGCGGCAGGCTCGGGCAAGCACACGCACTTGAACGGGGGCCTGGGCCTGGCAGCCGCGCCGAACGTGGATGCGGGGCAGACGTACGAGCCGGGCTGGGTCGCGTCGGACGACAGCAACATCGCGCCGACAAACGGCAACCTGGCGTGCGAGCCCCCCTACTACACGTGGACGGACACCGCGGGGAGCCAGGAGAACCTGCCGATCAACTGTGTCGTATGGCAGGAAGCGTATGCGTTCTGCATCTGGGACGGGGGCTTCCTGCCGAGCGAGTCGGAGTGGGAGTACGCGGCGGCGGGAGGAAGTCAGCAGCTTGAGTACCCGTGGGGCCCGACGGCGCCGGGGACGACCTCCGAGTACGCGATCTACGGGTGCTACTACCAGTCTGGCCAAGACGCGGGTTTGGGGACCTGCACGGGCGTGACGAACATCGCCCCGGTGGGGACGGCGTCACTCGGAGCGGGCGTATGGGGTCAGCTCGATTTGGCGGGCGACGAGTCCGAGTGGAACCTGGACTGGTATGCGAGCAGCTATGCAGATCCCTGTACGGATTGCGTCCAGCTCAATGCCTCGTCCACCTATCGGGTGCTAAGGGGCGGCGTCTTCGACCGCACCGCGCAGTACTTGCTCCCTCCGGGCCGCAGCTACGCCCCCCCGGCCCCTCGCGGCTACGACTTCGGGTTCCGGTGCGCCAGGACGCCGTAGCGAACCGGCGGCACCCACCGACGTCGCCTCGCCCCCCTTCCGGCCGCAGGCGCGGCCACCCGGGGGGCCACGAGGAGAGGAGACACGTCGAGGGGGTGAGGGGCACACGCTCTCAACACCATGTTGGTCACGCCGGGCTTTGACGGCGGGACAGCCTCTGTCAGGAAGGCCTCCGCGAACCCCAAGCGCGCGCGACCGCGAAGTTCACGCGAACGCCGCTTCACTCAACCACGAAGGACTTGCCGACAGCCACCGCCGGGCCGGCGAAGGGGGGCACGCGCACACCGCGGAATTTGTCGGCGATGCACTCACCCACCGCGGTGCCCATGAAGGGCGGTTGGTCGATGACAGCGAGCAGCACGGTGCCGCTCGGATCGAAGGTGATCTTCAGGTGCCCGGAGCCCGTCGGCCCATCCGGACTTCTGCATTCGCTGACCTTGACCAACCCGAGCGCAACTGCGCCTGCGGCGCGGTTGAAGGCTGGGGGATTGGCGACGACAGTGATGTTCGTGGTGTTGGTGGTGCAACCAACCGCCGTCGCGGCGACAGCTACCGCACCGACGGCTGTCCAGCGAAGCGACGACGTGCGCACGCCCCGAATGTACAGGATCTCGGCCGGCGCTTGCGCAGAGGAACGCCGTTATGGAGACACCCGGTAACGCCGTTACAGGAAGAGGCTTCGAAGGGGGGGCTCAGAGCCAGAGTGCGAACTCGTCGGGAGTGACCCCGGCTTGCCGGAGGATCGATCGAAGCGTCCCGAGCGCGATCTCCCGGTGCATCGGAACGATCGCCGTCCGCCCGTCCGCGCTCCGGACCTTCACGTGGCTCCCTTTCTGCGAGACCTGGACGAACCCAAGGCACCCGAGCGCCGCGACCACTTTCGTCCCTGAGACCGGCCCAAGCTTACCCATCACCCCTAATGTAGTCGGCGCGAAGGGCGGGCGGAACGCGGGGGGGCAGCGCGCGCTAGGCGCTCGCCGGAACGTTCACTTCGACGCGGACCACGGCGGGTGCCTTCGCGAGGGTCGGAGCGTCCTCGAAGTAGAGCTCGAGCGCCTCGCGGAGGTTTGCGAGCGCCTCGCCCTCGCTCTCGCCCTGGCTCGCGACGTCCACGTCAAGGCACTGCGCCACGAACAGCGCCCCCTCTCGGGAGACGACGGCGGAGAACTCGCGGACCATGTGGGAAGGATACCGCACGGGACTGTCCAGCGCATGTCAAACGACTCCCGCGCGGGATTCACGGGGGCACGTCAGGCGTGCTCTGCGTCTCCGGAGAGGAAACCCTTGGAGGAGAACCCTCGGCTCGCGCTTGACCGCTCGGGATCGCAAACACTTCCTACCCGCCTACCCGCCCGCTCCGGCGCGGATCACGGTCGGCGCCGCGTAGAGCGTGCTCGCGCTGGGGACGAAGCTGAAGCCGTTCGAGGAAGTGAAGAAGCTGCGAGACGCGGCTTCCCACCGCGGGAGTCAGGCGGTGAGGCCGCCGCTAAGGAGGGGGCTGGCAGCATTCCAGGCGGACCGGGGGCGGAGATGCTGCCGCGGGTGGATGCGCGGGACGAGGTGGCGACGTGGGGGGGCCGGGGGGATCATGACCTACGCCCCGGGCGCATCGGGCGACGGTCCGAGACGCACCCGGGTGTAGTCGTCACGGCACCTGGGTGCAGTCGCGATCGCACCCGGGTGCGATCGTCATGGCACCGGGGTGCAGTTGCGATCGCACCCGGGTGTAGTCGTCATGCCACCTGCCAGCAGCCTCGATCGCACCCGGGTGCGGTCCTCACGACACCCGGGTGTAGTCGTCATGGCACCTGGGTGCAGTCGCGATCGCACCCGCATGCCCTCGTCATGGCACCCGGGTGCGATCGTCATGGCACCTGGGTGCAGTTGCGATCGCACCCGGGTGTAGTCGTCACGGCACCTGGCTGCAGCCTCGATGGCACCCGGGTGCTGTCGTCACGACACCCGCGTGTCGTCGACAAGAGTGAGGAATCGACCTCGCCCGATGGCAACGGAGGCGGCTGGCTGCGACCAACCGAGGGTGCGGTAAGCGTCGGCGGCGGAGCGCGCGAGCGAGTGAGCGCGCTCCCGATCGCCGCGCGTGGCCCACAACGCGCGCGCCAGCGCTTCGTCGAGGCAGAGCACGCGGCATTGGAGCGGCGGTGAGCGGTCCAACCGACGCGGTGGTGCTACGGAGAACCCGCGGTCGAAGACAGCGACCACAGCTCGTACGTCCCGGGGCTCGAGGCACTCGGACCTGCGACCCAGTCGAGCCAGACGACGCCCGCGTCGCCGACGGCCAGTGCGGTGACCCAGACCCTGTCGAACGTGGTCACCGGTCCACCGTCCACGGACATCTGCATCAGGCCGCCGGTCCCGCCGAGGTAGAGGTTCGCCCCGTCCGAGCCGAGCGAGGTGACCGCCTCCCCCTGGAGGAGCGTCGCGACCGTGCCCCCACCGATGGGCACGGCGTAAAGGTCGTCGTCCAAGGTGGCGACGTACACGTTGGCCTGGTCTACGGCGATCGCCGTCGCTTGATCGTCGAGCTGTGCGAGCGTGATCGGCGCTCCGCCGAACGGCTGCTGAAGGAGAGTGCCTTGGAACCCGCACGAGTACACGTTGTGGGAATCCACCGCGGTGTGGATGTCGTCGAAGCCGGAGGCGAGCGTCGTCGCGACACCCCCGCCGATCGGCACGGAGATCAGAGCGTCCGGTCCCGGCAGCCCACCGTCGGGGTTCGAGGGCGCGTCGCGCGTCCAGTACACCGACGTCGAATCGACAGCGACGAGGCGCGCATCGTTCTGCGACGACGCCAGCGTGGTGACGGCGCCGCCCGCGAAAGGAACGCTCGACACGTCGCCAGGGCCGAGCGTCTGCGAAGTGCACGGAGCTCCCCCGATCGGCGCCACCCCCGGCCCCACCCCGCCGCACGACGAGCTGTTGGAGTCGACCGGGTCGCTCGTGAAGTAGACGTTTCGCGAGTCGGCGGCCAGGCTCGTGACTGTGCCCGACGTCGAGGCGACCGTGGTGATCGCGCCGCCCTGGAGGGGCATGGCGACGACGGAGCCGATCGTGTCGAAGTAGACGCGCTCCCCCCCGATCGCGAGAGTGCCGTTCGTGGCCTGGCCTTGCGCGAGGGGCACCAGACAGAGGCTGCCCGTTCCCTCGCACGGGGCATCGAGATTCAGCCACCCCTGTTCCGCCGGCGAGCTCGCGCGGAGACACCCGCTGGCGACGGATGCGACGAGCGCCGCGGCAAGCGCCCCGCGCCGGAGGAGAAGGGAGCCCGCAGCCGGCGCGAGGACGGGGCTCAAGCCTTCGTGAGGCGCTGAATCTCTTCCTTGATGATCGCTTCCGCGAGCTGCGGGACGACTTCCCACACGACTCGCTCGACGACCTCGCGGGAGAGGGCGAGCACTGCGTCCGCTTGGGACGGCGAGAGTCCGAGCTCCGACAGCTTTCCGGCGAGATGTCCGTTCACGGAGGCTCCGACGGCTGACCCCGCGGCTGCGGCGGTGGCAGGGGTTGATGGATGGCCCATGCTGACGGGCGTTGCAGGGACGGGCGTATGGCGCTTGGGGGGCTCGGCGGCCGGTGCGGGCTTCGCCGCAGCGGGGGCGGGGCTCGGGGCGGGGTCTCCGAAGACGAGCGTCTGCGAGCGTCCGACTTTGACGCCCGACGCCGCCGCAGCGGGGGCCGGGGCTGCAGCTGCTGCGGCCGGCGCGGGAGCGGGAGCCGGCTTGGCGGCGGCGGCCGGGGCAGCCGCGGGGGCCCCTTCGCGCGCGAGGATCGCCTTCCGGACCTTGTCGATCATCTGCTGCGTATCGAACGGCTTATCCATGAAGTCGTCCGCGCCGGAGTCTTTCCCCTTGGCCGCGTCGTACGGCGCGTAGCGGCTCGCGAGGAGGAGGATGGCCGCGCCGGGCTCCTTCTTCCGGACCTCCTTGGCGAGGGCGTAGCCGTCGTCTCCGCCGAGCGACGTGTCGATCACGACGGCGTCTGGCTTTTCGCCGAGCTTCCCGAGCGCAGCTTGGCTCGAGTCCGCGGTGATGACGTTGAAGTCCTCCCCGCTGAAGGTGATCTCGAGCACTTTGCGCATCGTTGCGCTGTCATCGACGGCGAGGAGGGTCTTGGACACGTGGGCGTCTCCCGGATGGGCGGAGGGGGCGGCGCTTTGCCGCGATTGCGATTGTGCGGAGTCGTGCTCTAGCGTGTCAAGCACGTGAGCTTCGGGGCCGCGTTTCCCTGAAAGGCAAAGGAAATGAGCGAGTCCCGACGAGTTGGCGGCAAAAGGGGTCCGCGGGGCGCCCCCGCGGCGAGTCCGGCGGCTGCGCCCGGGGGGGAGCACACGGTTCCGGTGGAGCTCGCGGGGCGCCCTCTCGACGGCATCGTGCGCGCTCTCTTCGGGGCCAGCTGGGGGGACGCGCGGAAGTGGATCGGCAGCGGCAAGGTCCGCGTCGACGGGCAGACGGTGCTCGATCACGAGAGACCGGTCCGCGCCGGGGTCGCCGTCGTGCTCGCGATGAACGCGCCGAGGCGGAGCAAGGAGGGGGGGCGGAGCGGACCGCCGGAGCTCGACGACGCGGCGATCGTCTATGTGGATACGCACGTCGTCGTCGTGAACAAGCCGGCCGGGGTGAGCACGATCCCGTTCGACGAGAAGGAGAAGGGGACGCTCGACGAGCTCGTTCGGAACTGGCTGTCGAAACGCACGAGGCGCGGGGAGCGAGGGACGCGGCCGAGCCTCGGGATCGTGCACCGGCTCGACAAGGAGACGAGCGGCGTCATCGTCTTCACGCGGACGTGGCTCGCGAAGCAGAGCCTCACGCAGCAGTTTCGCGTGCACACCGTTCATAGGCGGTATCTCGCGATCGCGCATGGGGTGGTGCAGGCGAGGACGTTGCGATCGCATTTGCTGGCGGATCGCGGGGATGGGCTGCGCGGGTCGGCGCGGGGGAGGGGACGAGGAGGGGGAGGGGGAGGGGGAGGAGAAGCGCAAGGGCAGCTCGCGATCACGCACGTGGAGCCGGTCGAGGAGCTCGAGGGGGCGACGCTGGTCGCGTGCACGCTGGAGACGGGGCGGACGCATCAGATTCGCGTTCATCTGAGCGAAGCGGGGCACCCCGTGGTGGGGGAGCGGGTGTACATCCGGGGGTTTCGCGGGGAGGTGATCCCGGCGCCGAGGTTGATGCTGCACGCGGCGGAGCTGGGGTTCGTGCATCCGGCGACGAATGCGGAGGTGCGGTTCGAGAGGGAGCCGCCGGGGGATTTTGAGGAGACGGTGGGGAGGTTGAGGGG
>JBKQKP010000294.1:0-69462 GCA_052147435.1 Polyangiaceae bacterium | reverse complement strand
ACGGTACGGCCGCGACCATCGCCGCGAGCCCCAGCCTCGGCGGCGGCACCGGCGGCGGCGAAGGCTCGTACGGCGGCGTGCTCACCGGTGGCAACGGGACCGGCGGGACCGGCGGTGCGCTCGCCGGCGGTGGCGGCGGCGGCGCCGGCTACATTCGCATCAACACGTCGAACTCGTCAGCCGTCGCCGGGATCATCACCCCGTCGATCGCCGCGGTCGACGCGGGGTGCGCGTCGATCGGACCGCTCTGATCGCGCGCTGACTGTCGCTCCTCACTGCCGAACCCCCTCTCCCGCGCACGCACGCAAGGGAGAGGGGGGTTCGCGAGCGCCTCAGTTGAGGGCTTTCGCCTCAACCGCCGGCGCGGGCGCAGCGACGGCGCTCGCCGCCGAGGGCGACGGCGCGGCCGCCGGCGCCGCGGTCGACGTCCCCGCCTTCTTTTCCGCCGCCTTCTTCTTCTTCGTGGCCACCGCCTTGCTCGCGCGCGCCTTCGGCGCCGCGTAGTAGGAAGTCAGCGACGGGAACTGCTTCTCCAGCGTCGCATCCCGCGCGAGCTGGTACTCGAACGGCACCTGCAGCGTGTCGGTGAGCCCGGTCGCGTGCTTCCACGCGGCGGCCTCCTGCTGCTTCACGTACGCGTACCAGTTGGACGCGTTCTGCGCGACGCCGCTCCAGGCCGCGGCGGTCGTGAGGGCGCTGGCGACGCTCGCCTGGTCCGGAGCGGCAGCCCCGAGCGAAGCGTACGTCGTGCAGCTCGTGATCTCCCCCGCGGCCTTCGCTGCGAGCGCGACTTGCGATCGCATGACCGAGAGCGCTCCCCTGCCGAGCCTCGTCGCGACGTACCCCTGGGGAGGGGACGGAGCGACAGCGGTCGGCACGGGATCGGTCACGCCGGCGGGTTGCGCCTGCGCGGCCTGCGCGAGAACGACGTGAGAAACGGAGGCGGTCTTCTTGGCAATCGTCTTCTTCATGATGGTCAGTCCTTCCGTCGGGGGTTCGTTTTCCCGACGACACGAACCCTACCGGCGACCTGTCGCAGAACTGGCGACCGCTCCGGAGGACGACAAATCAGGGGCCGCGGGCGATCGATCGCCCTCCCGAGCCTCGGCACCCGAAAAACCCCGGAGACAGCGGTGGGCGCGGTGTGCCGCATTTGCTACACGCGGGCGATGAACAAGACGGGCAAGCGCGCAAAGACGCGCGCGAAGGCAAAGCCGGGGGCGCGGAGGCCGCGGAGAAAAGACGGCCCGCGCTTCGGCCCCGCGCAACGACTCCTCGAGGCGCGACGGCTCCTCTCGGCGGCGCACGGCGCGACGCTCGACGAGCTCCGGGAGCGGCTCGCATGCAGCCGCCACACGGCGATGCGCATGGTCACGGCGCTCGAGGCGATGGGCGAAGCCGTGCACGAAGAGCGCGAGGGGCGCCATTTGCGCTACCGCATCGAGGGGGCGAGCGGCGACAAGCGGGACAAGGCGACGAAGATGTCCACGGCGCACGTCCTCGCGATCGCGCTCGCGCGCGAGGTCATCGATTTTCTCGAGGGGACGACCCTGAAAGAGTCGTTCGACGAGGTGGTCGAGGTCCTCGAGTCGTCGCTCGCGCCGAAGGCCTTCGCCGAGCTCGGGGCGCTCCGCGAAAAGATCGTCGTCGTCCAGGATGCGCCGTGGGTGAAGATCGATCGGACCGACGTTGTGGACGCGCTCGTGACCGGCCTCTCGCGGGGCGAGCGGGTCGCGCTGCGGCGCGCGGGATCGGCCGGAGAGCGCGCGTTCGACTTCGAGCCGTACACGCTCGTCCTCTGGAAAAAGGGGATCTACTTCGCGGGCTACAGCCACCATCACAAGGGCACACGCCTCTTCGGCATCGACCGGCTGGCAGACGCGGAGTGGAAGCGCGGCGAAGCCTTCGACGTTCCGGCGACCTGGGATGCGCGTGCGCGCTACGAGGGGGCGTTCGGGCTGTTCGACGGCCCGAAGACGACGGTCCGGATCGAGTTCGCGCCGAAGGTCGCCCGGTACGTCCTGCGGCGCCAGTGGACCGCGGAGCAGCGCGTCGAGGAGCACGCGGACGGGCGCGTCATCTTGACCATGGACGTCCTCGGGACGACCGACGTAGTCAACTGGGTGCTCGGCTTCGGGGAGCACGCGGTCGTTCTCGAGCCGGGGAGCCTGCGTGACGAGCTCGCGGCGGTCACGAAGAGCATGGCGGCGAGATACGCGGCGGAGACCCCCGCTCACTCCCCGTTGAGTGGTCACACTCCCCGTTGAGTGGTCTCACTCCCCGTTGAGTGGTCTCACTCCCCGTTGAGTGGTCACACTCCCCGTTGAGTGGTCACACTCCCCGTTGAGTGGTCACACTCCCCGTTGAGTGGTCACACTCCCCGTTGAGTGGTCTCACTCCCCGTTGAGTGGCCTCACCTAATGTTGGGTGGCCTCATCCACGGTTGAGCGTCACGGCGCTCCGTCAAAGCTCGACGACTCTCACCGCGTCCGACCGGAACGTCCGCGCGTATTCCACGTAGAGGCGCCCGGCCTCGCGCACCATCTCGAAGTCGCTCTCCGACAGCGTCCGGACGGCCTTCCCCGGCCTCCCCATCACCATCGATCGCCGGGGAATCTTCGTGCGCGGCGCGACGAGCGTGCCGGCCGCGACCAGGCACTCGTCGCCGATCTCCGCGCCGTCGAGCAGGATGCTCCCCATGCCGATCAGGCACCGGTCCCCGACGGTGCACCCGTGGAGCAGCACCATGTGCCCGATCGTGACGTCGTCGCCGACGGTCGTCGCTGCCTTTCCCCCCGTAACGTGGACGACCGACCCGTCCTGTACGTTCGTCCTCGCGCCGAAGCGGATCGGGAAGACGTCCCCCCGGATGACCGTCCCGAACCAAACGCTCGCTTCGTCGCCGAGGTGCACGTCGCCGATGACCGTCGCGTTCGGGGCGATGAAGACGTCTCGCCCGAGCGTGGGGCGCACCCCTTTGTGCTCGTAGATCGGCATCAGTGCGATTCTAGGGGCGGAAGAGAGAGCACCGGCAACGCGCGGCGAGGCGCCCGCACGGGATACGAGGTCGTCGGGTGCGTGGGCAGCGTCGCGAGGGCCCCCTCCGTCAGGCTTCCTTCGAGCGAGTGCTTGTTCGCGCGGGCGATCTCGACCTCGACGATCTCGCCCGTCATCTCGACGCCCGGGGGCGCCTCGACGTGCACGATCTCGTTTCGCTCCGTCCGCCCCTCGACGCGGTCGCCGTTCTTGCTGCTCCCCTCGACGAGCACCCGCTGCTTCGTCCCGACGAGCGAGGTGAGGTGCGCCTGGGTCTGCGCCTCCGCGAGCTCGAACAGGCGCGCGAGGCGCTCGCTCTTCGTCTCCTCGGGGACGTCGTCCGCGAGCTTGAGCGCGGGGGTGAGGGGGCGAGGGGAGTACTTGAACCCGAAGAGCGAAGTGAAGCCCACCTCGCGGACGAGGGAGAGGGTTGCCTCGAAGTCTTCGTCCGTCTCCCCCGAGAACCCGACGATGACGTCCGTGGAGAGCGTCATCCCGCCGCGTCCGGCGCGCGCCGCGCGGAGGCGATCGACGCGCGCGACGTACTCGGCGCGCGTGTACCGGCGGATCATCCGCTTGAGCATGCGGTCGCTCCCCGACTGGACGGGCATGTGCACGTGCCGCGCGAGGACGTCGAGCTCGGCGTGCGCGGCGGCGAGCGAGGCCGTGGCGTGCCGCGGGTGCGGGCTCGTGTAGCGGAGGCGTGCCAGCGAGGGGACGTCGCGGGCGATGGCGCGAAGGAGGTGCGGGAACTGCGACTCGTCGGGATCGTCGGAGGCGGGGGCGGGGAGGGACGGATCGCGGTAGCTGTCCACCGTCTGCCCGAGGAGGGTGACCTCGCGCGTCCCCGCGGCGACCCAGCGCTGCACCTCGGCGACGATCTCCGCCGCCGGCCGGTAGCGCTCGGGGCCACGCGTGTAGGGGACCACGCAGAAAGAGCAGCGCTCGTCGCACCCCTTCATCGTCGTCACGAAGGCGCTCACCGGCGCGTTCCCGGGCTCGGGGGCCGCCGCGAGAAACTGCGGATGAACGAGGTCGAACTCCGTCCGCGCCCGCGGGAGGGCCCCCGCCATCTGCTCGAGCGCCAGCCCAGGCAGCTCGGCGAGGTTGTCGGGGCCAATGACCAGGTCGAGGTGCTCGATCCGCCCGAGGAGCTTCTCCCCCTCCTGCTGCGCCACGCACCCGGCCACCGCCAGCACCACCTCCGGGCGGCGCTTCTTGAGGGGGGCGAGCTTCCCCATCTCGCTCCGGAGCTTCTGCTCCGCCTTCTCCCGTACGCTGCATGTATTGAAGACGACGAGGTCGGCCCCCTCGAGCTCGGCAGCCGGCGTCCAGCCGTGGCTCGCGAGCACCTCCTCCATACGCGCCGAGTCGTGCGCGTTCATCTGGCAGCCGAAGGTGTGTACCCAGAAGGAGGGCATGTGAGCTGGACGTCCTCTAGCACGCTCTCGAAAGAGGGGCCCTTCCCTGGCGCGCCGCGGGGCGTTAGCCTCAAAAAACCATGGCCCAGCCCCGTTTTGAGACGCTGAACGACATCTTCCAGGAAAGCACCGACTCGTATCCCCACCGCGAGCTGTTCGGGACGAAGAAGAACGGTCGGTGGCACTGGATGACGTACCGCGAGTTCGGGCGCGACGTGGAGAAGATCCGCGGCGGGCTCGGATCGCTCGGCGTCGTCAAAGGCGATCACGTCGCGTGCATCGCGAACAACCGCAACGAGTGGGCCGTCGGCGCGTACGCGACGTACGGGCTCGGCGCGGCGTGGGTCCCCATGTACGAGCAGCAGCTCGACAAGGACTGGGAGTTCATCTTGCGCGACTGCGAGGCGAAGATCCTCTTCGTCGCGAACAACCAGATCCTCGACAAGGTGCGCGGCTACCTGAAGACGATCCCGTCCTTGAAGCACATCATCGCGATGGACGGCGGGGCGAACGGGAGCGGAGGCGAGGGGATCACGACGTACAAGGCGCTCCTCGACTCCGGGAAGAAATCGCCGATCGCGCAGGTGGGGCGCGACGACATCGCGGGGCTCATCTATACGAGCGGCACCACCGGCAACCCCAAGGGGGTCATGCTCTCGCACTTCAACATCGCGTCGAACATCGGCGCGATCCTCGAGGTCGTCCCCCTCGAAGGGACTGACCGCTCCCTCTCGTTCCTCCCGTGGGCGCACGTCTTCGGGCAGACCGTGGAGCTGCACGGGCTCTTGTCGGCGGGGGCTTCGACGGCGTTCGCGGAGGCCATCGACAAGATCATCGACAACCTGTCGGAGGTGCGCCCGACGTTGCTCTTCAGCGTGCCGCGCATCTTCAACAAGATCTACGCCGGCGTGCAGAAGCAGATCGCCAGCAAGCCGAAGGGGATCCAGGTCGCCGTCGAGCAAGCGCTCCGGATCGCGAACAAGCAGCGGAGCGGGAAGAAGATCAGCGTCGCGGAGCACGCGGCGTTCGCGGCCGTCGATCGCGTCGTCTTCTCGAAGGTGCGGCAGAAGTTCGGCGGGCGCCTCAAGTACGCCGTGAGCGGCGGCGCGGCGATCTCGCGCGAGGTGGCGGAGTTCATCGACTCGCTCGGGATCGACGTCTTCGAAGGGTACGGCCTCACGGAGACTTCGCCGATCGCGACGGCCAACTGGCCGGGCGAGCGGAAGATCGGCAGCGTCGGCCGCGCCATCCCGGGCGTGCGGATCGAGATCGACACGAGCGGCGTCACGCCGCTCAGCACCAAGGAGCGGCGTCGCCGCGGGTGGGTAAAGGAAGAGGGGGAGATCCTCGTCTACGGCCCCAACGTGATGAAGGGCTACTACAAGCGCCCCGAGGAGAACGCCGCCGTGTTCACGAAGGACGGCGGCTTCCGCACGGGCGACATGGGTTACCTCGATCCGAGCGGGTACCTCTACATCACCGGGCGCATCAAGGAGCAATACAAGCTCGAGAACGGGAAGTACGTCGTCCCGTCCCCCTTGGAGGAGCAGCTCAAGCTCTCTCCTTACGTCGCGAACGCGATGGTCTACGGCGACAACAAGCCGTTCAACGTCGCGCTCGTCGTGGCGAACGTGGACTCGGTGAAGGAGTGGGCGCAGACCAACGAGCTCGGGAGCCGCGACATCGACACGCTCCTCAAGGACCCGAAGGTGATCGCGCTCTTCAAGCAGGAGATCGCGAAGCAGGCGGGCCAGTTCAAGGGGTTCGAGGACATCCGCGACTTCGTCCTCATCTCGAAGGACTTCACGACCGAAAACGGGATGCTGACGCCGAGCATGAAGCTCAAGAGGCGCAAGGTGCTCGAGGAGTACGGCAAGCAGATCGAAGGTCTCTACGCCGGAAAGGCGAAGTCGAAGGGGGGAGCTTCGGCGTCAGCGGCGTGACGGCCTGAAACGATGCCCCCCACAGTAGCAACGCGCTACGCCGAGTCGGACGTGCCGACCGAGTACGGACCGGTGCGCGTCGTGGTGTTCCGCGCGGGGGCGGCAGATGCGCCCCCGGACGGCGAGTCCGAGCAAAGCTCGGCTCGGTCCACACCAGACGGCGAGTCCGAGCAAAGCTCGGCTCGGTCCACACCAGAGGAGCACATCGCGCTCGTCGTTGGCGACGTGAGCACGCCTGGCCCCCCGCCGCTCGTGCGCGTCCACTCGGAGTGCTGGACGGGCGAAGTGCTCCGCTCGCAAAAGTGCGACTGCCGCGAGCAGCTCGATCACGCCCTGCGCGCGATCTCCGCGGCGGGGCGGGGGGTCGTCGTCTACCTGAGGCAGGAGGGGCGGGGGATCGGCCTAGGAAACAAGATCCGCGCGTACGCGCTCCAAGAGCAAGGGCACGACACGGTCGACGCGAACCGCATGCTCGGCTTCGAGGACGACGCCCGCACGTACGACGTGGCCGCGGCGATGCTCGCGGACCTCGGCGTTCATCGCGTGGCGCTCCTCACGAACAACCCGCGCAAGGTCGAAGGGCTGCGCGCGCACGGCGTCGAGGTCACCGAGCGCGTGTCGATCGCCGTCGAGCCGAACGAGCACAACGCCGATTACCTCGCCGTCAAGGCGACGAAGATGGGGCACGATCTGTAGGGCGGGAGCAGCGCGGCAACGGATTCGCTCGCCGCGCAAACGCGCGCGCGGTATCACGTGAAGCACGATGCTCGCTGCGGTCATTCAGCTCAACAGCCAGGACGACGTCGACAAGAACCTCGCGCGCGCCGTGCTCCTCATCGGCGAAGCCGCCCGCGCCGGCGCGCAGATCGTCGCCCTGCCCGAGAACTTCGCGTACACGGGGGACGACGAGGGGAAGCGCGCGGTCGCCGAGCGACTCGACGGCAAGGGGCCGATCCTGTCGGCCATCGGCTCCGCGGCGCGTGAGCACGCGGTGCATGTCGTGGCGGGTGGGATGCCCGAGGCGAGTGAGGACCCGCAGAAGCCGTACAACTCCTCGGTCCTCATCGACCCGCGGGGTCTCCCGGTGGCGGCGTACCGCAAGGTCCACCTCTTCGACGTGGACCTCCCCGACGGGACCTCCCTGCGCGAGAGCGACGCCACCACTGCGGGGCACGAGGCGGTCGTCGCGCGGGTTCGCGACGTGCCCCTCGGAATGAGCGTCTGCTACGACCTCCGCTTCCCCGAGCTTTATCGCGCCCTCGAGCGCCGTGGTGCACGCATCGTCACGGTGCCGAGCGCGTTCACGCTGACGACCGGGAAGGACCACTGGCACGTTCTCATCCGCGCGCGCGCGATCGAAAACCAGGTCTTCATTCTCGCCCCTGCGCAGCACGGCAAACACCCGCGCGGCCGCCAGACGTACGGCAAGAGCCTCATCGTCGATCCCTGGGGAGACGTCCTCGCGCAGTGCGGCGAAGGGGAGGGGTTCGCGATGGCGCGCCTCGACCTCGGGTATCAGGATCGCGTACGTGCGGCGCTCCCGTGCCTCGCGCACAGGCGACTGTCGATGCCGCCGTCGTCCTGACTCCTGCTATCGTGGACGTGAGGTGTTTCGCCCGATGTCGAGGGTCGTCCTCTTCGGCCTGATCGCGTCGCTTGGAGGGGCGGGTTGCTCCGGCTCGCCGGCCACGTCGACGAACTCCTCAGGACCTCCGCTACAGTCGAGCGACGCTGCGGTTCCAAGCGACGACGGGTCCGCGCCGATCCTGTCGGTGGACGCAGCCGCCCCCGACGCCGGGACCGACGCAGGGACGACGCCGAATGCGTCCACGTTCGCGACCGGGCTCGGACCGGCCGTCGTCGCGCACAGCGCGCACTTCACCCTCATCACGAAGACGGGGGGCGAGCCCGGAGGGGCCGGAGTGAAGAGCTCATCGAGCTTCAAGATCGTCTCGGGCGTGGCAGCAGCGGGGACCAAGTGAGGGGAGAGCCGATGAAGAACCGCAGACTGAGGCCGGGCTACAGTATCGCGGGCGTTCTCGCGGGCCTCCTTGCGGGAATCGCGGGCGAGGGGGTCGCGCATGCGGTTCCGAGCACGATGACGCAGCAAGGGCTGCTGCTCGACCAGAGCAGCAACCCGGTCACCGGGACGCAGACCTTCGTGTTCACCATCTATTCCGCTCCCACCGGCGGCACGCAGACGCTGTGGACCGAGACGCAGACGATCACGCTCGACGGCGGATACTTCTCGGCCCAGCTCGGATCCGTGACGCCGCTCCCGGCGACCGTCTTCGGTGGCGCCACGGTCTACCTCGGCATCGCCGTCGGGGCCGATCCCGAGATGACGCCGCGCGAAGCGATGACGAGCGTGCCGTACGCGCTCGTCGCGAGCAACGTCACGGGGAACATCAATCCAACGAGTGTCACGGTGAACGGGACCGAAGTGATCAACGCGGCGGGGGCCTGGGTGGGGCCGACGACGGGGCTCGCGGGGTCTGTCGGAGCGACCGGGCCACAGGGGACGCAAGGGCCGCTCGGACCGACTGGGCCGCAGGGGGCGCAAGGCGCGCAAGGCGTGACCGGACCGGCGGGAGCGCAAGGGCCTCTCGGGCCGACGGGGCCGCAAGGTGTCGCAGGAGCGAAGGGGGCTGCCGGCGCGCAGGGACCGACTGGACCGCAGGGAGCGACAGGCGCGCAAGGCGCGACGGGAGCCGCGGGGGCAACGGGCGCGGTGGGTGCGACCGGTGGCGGTGGTCTGACCGGCGCGACGGGCTCCACGGGTCCCGCCGGAGCGACCGGAGCCTCGGGTGCGACGGGGGCGACGGGGCCGAGCGGTGCGACGGGGCCGACAGGGGCGACGGGGCCCAGCGGCGCGACGGGCCCAACGGGAGCGAGTCCGATCGTCACGATCGCCGACGTGACAGGGGCGGCAACCGCTCCGGGGAGCGCGCTCGCCTTCGTCGCCACCCCCTACTCGATTGTCGTTGGTGCGCAGTCGTTGACCGTGCAGGTGACGTCGAGCGCGAGCGTTGGGTCCACTCTGGGAGCCAGCGCGACGTTCGGGATCTGCACGGCCGTCGGAGCCGCCGTGCCGACAATCAGTCAGCCACTGCAGGTTCAAGTGGCCGCGGGCTCCCAGCCCATCACGACGCT
The DNA here is from genome assembly GCA_052147435.1 of Polyangiaceae bacterium. GTDB lineage: Bacteria > Myxococcota_A > Polyangia > Polyangiales > Polyangiaceae > JBKQKP01. The sequence goes on along the minus strand of JBKQKP010000294.1, from coordinate 59,909 downwards.
TAGCGGCGCCTTTGCCCTGTCGAGCGCGGGCACGGTGAAGACGGGTCTCTGCGCGGAGTCGGCGTCGGGGACGTTCGACCTCGTGGACCAGAGCGTGACGACGGTGGTCGTGAATCAATAGCGCCCACACCCGCGCAGCGACCCACATCGGCGCCACGAGTGCGGGGGCACGCGGCCGGTAGGGGTTGTATCCTCCGAGCATGCGCAAGCTCCACGTCCTGACCTGGCTCGCGATCGGTCTCGTCTGCGCGATCGCGGTCGCGTGCGGATCGAACGGGGGCTCGTCGAACGGGCCGCCGGGGAGCAACGACGGCGGGAGCACGCTCGACTCCACGGTGCCCATCCTCATCGGAGAGGACAGTGGCTCTCCCTTTGGCGACGGCTCGACCGCGGGGCTCCAAGTGATCCCTGCCGCGCTCCAGACGATCTCCGTCGCCGTCGGAGCGAGCACTCCGACCGTCACCTTCACAGCGACGTTGGGGGGACAGCCAGCGAACGCAGCATGGTCGATCGATCAAGGCGCCATCGGCAGCGTCAACACCGGACCGGCCAGCGCGACCACCTTCACGCCGCGCGGGACTACCGGGGGCCTCGCGACGATCACCGCGTCGCTCAACGGCCAGACCGCGACCGGGCAGGTCTTCGTTCAGTTGACCGCGGCGCAGAACGGGGTCAACCCGTCGAACCCCGGAGAGCAGGGGCAGAACCCGGTCGACGCCGGTGCGCTCAGCCAAGGGGGTGGTGTCGGCGGAGTCGGCGGCGAGGGGCTCGGCGGAGCGGTGACGGACGGCGGGACGCTCGGTGCGCTTCAGACACCGACCGGCGACGCGGGGGCGCTTGGGCTCACGCTCCTCTATCCCTACGACAAGACGGTCTGGCCGCGCGGGATGCTCGCGCCTCTCCTCATGTGGGGGACGACCGGGGCGAGCGCAGGGAACATCAGCGCCGACGCCATCCAGATCGCGCTGAAGACGACGAGCGGATCGTTCTCGTACACGGGGACGTTCGGTCCACCGGCGATCCTCGCCGCCACGGGGGGCCCGTACATCCGAAGCCCGATCCCGCAGGACATCTGGACGATCGCGACGAACACGGCCGGGGGGACCACGCCGACCGGCGCGGTCGATCAGCTGACGATGTCGCTCACGATCGCCGTGGGAGGGGTCGGGTACGGCCCGATCACGGAGACGTGGAACGTCGCCCCCGGTCTGCTTACGGGCACCGTCTATTACAACTCGTACGGGACGCAGTTCGTGAAGAACTGGGTGAACCCGGACTCGGCGGGAAACCCCGTTGGTGCGGCCATCCTGGGCATCCACTCGGGGGACCTGGCGCCACACCTCGTCGTCGGACAGAACAGCCCCCTGAACGCCTCGGGCTTTCCTACGGACGATACCGGGTGCCGCGTGTGCCACGTCGTGTCGTCGAAGGGGAGATGGGTGTTGACGGAGTCGGAGCAGGGGACGCCGACCGACGGGCTGAGCTTCCTCTACGACCTGACGAATCAGGACGCGGGTGCGACGACGCTCACGCCGCAGGGGACGTTCGCGTGGGCTGGTTTGACGAGCGACGGGGCGTACGCGCTCACCAACGCGATTGACCCGTCATCGACGAACCCGGCGATCACGAACAGCTACGCGGGGACCGCGACGAGCTCGTTCTGGCAGTTCGGCACCGCGCCCGTGCAGGGAACCCTCACGGGCTTGGCGAGCGGGATCGCGGTCGGGTACCCGTCGTACGCGCCGGACGATCAGTTCGTCGCGTTCGTGAACGCCACCGGCTCGACGAACAACGTGCAAGGGCCGCTCGCCGTAGCGAGCTACAGCACGACGACGCAGCAGTTCTCGACCGTCCGCTCGCTCCTCACGCCCGACGCCGGCACGCCTCCGACGGGAGAGCGCGTCGGGTATCCGGTCTTCCTCCCGGACGACAGCGCGCTTCTCTTCGAGAACGAGGTTCGAACGAGCACGACGGACAACGTCATGGTCACGCGCAACGGCGCACGCAGCGAGCTGTGGTGGCTCACGCTCGGCACGTCGCCCCAGGCGGCGCCCCTCTACGCGCTCAATGGGAAACTGCCCGGCGGCGCGTCCCCGTATCTCCCCATCCTCCCGAACAACCACGGCATCGGGGGCACGACCGATCCGCAGGACAGCTACAGCGAGGTCGGCTGGGACGATACGACGCTCAACTACGAGCCTACGGTCCTTCCCGTCGTCGTCGGAGGGTACGCGTGGGTCGTCTTCACGAGCCGGCGCGACTACGGCAACCAGCTCACCGAGGTCCCGTGGCTCAGCTGGCCGCCCGACTACGACACGCTGAGCCTCGCGCAGGCGCCCGTGAAAAAGCTATGGGTCGCGGCGATCGACCTCAACGCCCCCCCTGGCACCGATCCTAGCCATCCGGCCTTCTATCTCCCCGCGCAGGAGCTCCTCGCCGGCAACTCGCGCGGCTTCTGGGTGCTCGACCCGTGCGCGCAGAACGGCGCGGCGTGCACCTCGGGCGACCAGTGCTGCAACGGCTTCTGCGAGCCCGCCGAGGATGGAGGGCTCATCTGCGCGAGCGCCCCCGTGAGCTCGACCTGCTCCGGGGTCCAGGACAAGTGCACGACCGCGGCGGACTGCTGCGACACGACGAACCAGTGCATCAACGGGTTCTGCGCGGAGCCGGCGCCGAAGTAGGCGAAAGCGAACGCTCTAAAGGTGCTGCTTGGCGATCTCCGCCCACGTCCCCGTCGGCTCGATCTCCAGGTACCGCTTCCAGTGCGGGCGCGCCTTCGCCCGCTCGCCGATCTGCTCGAAGGCCATCGCCAGGTTGAAGTGCGCGTCGGCGAAACGCGGATCCGCGTCGAGCGCGCGCTGGAAGCACGGGACCGAGCGGCGCGCGTCTCCTCGCTCGAGGAGCACGTAGCCCAGGTTGTAGTGCGCCTCGGGCTGCCGGTCGTCGATCTCTAGCGCCCGCCGGTACAGCTCCTCGGCGCCCTTCTCGTCTCCGCGGCGGAAGCGAATGTTCCCGAGGTTCGTGTACGCGATCGCGAGCTGCGGATCGAGCTCGATGGCGCGTCGGTAGAGCCCCTCGGCCTCGTCGAAGCTCGCGGGGTCCTCGTCGAGGGAGCTCGCCTTCGAATAGAGGTCGTACGCCGTCCGCGCCCGCGTCTTCTCCGTGTCCGGGTGGAGCATGCGGACGACGTCGGCGCGGAGCTCGTTCACCTGGAAGTCGAGCACCATCTGGCCGCTCACGGGCTCGAACGCGGCGCCGTCGGCGCGGACGACGACGTTCTTCCCGTCGCTCACGATTCGAAGCTCCTGCAAGGGGCGCGTGACTCGAGGGAGGGTGCGTCGAAGGGCGGCGATCGCGCGCGCGACGTCACGCGGCTTCACTTGGTGCGCGAGGAGGCCGTGGGTGGCGCGCAGCGCGATGAGATCCTGGAACGTGTAACAGCGCTTCCCGTTCCGGCTCCCCGTCGGCGAGACGATGTGCGAGCGATCGAGCGTCCGCAGGCGCGCCGCGGTGAGGCCGAGAAGCTTGGCAACGTCCTTTGCGGTGAAGAGATCCGTCACCGGCTCGTTCCCTGGGGCCGGGGGAGGGGGGATCGACGGGGGATTGCCGCCGGTGGACGCCGGTGTCTCGCCGGCGGTGGCGCCGAGAGCTTCGGGTGGGATACGCCCGCCGCCCGCGCCGAAGGCGACGTGAATGACGTTGGGGGGCTGCTTCTTCGGCTTCCTGCGACCTGCTTTTAGGTCCGTTCCGCCGCCTTCGGTCGTCGAGGTCGTCATCGCGTTGGGGCTAGCTCGTGGAGGCTCGGCGTTGGTGTCAGCGGGTGCGCCGCGAAGCCGCACCCGACTTCTCAATGAACGGCGCCTGAACGTCGACGTCAATCCTCACCCCCCCCGGATCGACAGCAAAACGTACTTCGCACTGGCTCCGGCCGAGCCTCGCCCCCGCCCGGACGGCAGCCTCCCGCACCGCGACACGGAGCGCGCGCGTCCGAACGTGGAGATCCCGCTCGGCGATCGCGACCAGGAACGCCCGTTCCTCGTCGGTCCTCGCCTCGATCTTCAGGATCAGGCTCGTCGAGCCGTACCAGACGTTCCCGCGCGCTTCGAGGCGGGCCGCCCCCTCGCTCACGGCGTCGGCCAGGTCGAAGGCGTTTCTCCACAGGGCATCGGTCGTCCGCGCCCGGGGAGCCCTCGACACATCGACGAACGGCGGTCGTCGGCCTTTGACCAGACCCGGTCTTGTGGTCATTCGTAACGTGATCGTGCCGGGGTCGACAGCGAGAGCGCTAGTTTTCTACCGGCGCGTGCCTACCCCGCGGTGACGCGCCGCTCGGCTGCCGGCTCGGCGTTCAGCGGAACCGTTATCTGCTCCACGGTGATTCCGGACGGCAGCGACTCGATCCACGTCGCGTGCGCGTACCGATGCGGAACCCCTCCGCGCGCGCCCACTCCCGGCGCCTCTCCGACGCTCCCGACGTTCACGACGCGAACGTCGACGATCGTGCGGTCGAACGGGACGTGGCTCATTCCGCAGACGATGATGTCGGCCGGATCGTCGCCGAGGAGCGCGTCGATTTCTTCGTCGGACATGTCGTGCGTCATCGGCTCGGCCGGATCGCTCGGTGAGCCGTGCACGAGGAGAAGCTCGCGGCCGTCCTCGAGCGGGATGCGTACGTGCGTCGGCAGTCGCTTCAAGCGCTCGAGGATCAGCTCACCCAGCTCGTCCTGCACCTCGCCCATTCGTTCGAGCCGCGCTCGCTCGTGCTCGCTCCGCGGAGAGAGCTCGTCGGGATCGAGTGTAGCCAGCGCCTTGTCCGAGACCCCCTGGACCATCACCGCCCCCGCCGCGGTCAGCCGCCGCCATGTTTCGAGCGGTTGCGGCCCCGGGAACACGATGTCGCCGGCCACCAGGAGCTTGTGAAACGACCGCTTCTCGGCCGTCGCCAGGATCGCCGAGAGGGCGCCCAGATGGCCGTGAATGTCGGATACGCAGAGGTACAGCATGAATCGCCTTAGATCGTAGTCGCGCTGGGGGGGAAAGGCCATGCGGCCTTGCGGAGATTTTGCCGGCGGATACACATCACGCGGCCTACGGGGTGTCCAGCGCTTGGCGCAGGGAACGGACGAGCCTGGTGGCTTCCGCAGCGCGCTCTTGGGGAGTCGCCCCCGCCTCGATCGCCCGAACGAGGGCGGTGCCGACGACGACGCCATCGGCCAGGGATGCCGCCGCGCGCGCCTTTTCCGGGGAATCGATCCCGAAACCGACGACGACGGGGACCCCGACCGCGCGACGCACCGCAGCGGCTTCCTCGCTCGCCCGCGCCAGTGGGGCTGTCTGGGAGCCGGTCACGCCGGTCACCGAGACGTAGTAGACGAACGAGGCAGGGGGCGCCGCGCGCTTGGCCGCCTCGACTCGGGCCGGAGAGCTCGTCGGAGCGAGGAGCGGTACAATCGAAAGGCCCTTCGACGCGGCGGCCTTCCGAAGCTCCCCCCCTTCCTCCGGCGGGAGATCGACCACGAGGAGCGCATCGGCACCCGCCTCGGCGGCGTCGGCGACCGCCCGCGCATCTCCTCGCACGAAGAGCGGATTGTAATAGCCGAACAGGACGATCGGAGCCGCTGTCCGGGCCCGCACCGCTTTCGTCGCGCGAAGCGTCGCAGACAGCCCCCCCCCTCGCGCGATCGCGCGCTGGCTCGCGCGCGCAATCGCAGGCCCGTCCGCGGTCGGATCGCTGAACGGCACGCCGAGCTCGAGAATGTCGGCCCCCGCCTCGACGCATGCGATCGCGAGATCGACCGACTCCTCGACGCTCGGGTCCCCGACGCAGAGGTAGGCCACGAGCGCCTTCCGCTTCTCCTTCGCGAGCCGCGCAAACGTCTCTTCAATGCGTCGCATCGCCGGTCTTTCCTCCCCTCTCCCCTCGTGGGAGAGGGGCCGGGGGTGAGGGCTCGCGCCCGAAGTGCGCCAGCAGCGTCTCCAGATCTTTGTCCCCGCGCCCCGAGCTCCCCACGACGAGGTTGACCGCGCGCCCACGCTTCGCCGCGACATCGCGCGCGATCTCGCCGAGCTTCGCGAACGCATGGCTCGTCTCGAGCGCCGGGATGATCCCTTCCATCTTCGCGACGAGCTCCGCGGCCGCGAGCGCCTCGTCGTCCGTCGCCGAGATGTACGTCGCGCGGCCCGTGTCTTTGAGCCATGAGTGCTCGGGACCGACGCCTGGGTAGTCGAGCCCGGCGCTGATCGAGTGCGCCTCCTGGATCTGCCCTTCGTCGTCGCACAGCACGTAGCTCTTCGCCCCGTGGAGCACCCCGACGCGCCCCGCGCCGAGCGTCGCCGCGTGCTTCCCGCTCTCGACGCCATGCCCGGCCGCCTCGACGCCGAAGAGCGCGACCTCCGCATCGCCCAAGAAGCCCCGGAACAGGCCGATCGCGTTCGATCCCCCTCCGACGCACGCCACCGCCGCGTCGGGGAGTTTGCCGAGCAGCGCGACGACCTGCGCGCGCGCCTCTTCTCCGATGACGGCTTGCAAGCCGGCCACGAGCTCGGGGTAGGGGTGAGGGCCGGCGGCGCTCCCGATGCAGTAGTACGTCGTTCGCACATTCGTCACCCAGTCGCGGAGCGCCTCGTTCATCGCGTCCTTGAGCGTGCGCGAACCGGTCGTCACCGGGATCACGCGCGCTCCTAGGAGCCGCATCCGCCCGACGTTTGGCGCCTGCCGTCGGACGTCCTCTTCGCCCATATAGACCTCGCAGGGGAGGCCGAAGAGAGCGCACGCGGTGGCCGTGGCAACGCCGTGCTGGCCGGCGCCGGTCTCGGCGATGATCCGCGTCTTCCCCATCTTTTTCGCGAGGAGCACCTGTCCGATCGCGTTGTTGATTTTGTGCGCGCCCGTGTGACAGAGATCCTCCCGCTTGAGGAGGATCCGGGCGATGGTCTTGCTGTCGGGGTCGATGGCCCGGGCGAGGCGCGCGGCGTCCGTCAGCGGCGTCGGGCGACCGACGTAGGTCGAGAGGAGCCCGCGCCACTCGCGCTGAAACGCATCGCCGCGCACGATCGTAGTCACCGCTTGGGTGAGCTCGTCGAGAGCGGGGATCAGCGTCTCGGAGACGAACCGGCCGCCGTAGGGGCCAAAGTGACTCCGGACGGAGTCGGAGTCGCCACCAGGGGGCTGCGAGGCAATGTCGGCGTGCGTCATCGGGGCGGGTCTCTTTTAGCGCTTGTCGCGGGTCCCGGACAGCCGTACCTCGCGGCTATGCCGGAACAGACTCTCGACGTCCCTGGGAAGTCCCCGACGGGGGACGAGGCCGCGCTCCTCGCCACACGCAGCGAATTTCCGACGCTCGCGAAGGGGGTCCACCTCATCAGCCATTCGCTCGGCGCCATGCCGAAGAAGGCGCGCGCCTACGCGACGCAGTTCCTCGACGAGTGGGAGAACGAGTCGATCAACTCGTGGCACGAATGGCTCCCCGCCGTGCGATCGCTCGCCGATCTGGTCGGGAGGATCCTCGGCGTCGATCCGGGGACGATCGCGATGCTCCCCAATGTCTCGACGATTCAAGGCATCGTCGCGAGCTGCTTCACGTTCGACTCCGGTAACGGGTTCGAGGGGCGCAACAAGATCGTCTACGACGACCTCAACTTCTCGACCGTCCATTACGTCTGGCAGGAGCAGCAGCGACGGGGGGCCGAGCTCTGCCTGGTCAAATCGCGTGACGGGGTCCACGCTCCTCTCGAGGAGCTCCTCGAAGCGATCGACGAGCGAACCCTCCTTGTTCCGATCAGCCACGTGCTCTTCCGCTCGAGCGCGATGTACGACGCGAAGAGGGTGATCGATCGCGCTCACGAGAAGGGCGCGATGGTCCTCCTCGACTGCTACCAGTCCGCCGGGACGGTGCCGCTCGCGCTCAAAGAGTGGAACGTCGACATGGCGTGCGGCGGATCGGTGAAGTGGGCCTGCGGGGGGCCGGGAGCGGCGTACTTGTACGTGCGCCCCGACGTGCTCACGAAGCTCCGCCCGATGTCGACGGGGTGGTTCTCCCACGCCGAGCCGTTCGCGTTCGACATGGGGCCGATGCGCTACGCGAGCGACGTGTGGAGGATGATCGGCGGGACGATGCCTGTCCCGGCGCTATACACCGCGCGGGCGGGTTGGGAGATGCTCGAGCGCATCGGGGTCAAGGCGGTGCGCGCGAAGTCGCTTCGGCAGACGAGCCTTCTGCGCGCCCAGGTGGAAGCGCGGGGGTTCACTGTCAATACCCCTGCGCACGACGAGGCCCGCGGAGGAACGATCTGCTTCGACTTCCCTGGGGCCGAGGCGGTCTCTCGGGAGCTGTCGGAGAGGAAGTTCTTCCACGACTACCGGCCAAAATGCGGCCTGCGGGTCAGTCCGCACTACTACACGACGGACGGGGAGATCACCGCGTTCCTCGAGGAGTTGGACAAGGTCAAGGCGAGCGGGGCGAGGGGAGGAGCCAAGGGGGCGTACTGAGTGAACTCTCCCTTCGGAGACGCGCGCGACATCTCACGTGCGTCGATTCCTCGCCCTTTCGGCCGGCACGGCATCTGCGTCACGCTCGACCCCTTCGCTCTCCCTTGATTCGACCCGCACGCCTGGCGGCGGCGTCACCAGCACTCGTGGCCCATCGTCCTGCGCGCGGACCGGGGCTCTGGCGTGCCCATGCTCGGCGCGATGCTCGCGTTCGGTGGTCTCGAGCCGCGTCTTCAGGTTTTTCGCCTCGTCGATCACGCGCACGAGCGCGTCCGCCCCGATCGCCACCTTCCGTTCGAACTCGGCAAGGCGCTCCTCGCGGCGCATCCGCCTCTGCTCCTTCCGCGACACACGCCGCTCCTCGCGCCGCCCTTTCTCGTCGCGGTCGCCGCGTGGATCGCCGAAAAAGACGCGCGATGCTTGGATGACGAGCGAGATCCCCATCCCGAAGACGGCCCACATCCACCAGTCGGTTCCGGTCTCGTGCCCAATGAACACGAAGAACATGCTGAGCCCGAAGAACGTCATCGCCCGCTGATAGAGCCTCCGGACGGCCCGCGCCCGGTCCTCGTCGGCCGGGTTCATCTCTTGAGGGGCGCTTCGAGGAGGAGTCCCCCCCGTTTCGCGCCTCGCCTTCTCTGCCTCGAGGTCGCGCGCCGCCGCCTCGACCTCCTCTCGCGGGATCCCGACCTCACCGGCAGCCGCGACGAGGTCTTCGTGGCCGATCTCCTCGGATTTTGCCTGCTGCCGCTCGATGGCGCGCTTCAGGATCGCGTCCATCTCCTCGCGCGTGTAGGTCGGAGGGGGCTCGGCCATCGGGGAGGTCCTAGCATGCCCCAGCCCACCGCTTTTCGTCGAACCTTCCCCACCTATCGGTGTCCTCTCCGGTGAAGCGGCCGCGGAATTGCCCATGCAGCCAGTTGACCTGCCTCTCCTAGCGGACGAGACGCTCTACGCCCAGGCGAAGCAGGGAGACATGCGTGCCTTCGACGCCCTGTACGGCCGCTACGAGGCGTGTCTCTTCGGCTTTCTCGTGACGCAAGTGCGCGACCGGGCCGACGCGGAGGATCTCTTCCACGAGACGTTCGTGAACGCGCTGAAGGCGCCGCTCGTGCGGTTCGAAGGGGGAGGAGGCTTTCGAGCGTGGGTCTACCGGATTGCACGAAATCTCGTCATCAATCGCGCGAGGCGCTCCAAGCGCGGAGCGCGTGCGCTCGCCGAAGTCGCCGTGTCGCAGTCGCTGGCGTCGCACGGCCGGCAGGTATCGAGCTCGGCCGACGACGCACTGGCGGACGAGCAGCTGCGCATCGCCCTCGAGCGTGCCGTGGCGCGGTTGCCGCCGACGCTCTCGGAGCTCTTTCATTTGCGCGTCTCTGGCCTCCGCTACGAGGAGATCGCCGACGTGCTCGAGTGCCCCGTGGGGACGATCAAGTCCCGTATGAACCAGATGGTGACGCAATTGCGCGAGGAGCTGAGGCCATGGACTGCCGGGTGATTCTGGGCGAGCTGTTCGCCTACACGCTTGGGACATCGAGCGAAGAGGAGCGGGAGAGGATCGACGAGCACCTCGTCGCGTGCACGAGCTGCCTCCGCGCGTACCTCCGCGTGAAGCGCCATGTGGAGCGCGAGGGGGCCCTCGGTGCGCGACCGAGCGACGAGACGCGCCGCCGCATTCGGGCCGACGTGGCCGCGATCGTCCGCCCGAGGGGAGCGGCGCGGATTCGGCACTGGCTCCGCCGTCCCATTCCGCTCTACCAGGGGCTCGCGGTTGCGGCCGTTGCGGCGGGGGTCGCCATCGGCCTGCCCCAGGCTCTGGCATCGATCGAGGCGGGGAAAAAAGCGCCCGAGACGACCGCGCGCGTCGACATGTCGAGGCCCCTGCCGCAGGCGCTGGCGATCTATTGAATCGAGGATCTCATGATAACCGTGCGAGCTCGCTCCCTTCTGACCATTCTCTCTGCGTTGATGCCGCTCCTCGCCGGCTGCTCCCAGCCGGGAGGAGCCCCGTCGTCGACGACGGCGCCCATCGCGACCAGCTCCGTTGCTGCAGTCGCCGTGGCACCCGCCTCGGGCGCGCCCGCACCGAGCGCGTCTGCGTGCATGGAGGAGCCGTTCACCGTCCAGACGGAGAAGTTTGGCGATCCGCAGAAGGCGTTCGCCGCCGCGAAGGACGCTCTCCAAACGAAGTACTACGCCGCCGGCCTCACGGAGGAGGACGTCTACCGGGCCGCGGTTCGAGGGATGGTCGAGGACATCGACGGGCGGATGCACAAGTGGAACAAGCTCCTCTCGCCGACGGAGCTCGGCGAGATCGAGACGGAGCTCAGCGGCGAAATCGTCGGGATCGGCGTGACGATAAGGTTTGACGACCCCACCGGACACATCGAGATCCTCGGAACGATGCACGGGTCGCCCGCCGAGAAGGCGGGGCTGCAGGCGCACGACACGATCGTCAGCGTCAACGCGAAGGTCTTTCGGGGAAAGACGCTCATGGACGCCGTCCGCGAGCTCCGGGGGAAGGCGGGCGATCCGGTGACGCTCAGCGTCCTACGCGACGACAAGCTCCTCCCGTTCACGATCGCGCGCGCCCCGGTCGAGGTTCACGAAGTGGAACACTTCCTCGTCGACGGCGTCGGTGAGCTGAGCGTCGGGATGTTCACTGCGAAGACCGTCCCGGCGATGCGCGCCGCGCTCGACGATTTCACCAGCGCCCACATCAGCGCGATCGTGCTCGACCTCCGCGGAAATCATGGAGGCTCCTTCGACGATGCCGTGCACGCCGCGGAGCTCTTTCTCCCGACGGGCGCGCCGATCGTGCGGCTCGAGCGGCGCGAGGGGAAGGAGGAAACGGTCTCCTCGAAGGGGACCCCCGCGCTTGCTTCGTTGCCGATGGTGGTCCTCGTCAACCAGGACACGTCGTCGAGCGCGGAGCTCCTTGCAGGTGCGCTCTCGGAGCAGAGGCGCGCGCGGATCGTCGGTGCGCGAACGTTCGGGAAGTGGACCGTACAGAGCATCGACGAGCTGGGGAACGGCTACGCCATCAAGTACACGACGGCGCTCTTCCACACGCCGAGCGGCAAATCTTACGAGGGGACGGGGCTGATCCCGGACGTCGAGGTCGACGCCGATCGCGCGCAGGTGGAGCGCGCAATGGGGATCACCGACCCCGCGGCTCGGCTCGCCGTCGATGTTCAGCTCCGGACGGCGCTCTCACTCTTGAAGCCGTAGATGTCTCCGTTCGGGAAACTTTGGCGAGCGATGCGCGTGCAACAAGGAAGGAGGTCATGATGAAGCGTAGGACCGAGCCATTTCTCTTCTGGAGCGCCTCTTATCTCCTAGGTCTTGCAGGGAGTGTGGCCCTCGTGCCGCTCCTGCTCGTGTACCTGTTCATCGGGACCTGTGGCGAAGGCAAAACCGGCTTCGTGCTCGCATTCCGAGCGGGGGGCGTCGCCGTCGCGGCTGCATGGTGCGAAGCCGCGTCCTCGACGGACGGTAGCTAGCGCTTCCAGACCGCCGGCCGCTTTGCAAAGTAGGCGTCTACCGCTTCCTTGTGGTCCGCGCCGCTCCAGGTCGTGACGAAGCGATCGCGTTCGCGCGCCCAGACGTCCGGGCGCGCCGCCCGCAAGAGCCCCTTCATCTCCGCTACGGCGTCGGGAGAACCGAGGGCGATGTCCGCCGCCCAGGCGAGCGCCATGGCAACCGACCCGCCGGGTTCGCTGACCGCGTCGAGCAGTCCGATCGCGAGCGACCGATCGGCGGATATCTCCTGCGCCGTGTAGAGAAGCCGCGCCGCAGTGGAGGCCCCGACTACCGCAACGAGTCTGCCGATCGTCCCCCAGGCCGTCGTCACCCCCATCCGCACCTGCTTGAAGGAGATCTTCGCCGCTGGATCGCCGATTCGAAGGTCGCACGCGAGAGCGAGCTCCGCGCCTCCGCCGAAGGCCGTCCCCGGGATCGCCGCGAATACGGGTATTCCCAGCCCCTCGAGCGCCGAGCAGAGCTCGCTCCCCGCATCGGCGAACGCCTCGGCATCCGCCACGGTGTTCTTGTCGCGGAGCTCGCGCAGGTCACCCCCCGAGACGAAAGCGTCCCCGGACCCCGTCAGAATGATCGCGCGGAGCTCCCGGTCGGCTCGGGCGGCCTGCGCCGCCACGAGGAGCGCCGCCATCGTCTTCCGGTCGAGCGCGTTCTTCGCCTCGGGGCGATCGATGGTCCAGGTGGCGAACGCTCCCGTCCGCTCGACGCGCAGCACGGCCTCAGCTCCCGTGCCGCGCGGTTGCCGGACCGCGTCGTGGACCACGGCCCCCTCGCGTGACCCCAGCCCCCGGCGCGGTGGTCGACTCTTCCTCGGCGCGGAGCCGGCGGACGCGGCGCTCGTCCTCGATCACGACGTCCTTGCCCAGCTTCTTCTTCGTGCGCCGCGCGACAAAGCGCTCAGCGTGGGCAAGGATCGCCCCGGCCACGTCGACGCCGCTCGTCCGCTCGATCCCTTCGAGCCCAGGCGAGCTATTGATTTCGAGGATTTTCGGGCCATCCCTCCCCTCGAGCATGTCCACGCCGGCCACCTCGAGCCCCATCACCTTCACCGCGGCCGTTGCCGCCTGGACGTAGCGCTTGTCCATGTGGACGCGCATTCCGAGACCGCCACGGTGGAGGTTCGACCGGAACTCCCCTGCCTTCGCCTGGCGCCGCATCGACGCGACGACCCGCCCCCCGACCACGATCGCCCGGTAGTCCCGCCCCTTCGACTCGGCGATGTACTCCTGCAGGATGATGTCCTGCCCCATCGCCCAGAGAGTCTCGAGGAGCGATGTTACCGCCTGCGGCGTCTCCGCGATCATCGTGCCGATCCCCTGCGCACCCTGCTGGAGCTTCACGATCGCCGGCGTCCCCCCGATGAACTCGAGCGCCAGGTCGACCGAGTCGGGGGTTCGAGCGCAAACGGTTTTCGGCACGTCAATGTCACGCTTTGTCAGAAGCTGCATCGCGCGGAGCTTGTCGCGGGAGCGGGCGATCGCGACCGCCGTGTTCAAGACGGGGACGCCCATCATGTCGAACTGACGCACCACGGCGAGCCCGTAGTTCGTGATCGACGCGCCAATGCGCGGGATAACCACGTCCGCGCGCGGGACGGAGCGCCCACCCAGGAACATCGAAGGCCTTCCGCGAGAGATGACGATATGAAAATCGAGGGGATCGGCGACGGTCACCTCATGTCCGCGCGAGCGTCCGGCGAGGACAAGGCGGCTGGTGGAGTAGAGGCCCGCGTTGCGGGAAAGGATGAGGACGCGCATGGGGGGTAGGCGCCAGCCGGCGCGGACTCCGGAAGGTACGGAACCCGGGCCCCTTCGCGCAACCCATCGCCGCCTCCCCGACTCCGCCGGGACCGGGTAAGGGGCAGATCTAACGCCGGGCGACGCTCGCGTGGATGGCGGGCGTCTCGCCCGACTGGATCGACGCGGTGCTCCAGCTGGCCGTTCCGCGCGGGAGCCACGCCGCAGCCGCAATGACGACGAGCGCCGCCAATCGAAGCCAGAAGTGCGTGCGCTTGCTCAGTTCCGCGGGGCCCATGACCGAAATCCTCAATCCGGAACAATGCACCTCACGTGCCGTGTCCTCAGTGGGCTCGTTCCCACGGATCTCTCGGATTCCACGCGGCGCTCGGCTGCGACTTTGTGGTCGCAGTGAGGGGCACCTGTCTCACTCCTGACACGCTTGGTGCTTTTCCAGCACGTCCGAGGACGCGCATCTTTTTCTGCGCGCAACGGGCGCGCAGGCAGCCTCTGCGCGAGCCAGGTCCGTGGGCGCTCGGTGGCAGCCGCGAAAATGCGTCCAGAGTTGCTTGCAGTCGGTTGGAGGACGAACATGGTGGGGTGGAGATGCCCAAGCCCCCCGTGGAGCCCGTGCAAGAAGAGGAGCTCGACGATCTCCCGCCGATCGACGGGGATTCGCTCGATCCGGAGGGAGCGGAGGAGGACTCCGCCCCCGAGGAGCTCGATGACGACCCTTCCGATGCGGAGGCTGATCCGCTGGACGACTCGACGGGGGAGGGGGATCCCCTCGAAGAGGTGGAGACCTCTGGCGCCGAGTCCGGGTGGCTCGATGACGCGGGTGATTCCGAGGCCCTCGACGTCGGGACGCCGGATACTTTCGGGACGGAGGACGAAAGCCCGACGCTGCTCGAGGGGGCCGAGGAACCCGATGTGGGGGAAGACGAGCTCACTTTCGGGGCGGAGGGGAGCTCCGACGTAGGAGACGCCGGCGAAGAGGGGTTCGAGGACGAGGAGGAGGACCTCCGCGAGGAAGACCTCCCCAGGCTCGACTCCGGGCAGGACGACGCCGAGCCCGACGACGCCGATCTCCTCGACGCCCTTCCGGAGGAGAACGCGAGCGAGGAGCCCCGTCCGCCCTGGGACGACCGCGCCTGGGAGCGCGTCGAGGAGGGAGCCTCGTCCAGCCTGAGCCCCGCCGCCGTTCTCGCGATCGGTCCGAGCGGGCTGGTCGTCGGAGGGGAGGGGCTCGCGCGGGTTGACCGGGAGGGGGGCCTGACGGTGCTCGGCGCGAGCGGGCTGCGCGGGGGAGCTCCCCATGCGATCGCGGTCACTGGGACCACGATCTACGTGGCGACACCCCGGGGCGGGGTGTTCATCTCGGACGACGGCGGGAGCTCGTTCCGCGAGGGGAACGCCTGGCGGGCGCTCCTCGGGCCGGGCGAGCATATAGTCGAGCTTCTCTGTTCCGGGGACGAACGAGACGAGCTCTGGGGGCGGGGGAGCGGGGGGAGCCTCGTCTGGAGCGAGGATCAGGGGATCACCTGGTCGCGGGTCCTACCCGAGCTGCGATTCGAGGCGATCGCGGCGGACACCGTTGAAGGTTGCGTGGTAGCGCTTGCCCGGAAAGACGGGGCGACGAGCATCGCGCGTGGCTCGCGAGGGCGCCTCGTCTCGTCGAAAGCGGGAACACTCCCGGGGGGCAAGGTCCTCACGCTGGCCGCATACGACGGCAAGCTCGCCGTGGCGCTCGTTCGCGGAGCCTTCCGCCTCGATGGGTCGGCCGGGATGGACTGGACTCGCCTCGACGGTTCCGCGGGGCTCACGGCGATGACGTTTGCTCGCAGCGACGGCTCGCTCGTCCTCGCTCTCTACTCGGAGGCGGAAGGGCGCGCGTGGATACTCGAGGCTCGGGCCAACGCCCCGGCGCTGACGGTTGCTGAAATGGGCGACGCAGCGGGGACCGGCGCAAACGACGACGGTGACGGCGCCCGCATCCGAGCGCTCTGCTGGGACGGTGGGACGGGGGTGGTGTGGGCCGCGGGGGCCTTTGGTCTGATCGCGCTTCGCCCTGCGCGCCGGTGACGCCTAACTTCCTCGCCGGAAGCTCGACCCCCGCACCTTCGAAATGCTACGGCCAAGACGAGCGTTCGGAGTAGCAAGGGCGATGGCGATACTCGTGCAGAAGTATGGCGGCTCGTCGGTCGCCGACGTCGCCAAGGTCGGGCAGGTGGCGGACAAGGTGGTCGCCGCGAAGCGCCGCGGCCACGACGTCGTCGTCGTCGTCAGCGCGATGGGCAAGACGACCGACGGCTTGCTCGAGCTCGCGAAGAGCGCCTCGGCCCCCCCCACGGCCGGCGAGAGGCGTGATCCCCCGCGTCGCGAGCTCGACATGCTCGTGTCGACCGGCGAGCGGGTGACGATGGCGCTCCTCTCGATCGCGATCCATGCGCGTGGTTGTGACGCCATAAGCTTCACCGGCTCGCAGTCGGGCATCATCACGAACGATCGTCATTTCGACGCTCGCATCATCGAGGTTCGTCCCCATCGCATCGAAGACGAGCTCTCGCGCGGACGAATTGTGATCGTCGCCGGCTATCAGGGGATGTCCTACAAGCGCGAGATTACGACGCTCGGGCGCGGTGGGTCGGACACGACGGCGGTCGCCCTTGCAGCGGCGCTCGGCGCCGAGCACTGCGAGATCTACAGCGACGTGGACGGCGTCTATTCGGCCGATCCGCGCGTCGTTCCGGACTGCGTGCACCTGCCGGCGCTGGATCTCGGAATGCTTCAGGAGATGGCGGAGGCTGGCGCGAAGGTCCTAAATGCGCAGGCGGTCGAGTGGGCGCGCCGCGCGAAGATTACGCTTCATGCGAGGAAGACCAGCGACCCCACCGACGCCGAGGGGCGTCCGCCTCGCGAAACGATCGCGCGCGACGAGCCGCGCGACCGTGACCTCTCGGGAGGTGCCGCGCGCGCCGTCGTCGGCCTCGACAGGGTCGTTCGCGTTCGCGGACGTGCGGCGGACCTCGGCGCGATCGCCGAGGTGTGCGCTGAGCTCGCGATCCCGCTCATGGATGTGGTCGTCGCAGGAGGGAACGCGTTTGGGGCCGTGCCGCTGCTGAACGTTCCCGATTGGGAGCGCCGCAGAGAGGAGCTGCAGTCGCGCCTGTCGGGGAAGGGGAGCGTCATCTCTCTCGTCCCTGGCGCGGCTATCGTGAGCGTCGTCGGGGACGGGCTGACGACGAGTGGCAACGGGCTCGCGCGCTTCCTGGCGGCGCTCGAGCGCGCGGGGGTGCGAGGGGTCCCCGAGGCGGTGTTCGCCGCTTCGCTTCGTATTGGCGCGTGCATCGACGCTGAGAACCTAGGGGCCGCGCAGCGATCCCTGCACGATGAGTTCGCCGGGCCTCACGACGGGAGCGCGCTACACTAGGTCTGTGCTCGTGTGTCGCGCTCTCGCGGGTGTCGCCCTGCTCGTTGTGTTGATGGCGCCGACCTCCGCTCGAGGGTCTGGTCTCGACCTCGCCACTCACCCTGCTCCTACTGCAGACGCACCGTCGGCAGCGGCGGAGCTCGTGCGTCAGGCTCAGGAACACGAGGCTCGCCACGACGACTTCGTCGCGATCAGCCGCTACATGGAAGCACTCTCACTCGAGCCGACGCTGGGTGAAGCGTACCTTGGCCTCGGAGCCCTGCGCTTGCGTCGGGGCGACGCGCGCGAGGCCGAGCGCGTGTACAGCGTCGCCCTCGCGCGTGTGCCCGCGCTCTCCTCGGCGCGTGCAGGTCGCGCGGAGGCGCGCTGGGCCCTTGGCCACCGCGCGGAGGCCGAGGAGGATCTCGAGGCCTACGCGCGAACATCGGATGACGCGGGAGCGCTGCGTGAGCTCGCGGGTTGGTACGCGGAGGAGTCGCAGGCACCCGCCCAGCTCGCTACCTGGCGCCGCATCCGGACGCTGGCGGAGGCCCACGGCGACGCTCCCCTCGAACACGAAGCGCGCACGATGGTGCGTGCCCTTCAGATCCTCGTGGGCGGCGCGGACCCCGTCGCCAAACCCACGGACGCCGACCCGGTCCGTCGGGGAATCGCCCGCGTCGCACAGCGAGGTGGATAGGGGCGGTCGCCGCTCAGACGCTCTGTGCGTCCTCGATGGCTTCGGTTCTGCGTGGCCGAAGGTTGATCTTGAGGATCTGCTTTCGCACACGGACCGCGTCCGGGGTCACCTCGACGAGCTCGTCGGCATCGATCCACTCCATCGCCGTCTCGATGGTCAGCGTGCGCGGCGATGCGAGCATCACGTTCTCGTCCTTGCCGTGGTTGCGGACGTTCGTGAGCTTCTTCTCCTTGATGATGTTCACGTCGGTGTCGTTCGGGCGATTGTGCTCGCCCACGATCATCCCCTCGTAGACCTCGGCGCCGGGGACGAGGAAGAACTGACCTCGCGGCTGTAGGTGGTGCATCGCGTACGGCGTCGTGACCCCCTGCCGGTCGGACACGATCGCGCCGCATTGTCGCTTGATCATGATTCCGCCCCACGGCTCCCAGCCGTCGAACATCGTGTTCAAGAGCCCCGTGCCGCGCGTCGCGGTCAGGAACTCTCCGCGGAAGCCGATGAGGCCGCGGCTGGGCACTCGGAACTCGAGCCGCGCGCGACCATAGCCCGGGTTCGACATGTGCGTCATCCGCGCGCGGCGCTCGCCGAGTCGCTCCGTGACGATCCCGATGAACGCATCCGGTACGTCGATGACGACGAGCTCGTACGGCTCGCACATGACGCCGTCGACCTCCTTCGTGACCACCTCGGGGTTGCCGAGCTGCATCTCGTAGCCCTCGCGTCGCATCGTCTCGACGAGGATCGCGAGCTGGAGCTCACCGCGACCGAGGAGCACGAACGTATCCGGCGTTTCGGTCTCCTCGAGCCGGATCGCGAGGTTCTTCCGCGTCTCGCGCATCAGGCGCTCGCGGAGCTGGCGACTGGTCAAAAACTTCGAAGCTTTGCACTTTCCGGCGAAGGGCGACGTGTTGACGCCGATCTTCATCTTGATCGTCGGCTGCTCTACGTGAATACGCGGCAGCGCGCGCCCCTCGAAGCCGGGGTTCACGTCGGTGATCGTGTCTCCTACGTAGATCTCCTCGATCCCCGCGATCGCGACGATCTCCCCGGCGGCCGCCTCCTGCGTCGGGACGCGCTTCAGTCCTTCGAAGGTCGACAGAACCTTGATCGAACCCTTTACGACCTCGCCGTCCTTCAGGATCGCCACCGGCTGATTCGCCTTCACGGTTCCGGCGACTACCCGCCCGACCGCGAGCCGGCCGACGTAGTCGTCGTGGTCCAGGTTGTTGACGATGATCTGCAGCGGCTTGTCCGGGTCGCCCGGCGCTTGCGGGATCTTTTCGATGATCAGATCGAAGAGCGGCGAAAGATCCCCGTCCGGATCGGTGAGCTTATGCTTCGCCATCCCGTTCTTTCCGACGGCGTACACGACCGGGAAGTCCGTCTGCGCCTCGCTCGCTTCGAGGTCGACAAAGAGGTCGAAGACCTCGTTGAGGACGTCGTTCGGGCGGGCGTCCCCGCGGTCGATCTTGTTGATGACGACGATGACCGGGAAGCCGAGCTCGAGGCACTTGCGTAGGACGAAGCGCGTCTGAGGCAGGGGCCCTTCTGCGGCGTCGACGAGGAGGAGCGCCCCGTCCGCCATGAGCAGAGTTCGCTCGACCTCGCCGCCGAAATCGGCGTGTCCGGGCGTGTCGACAATGTTGATCTTCGTCCCTTTCCAGCGAACGCTCGTGTTCTTCGCGAGGATCGTGATCCCGCGCTCACGCTCGAGGTCGTTGGAGTCCATCACGCGCTCGACCATGACCTCGTTCTCACGGAAGGTCCCGGCTTGGCGAAGCATGTGGTCGACCAGCGTGGTCTTTCCGTGGTCGACGTGCGCGACGATCGCGATATTGCGGAGCGGGGTAGGCATTGGAAAAGGGGGACCCAGTGGCGCGGCCTCGCTGGAGCTCGCTCCTGCGCTTGCTGCCCGGCGTTGCCGGTCAGAGCTAGGAGCCTCCGTCTTCGCGGGCCGCTGGATTGTAATTTGGAATTGGGCGCGGGTACTTAGCTCGGCGGGACCGCTCTCGCAACCGCGAGACCGTGAACATGCTGTATCAGGCCGAGATTCCTGCGCGCGCCCGCGCCTCGGCGAAGGCGTCGCTGACGGCGAAGACGAGCAGGTCGCGGACTTCGGCCGTGTGGAGGACCCACGCGGCCCGGCGGTCGGGATCCTTGGGTGCGCCGTCGTTCATCCCCAAGCTCCAGGCGACGCCGTCGAGTGCTGCGCTCGGATCACCTACCGCAAGGAGGGCGATTCGGTCCGCCCATGCGATGGTGCTTGCTCCGAGCGTCGCGAGGTGGGGCCCCAGCGTGCCGGCGACCTCCAGAGCGATCGTCCCGAGGTCCGGGTTCGGCTGTCGCGGTAGCGCGGCGTGCAACCTTCGCTTGGCGTCTGCGAGCGCGGTCGCGGCGACTCCTTGCGGCGTCCAGGACGGGTTGTGTGCCTGAAGCCAGGCTGCCACGAGGACGGCAAGCTCGGCGGGTGGGGTACGAACCAGCGCCGAGGCGTGAGCTTGCACGAGCTTCAGCGCGCGGGTGACGACGAACGCTGCAGCTGGTTCCGCCATGACAGCGACCAGCGGCTCTCCCACGACGACGCAAGGGGGCCCCGACGCGCTCGGAACGCAGGTCCTACCGAGCTGCGGCGACATGAGCACCTGTACTGGCGGGACGCCGAGCGAAGACGCGATTGCGGCGACCCGCGACTGCGCCATTCCGGGGGCGAGCGGCTGCACGTGGAGCGCCTTGAGATCGAGCCCGGACGCGACGTCGAGCGCGTCGCCGGCGCGGACCAGGAGCGCGCGCAGGCTTGCGGTGAGCGCCTCTGGGGCGAGGAGATCGTCCAGCCGCGGATCTCCGGCGCGTCCGGCGGCGCCGTTTACGCTGCTCGAGCGTCCGTCGAGCGCGGCCATCACCGCGGCGGCGACGCGGGCCGCATCACGCTTGCCTCGCAGCTCGTGAACGGTCTGCAGCACCTCGAAGAGGACGGGGGAGAAGCGCCCCGCGGAGAGGGCTCGCCTCGCGTCGCCCGAGGCGCGGTCGAGAAGGATGTTCACCGCGGGCATCTGCTTCTGGCGCTGGTAGAACTCTGCGAGCGCCCGAAGCGCGCCGACGTCGTTGGGGAACTCGCGTCGCGCGGCCTCGAGGGCCTGCTCCGCCTTGCGTAGATCGCGCGTCGTCGTCTCGTGGATGGAGGCGATCTCGACGAGACGACGGCGACGCTCTTCGGGGAGCGTCGCCATCTTGAGGAGCTGCTGCGCGGTTTCGAGGGCTTGGGGGCCGTCGTTCTGGCGGCGATAGACGCCGACGAGCCGCTCGAGCGTGGCGATGTCGCCAGGCGCTCGCTTGAGGACCTCCTTGAGCGCGACCTCCGCGCGCGCCAGGTTGACCGAATGCTCGGAGTAGAGCTCCCCAAGCCGTTCGTAGACCTGGCGCTGGTCGTTCGGGTCCGGTACGAGCCGCGCCAAGCGCACCCACGCTTGCTCCGCTGCCTCCCAGTCCTGGAGAGTCGCGCACAGGTCGGCGAACGCCGTGAGCGCGCCGACGTGATCCGCCTTCGTCTCGAGCGCCGACTCCAAGGCCCGTCGCGCGCTCAAGGCCTCGCCGACCGACACGAGCGCCTGCGCACGCTCCACTTCGAGCTGGACGCGATCCTCGTCGTCCGTCGCCGTGGCGAGTCGGCGTTCGAGCAGTGACGCGAGCTCGGCGCGGTTTCCTCGCTTCGTGTAGAGCGCGCTCAGTCGCCCGAAGACGTCCTGGAAAGAAAGGTCGATGGCTCCGGCCTGCTCCAGCGCGCTCAGGCCGCGCTCTTCGTCGAGCGCCTCGTCGAGCCAGAGCCGCCCGGCGTCGTACCAGGCGAGGAGGCGGTGTTCGTCGACGACGCTGGTCCGCGCGAGGCTCTCGCACGCTTCGGCGGCCCCACGCGGATCCTCGGCCTGCTGGCGTACTTCGGCGAGCAGGCCCCACGTAACGACATCTCCGGGATCCTCTGTCGCCGCCCTCTCGAGGAGCTCGCGCGCCCTCGGCAGGTCCTCGGCGCGCATCGCGGCTTCGCCAGCTCGCAGCACGAGCGCCGCGATCTCGGGAGATCGTGTCGTCCGGTCAGCCAGCGCGAGCGAGGCACGGATGAGAGCGTCCTCGTCGTTTGCCGCGCGTGCATGGGCGCAGGCGGCGCGAAGCGACCACAGGGACGGTTCGGGGAACGATGCGGCGAGCTCGGTGATCGCCCGGGTCGGCTCCCACTCGCCGGCCGGGCCGCGCATCCGAAGGCGCGCGGCAAGCTGAGCGTGTGCGCCCGTCTCGGGGCTCGTGTCGCCTGCCGCGACGAGCGCATGCGTGATCGCGTTGGTGACAGGCTCGAGCTCGTCGATACGGCCGTCGCTGATGAGGGCATGCTCCACGTTCCGAAGGCTCGGAAGGTAGTGCGGTTCCTCTTCGAGGATCGTCTTGTGCCAGAGGAGCGCGCTCGCATGGTCGTCGCGCCCCGTCGCGTCGAGATCCGCGAGGCGCTCGTAGGCTTCGCGGCGCTCGCGTGGATCCTCGGTCGATCGCGCCAGCCCGAGCAAAGCGTCCGCCAGACGCGCAGCCGCACCTGACTCGATCTCGGCACGCTCCAAGGCGAGCCGCGCGAGCCCTTCGCCGACCTCGGCGTGCGCCGCCCCCGCGTCTCGCAGCGCCGCGGCTGAGTCACCGGTTCGTTCGTGCTCGTGCGCGGCCTCGAGGAGGAGTCGGGCTTTCGTTGCTGCTGCCGTGGAGCTCTTGGCGCGCTGCTCGCGCCAGGACGCGCGGTCGCCCGGTGGGTCGATGGCCACGCGCTCGTAAAGCTCGCGGAGCGCGATGTCGTTCGGGCGGGCCCGGTGGGCTTGCGCAAGCCTCTCCGTGGCGAGGGCAGGGTCCTTGTCCGCCACGAGGAGCGCCTCGACGACGTCGTCGAGCGCGGATTGAACGGCGTCCGGCGCGGAGGCGGTGGCGGTTCTTCGCTCGCGGATCCACCGGAGGACGGCATCGACGTCGCCCGCGCGGCGCGCGGTGCGTTCGGCGAGGAAGGCCGCGATGGGGATCGCAGGTGCGGCGCGGTGAGCAGCTTCCAGGAGGCCGTTGCGCAGTCCCTCTTCCTGGTCCGGGCCGCCGCGCGCGACCGCTTCGAGCCAGGCCATCGCGGCTCCGGGTCCTTCGCCGCGGGCATCGCCGAGCGAGCGGAGCTCCGCCCCCAAGTCGGAGCGCGGATCAAGCGAGACCAGCGCTCGCAGGGCGGCCTCGTTCGCCGGGTCGAACGCGCGCGCCGAGGTGTACGCCGCCGTCGCCCGACCGCGGTCTCCGGTCTGCTCGGCGACGAGCGCGGCTGCAAGGGAGCGATCCCGCGCGCCGTCCTCGTCGTCGTCGGACCACCCCGCGATCGCATCGCTCACCTCGCCGAAGCGATCGGCGCGAGACGCCATCTCGAGCGCGACCGCGCGAGTTTCTCCGTCGTGATCGCCGTCAAACGGCGCGAGCGCGGCTTCGATGCTCTCGGGCGGAGCGTCGGCGGCGATCAAGCGCGCGAGGCGGATGGTGTCGCGCGTGCGAGCCGAGCCCGCGGCGCGCTCGGCTCGCCCCTTCGGAGCTCCGACGGCGGCGAGCGCCGCCCCTAGCGGGCGCATGTCGCCGGACTCGGCGAGCGCGTCGAGATCCTCGTCGGACGACGCTTGGGGCACGCCGGCGAGGAACGCGAGCACCGCGCGATCGGCCGGACTGAAGCCGTCGCCGCTCTTCGTCGCCTCTTCGACGACCTCCGCCGCTCCGAGCTCGAGCGCCCGCGCCGCCAATGCGCGCCGCGCGGGCGCGCTGCGCGCTGCGACCACGCGGAGCCAGTCGACGGACTCGCCGCGCGCCTGGGGGGCGACCGCCGCGAGCGACGCCGCGAGCCACGACGATGCGTCGCGGAGCTCGGGGACGCGCGCGAGCTCGGCGATCGCCTCCGCCGCGGCTCCGAGCTCGCCCGTCGCGATCGACTCGCGCGCGCGCCGGAGCGCGTCGTTGGGGAGCCTCTCGTCGGTCGCCACGTCGGGGTGAGCGACGCCTCGGATCTTGAGGGCTCGGGCGATCGCCTCTGCCAGCGGTGCGAGCTCGGCGGCGTCGGGCAGTCGGAGCGCAGGGTGGGAGAGGTCGCGGCGAGCGAGGCGCTCGGCTGCGCGCGCGAGGGGGGCGCGCGGATCGCTCGGGGCGACGCGAACCGCTTGGTCCCAGCGCTTCGCCGCCCCGTCGTTGTCCCCTGCGAGCCGGAGGACGTCGGCCGCGAGGAGCGCGTCATGGACGCGCGCGGAGTGGGTGGGGGACTGGCGCGCCTCGGCGTCGAGGGCTTCGGCGAGAGGGCCGGCTTCGCGTGGGGTAGGGGCGAGCGCGCGGGCTTGTCTGGGGGCCATCGCGAGTTGGGGTGCGGTCGCGGCAGCCTCCCTCGCCAGGATTTCGGCCGCCTCGGTCTCCCCAAGCATCGCGCGGAGCTCGCTCGCGACGAGGAGCGCCCGAGCCCGCGCCGTGCGGTCCTCGTTGGCTCGCGCCTCCGCTTCGAGCCACTCCGCTCGCGCCGCGAACGACGCTCGCATCGTGTCGGGAATAAGCTCGCTCGCCGCGCGCTCGTTCTCCCAGGTCTGGGTGTCCTTGTGTGACGCGGCCCTGTCTCCGCGCGCGCGGAACCGCGTCGGGTCCTCCCCCTCCTCATCCGGCGCCTCCGCCAGATGCGCTCGGAACGCCGCTTTGGAGAGGACGCTGGTCTCCTCGTTCGGGTCGTAGTTCCGGCGCTCGGGCGCATGGAGTGCGCCGCGCAAGTGGCTGCTCGTGTCCGTGTCCGGATCGAAGGCACGCTTCGACGGCCGGAGCAGCGGGGGGCCGGGGGACGCGTCGACCGCAGCGCTTGGCGACTCTTGCGGCTCTTGTGCGGTGGCGGGGGGTTCACGGCGTGGACGTCTCCGCGCCTCGGGTCCTGGCGCGGCGGCGACGGAGCTCGCCGGCGTCCCTTCGACGACCGGTATCGCGGGAGGGGAGGTCGCGGGGGACTGGAAGGGATCGGGCTCGGCGAAAGGATCGAACATCTCCCCTTCGGGGAGCGCCTCGAGTGGATCGAGAGTCGCTCCTCGCGGTCGGCGTGGGGCGTCGCTGAGGGCGGCCGAGTTGCGGAGCTCGAGCTCTTGGGCGCTCGTGAAGACCGCCTCGTCCGGATGCGCAGACTCGGGCCCGCGCGTGGCGGTCGGTGCGTTGTCGAGATCCTCGGAGGCCGCCAGGTCGTCGTCGGCCAGCTCGGCGGAGGGTCGATCGGTCCCGACGCGCGCGAACATCTGGCCAAGGCCACCGCCCGAGGAGCGCGGCCCCGGAGTCTCCGCGCCTCGGCGGAGCAGCTCGCGCGGGATCGCCGCAACGACGGTCGCCCCGGCTTCCTCTTCTTCCACTCCAGGGGAGGTGGGGGCCTGCGCGCGGTAGGACTCTCGCTTCGGGGGGCGCGCCGAGCGCGAGCTCCCGGGGGGCGCTGAGGCGGGCTCCCGGCTCGGTACGCTGGGTGGCGGTCGCGCGGTGCTGCCTGGGGTCGGTGCCGGAGGGGGAACGTACAGCGGCTTGGACGAAGCGATCGGCGGCGGGATCGGCGTACCCTGGAGCGAGCCGGGACTCTGCGTCTCGCGGTCCTTCGCCACCTCGGGCATGAAGCTCTTCTCTTCCCACTCGGCGAGGGCGTCGTCCCAATCGACCCCTTCCAGATCGAGCTTCTTGTCCTTGGGGTTGGTCACGAGCCCCCTCCTTCGAGGCCGAGGCTGCGCCGCAGCTCGACAAAAGCGGGGGAAAGGGCGAAGCGAACCAGCTCCTCGACGCGGGTGTCCCCCTTCGCAACCGCCGGGAGGCGCTCGAGGGGCTCCCCCAGCGCGTCCACCAAGACGATCCCGACATCGCCCGACGCGAGCGCGGCGACGCGATTGTGCGACGCGAGCGCGCGCTTGGACCAGGCGCGCGCGTCGCCGTTCGACGAGACGATCGCCTGGCACAGCTCCGGCAAGAGCTTCTTCGTCTTGCGCGCGATTGCCTTCGAGAGAAGACGCTCGACGTCGGCGAGCATCGCGTAGGAGGGAGCGTCGACCTTGACCTCTGCGAGCGAGCAGGACGCAACGACGATCGCGGCAATGGTCGTGTCGTCGCGGTGGCGCACGATTGTCGAGCCGCGGGACATGGCGAGGAGCTCCCGCGCGACGCGGGCGCGCGTTGCCGGGGCGAGGGGAGCGTTGACCCCAGCACCGACGACGAGCGCGGGGGGCTCACCGGGGACCCCTTGGACCCCGAGCGCGTCTTTTCCCCCGATGTACAGATCGAACTCGGCGATCCCGAACGCGCCGGCCCACGTCGCGATCTCGTTCCGGAGCGCGATCCCGCTGCGCGGGTCGACCCGGTCCTTCTTCGTCACGCCGCAGCCCGCGAGCGAGGGGCCGAGCGCCTCGGCGATCGTCGGTCCGAGCGCCATGAACAGCCGCGCCACAGGTCCTCGATCGCCCGGATCGAGGACCTGCTTCAGCATCGCCTCGCTCAGCGCGATCTGTGGTGACCGAGCCTTCTTGGCGGCGACCTGCGCAAACAGCTGCTCGAGCGCCGCGTCGTGCCCACCCAGGGTGATCGCGACGGAGAGGGCGATCTGCTGGAGCGCTTCATCGGACAGGGCGCGCGCGACCTTGGCCAGCCTCTTCACCGCGGGGAGATCGAGGGGGCGTCGCTGCAGCGACTCGATGAGGAACTTGCGGGCGTTCTCGAGCAGTCGCGTGCGGACATCCGCCGGCGCATCCACGGCGAGCAGCATCTCGATCGCCTCGCCGTCCGTCGGGGATTCTTCCAGTAGCTTGACGATCGCGTTGCGGGCACCGGCCGGGTTCTGGAGGCGATCGCGGTGGATCGCCATGGCGAGCCGCGCAGCTTCGATGCGTCCGTCGGCCTCGGGGCGCTCGTGCATCAGCTCTTCGAGAATCTCGGTGGCCTCCTTCCACGAGCCCGTTCGGGCAGCCGCGCGCGCGAGACGCTCGCGAACGGGGAGCGTCGAGAGCTTCGCGCGGTGAAGCGCGAGAAGAATCTCGAGAGCGCGGTCGAATCGATCGAGCTTGTTCTCGAAGAGATCGACTGCGGCGATCCCTGCCGTGACGCGGTTCTTCGCGGGAGCCTCCGGAAGGAGCGCGAGCCGCGCGAGCGCCTCGGCGGCGTCGTCGAACTTCCCTCTGCGGATCGCGATCTCGCCGGTGAGCGCGAGAGCGCCGACGTGATCGGGCTCGAGCATCGTGACGTTCTCGAGCGCCTTCAGAGCCCCTACCTGATCCCCTTTCTCGCGAAGAACGCGTGCTTGCTCCCAGAAGAGCTTCGCGATCTCGGGCGGGTCATCGCTCGCGGTCAGGCGGCGGCTGACGATCTCGAGGAGGAGGTCGCGCTCCTTGCGCTCCCGGACTCGCCGAAAGAGGCGATCGAACGACAGCGCGCGCGAGGCGTCGCGAGAGAAGGCGCTGAAGAAGGCCGCCTCGGCGCGCGCCTCGTCGCCGATCTCGCTCGCGGCGAGGCCGGCCTCCTCCCAGAATGCCCCCGCGCGCGCATCGTCCTTGCAGCGCGTGCCGAGCGCTTCGCACGCAGAAGCTCGCTTTGCCACGTCACCCGTCGCTTCGGCCGCGGTCCGCAGTCCCTCCCAGGCGCCCAGGTCGTCCGGGTGCGCGGTCGTCGCGCGTTCAAAGGCGACGAGCGCCTCGGCCACATTGCCGTCCACCAGCCAGGACCATCCGCTAAGACCGGCGGCGTCGACCTCCGCGTCGGGTCCGAGCGCGCCGTCGAGGCCACCGAGCGCAGCGAGGCGGCGCCGCGGATCGCAGCCAGGGGGGGCGAGCTCGAGGTTCACGAGGCGGACGGCGTCGGACTCTCCGACCAGGAGTGGAGCGGGCTCCTCCGGCGTGGCCGCGACGTGAAGGAGTGACGCGCTCGCGAGGAGCGCTTCGCGCAGGTCGGGGGGGACCGCCGCGGCGATCGCGCGACGCGCCGTTCGCTCTTCCTCGCTGCTGCCGACCGCCATGGTCGCGGCGAGCCACTCGATCCCCGCGGGGAGACCCCCCCCCTCGTGGAACCACGCGCGCGACGAGTCGAGAACGCGATCCACATCCCCGGCTGCGCGGGCGCGCCGGTGCTCTTCCGCTGCGGCCAGGGTGCTCGCCTCGGTACCCGCTCCCGAGATCCGTCCGAGGGCGGCGGTGAGCGACTGGGGGTCTTCGTCCGAGGCGACCCACGCGGCGCGCGCGAGCGCTGCGGCAAGGACCACGGCAGGCTCCGAGGATTCCTCCGCGCCGGCCAGAGCCGCCGACGCCTCGCGGGCGTCACCTGCGGCCAGCTCGGTCGCGAACCGCTCGAGCAAGAGCGTCGCTTCGTCCCCTCCGCTGTCGAGCGAGCGGGCGATCGCCCGGCGTCGTCCGTCGAGCGAGTCCACCCCCACGCCGCGCAGTGCCCAGGCGAGGGCGGCGCGCGCTGCGTCCGGAGAGCCGTCTATCGCCGTTTCGAACGACGCGATCGCCCCGGCGCGATCTCCGTGTCGCCATCGCGTGAAGCCCGCCTCGAGCCGGAGCGAGGCGGCAAGATCCGCGTCGTCTGTCGCCTCGGCGCAGCGCTCTGCGATGCGCGCGACGTCGTCGAGCGCTCCGCGCGATCGCTCGAGCTCGGCGAGGTACGTCTCGACCAGGACGTCGCTCGGGCGTCCGGTCGCGAGCTCGTTCAGCCGGGTCCGCGCCCCGTCGGTGTCTCCGCCGCGGTGCGCGCGGATCGCGGCCATGAGCACAAGGCCGCGCGCGACGTCCGCGGGCTGGGGCCGCGTGGAGAGCTCATCGAGCGCCTGCATCGCGCGCGCACCGACGCGGGCGGCGTCCTCTCCCTCGCCCGGGGGGAGGAATGCCTCGAGCGCCTTCCCGAGCCACGCTCCCTTCGTGGTCGCGCCGACCTCTTTCAGCGCTTCGCGTGCGTCCTCCGCCGCGCCGCGCGCGAAGCGGGCCCGCGCCAGCTCGAGCCAGAGCATTGGCCGTTCGTCATCGCTCGGCTCCCCCGCGAGCAGTCGCTTCGTCGCCTCCTCGTACCAAGTCCCATCCGCCGCGATGCTGGCGAGCGTTCGGGCGACGCGCGCCACCACCTCGTCGGGCGCTCCGGCGACCGATGCTTGCACGAGCGCCAGTCGCGCAGCTCGAGCGTCGTTCGCGCGGGCGCCCCAGACCCACGCCGCGAGGAGCAGAGCGCGCGTGCGTCCGTCGTCCGTCGGGAGATGCTCCGCGAGGGCTTCGAGCTGCGTCGCGAAAGCGGAAGGGTCGTCGTCCGCAAGGAGATCGAGCTGCAGCGCGCGCGCCGGGACGCATGCGGGGTCCTTCTCCGTAGCCCTCGAAAGGGCGGCGAGAGCGCGTGGGACTTCGCCTTCACTTGCCGCATGCTCGGCGATTCGCATCGCGAGGGCGGCGGCGACTCCCGGGTCCTCGCTGGGGGCGTCTCCGAAGCTCGCGAAGCGCTCCTCGGCCAGCTGCGCCGCGAGGCCCGTGTCGCCCGTTCGCTCCGCCATCCGGATCCGCGCGTCGATCAGCGCTGCGACGAGCGCTGGCCTCGCCGAGTCCCCCTCGAATCGCGTGAGAGCATCGCGCGCGCGATCGAGGAGCGCCGCCGCCGCGTCGTCGTCCGAAGCGAGCGAGCGCGCCTCGGCCGCCCGCAGCCAGGCGTCCACCATCGTGACGGGCGACCGCGCCCAGCGCGGGACGCCGAGCGCATCTCCGCGCGCGGGGCTCGTCATCGCTTCGTTGATGAGCGCCGCCTGCACCTCGAGCGCCTCGGCATACGCGCGCGTGCGCTTCTGCGCCCCTTCGGAGCCTGCGTCTTGCGTCGTCGGTGACGCACTCGAATCGCTTCTTGCGGCGCGTCGCGCCAGCCGCTCGGCCGCGACCGCCGCCGTGAAGGTTGCCCCCGCCCCCTCCGCCCGCGCCGCGCGCAGCGTCTCGAGCGCCGCGTCGACGTCTCCCGCGGCCGCCTCGAGCTTCGCCGCGTCGATCCTCAGGAGCGATCGCCACGTCGGATCTCGCGCGAGCTCGGGGCGCTTGGAGAGCGCGTGGAGGCGCGCGCTCGTGTCGCCGACGCGCGCTCCGATGAGCTCGAGCGTGAGCCACGCCATCGCCATCTCGGGAGGGGGCGCGCCCGTGACCTCGGTCGCCTCGACGGCCGCGCGCTTGGCGGCCTCGGCATCTCCCCCGACGTCTTCGAGGAAATACGCGCGCAGGGTCTTCGCCCGTACCAGCTCATCGGGGGACTCGGCGCCTCGCCCGAGCGCCTCGACGAGCTTTCCTAGGTTTCGCAGCGAGCGCCGACGCTCGAGCAGACGGAGGAGCCCCTCGACCGGCTCACGGAACTGCGAATCCGCGTTGAAGGCGGCGAGGTAGTCCCTGGCGGCAGCCGGCTCGTCGCCGGAGCGCTCTTCGATCTCGCCGATCTCGTACAACAGGCGCGCCTTGCGGGTCTTGTCGTCTGCACCCGAGGCTTCCGAGCGAAGGCGAACGAGGAGCCCCTCGACCTCCTGTAGGGCGTCGGTTTGCGGCGGCGGCACGCGCGAGCCGAGGATCGACTCCGGCGGCTGGCTGGGTGTGATCGGGATCGGGGGCATCGTGGGCGCGCGCAGGGTCGCGGTCACGGACGGCGAGCACGCGCTTGCGCGGCACGTTCTCCACCTGAAGACGGACCCAATGAGGGTACCCCAGAAAGAACGGTCCTTGGTAACCGGATTTGCGCGAAGGCAGGCTCGGCTTTTGCTCGTGTTTCACGCGCTTTCGCGTGCGAAGAGCCCGTCTTAAGTAAGTCCTACAGAAGCTGCGCCAGCTTCTCGTGGACCTTCGCCTCGACGGTCCCTTTGAGCATCCTCAATAGGAACGGAAGGTCGATCTGGACGCGTACGTCGGTGTCGGTGACCGAGACCTCCCCCTTGGTCCCCTTGGCGGCCCCACCGGGCGCGTCGAAGTGGATGGCGTCGCCATCCCAGTGCCACCGGAGGTTGAATCTCGACTCGAGGCTCCTCGCGAGATCCTCCGCGCGCTTTCTGGCCTCGTCTTTGGCGAGCGTGTGCGCGTGCGTGATGTCGATCGTGCTCATCTTGTATTGACCGAGCCGCGGCGGTTGCATTCGCCGCGGACTCGCCGTCGGGGGTTCCTACGCTTTACTACTCGAGACGTTTCACTATCCAGAAACCTCGCGGCGTGTCGATGACGCCGCTCACTCCGCCCACCGGTAGCGCAAACAGGACCGCTTCGGAACCGGGCTCGAGGACGCCGCGCGTGACCTCGCCGACGTCGTCGCTCGAGCCAGGGTCGCCCCGCTGGACCGACGCGTGGAAGTCACTCTGCCCCTCGTCGGCGAGCTTCGTCGCCAACGCGAGCGCGTCCGCGCGACGCCGGGCCCCTTTGTCGGGCGCCCCCTCGGCCCCTTCGTACGTGACGAGGGCCACGCCGAATCGGACGTGGCGCGGCGCCCCCTTGCCGAGTGCGGGCACGGGAGTCCCGTCGGCGAGGTGGAGGTCGCTCGGGGGGATGTCGGTGGGGAGCGCGAGCTCGGTCACGGTGGGGAAAGCCGCGTCGATCTCCAACGAGGCGCTCCCGGCGTCCGCCCCGACGACCCCGGCGTCTCGGCTCTGCGTGCGCGGAGACTCCGAGGCGGCCGCGGTCGCCTCGCTTCCAGGGAGCGGGGGGGCGCTCTTGACCGCGAGGACCGCGGAGAGCGCGACCGCCGCGAGAGAGAACGCGATCGAGAGAGCGCGCTGGATCAAGCGCTAGCTCTTTTTCTCGTTCACGGCGCTCGCGCCGGCGTCGTCGGCAGGGAGCGAGACGTCTTCTTCCTCGGGAGGCGCGGGGGGGCCCCACGTCTCGAAAGGGCGCATCGTGGCCGGGGGGGGATCGCCGTAGAGCTCGAGCTGCGCGGCGAGCCAGTTCTCTCGGCGCACCAAGAGCTGAATCTCCTCGTTCGCGGGATCGCTCGACTTGCCGATCTCGGCGTTCATCTGCCCTTGGACCTCGTGCAGCTCCTTTCGCACGAGGACCGGGTCGATGCCCTCTCGCTCGATGTACTCGTCGGTCAGGATCGCGACCTTGTCGGGCCCCGCCTCGACGAAGCCGGGGCCGACGGCGCACTTCTTCGTGTCGGAGCCGACGCGGTAGCTCACGATCCCCGTCCGCAAGGCCGCGAGAAGCGGGAGGTGGCCAGGGAGGACGCCGAACTCGCCGTCGACGCTCGGCGCGGTGACCTCGTCGGCCGACACGCTGAGTGCACGCCCTTTCGGGGTCACGATCTCGAGCAGGATCTTGTCCATCTTAGTCTTGCTAGTCTCGTTAGTCTTGGCTTCTCAGCTACTTCGCCTTCGTGAGCTCGACGGCCTTCGCCTTCATCTCGTCGAGGTTGCCGACGAGGTAAAACGCCTGCTCGGGGTACTTCGCGTCGTCGTCGAACTTCCCCTGAAGAATCTGTTCGAAGCCGTCGATCGTGTC
The DNA here is from genome assembly GCA_052147435.1 of Polyangiaceae bacterium. Classification (GTDB taxonomy): domain Bacteria; phylum Myxococcota_A; class Polyangia; order Polyangiales; family Polyangiaceae; genus JBKQKP01. The sequence continues at coordinate 27,538 of JBKQKP010000294.1, read as the reverse complement.
CTTTAGCGAGACGAGCTTCCCGGCCATGCCGGTGAACTGCGCCGCGACGAAGAACGGTTGCGACAAGAAGCGCTGGATCTTGCGCGCCCGGGACACGATCAGCTTGTCGTCCTCGCTGAGCTCGTCCATCCCGAGGATCGCGATGATGTCCTGCAGGTCCTTGTACTTCTGGAGCGTCTGCTGGACGCCGCGCGCCACCTTGTAGTGGTGCTCGCCGACGACCTGGGGATCGAGCATCGTGGACGTGGAGTCGAGCGGGTCGACCGCCGGGTAGATGCCGAGCGACGCGAGGTCGCGCGACAGAACCGTGGTCGCGTCGAGGTGGGCGAACGTCGTCGCGGGGGCGGGGTCGGTGAGGTCGTCGGCGGGGACGTAGACGGCCTGGACGCTCGTAATCGATCCCTTCGTGGTCGACGTGATGCGCTCCTGAAGAGCGCCCATCTCCGTCGAGAGCGTCGGCTGGTAACCGACGGCAGAGGGGATACGGCCGAGCAGAGCCGAGACCTCCGAGCCTGCCTGGGTGAAGCGGAAGATGTTGTCGACGAAGAGGAGGACGTCCTGCCCTTCCTCGTCGCGGAAGTACTCGGCGACGGTGAGCGCGGAGAGGGCGACCCGGGCGCGGGCGCCCGGCGGCTCGTTCATCTGCCCGTAGATCAGGGCGGCCTTCGAGATGACGGGGGCGCCGCTCTCGAGCTTCGATTCGCTCATCTCGATGTAGAGGTCATTCCCCTCGCGCGTCCGCTCGCCGACCCCCGCGAAGCACGACACGCCGCCGTGCGCCTTCGCGACGTTGTTGATGAGCTCCATGATGAGGACGGTCTTGCCGACGCCGGCGCCGCCGAAGAGGCCGATCTTCCCCCCTTTTCGGTACGGGGCGAGCATGTCGATGACCTTGATCCCCGTCACGAAGATCTCGACCTTCGTGGACTGCTCCTGAAAGGAGGGGGGCGCGCGGTGAATCGGGGAGGTCTTCTTCGCACCGACCGGCCCCTTGTCGTCGACCGGCTCGCCGATGACGTTGAGGATCCGCCCCAGGCACTCGGGCCCGACGGGCATTGCGATCGGGGCCCCGGTGTCGCGCACCTCCATCCCGCGGACCAGGCCGTCGGAAGAGTCCATCGCGACGGCGCGGACGGTGTTCTCGCCGAGGTGCTGCGCGACCTCGAGCGTGAGGTTGTCCTTCGCGCCGGAGATCGACGGGTTCGTGAGCTTGAGCGCGTTCAGGATCTTCGGGAGCTTCCCCGGCTCGAACTCGACGTCGACGACCGGGCCGATGACCTGGACGATCTTGCCTTTGGAAGCACCGATGTTGACGACGGAGGGGGAAGCGAGACCGGCTGTCATGGCGGAGGGAGATCCTTTGCAAACGGTGGGTGAGCTGGGCGCGCGTTTAGCATGGAGAGGGAGCCCACAGGAAGGTCGGAAGATCGGACTCCTCTCCGACTGGGGTCGCGCGGGGCGGAAGGCAAGCTTTGCTGGTGGTGGCTCACGCGGTGAGCGGGGGGGGTCAGAATTTGAGCTGGCGGCTCACGCGGTGAGCTGGGGGCTCAAATTTGAGCTGGCGGCTCACGCGGCGTGACGGGTGGAGGACGCCGCCGGCGGCGCCGCCGTGCTAAACCGCTTCGCCCCTTGATCTCCCCCGAGACCATCGCCCTCATCCGGGAGCGCACGGACATCGTGGCGCTCATCCAGGAGAGCGTCCCCTCGTTGAAGAAGCGGGGACGGTCGTGGACCGGGCTCTGCCCTTTCCACAAAGAAAAGAGCCCGAGCTTCAACGTCAACCAGGACCGCGGCTTCTTCAAATGCTTCGGGTGCGGCGAGTCGGGGGACGCCTTCACCTTCGCGATGAAGGAGTTCGGCTACACCTTTCATGAGGCGGCGCACGTCCTGGCGGAGCGCGCGGGGATCGTCATCGAGGAGGAGTCGCGCGAGCGGTCGGAGATCGACCGGGCGAAAAAACAGAAGGACGACCTCTACGCCGTGAACGCGCTCGCGGCGACCTGGTTCGAGGAGCAGATGCGCAAGCACCCGCTCCGCTCGTTCGCGCTCGACGAGCTCGCGCGCCGCGGGGTCGTGCCCGGGGAGAAGCCGGAGGTCGACGAAGCGTTGAAAGCCTTCCGCGTCGGCTACGCGCCGCACGAGTGGGACGGGCTCGCCAACTTTCTCCGGCAGCAGGGGGTGTCCCCCGTCGCGGCCGAGAGCGTCGGGCTTCTCTCGCCTCGCTCGAGCGGGAGCGGCCACTACGACCGGTTCCGCCATCGCCTCATGTTCGCGGTCGTCGATACGCAGGGGAGGGTGGTCGCCTTCAGCGGGCGCGCACTCGCCGATCCCCCGGGGGCCGAGGCGAAGCCCGACGGCGACAAGCCCGCGAAGTACATCAACTCGAAGGAGAGCCCCATCTACACGAAGGGGAACGTCCTGTTCGGCCTCTTCCAGGCGCGCCACGCGATCCGCACGGAGGAGATCGCCCTCGTCGTCGAGGGGAACTTCGACGTCTTCTCTCTCCACGCGCGCGGCCTCGCGAACGTCGTCGCGCCGCTCGGCACGGCGTTCACCGTCGAGCAGGCGACGCTCCTCAAGAGGTACACGCCGACGGTCGTGCTCCTCTTCGACGGCGACGCCGCCGGGCGAAAGGCGACGCGGGCGTCGCGCGGGCCGTGCATGGAGGCGGGGCTCGACGTGAAAGTGGCCAGGTTGCCCGACGGGGAGGACCCGGACGACTTCGCGCGCAAGCGAGGCATCGAGCCGCTCCGCTCGCTGGCGGCGCACTCGAAGGGAATGCTCGAGTTCCTGATCGACGCCGAGCTCGACGAGTCGTTCGTCGCCGCCGACGGACACGAGCGGCTCGCGCGCGTGGAGAGGATCGCGCAGCTGATCGCGAGCGAAGAGGACCCGCTCGCGCGGATGATGGCCAAGGGGCACGCGGACTCGATGGCGGGGCGGCTGGACTTCCTCGGTGCCGACACATTCCGTGCCCTCGAACAGAAGATTCGGACGGCGGCGCGGGCGCCCCGGCTGGCAGAGGGATTGAACAGGAAGGTCGCAAGGTCGGAAGGGGCGGGTCCGGCGAATCCCCCTCCCGCCTTCCGCCCCTCCGCCCTTCCTGTTCAATCCTCTCCTCTCCCAGCCCGCCCCGCCGCCTCGCGCGCTCATTCGACGCCGAAAACTGCGGCCCAGATCGAGCGCCGTGACATGGTGGGCGCCCTCTTGGACTACCCCTCCCTACTCGCGGATCCGGAGGTCCTAGCAGCCTGCGTCCACCTGGAGGGGCCCGCCGTCCTGACCGTGGCCGCCTTACGCAAGGCTCATACCCAAGAAAAAGGCCTGGACACGGCCGCGTTTCTTGCGCAAATCCCTCCGGCAATTCAAGTCTTCGCTCAAAATCGCCTGGCTGTGCCGGAACACGAATCTGAGGGCAAGGCAAAGGAGGCCTTGCTTGCGAGCGCGCAGCGGCTAGAAAGGCTGATTCTCGCGCAAGACATTGTCGACATCTCGCGAGACCTCGAGAACGACGCGGATCTAGAGAAACTCCGTGACGCCCAAGAGCGCGCGGAGAGGGCAAGCGGAATCAAGGGCATCAACGCGCGCTCTGCGCGCACTTCGGGTTTGGGGGCGACGCCTCATGAAGAACGGCCATTCGAAGAAGCACGACACGAAGGCAGCGACGGCGGGGGCCGGCGCGAAGGAGTCGCAGGGGAAGGGGGGCAAGGTGCAGAACGGCCACTCGGGTCAGGCGAGCCAAGCCAGCCGGGAGAAGAGCCACGCGAACGGAGCGCCGGTGAAGTCGAACGCGAAGCCGAACGAGAACCACGAGAACCATCAGAAGAAGAACGGGACACCGACGACTACTAAGTCGCACGGGGCGGGCAGCGCGGGTCGTTCACCACAAGAGGCGAAACAGGCGATGGCGCAGAAGGCTCAGAAGAACCGCGACCGCAAAGAGGTCCAGCAGCTGATCGAGATGGGCAAGAGCAAGGGCTTCTTGACCTACGAAGAAGTGAACGACGCCCTCCCGGCCGACATGACGGCCGCCGACCAGATGGATGACGTGATGGGCGCCCTCGGCGACGAGGACATCGAGATCGTCGACGCCGCGACCCAGGTGAAGATCGCGCCGAAGCGCGTGGCCGAGGAGGAGGCCCACGAGAAGAAGACCCTCCCCACGGCGCGCGACCAACCGCAGGCGAAGGAAGACGACGGCGACGGCTTCTACTCGAAGTCGAACGACCCGGTCCGGATGTACCTCCGCAAGATGGGGAGCGTCTCGCTCCTCACGCGCGAGGGCGAGGTCGAGATCGCGAAGCGGATCGAGCAGGGGGAGCACGCGGTCTTCAACGCGATCCTGAACAGCCCGGTCGCCGTCCGCGAGATCATCGACCTGGGGGACAAGCTCCGGAAGCACAAGATCCGCGTCAAGGAGATCATCCGCGACGCCGACGACGAGAACGCCGAGTTCGACGAAGAAGAAGCGGACCGTCGCATTCTCCGCCTCATCGACAAGGTGAAGCACCTCGACAAGGTCGCGCAGGACCTCCACGAGGCGCGTGAGGCCGCGGCCGTCACCAAGAAGAAGTCGGTCGAGGCCGAGATCGAGGCCAACCGGACGAAGATGGTCGAGACGCTCGAGGAGATGCGTCTCAACAAGAAGACGTACGACAAGATCGTCCTCAAGCTCCGCTCGCTGATCCAGAAGGTCGAGCGCGCCGAGAGCGGCTCCACCGAGCTCGAGAAGCGCACCGGCGTCGACATGGAGCAGCTCCGCAAGGAGGCTCGCACCGCGAAGGGGGACGTCGCCGGCGAGCGCCGCTTCAAGCGCCGCCACGGCGTCGCGCTCGAAGAGGTCCTCACGAACCACGCTGCCGCCCTCAAGAACCTGAAGAAGGTCGAAGAGGAGCTCCAGCTCGACATCAAGACGCTCCGCCGCACATACGAGGACATCCGCGAAGGGGAGCGGGTCGCCGAGAAGGCGAAGGCCGAGCTCGTGGAGGCGAACCTGCGCCTCGTCGTCTCGATCGCGAAGAAGTACACGAACCGCGGCCTGCAGTTCCTCGACCTCATCCAGGAGGGGAACATCGGCCTCATGAAGGCCGTCGATAAGTTCGAGTACAAGCGCGGCTACAAGTTCTCGACGTACGCGACCTGGTGGATTCGTCAGGCGATCACGCGCGCCATCGCCGATCAGGCGCGCACGATCCGCATCCCGGTCCACATGATCGAGACGATCAACAAGCTCATTCGGACGTCGCGCTACCTCGTCCAGGAGTACGGCCGCGAGCCGACGCCGGAAGAGATCGCCGAGAAGATGGAGCTCCCGCTCGACAAGGTGCGGAAGGTTCTGAAGATCGCCAAGGAGCCGATCTCCCTCGAGACGCCGATCGGCGAGGAGGAAGACTCGCATCTCGGCGACTTCATCGAGGACAAGAGCGTCATCTCGCCGGCAGAGGCGGTCATCAACATGAACCTCGCGGAACAAACAAGGAAGGTCCTGAAGACTCTCACGCCGCGCGAGGAGAAGGTCCTCCGCATGCGCTTCGGCATCGGCGAGAAGAGCGACCACACGCTCGAAGAGGTCGGCCAGGACTTCGAGGTGACGCGCGAGCGCATCCGGCAGATCGAGGCGAAGGCGCTGCGCAAGCTCCGCCACCCGTCGCGGTCGAAGCAGCTGAAGTCGTTCATCGAGAGCTGAGCCTCCGGACCCATCGCGGTCGTGAAGATGGCGACGCGCGACACCCCCACCCTGCTTGCAGGGAGGGGACTGGGGGGAGGGTTAGCGCTGGCGACGCTGGTCCTGCTCTCGGGCTGCCAGCGCGGCTGCCTCAGCGACTGGTTTCGAGACCGAGGCTCCGCGTCCAAGGCTGCGACGCCGCTCACGATGATGAGCGGGGTCGACTGCCCGGACGGGCTTGCGAGGTGTGTCGCCGGCGCCGTCGAGGTCTCCCACGTCGCGAGGGTCCCGCGGCCGTGCCCCCCCTCGAGCCGCCCCGAAGACTGCCAGTGCCCCTGGGAGGCGGTCGAGACCTGCCCCCGTGGGTGCACCGAGGAGGGGACGGAGGTGGTGGTCCCCCCCGAGCGGGCAGCTGCCAGGCTCTGCGCGCCGGACCCGATCAACCCCCCTGCGCGTCCGGTCGTCGGTGTCCTTGCCCCGCCTGGAGCATGCGGTGCGGAGGGATACCGGTGCTTGGGGTCTCTCGTGATCGCTTGCTCGCCTGGTGTCGACCGATCCGCCGCCGACGGCGGACTCACGCCGCGTGTCTTCGCGGCCTGCGCTCGGGGATGCTTCGAGGAGGGGGAGGCGCTCGGCGCAGAAGAAGCGGACCCCGAGGGGGCGGCGCGAATTCTGTGCGCACGTTGAGCGGTCTGCGAGCCCCCGAAGCGTGAAGCGTTCGCGCGTCGCGATCTTCGCAGCGAACGTCGCGTCTCTGACAACCGTGTCGTGTCTTCACAGTCGCGGCGCACACCCGTGCCGCGCGGACACGCTCCCAAGGGGGCCCCCGGGCTCACCGTGGATCCCCCCCCGAAGTGGCGATGGATCCAGGGGTCCCGCCGGAAAGGTGACGACAGCACCTACGATTCCGTACGATTTGCGGTGGGGAGGCGCGCGCACGATCCACCCCGATCGCGCGACGAATTTGCGGCTCTCCAGTGTCGAACGTCGTTCCGCAGTCCGCTGCGGATAAAACCGGAAGATCCAAAGACCTTGGCGAGCGAATTGCACATTGAACGTTCGCAGATGCTCGGGGCGCCTCGCCGGATCGGCGGGCGGACGACGATGAAGGCGAGAACGTTGGGTTGGCTGGTCAGTTTGGTCCTCGGAGTTGTCCTCCTGGGGGCGACCGGCAGCGATGACGCCAACGGGATCGCGCAGGCGGCCGGCGAGCCGACTGACGCAGCTGGCGCCGCCGCGGCCGGCACGGCGACGGCGAGCCGCGCGACGCCCGCGGTGAAGGCCCCCTCGAAAGCGAAGACGAACGACGAGGTTCAGGCGAGCACGACGGTGAAGGTGACCTCGACCCCGGCCCCCATCGAGGCCGTCAGCGGCGTCTGCCCCAATGGGATGACCGAGGTCGAGGGGGACTACTGCTCCCACGTCGAGGAGACATGCCTGCGCTGGCTCGATCCGGAGGAGAAGCTCCGTTGCGCCGAGTTCGCCCCGGCGACCCGCTGCGAGGGAAAGACGACCCACAAGCACTACTGCATCGATGACTACGAGTACCCGAACGAGCCGGGCGCGAAGCCCGTCGTGATGAAGACTTGGTACGAGGCGCGCGACGCCTGCTCCGCGGAGGGGAAGCGCATGTGCGGCGACAGCGAGTGGACGCTCGCTTGCGAGGGGCAGGAGCGGATGCCGTACCCGTACGGCTACGCCCGTAATGCCGACGCTTGCAACATCGACAAGCCCCACCCGGACGTGGACGAGAAGGCGATCGCGAACCCCGTCACCCGTGAGGCGGAGGTCGAGCGCTTGTGGCAGGGGGAGCCGAGCGGAGCCCGTGAGGCGTGCGTGAGCCCCTACGGCGTGCACGACATGACCGGCAACGTGGACGAGTGGGTCGTGAACGAGAGCGCCAAGCCGTACAAGAGCGGGCTCAAGGGGGGCTACTGGGGCCCCGTTCGCGACCGCTGCCGCCCGATGACGACGGCCCACAACGAGGACTTTTCGTTCTACCAAATCGGCTTTCGGTGCTGCTCCGACGCACAAGCGCCGTCGAGCTCCCCGACTTCGACCCCGAAGCCCGCCGCATCTCCCGCGGCCCCGAGCGGCCACGGCGGAGTGGGCGGGCTCGGCGGGGTGGGGGTGGGGGGCGGAGCGGCCACGTCAGGCGGCGCTCAAGGCTCACCGGGGCCCGTCATCGCAGGGAGCTGAGCGGCTCTCTCAGTTGTTGTTGTCTTCTTCGTCGTTCCCCTCCGGGCCGGCGGGGCCGGCGTCCGGCGGGGGCGGAGGGGGAGCAGTACGGGGTTCCGGTGGGGCGCCATACTCTTCGCGCATCTTCCGGGCGAGGTGATCGAGCAGCACCTGTTCGTGGGACGTCGGCATCTGCGTCAGCTGGACGACGACGCGGACGTCGTCCGGCCGCGCGCTGCTCCCGGAGCGAATCACCTCGAACGACCCGTTCGTCGGCTTCTGCGTGTCGCTCGAGCGGTACTCGAAGAGGAGGTAGCCGTTCTTGTCGTCGTTCTCGAGGACCTTCAGCCCGAGGTCGACCCGGACCAGGCGCAACGCGGCGTTCCAGGTCCGCTCGTAGCCGTACGGGGAGTCCAGGGACGCTTTCCCTTGGGCGACCGCGTCGGTGAACAGGACGGCCGCAGATGCGGCGACACCGACCCCCAGCGCGAGGCCCGCCGGGGCGGCGAGCGGACGAAGCACCAGGAGCCCTCGAGCGGCCACGCGAAGCGCATGGGCACGGATCCGCGAGCAGGACATGCGAGATCGGCTACCTCGCGGCGTCGGGCGTGGCCAACTTATTGGCAGGTGGGTCGGGGGGCTCGCTCGGCGGGAGGATCCCTTCGGCTTCCTCGAGAGCGCGCCACGAGCCTCGGTCCATCAGCAGACACCCAATCGCTGCCGCCACCGTCCAGAGCACCTGGACGAGGTAGAGAAGGAAGATGTAGGCGGCCCCCTCGCCGAGCGTGGTGTCTGCCGTGAAGTACATCGACATTCCGGCCGAGAGCCCCAGCTGGAACACCCCGAGCATTCCGGGCGGTCCGGGAATGATGATCGTGATGCCGAGCATTCCCATCATTGCGCAGGCTTCGCCGTAGGTTGGGGCGCTGCCGTCGGCGTGCGTGATGCCGCACCCCCAAGCCAGCAGCCACATCCCCGCCGCGTTGAGCCCCCAATACAGTGTCGTCTCACCGAGGAACGGAATCGCGTCGCGCGCCCGGCCGAGGACGCGCAGACCGTCAGCCATGCTCTCCGCCATCCCGGCGAGCTTCTCCCCGAGAGGTCGCGAGACGAGCCCGAAGACCGCGAGCGTCGCCCGCCGCGCGAAATCGCGCGCGACGTAATAGACGGCCACGACCGCGAACGCGACCATCGAGAGCCCGAGGATGAGAAACGCGGCGCGACGGACCTCGACGAGAGAGACGGCGGGCATGCCGGCGACGCTCTTCGGGAGCGGCTCCGCGTGCGGCACCACGAGAAGCGCGACGGCAAGGACGATGCTCAGGTAGAGGAGGTCCACGACTCGCTCGGCGACGATCGTCCCCGTCGCCGCCGACATCGTCACCCCGCCAACGGTTCGCCCCTGCGCGTCCGTCTTGCCCGGGCTCCGGATCATGTACGGGCGGACGAACTCGCCGATCCGGAATGGCATGACGAGGATCGCGGCGAAGCCGATCCAGGAGACCGAGAGCAGCTTCCGCGTGGGAACCTCGGCGAACGATCGCAGAAGGTAGCGCCAGCGCACGGCGCGGAAGTAGCTCAACGCGACGAGGGTCACGAGGTACGCGGGGAGCGTCCACCAGCGCACGTGATCGAAGTTCCCGCCGTCCGGGATGAACTTGAGCCCGCCTTTCTTCAGCGCGAAGACGAGCCCCACCGTGATCAGCGCGGAGGCGACCAGCTTCGCGCCGTGACGGCGCATGAACGTCGGGGCGGGGGGAGGTAAGGGGGGACGAACGGACGGAGAAGCCACTTTGCGGCGTGGGCTATAGCACAAGCGGCCCGAGCCGCACGGTCGCCGCTACAGGCTCCAGTAGTGAATGCCGCGGCCGATCTTGGCCGCGTCGAGCGCGCTCTTCACGTCGCAGACGACTCCGCCATCCTTGACGACCTCGCAGACTTTCACGGTGCCGAGCTCGATGTACTGCTTGTGGCTCACCGCGAAGACGAGGCCGTCGAGCCCCTTGAACGCCTCGAGCGGAGAGAGCTTGAGGCCGTACTCGTGCACGGCTTCGGGGGCGTTCGCCAGCGGGTCGTGGATGATGGCCTCGATGCCGAACTGGCGAAGCTCCGTGAGAATGTCGGGGACCTTGCTGTTACGCAGGTCGTTGCAGTCCTCCTTGAACGTCAACCCGAGGACGCCGATTCGCGCCCCCTTCACGGGGATGTTCGCGTGAATGAGCATCTTCACGAGCCGCTGCGCGATGTAGGGGCCCATGTTGTTGTTGATCCGGCGGCCGGCGAGGATGACCTCCGGCTGGTAGCCGAGCTGCTGGGCCTTCGTCGTCAGGTAATACGGATCGACGCCGATGCAATGCCCGCCGACCAACCCCGGCTTGAACTTCAGGAAGTTCCACTTGGTGCCGGCGGCGGCGAGGACGTCCGCGGTACGGATACCCATGCGATCGAAGATGAGCGCGAGCTCGTTGACGAGCGCGATGTTCAGGTCGCGCTGCGTGTTCTCGATGACCTTTGCTGCTTCGGCTACTTTGATGCTCGGTGCCCGGTGCACGCCGGCCTCGATGATCGCGCCGTAGGTTGCCGCGACGCGGTCGAGCGTGGGCCCGTCCTGACCGGAGACCACCTTGGTGATCTTCTCGAGCACGTGCTCCTTGTCGCCGGGGTTGATCCGCTCGGGCGAGTAGCCGAGCGTGAAGTCGGTGCCGCACTTCAGTCCGGAGAGCTTCTCCAGGATCGGCCCGCAGATCTCCTCGGTCACGCCGGGGTACACCGTCGACTCGAACACGACGACCGCCCCCTTGCCGATGGCCTTCCCTACCGTCTCCGATGCCTTCACCACGGGGGTGAGATCCGGGACGTTGTTGGCGTCGACCGGCGTCGGGACCGCGACGACGTAGAAGGTCAGCCCCTCGAGCGCCTTCGGATCGCTCGTCATGTTGAGCGTGGAGGCCTTCAGGACCTCGGCGGGGACCTCGTGGTTGCGGTCGTATCCGCGGCGAAGCTCCTCCACCTTCTCCTTGTGGATATCGAACCCCACGGCCCCCTTGAACTTGCGCGCGAAAGCGAGCGCGACCGGGAGTCCCACGTACCCCAACCCAATGACGGCGACCTTCTCCTCCATGACGACTCGCTCCTCTTCCTCGTTAGTCCTCAAGCATCGACATGTTCAAAATCCGGCGCGGGCCAGACGACAGTAGCTCCGAGACCCCCTCGTCTCCCGCGAGACGCTTCAGTCGCTCAATCGCTTCCCCCACGACGTCGGCGTCCTCCGGTCTGTGCGCATCCGAGCACGCTGCGGTGTAGGCGCCGTCCTCGAGAAGCTTTTCGGACGCCCGCTGAGCCGCCCGCCCATACTTTCCCACGAGCGAGCAAACGTCGAGAAGGAGATGCGCTCCTGCTTCGATGACGGGGCTGAGCGCGTTCGTGTCTTTCCAGACGGGGGCATAGCGTTCGGGGTGGGCGAGCACGGGGACGAAACCGGCGCGGTGAAGGTCGAAGAAGCGGTTGTGCGCGTGGGATGGGAACCGCTCCGCCCCGAACTCCACCAGCACGCTTCGCTTCACTGGTCGCTGGGCGGCGGGCCACGTCGCCGGACCAGCGGTTGGCGCTGCCGCACCGGGTGTGTCTCGGTCTATGCCGGCAAAGCTAGGGTACGGGAGCCCCTCGCCGCGGCGGATACGCTCGAAGACGAGGTCGTCGAAAAAGTGCTCGCTCGCAAGGTGAACTTCGGGGAGCGGTCCTTCGGCGCGCGCCTCGTCGAGAGGCGCGCGCATCGCGTCGAACGCGGCCGACAAGCTTGTCCGGTCGTTGTCGAACATCCCGGGGCGCATGTGGGGCGTCGCGACGACGATCGAGAAGCCGACTTGCTGGAGCGCTCGCAAGAGAGCAACTCCCGCCGCTGGCGCGCGTACGCCGTCGTCGATGGCGGCAACCCAATGGCAGTGCAGATCGATGAAACCGCGCATGAGGACGTGAGCTCGTGACCGGGGAAGGGGCTACAGGCTAGCCGACCTTCGGGAATGAAGCCCGGCTCTCGTCTTGATGTATCCTCGGCTACGTGGCTTCGCTCAATCCGCTTACGCGGGAGCTCGTGTTCAAGCTCGTCTTCTACGGCCCCGGGCTCGGCGGCAAGACGACGACGCTCCAATACATTCACGCAACGACCAAGGCAGAGCACCGCGGGAAGATGGTCTCGCTGGCGACGCCGACGGACCGCACGCTCTATTTCGACTTTCTCCCGCTCCGGGTGCCTCGGGTCCGCGGGATGAGCGTGAGACTTCAGCTCTTTACCGTCCCTGGGCAGGTCTACTATGGGGCGACGCGGAAGCTGGTTCTTTCCGGATCTGACGGAGTCGTCTTCGTGGCCGACTCGCAAGCCGGGCGTATGGACGCGAACCAGGAGTCGCTCGAGGACCTCAACGCGAATCTCGCGGAGCACGGCAAAGCGCTCGCGAAGATGCCCCACACGTTCCACTGGAACAAACGCGACCTTTCCGATCTCGTTTCGCTCGAGGAGCTCGACCGGCGATTCAACCTGCACGGAGCCCCGACGTTGGGGACGTGCGCGACGCGCGGCGAGGGGGTCTTCGAGGGGCTCGAGCGAATCACGCGGCTCGTGCTGCGACACTACGAAGCCGAGCTGCCGAAGAGCGAACAGGTGGTCCCCGGGCTGAGCATCGGCGGAGCGGAGGTCTCGATCGCAGAGGCAATCCGTGGGCTCGCGGAAGCGCCACTCGTCAGCAAGATAACCCCGTTCCACGGGATGGCAGCGGTACGCCCGGAGGACACGAAGCCGTCGGCAGAGTCAGAGGCTCGGCTCACCGCGGCGAGGGTGACGCAGCCGCCGGCGAGCCCGACTGCAATCCCGCCGGAAGGGGCGGTCCCACCGCCTCAAGCGCCGATCCCGTCGCGTGCTGCGGGCGGCGCTGCCGACGGAGCGAGCGCTGGGCGTCACGACCTCGCCGTGCCCACGATCGCGCCGCCGCCGGGGACGTCGCACTTCTCGATGGCGGAGCTTTGGCCGGAGGGAGAGCGAGACGCGGTCCGGCAAACCGAGACGCTCATCGGCGCGCGAGACGCGCACGGCGCGGTGCTCGCGTGCGATCTCTTGCTCACACGTGTGCTCGCGTCAGCCGCGGGGCTCGCCGGAGCGGCAGACGCGCCGCGCGATCCGGGGCTCGTGTCGCTCTTGCTCGGGCTGGACGGGAAGCGGTACCTCGTCTTCCGCGCGTCGGTGCGCGCGGCGCGGCAGAAGGAAGAAGTGTCGGTGCGCGAGGCGCTCGACTGCTTCGCCTTCGTTCTCGAAGCGCGAGAGGCGCGGGACGCGCTGAGGAGATAGTCGAACACCTGCAGACCGCACCGCGCGCGCTCGGCCGTTGTTTTAGAACAGCTCCGTGAGCTTCTTCACGATCCCGCCACCCCCAAAAAGCACGCGCGCCCCGCGAAGCAGCCACCGGTAGCTCGCGGCGTCATAGGGAAACCACAGCGGATCCTTCGATGGCACCGGGACTTTTCCTTCGTTCACGTGGCGTCGCTCGGCCATGTCGCGGAGCGCGTCGTCCCCGTGCACTCGCCCGAAGCCGGACTCTTTGAGCCCACCAAACGGGGCTTCGCACGCGGCGTAGTTGATGAGCACGTCGTTCACGACCACGCTCCCCGCCTCGATTCGCTCCGCGAGCTTCCGCCCCTTCGCGCGGTCTTTCGTAAAGACGTACGCGTTGAGCCCGAGGTGCGAACGGTTCGCCAACGTCACCGCCTCGTCGTCGGACTCCACCTTCTGGATCGGGACAATCGGGCCGAAGATCTCCTCGTTCATCACGGTCATCTGCGGCGTGCACTGAGCGAGCACCGTCGGCTCGAAGAACTGGCCGGGGCCTTCGCGTCGCTTTCCGCCCGCCACCAGCTCCGCCCCCTTCGCGACCGCGTCGGCGACATGCTTCTCTGCGACGTCGATCTGCTTTGGGAAAATGATCGCCCCGATGTCCACTGTCTCCGTCGAGGGATCGCCGACTCGTAGCTGCTGCGTCAGCTCCTTCACGCGGCGGACGATCGGCTCGTACACATCGCGGTGGGCGTAGACGCGTTCGACCGAGATGCACACCTGCCCCGCGTTCGCGAAGCCTCCGAAGACGATGGCTCTCGCCGTCCGCTCGACGTCTGCATCGGCGCACGCGAGGAGCGGTGCCTTGCCTCCGAGCTCCATGACGCACGGAATGAGCCGCGCTCCGCACGCCGCGGCGACGCGCTTGCCGGTCTCGACGCCGCCCGTGAAGACAAGCTTCTGGATCCCGCTCTCGATGAGCGCTTGCCCTGCCGCGCCGTGCCCATAGACCACCGCGAAGAGGTCCTCGGGGAGGCCGGTCGAGTCGTAGATCTCCTTTGCCTTCTTCATGATGAGCGGGGTCACTTCGCTCGGCTTCACCACCACCGCGCTCCCCGTGACGAGCGCCGCGAGGACGTCCCCCATCGGAATGCAGAACGGGAAGTTCCACGGCGAGATCACGCCGATCACTCCGCGTGGGGCGAAGTGGACGTACGAGCGTCGATGCTTCAGGAGATGAAGCGGAATCTCCTGCGGCGCCAGGATGCGAGGGGCGTTGTTCGCGTAGTAGGTGGCCAGGTCGAGCGTCGTGATGACCTCGTGCGTGAGGGCCTCTTGCTTCGGCTTGCCGCACTCGCGCGCGAGAAGATCGACGAGATCCGTTGCCCGATCGGCGATGGCGTCGCGGAAGCGGAGGAGGCGCTCGCATCGCTCCTCGACCGGGAGAACGGCCCATGCTGCCTGAGCCCGCCGAGCGCGGGCCACGATGGTGGCGACATGCTCTCTCGACGAGATCGGAACCTCACCGAGGAGCTCGCCCGTGGCGGGGGCATAGCTCTTGATGGTGGTCGTTGGGGAGCCGTTGGTTTGCTTCGGAACCTCGGTGAGAACGCCCATGCGGGCAGGTTAGCGCGGCCCCGGGCGCTCGTCCTCCCGGCCTCGCACGCCGACCGGCCACGCCCCCCACGTCGCCACGGCGGGCGGCACGATCACGCCGAGCACGACGAGCACCAATGCGTAGGAATGCGTCTGGTCCACGGCCCGTCCGACGAGCGGATTTGCAACGACGTAGGCGAGCGATTGCGCTGCCGCCGTGAGTCCCCCCGCCGTGGAGACCAGAGAAGGAGGGACCCGCGCGAGCATGTCCGCGGTGAGCAACGCGAAGATCCCTCCTCCCCCCGCAAGGCAGCTCGTCATGAGGAAGGTTGCGAGCCATGGGGTGTGAACGAGGGGGAGCGCCGCCATCGTTAGCGAAAGGAGAGCCGCCGCGGCCATGAGCGTCACGTGCGAGCTCGGCGGATGGGCATGCGTCTGCCGGTCCGCGCGGCTAGCGAGGGCCCCGAAGAGAACAGCACCCAGGTCGAACCCGACGGGCGGGAGCCAGATGTACTGGGCGATCGAGTCTTGGGTCAGCGCGAACGCATTGGTCAGGTAGTGCGACGACCAGTTGAGCCCGAACATGATGCTGGGCGCGGTGAAAACGACGAGCATCACCGCCCGCCCCACCGGTGCGCTCAGGAGCAGCCGGTACCGAGACGTTGTCTCGTCCTTCTCGGGCTCGCCGGAAGCGGTGGCGAGGGCCTCGCGGACGGCGCTCGATCGCGTGACGAACATCCAGAGCGGGATCCACAGCAGCCCGATCGTCGCCGTACCGAGAAACGCGAGGCGCCAATTCCCGGACACATGATGAATCGCAATCGCGAGTGGCCCTGCCGCCATCGCCCCGATCGAGCTCCCCGTGAAAAGGAGCCCGAAGCCAATCGAACGCTCCTCGCTCGGAAGAATGCGCTTCATGGTCTGCGCCGCACCCGGGAAGGAGGGGGCTTCGGCGGCCCCGAGGAGCACCCTCATCGCGATGAGGACCGCGAACGACGGCACGAGAGCCTGCCCCGCCGCGACGACCGACCAGGCGAGCACCGCGAGGACAAGGCCACGCCGCGCACCGGCCCGATCCATCGCGGCTCCTGCAAGCGGAGCCCCGACGAGGTAGGCAAACGAGAACGCCGAAAGCACCCAGCCATATTCTTCGAGCGTCAGGTGAAGCGCTTTTACGACCGTCGGCCCCAGGACCGCGAGCGTCTGCCGGTCGATGTAGCTCACGCTCATCACAAGCGTGGCGACGATGGCGACGCCCCAGCGCGACGAAGCGAGCACCGCCCCGGGCGCATTGGGCACGGGGCGGGTTGAGGCGGATTGCGTGAGCATCGGTGGGCCCTTGTAGCAAAGGGGGCGCTCAGTCGGGCAAACGCCGACACTTCCGCAAGCACCGCTCGACGGCAGGTTCCATGGAAACTTCCAATTGCCCGTGTAACCTCATCAAACAGGGATGGCCGAATCGCTCGCCACCGGGCCTTCGCACGGTGAGGGGGAAGCCCTCGCCTCGGAGTCCCTTGCACGCGGTACGCGCCTCGGGCGGTACGAGCTACTCGTTCCTGTTGCGATGGGGGGCATGGCGCGCGTATGGGCCGCGCGGCTCCACGGGCAGCGCGGGTTCACGAAGCTGGTGGCGATCAAGACGATCCTGCCGCACCTCGCAAGCGATCCCGAGTTCGAGCGGATGCTCATCGATGAGGCGCGAATCGCGTCGGGGACACGCCATCCGAACGTGGTCGAGATCTACGAGCTCGGTGAGGAGCGCGGTGTGGTCTACATCGCGATGGAGTGGGTGTACGGGGACTCGTTGGCTCATGTTCTCAGAGCCGGAGGGATCACGACGCCACTGGATCCGCGGCTCGTCGCGCGCGTGGTCGCAGATGCCGCCGCGGGTCTTCACGCAGCCCACAACCTCACCGACGACGAAGGGGTCGCGCTCGAGGTCGTCCACCGCGACGTGTCCCCCCACAACCTCCTGATCTCGCTCGACGGGAACGTAAAGGTGACGGACTTCGGCGTAGCGAAAGCGATCGGTGCATCGCACGAGGCAACGTCCGCGGGGCAGCTGAAGGGAAAGATCGCGTACATGGCTCCCGAGCAGGCCACCGGGGGAGGCGTCGACCGAAGGAGCGATGTGTTCTCCCTCGGGTGCGTGCTCTATGAGGCCACGACCGGGAAGCAGCCATTTCGTGGAGAAGGGGAGCATCAGGTGATGCAGGAGCTCCTCAAGGGATCGTTCACCCCCCCATCGCGCGTCGTACGCGGCTACCCGTTCGATCTCGAGCGAATCGTGGTCCGCGCGCTCGCTGCGCAGCCGCTGCATCGCTACCAGACCATGGAGCAGATGCGCCTCGCGCTCGAGGAGTGGCTCGCAAAGGGGGGCGCGGTCGTCACGCAGTCCAATGTCGCTCAGGTGGTTCGCGAGCGGATTGGTGCGGATGTCGAGAGGCGGCGCGAGAAGATCCGCCTGGCAACCGCTGCGATCGCGGAGCGCGGTGAGGGGCTCGAGGGGTTGCAAATGACCCCCTCCGGCCATTCGAGTCGGACACCCAGCGGCGTCAAGCCGGCTGGCCAGACATCGGACAGCGGCTCCGCTTCGAGCGCGGTGAGATCGGCGCCTGGGGTCGGGCGCGTCTCGTACACCTCGATGGGGCAAGCGCCACCTGGGGGTGCGGCGTTCCCGCCCGTGATCGAGCTCGCTCCCCGAGTTCCTTCAAGCCTCCAGTACGTCGTGGCTGCATCGCTGGGGGTGCTCGCCGCGGCGTCGCTTGGGGCCGGTGGGTTCTGGGTCTGGAAGTCACTGCAACCCGCGCCGGCATCACAGTCGGTCGTCGTGGTCACGCCGGTCGAAACGGAGCCGGCAATCTTGCCGCCGACGCCTCCATCAACCGGTACGGTCGTTCCCCCCGCCGCGCTCCCTCCGATCACGTTCAAAGTGCTCCCGGATAAGGCGGTCCTCGTCGTGGAGGGCACGGCACTCCCGCTTGCCGTGCGCTCGATCCCTCGTCCGGCATCCGGTACCTCGAAGAAAGTGACCGTTCACGCCGACGGGTACGAAGACCAGACGCTGACGATCGACGAGACGGCGCCTGCTTCGGTCGATGTGTGGCTGAACGAGTCCACTCCGAAGAGAAGCGGCGGGCACGGTAGTGGCGAAGGAGCCGCGAAGGCGCCGGAAGCTTTGCCCGCGAACCCGTACTGATACACTTCGGGGATGGGGCTCGCAGTGCATTCGAGGATCTCGTCGCGGCGCGGCTGGCGCCACGGCGTCGCGGTCCTCGGTGTCGCGACTGCTCTCGCGACGAGCACTGCATCGCGTGCCGCAGACGACGAGTCTGCTCCTCCCCCCGCCGGCGACACGGCGCAGGAGGCTCGGCAGCAGTACCAGGCGGGCATGCAGGCGTATCAGGCGAAGCGCTTCGTCGAAGCCGCACTTCATTTCGAGGCCGCGGTCATTCAGCGACCCCACGCGATCGCGCTCTACACCGCCGCCCTCGCGTGGGAACAAGCGAACCGACCGGAGCGCGCTGCGGATGATTTCGCGCGCGCTCTCGATGTTCAGGGACTGAGCGCGGCGCAAATCCAGAGCGCGCGCGATCGGCTCGGAACCCTCGAGAAAGCGATGGGGACGCTCGAGGTGACAGCCCCTGACGGGTGGCGCGTACAGCTCGACGCCAACACGGGGGTCTTGGTTCCAGCCCATCTCCACGCCATGCCGGGCGTTCACTCACTCACGGTCCAGGCCCCCAGCGCACCCATTCAGCATCGCGACGTGACGCTCGAGCTAGGAAAGACGATCCATCTTG
The DNA here is from genome assembly GCA_052147435.1 of Polyangiaceae bacterium. GTDB lineage: Bacteria > Myxococcota_A > Polyangia > Polyangiales > Polyangiaceae > JBKQKP01. Next base: position 8,976 of record JBKQKP010000294.1, on the reverse strand, counting down.
CGCTCGCTGCGGAGCCGCTCGCGCCTCCGCCGGCTGCGCGGCCGTCGGAGCCCGAGCCGGCGCCGGTGATCGAGCCAGCACGAAAGCCGAGCTCGGAGGGGACGACGCTCGATCTTCGACGCGCGCTCGGTTTCGGTGTCGTTGGTGCGGGCGTTGCGTCGGTTGCGGCCGGCGCCATCCTTGGCGTCAACGCGCTCTCTGCTCGAGACGCGTACAACGCGGCGCCGACGCAGGTGGCCTACAATCATGCTTCCGCGCTCCAAACCTGGACCGACGTGGTCTTCATCGCAGGGGGAGTGTTCGTTGCGGGAGGTGCCGCTCTCATCCTCTGGCCTTCATCGAAGCCGAAGGGTGAGCCCGTCGTGAGTCTCATGCCGTCGCTCGGCGGAGCAGTCGTAAGGGGGGTCTTTTGACCGAACGCCTGGCCTCCAAGTACTGGGGGAAGAAGACGCTCGTCACGGCGGGCGCCGCCTGTGTGGGTGCGTCGATCGTGTACGGATGCTCGCTCGGCCTCGACTCGTCGAAGATCGGGGCCGCGAACGGAGACGCGAGCATTCCGCCCGCGAGTGAAGCCTCGCCTGACGACGATGCTCAGCAGAACGCACCCGACGCTTCCCTATCAGATGCCGAAGCGGGAGCCCCAGGCTGCGTTCTGAACACAGATTGCACCGGTTCGAACGGATGCCAGGTCGGCACATGCGACGCAGGCACCTGCAGTTTTGCGATCTGCCCGACCAGCGCGTGCCAGGGCTCGACGTGCTCGGCGGCTACGAGTACCTGCAGCTCGCCTACCACCTACGGTTTCCATTCCGCGGAGGTGAATGTCACCGCCGGTGCGGTCGGCTGCGGTGGAAACCCGTCGTTGTGTCTCGCCGCGGCGTACCCGTTCGTCTTCGTCGGGACGACCACGGGAGTCGTCGGCTACGTCGTCAGCGATCCGTCGAATCCCACCCCCCCGACCGTCACGGTAGCGGGGCTCGCGTTCCTACCGACGTTCATCACGGCGATAGGGTCGCGCGTGTTCTTCGTCGGATATCCGCAGGGGGCTGGGCCGACCTATACGCTCGCCATCGCCTGGATCGATGTACCGAACGACCCGCTGAAGACGACGCTCCAGGCAAACGCCGTACTGGAGGTTGTGAGCGTCACCGGGCTCTCCAACGCATGGGCAGCGACGGACGGCTCGCTCTTCCTCTCCGACAACGACGGGACGGGGACGTTTCCGACGGCAAACGTGGTCCCTCCGCTCATGAGCGGCGCCACCATCACGTTCTTCTCCTCGCCGGGGATCCCGGCGGGAGCGAGCCCCGTCATTCCCAGCGGATCGCGTCTCGTGGTCGCGGAATGGCCAGGGACGACGCCGTACCAGAACACCTTCAGCTTCGAGACCGGCGCCGGCACCCAGGCTGCTCAGAACTCGGGGGCGCAGCAGACGACGTTCGCAGACATCGGCGGAACCGGACCGCAGTCCGCCTACGCGCAAGGAAGCGACGGGAGCAACGTCTGGAACGCGCAGACGGCGTTTCTCGACGACGCGGGGGGCATCGATATCGGTTCGGTGCGTGTCGCCTGGCTCGTTGCCAGCGGGAGTGCGACGCAGTTCGCCCCCACTCAGTTCGTAACCGTCGAGCAGTACACCCCCCCTGTCGCGTATGGCACGCCGGTCCTCGGGCCGGTCGCCTGGGTCGATACGAGCACGGCCCTCGTCCTGGCGACAGCCGCAGCGAGCCTGATCACCGGGAGCTCCCCTCAGACGAGCGTGCAGGTGGCGGTGTCGACCCCGAGCCCCGTCCTCGCCTCCGGGAGGCGCTACGTTCTCACGCAGAGCGTCGGGCAGGTTGGGGCGGCGGCGAGCGGGGGTTACGGCTATGTCCTCGCCGCAGGAGCGGCCGGGGCGACGACGTGCACGCTCCACATCTTCGCTCCCAGCTGCGCGGCGGCGCCCTAGCCGCGAGCCGGCCGCGCGGCCGCGACTCGGTGCGGTGAGCCGAGGAGCTCGAGCTCAGGCCCAGCGAACGAGCGATGTCTCGTAGGGGTGGCTCATCGAAGCATTCCACGGCATCACGCGAGCCGCGAAGGCATGTGCGCCGCTGTCCTTCGTCGGTATTTCACCCGTGAAGCGATACACGCCAGGCGCGAGGCCGTTCCCGGCGAGTCTCATGCGCACGACCGCGCCCCGCAAGAGCTCGTGCCCCCCGGCAGTGGGCCCATGGTAAAGCTCGACGGCGACATCGCTCGGCGTAAGAGGTCCGAGCTGGACGCTCGCCTCCACTCGCATCGCTTCGCCCACTTGGAGCTCGCTCGGCGACGACGTCGTTAGCTCCTTGATCTCCACGAGCGGCCACGCCTCTCGCACCCGCTGCTTCCACGTAGCGAGCTTGGTCGCTCCGGTGAGGTCCTCGTCCATCATCTCGTGGGAGAGGCGAATCGACGGTACGTAGAAGCGCTCGGCGTATTCGCGCACCATTCGCGCCGTGTTGAACTCGGGCACCAGCTTCGAGATGGCCCCCTTCATCCGCTTGATCCACGAGCGCGGCAACCGGTCGCGCGCCTCGCGCTGGAAGAAGAGCGGAACGACTTCGCGCTCGAGCAGGTCGTAGAGCTCCTCGGCCTCGACCTTGTCCCCCTCTGCGTCGGTGTACTCCTCCCCGCGTCCGATCGCCCACCCGACGTCGTTCCCGTAGTGCGCCCACCCCTCGGCCCACCAGCCGTCGAGCACGCTCACGTTCAACGCGCCGTTGGCTGCCGCTTTCATCCCGCTCGTGCCGCTCGCCTCGAGGGGGCGGCGCGGCGTGTTGAGCCAAACGTCGACGCCGGACACCATCGCCCGCGCGATCCGCATGTCGTAGTCCTCGATGAAGACGACTTTGCCGCGGAGCTCCGGATCGCGGCTCGCGTGAACGATCGTGCGAATGAGCTCCTTGCCCCCCTTGTCCTGGGGGTGAGCCTTCCCCGCGAAGACGAGCTGCACAGGGCGCTCGGGATCGCCCAGGAGTCGCTTCACGCGATCGAGATCGCTGAAGAGGAGAGCCGCGCGCTTGTAGGTCGCGAACCGACGAGCGAAGCCGATCGTGAGGGCGCGCGGATCCAGCACCTCGTCGCAAGCCGCGATCTCACTCTGCGCCGCTCGTCTCCGCTCGGCCGTCGTTCGGAGCCAGCGGCGCGCGAGCGTCACGAGGCGATGGCGCCGATGCTCGTGCGTCGCCCACAGCTCGGCGTCGGGAATCTCCGCAACCCGCTCCCAGATTTCCGGATCGTCCGGCGTCTCGGCCCATCGCGGACCCACGTACCGGCTGAAGAGCGCCCCCATCTCGTCGCTCACCCAGGATGCAGTGTGAACCCCGTTGGTGACGCTGTGGATCGGAATCTCGTGGTCAGGCAGGTCGGGCCAGAGCGCCTTCCACATGCGACGCGAGACCTCTCCGTGGAGCTTGCTGACGCCGTTGTAGTGGTCGGCAGTATGGATCGCGAGGATCGGCATCGAAAAGGGGGCGACCTTGTCGCTCGGGGTGAATCGCCCGAGGGAGAGGAGATCGTCGTCGCTGATTCCAAGGGCCGCTCGATACGGCTCGAGGTAGCGACGCACGAGGTCGGGGGCGAAGGCGTCGTTCCCGGCGGGAACGGGCGTGTGCGTCGTGAAGATGTTTCCGGCCGAGCAAGCCTCGCTCGCGACCTGAAAGCTCGACCCCCGCTCCCGCATCACGCGCCCGATGCGCTCGAGCGCGAGGAACGCCGAGTGCCCTTCGTTCATGTGGCAGACGCTCGGGGAGAGACCCACGGCCTCGAGGGCGTGAACGCCGCCGATGCCCAGCATGATCTCCTGGCGCACGCGAAACTCTTGGTCACCGCCGTACAGCGGACCGGTGATCGAGCGATCCGCGGGGGCGTTCTGCTCGAGGTTCGAGTCCAGAAGGAACAAAGGGACTCGCCCGACCTGGACTCGCCAAAGTTGCGCGAAGACGACGCCGTGCGGGTACGTGACGCGGATGATCAGCCGCTTTCCGCTTGGCTCGAGCACGGGCTGAACGGGGAGGCGGTGCCAGTCGTTTATCGGGTACCGCTCCCCCTGCCAGCCGTCGTCGTTGAGGACCTGTCGGAAGTATCCCTCCGCATAGGCAAGCCCGACGCCCACGAGAGGAAGGCCGAGATCGCTCGCGGTCTTCAGGTGATCGCCTGCGAGGACGCCGAGACCCCCCGAGTAGATGGGGAGGGATTGGTGAAGCCCGTACTCCATCGAGAAGTAGGCGATGCGCGAGGTCGCGGCCTCCGGGAAGCGCTTGCTGAACCACCCCTCGCGCGACATGTAGTGGCGGTACCGTTCGTGGACGGTCTCCAGATGGGAGACGAACGCGTCATCGGACGCCAGCTCGTCGAGGCGTTGCTGCCCGATCCGCGAGAGGAGCTCGATTGGATTTCCGTGCACCTCTTCCCATAGGTCGAGGTCTATTCGGTCGAAGAGCTCCCTCGCGAGCGGCTCCCAGGCCCACCACAGGTTGTGGGCGATCTCTCGCAGATGCTCGAGCGAAGGGGGGAGGCGGGGGACGACGGTGAAACGTCGGAGTGTGGGCATGGGGGCGACGAAGGATAGATCAGCGCTCTGGTCCATGGCGGCAAGGGGAGCGTAACCCTGAAATGAGTTACGTCAAACGCCGAGCCGCGACGTTCTCGCGGCATGTGACGATTCGCGTTACCTGTGGCGACATGACCGAGCGCCTCCTTGACTTCACGGCGCCGCGTTTCTTGCGGAACGCTCACGTGCAGACGCTCGGGGCGGCGCTCCCGTTCTGGTCACGATCGGAGCTCGAGTCCGAGGCTCGTCGTATCCCGCTTCCAGGTGGAGGGGCGCTCCACGCGCTGTCGTCGTGGCACTTGGAAGGAGAACGGACGGCGGTCGTCCTCGTTCACGGTGTCGGCGGTTCGGCCGAGTCGAGCTACGTTCGACGCGCGGCCGTAGCCCTCTATCGCGCCGGGTTTCATGTCGTTCGACTCGACCTCCGCGGGGCGGGGGACTCGATACCGGACGCGCCGCTCCTCTATCACGCGGGGCTCGTCGAGGACCCGGCGGTTGCGCTCGAAGCGGTGTCGAAGTGGGAGGGCGTGAAGGGCGTGGCCCTCCTCGGATTCTCCCTCGGTGGCAACGTGTCGTTGAAGCTGGCGGCTCACTGGGGAGCCCGAGTTCCGTCGTACGTGACTGGGATCGCGACCCTGTCGGCTCCGCTCGACCTCGTCGAAACATCGCGCGCCCTCGAGACACTGCAAACGCTCCCCTACCGCGGATACGTGCTCCGGAAGCTCCTGCGGCAAGGGCGGGAGTTTGCACGGGTGCACCCCGGCCGCGCGTCCTACGACGTGTCGCGGCTCCGCCGGATCCGGACGATCCGTGCCTACGATGAGGAAGTCATCGCGCCGATGCATGGCTTCTGCGACGCGCACGACTACTACGTCAACGCAAGCTCGGGCCCCGGGCTCGCCGACGTGCGCGTTCCGACGTTGGTGGTGCACGCAGCAGACGATCCGATGATCCCCGAGGTCTCCGTGCGACGCTGGCTCCGGGACGCCTCGCCCGCCGTTCGGGTCGCGTGGAGCGAAAGAGGCGGACACGTGGGGTGGTTCGCCGGGGTACGCGAGAAGGCCTGGATCAACACCTGGGCGATCGATCGCGTCGTATCGTTCCTTCGGTCAGCGGGCTGACGTCACCCGAGCTCGATAGCGCCCTCGTCCTCGACGATCTGGTTTTCGAGGCGCCCGAGGCCGTCGATCTCGAGGGCCACGATGTCGCCGGGGCGGAGCCACTGGTTGTCGGTCACCTTCGATCCGTTCAGCTCCAGGAAGCATCCGGTGCCGCACGTCCCGGAGCCGATGACGTCGCCCGGGTAGAGCGTCGCTCCGTAGCTCGCGCGCTCGATGATCTGCGCGAACGTCCAGTTCATGTCTTTCACGTTCCCCGTCGAGACCTGCACGCCGTTGACGAATGCGCGCATGCCGAGGTCCCAGCGCGTTCCGTTGGCTGTGCTCGTCGATCTGGATGCGAGCTCGTCGACCGTGACGAGCCATGGACCGAGCGCCGTCGCGAAGTCCTTCCCCTTCGCGGGTCCAAGGGAGAGCTTCATTTCCTCCATCTGGAGCGCGCGCGCGGAGAAGTCGTTCATGATCGTGAACCCGAAGATCACGGCGTCGCCGCTCTGCGCGGGGACATTGCGCGCGCGCTGGCCGATGACGACCGCGGCCTCGAGCTCGAAGTCTAATCGGTCGAGGTGGAGGCGCTGAGCGCGTAGCTCGCCCGGACCGATGACCGCCTGGTGGTTGGTGAAATAGAAGACAGGAAACTGGTCGAACTCCGGGATCATCTCGAGGCCGCGGTTCTTGCGCGCGGTCTCGACGTGCTGGCGGAAGGCGTATCCGTCACGCATCGAGGGGGGGCGGGGGAGGGGCGAGCGCAGGGTCACGGCGCCGAGCGGATAGGTGAAGGGGCGCCCCTCGAACGATGACGGGGTGCGCCTCGCCTCGAAGCGTTGGACGATCTCGTCGGCGGCCGGTCGCGCGTCCCCGGCGTGCTCGACGAAACCGAGGACGCCCGAGCCGTAGCGGTCGAGCATATGGGTGGCGTCGGACGGGCGCCCCTTCTCGCGCTCGAGCCAGGTGAAGGCGGTGGCGAGGTCGACGATCGTCGGAGGTTGACCACGCCGCGGCTCGGCCGCGGACGTGCCGTCGTCGCCGAGGAGGATGCCGCCGCTCTGCTTTCCGGCGACGTCGAACGTCACGAGCTTCATGGTCGTGCGTGTAGCACGACCAAACTCCCTCGTGGCCCCGCCATGCGAAGGTGCTTTACAAGACCGCGCGTCCGCGTCGAAGGTGGGGCCGTGCCGCTCGCCCCGCTCTCCCGGCTACCGCAAGGTGTGCTCGACATCATGAAGGAGGCCGCGCGGCTCATCCTGAAGCGCCCCATCGTGGGCATCGCCGCCGCCGCGCGAACTCCGGATGGCAAGTGGGTACTGATCCGTCGCGCCGATACGGGGACGTGGGCGCTCCCCGGCGGCACGCTCGAGTGGGGCGAGACTCTGCGCGAGGCGCTCGCACGTGAGATGGAGGAGGAAGCGGGGATCTCGGGAGTCGTGCCCGGGAGGCTCGTCGGGGTCTTTTCCGCCCCGCACCGAGATCCCCGATTTCACGGCGTCACCGTCGTCGTGGAGTGTCAGGTCCAGATGCCGACGGTGAAGCCCAAGAATCCCGTCGAGATCCTCGAGGTCGGGCTCTTCAGCGATGCCGAAATGCCCGAGCTCGCGATGGGAATGAACGACATGATGCAGGCAGCGCGGCAGGGAGGGGCGCCGATTGTCGAGTAGGAGCGGGGAGTCCTGACGGAGCGCCGCTCTTTGTCCCTCGACGCTGGGTACTGGACGGATTTACAGTCTTCGTGCCGTGTCTCTCCGCAGCAGGCTGTCGCGCCTCGTGAGCCCTTCGGGGGTCCTCAACCCGATCCCCGAGGCTGCGTCCGAGCCCGAGGCCCCGTTCACGACCACTCGAGCGGAGACACTGGCCGATCTCCGTGCGCGGATGAATGCCGCGCTCGAGCGTCACGCGCGGCACGCTCCGCCTCCGGCGCCGGTCGAGGCGACCTCCGAGCTCCCCTTCGTCACGATCGAGACGTCTTCCGGCCCGCTTTCGATTCGCACGCAGCGGCTCTCTCCCGCGCATCGCATGGGGCGGGCGCCGCTTCTGGCCGCGCGCGGGGCGTCGTCACGCCTGCTCGCGCTTCTTGCGCTCGATCCTTCGCTCGCGGGATGCGACCCCGCTGGCGCGCTCTATCTCGATACGGAGACGACCGGCCTTCATGGCGGGACCGGAACGGTCGCGTTCCTCGTCGGGCTTGGATTCTGGGATTCTCCCTCCGGGGGCTTTGTCCTGGAGCAAATCCTCGTTCGCAACCTCGGCGAAGAGGAGCCGATGCTCGCGCATCTCCGCGATCGAATCCTTCGCGCGTCGATGCTCGTCACGTTCAACGGCAAGAGCTTCGACCTGCCTCTTCTTCGCACTCGCTTCGTCATGGCACGGCTGGCGGCTCCGAACGAGCCGCCCCACCTCGATCTCGTTCACGTCGCTCGCCGCTTGCACAAGGCGCGCGGAATCGAGTGCCGCCTTGGGTCGATAGAGCGCGATGTCCTCGGCTTCGTCCGCGAGAACGACGTGCCGGGGAGCGAGGTCAGCGCGTGCTACCTCCACTTTCTTCGGACGGGCGACGCGACGGGGCTCCTCGGTGTCGTCGAGCACAACTCATGGGACGTCGTGGCCATGGCCGCCCTCGTCGGTCTGTACGGCGAGGCACTCGAGGGGACTCAGCTCGACGCGAGAGATCTCGTGGGCGTCGCGCGTACGCTCAAGCGGGCGCGCGCGGTCGATGAGGCATGGGAGGTGGCGGAGCGGGCCGTCGCGGCGGGGGGGGGAGACGCCTCGCTCTGGGCACGCGCGGACATCGCAAAGGCGAGAGGAGACCGCGCTCGAGCGCTCGCCGACTTCGAGACGCTGGCCGAGGGGGAAGACGACCCCAGGGTGCGGCTCGAGCTCGCGAAGCTCTACGAGCACTTCGTGAGGGATCACGCGCGCGCTCTTTCGGTCATCGAGCGCGGGACGGGCGAGGACGAGGCAGCGATGGAGCGGCGTCGAGCCCGCCTCGAGGCGAAGCGCGAGAAGGCAAGGGGAGAGACTGCTCAGCGGATAATCCCGGGCTTCGCGGCGGAGGACATACCCAGACCAAGCTCAAAGAGCAGGACTCGCTAGCGTCGCGAAAGCTCGGCGATCAGGACGCCCGCCGCGACGGCAACGTTCAGCGATTCCACTGCCCCCGATCCCGGTATCCCCACGATCGCGTCGCACGTCGCGCGCACGCGGTCGCCGAGCCCTTCGCGCTCATTGCCCAGGACGAGGATCGTCGGTCGCCCGAAGGAGAAACCGACCGCGTTCCGGTCGGCGTGCCCGTCC
>JBKQKP010000293.1:0-27896 GCA_052147435.1 Polyangiaceae bacterium | reverse complement strand
GCAAGGCCGCCATCGAGGAGTACGGCGTCGATCCGTTCATCGCCCGCTGCGTCCAGTCGGTCTTCCGCTACACGAGCGAGTGGGAGCACCTGACCGAGCGGGTCGGCTTCTGGGTCGACCTGCCGTCGGCCTACGTCACCTATCACCAGAGCTACGTCGAGAGCGTCTGGTGGGCGCTGTCGGAGCTGCACAAGAAGGGACTGCTCTACCATGGGCACAAGGTCGTCTGGTGGTGGGCGCAGGGGGGGACGGCGCTGTCGTCGGCGGAGGTAGGGCTCGGTTACAAGGCGGTCGACGACCCGAGCGCGTACGTCGCGTTCCCGCTGGTCGACAAGGTCGACGGCAAGGACGCGGCGCTCCTCGTCTGGACGACGACGCCGTGGACCCTCCCGTCGAACATGTACGCGGCCGTCCACGCGGGGGTCGACTACGTCGTCGTGCGCGCGGCCGAAAAGAACGACGCCCGTTTCATCGTCGCGAAGTCGCTCCTGGATACGCTCGCGAAGAAGCTCGGATGCGAGCTGGCGGTCGAAGGGGAGATGAAAGGCTCGGCGCTCGTCGGCAAGGAATACCGCCCGCCGTTCGAGAGCTTCCGCGCCGAGCAAGCCGGTCACGACGCCATCTGGCGCGTGCTCGCCGCCGACTTCGTCACCCTCGACACCGGCACCGGGATCGTCCACATCGCCCCCGCGTTCGGCGAGGACGACTACGGCGCCCACCGCAAGCTCCTCTTCGAGAGTGACCCGACTCTGCCGCTCTTCTGCGCCGTGAACCCCGACGGTACGTTCGTCGAAGCTCCCGGGCTCGCGAAGTACGCCGGCCGCTGGGTGAAAGGATGCGACAAGGACCTCCTCCACGAGCTGAAGGAACGGGGAATCCTCGTCCACCAGGAGCAGTACCGCCACGACTACCCGTTCTGCTGGCGCGCCGATGACGACCCGCTCATCCAGTACGCCCGCCCCGCCTGGTACATCCGCACGACGCAGCTCATCGACCAAGCGATCGCGAACAACCGCGCGGTCAACTGGCTCCCCGACCACATCAAGGAGGGGCGCTTCGGCGATTTCCTCGCGAACAACGTCGACTGGGCGCTCTCGCGCGAGCGCTACTGGGGGACGCCGCTCAACGTCTGGATCTGCGACAAGGACGAGACGCACCTCGAAGCGCCGGCTAGCGTCGCTGCGATCGAGGCGAAGAACCCGCGCGCGTTCGATCACTTCAAGAAGGCGCGCGAGGCGGACCCCACGCTCAACGAGCACTTGATCGTCCACAAGCCGTGGATCGACTCCGTCACGTTTCCCTGCGCCAAGTGCGGCGGGACGATGCGCCGCGTCCCCGAGGTGATCGACTGCTGGTTCGACTCGGGCTGCATGCCCTTTGCGCAGTGGGGCTTCCCGCACTCGCCCGAGAGCATCGCGACGTTCAAGAAGAGCTTTCCGGCGGACTTCATCAGCGAGGCGATCGATCAGACGCGCGGCTGGTTCTATTCGCTCCTGATGATCTCGACGCTCGTCTTCGATCCGAAGACGCAAGAGAAGCTCGGGATGACAGCGACTCCGTACCCTCACCCGTACAAGACGTGCATCGTGCTCGGGCACGTAGGCGACAAGGAGGGGAAGAAGGAGTCGAAGTCGAAAGGGAACTACACGCCGCCGGAGGTGATCCTCGACCGCGTGGCGATGGACTTCGCGGTGACCGACGCTGCCAGCGCCGGGCTGAAGGGGGCGCCGGCGCTGGGGCAGGTGACGATCTGCCGCGAGGACATGGAGGGGCTCGATCTGCAGGAGGGGGCGCATGTCCGCGTCTACGAATCGAGCGAGCACGCGAACGCGCTGAACGCGCACACGTTCAAGGTCGCTGTCGGCAAGGGAATGCGCCGGAGGGTCGTCGTCCTCGCGGATCACGACTTGAGCCGACTGGGGGTCGCCCTCACGTCGACGCGCGACGTGAAACCGGTCGAGGTACCGAGGCTCCCGGCGGATGAGCGGCTCACGATCGAGGATCCGTCGTCCCCCGCGCCGGGCGCCGACGCCTTCCGCTGGTTTTTCTACGCGTCGAACCCGCCGTGGTCGAACACGCGCCACAGCCTGTCGAACGTCCGCGCGCTCCAGAAGGAGTTCCTGATCAAGCTGCGGAACGTCTATTCGTTCTTCGTCATCTACGCGAACATCGACGGGACACCCCCCGCAGGCGCAAAGAGCGAACCGAGCGAGCTCGATCGCTGGATCAAGAGCGAGCTGGCGCTCACGGTGCGCGGCGTCGAGGCCGATCTGGATCTCTACGACGTGTACAAGGCCACGCAGCGCCTCACCACGTTCGTCGATGCGCTCTCGAACTGGTACGTCCGCCGCAGCCGCGACCGGTTCTGGCGCGCGGGCTGGGAGCCGTCGAAGGTGGCGGCGCACGAGACGCTGTACGAAGTGCTCGTCACGACTTCGAAGCTGATCGCTCCCTTCGTCCCGTACACGGCGGAGGCGATGTACCAGAACCTGGTCGTCGGAAAACACCCGCCGTTCCACCAGGGAGCCGCGAAAGAGAGCGTTCACCTCGAGCGCTTTCCGTCGGCGGATCCGGCGACCGTCAACGAGACCCTCTCGCGCCAGATGGCCGCGATCCGCGACGTCGTCAGCGTGGGGCTCAAGGTGCGAACGGATCACAAGCTCAAGGTTCGCCAGCCGCTCCGGCGCGCGCACATCGTCCTGAACGACGTGTCGCTCCGCGACCAGCTCGCGAGCCACAAGCCGATGATCCTCGAGGAGCTGAACGTTCTCGAGGCCGAGCTCCTGGGGCCCGAGGAGGCCGCGCGCTTCGGCCAGTACGCGTACAAGCCGAACTTCCGGACGCTCGGCCAGCGCGGGCTCGGCAAGCAGGCGCAGGAGCTGAAGAAGGCGTGGACGCAGCTGACCTCGGAGGACCGGGCGTCGCTCGACGCGGTCGTCTTCGAAGGGAAGGGGAGCTTCCGCGGGACGGAGCTCGTTCGCGAGGACGTGGAGGCCGCGTTCGAGACGAAGCCGGGCTTTGCCGCCGCCGGGGATCGCATCGGCGTCGTCATCCTCGAGACGACGCTCGACGACGAGCTGAAGGATCTCGGGTTCTTCCGGGAGCTTCTCAATCGTGTGCAGGGGGCGCGCAAGGAGCTCGCCCTCGAGTACACGGACCGCATCCGCGTCGGGATTCTCGGGAGCGACCGGGTGCGAACGATCGTCGAGCGGCACGCCGAGGAGCTCGCGCGGGAAGCGCTGGCGACGTCAGTCTCGACGGCGGAGCTGCCGGGCAGCGCGAATCGGTGGCTCGAGGAGATCGAGGTCGAGGGGGAAGCGGTGAAGATCGGGGTGGCGAAAGCCTGACGGCCCGAAGTCGCCGATCGCGCTCGTCGAACAACCATCGTTCGGCGCGCCAACCCTCCGTTCGGCGCGCCAACCCTCCCCCGGCCCCTCCCTGCAAGCTGGGAGGGGAGGTCCCTGACGACGCGTGACACCCGGGGGATGGGTTGATCGGGGTTCGCGGTCGCTGATCTAACCCACCATCCTCATCATTCTGAAAACATAGTATGCACGCCGCATGCGTGCTCGTCGTACCTGGGTAGCGCTCGTCGTTCTCGCGGCTCTCGCAGTCGCCGCCGCGTGTGGGGGAGGGGGCTCGCCGGCTGCGAGCTCGGCGGACGCAGGCACGGCCGCGGTGACTTGGGTCGCGTCGAACGGCGTGAAGGTTTCAATCGCGAAAAGTCCCTTTGCGCTCTCGATCGCCGACCGCAACGGGCACGTCCTCCTCGAGACGGCCGCCGCGGACCTGGACCTCGACGCGGGCGATCCGCTCGTCGCGTACGCCCCCCTCGCGATCACCCACGACACGGACGAGAGCCCCACGCCGCTCGTCTATGGCTACGCGTACTTCCAAGGGATCAACGACCCCTGGCACCGCGCGATGAGCGTCTCGAGCGTCGGGGCAATCACGGACGGGATCAGCGTGGTCGTCGCCACGAACGACCCCGCGCACCCGAGCCTCACGCTCACCCTTCAGACCCAGGACAGCGGCCTTCACCTCGTCGCGCAGGTGGACTCGAGCGCCAGCGATCCCGCCCCCGTGAACCGCGTGTCGCTCGGACTCCAGATGCACGCCGACGACCACTTCATGGGGTTCGGCGAGCGCTACGTCTACGGGGATCACCGCGAGCAGTCGCTCTACAACTGGGTCGAGGAAGACGGCTTCGGGCACGGGGAAGGGACGCCGATAAGTCCGTCCAACCCCTCGCCGAACGGGCCCGGGATGACGCACATCCCCGTCCCCTGGTTTCTGAACCCACGCGGGTTCGGCCTGCTGATGAACTCGACGTGGCGCTCGAACTACCACTTGGGCGAGGAGCGGGCGGACGCGTGGCGCGTCGAATCGACGACCGGTGTGCTCGACCTCAGCTTGTTCGTCGATCCCGATCCGATGAACCTGGTCGCGTCGCTCACGGCCGTCACCGGACGCCCGCCGGAGATCGCGGACTGGGTGCTCGCGCCGCGCCGGCGTGGAGACGTCGGGAGCACGCAGCCGCAGATGCTCCGCGCCGCGCACATTCCCACGAGCGCGATCGACACGGCGGTCCACTACTTCCCGAACGGCGGCGGCGAGGACCACGCGGCGATGCAGGCGGTCACCGCGGGGCTCCACGCGCAAGGCTTCAAGGCGGTCGCCTACTTCTGTCCGTTCGTCGCGAACAGCTGGCAACCCGTCTTCGACGAGGCGGCCGCGGCCGGATACCTCGTGACGGAGTCGGACGGCGTGACTCCGTACCAAGTGATCGACCCTCCGTACGTCGCGGGGATGGTGGACTTCACGAACCCCGCGGCGGTCGCCTGGTACCAGGGCTACATGCAGGGGGCGATCGACGACGGCTGGGACGGCTGGATGTACGACTTTGCGGAGTACGTGCCCCAGGACGCGCTGCTCTTCAACGGGAAGACGGGCCTGGAGATGCACAACGAGTACCCCGTCCTGTATCAGCAGGCCGCTCTCGACCTTTTCGAGTCTCAGCTCCCGGGCGACTTCCTCTTCTTCGCGCGCTCCGGGTACTCCGGGACCGGCGGCAGCGTGCCGATGATCTGGGCCGGTGACCAGGCGACCGACTTCGACCTCGCCCAGGGGCTCCCCGCCGCGCTATGCGGCGCGTTGAACGCGGGGATGAGCGGCCTCCCCCTGTGGGGCTCGGACATCAGCGGGTACGACTACCTCTACAACCCACCCCCCGACAAAGAGCTCTACCTGCGGTGGACGGAGGTAGGCGCGTTCTCGGCGGACATGCACGACGAGAACGACGGAACGGGGACGGGGCCGTCGTCGGAGCGCTGGCAGATCTGGGACGACCAGGAGTCCACCGACACGTACCGGAAGTACGCGATCATCAAGACGCGGATGCTCCCGTACGTGCGCATCGCGGTCCGGGAGGCGCGCGTGAGTGGCGCGCCGGTGATGCGCCACATGTACCTCACCAATCCAACCGACCCGCGCGTCTACCAGATGCAGGACCAGTACCTGTACGGCGACTCGCTGCTCGTGGCGCCGGTCGTGACGCGCGGGCTCACGTCTCGCCCGGTGTACCTCCCCGAGCCGCAGTACTTCGACTACTGGACGGGGGCGCGTGTCGTCGGCGGAGGGGACGTCATCGCCCTCGCGCCGCTCGACACGGTTCCCGTCTTCGCGCGCGTGGGGGCGATCGTCCCGATGCTCAGCGCCGACGTCGAGACGGTCTTCCCGTCGAGCGACGACAGCGTCGTTTCGATGCAAGATCGCGCTGATTTCCTGGAGGTGCAGGTCTTCGCCGGGGGGCAAACGAGCGTCACGCTCGACGACGGCACGCTCCTCTCGCAGTCGGCGCCGGGCTCAGCGTTCGATCCGGGTACGACGGTCACCCACGGCGGCGTCGCCGTCGCCCCCGCGTCGAGCCCCGCCGATCTGATGACCTGTGACGCGTGCTTCTGGAACGAACCTTCCACGAACGTCTTCTCGATCGCGGTCGTCACTTCGGCGGACACGATTCTCGCCGGGCCGCTCTCGGTCAGCGTCAGCGGCTCGCCCTCCGTCAAGCGGTATCTCTTCACTGTGCGTCACTAGTTTCATTTCGGCGCATGTCACACACGCGCGACTCTCGTCCGCACTCCACGTGCCCTTTCGATCTGGTAGGGTGAATCCTCTAGGGAGCAGGGGGAGCACGCGGCTCTCGCGAGAACCGATCGCATGGGAACCCAAGCGGGGAAGCTGAAGAGCCAAGTGTCGCCGACGACACGAAAGGCAAACGGGGCGCTGTCGTCCGGAGCGGCGCCGTTGGCGCGCGCCGAGATCGTGGACAAAGCCACGCGCGGTCGCTTCGAAGCCGAGCTCGACGCCGCGCTCAAGCGACGACCGGCCGGCGAGGCGAAGCTAGCGGGCGCCCTCCGCGCGATTGCGCCGTTGAGTCCCGCCCTTCGCGCGTCGATGGCCGAAGCGCTGAGCGTCATGCTCCGGCGAAAGTCGTTCGATCGTGAGCTGTACGGCGCGTGCATGCGCTCGATCGCCGAGGCGGAGGACCGCCAGTCGACGTCGCTCCTCAAGACGGCGCTCGCGTCGGACGAGGCGGGGGGGGCGGCGGCGCTGTCGGCGGCGTGCTTCTCGCGCGATCAGGCGCTCGCTGCGCCGCTCGCGAAGATCGCGGCGAGCCGGCAGTCGCATCTCGCGTTCGCGGCGGAGATCGCGCGCGTCGCGCGCCGCGAGTCGAACGGAGCGCACCTGACGGCGCTCGCCCCGATGATCAAGGAGAGCCACCGGATCTCGCTGTGCGTGGATCTGTTCGTCCCGCTCGCCAGGAGCGCGCCGGTGCCGGTCTTCGTTGGGCCGGCCCTTGGGGTCCTTCGCGGCGCGGAACGGCACCTTGGCCGCTGGCTGGTGATGGCCGACGTCGCCGTTCGCGCGGGAGACCGTTCGCCGCTCGACGAGGCGCTCGAGAAGGCGACGGTCGGGCCGCAGAGCGCGCGCGCGGCGTGGTCGCTCGTCGCGTGGGCGTTGTCGGAGACCTCGAGCGCCGTTCCCGGCGGAGCCGCCGCTGCGCACCCGCAGACGCGCCCGACCGTCGAGCTCGTCGCGCGGTTGTCGGATCGGCCAAGCGCCGACCGCGACACGACCTTCCTGTTTCGCCTCGCGCGCGTGGGCGCTCCCGTCGCGAGACCGATGCTCGAGGCGCTCGCGCGGACTCTCCCGCTCTCGGACGACGTGTCGATCCGCGCTGCGCTGTTCCTCGCGCGCGATCACGGACGGGACGATCTGCGCGCGGCCCTCGTCGAGGCGGCAACGGTCGGGAAGCGGGAGGACCTGCGTGGCCTCGCGGTGGCCGCGATGTGGGACGCCGGTATGCGCGAGCGCGCCCGCGAGCTCGCCGAAGAGCTTCTCGCCTCGAAGGCGCTCGCGAACGCCGCATGGGCCACGCTCGTTCGCGCGGCGGCCGTGCGTACCCCGCGCGATCAACCTCCGAGCGGGAGCGTCCAGGTCGTGACCGAGACCCCCTTCCGTTGGATCCAGTGGGGCTGGCTCGAGTAACGCGCGCGGCGTGCTGGGGAGCGCTCGCAGCCAGTCTGGTCGAGGGCGGTGGGGGGAGCCTTGCGGGGGCGGCGCCCAGAGAGCCGAGAGACTCGTTGTCGATCGTCCTCGCAGCGGACCGTGACGACGACGACGCGAACGGTGTCCCTGACGGCGAGCAGAACGATCTCCCTCCGGCGGCGCGCGTCGATCTCGTCCCGCTCGACCGGGAGCTCATCGGCGCGACGCTTCATCCGATCACCGGGGGCGATCGTCTGAGGCTCGTCGCCAACGGCAAGCCGCTCGCGTGGTCGACCCCCGCCCCCGCGGGCACGATGGTCCAGGGGCTCGCCCCCGGGGCCGCGTCGATCGTCGCCGTGCGAGCGGGCGTGCAGACGTCCCTCGTCGTTCATGTCGTCGGGGTGTCGATGCGGGACGGGGAGCGCGCCACCGTCGATCTGGCCCGTAGCCACGCGTCGCTCGAGAGGACCCCCCCGTCACGCATTCTCGGCGGCGCCGACTCTCGCTACGAAGACCCAGACGCGCTCCGCGTCGTGCTCGAAGTCCCAGACGATCTGGCAGCCCGCGATCCGCCGACGGACACGCTCCTCGCTTCGATCACCCCGAGCGGCGAGACGATCGACGTCCTCCGCGTCGCGCTGTCCCCGGTCCCGTGCACGCCGGCTGGTGCTCCGGTTCCAGGGACGGGGGTGACCTGCGCCGCGAGCGCGCCGATACGCTTCGTGATCGACGAGGTGGACCAGAAGCACCCGCTCGTGATCGATCGGTCCCTTCGCGCCGAGGTCGGCGGCGCGATCGCCGTGGTCCGCGGGGGGCGAAAGGTCCAGGCCATCCGCGTTCTCGGCCCGCGCGCCACGTCCGTCGGCCCCATCGGCCGCCTGCGCGCGACGCTGCGTCCCACAGTCCTGCGGGTCGCTCCCGGAGGGGGGCCGGCGATCGGCGGATCGGACTCGGGGGCGGTCGCGCTCCTCCGTGGTGAGCTCGCGCTCGCGTCGGCCATCTGGGGGCAGTGCGGCATCACGTTCGGGCCGGCTCCGGACGTTCGGATCGTCGACCCTCCCCCCGCGCATCTCTTGTCGTTGGGCGACGACCTCGGGCTCCCCGCCACGGGGGGCGAGCTTCGATTCCGTGTCGACGGGCACGACGTCGTCGTCCCCCTTGCGCACGGCGCGACCCCCGGCCGAGTCGCGGACGACGTCGCACGCGCCCTCGAGCACGTGGGGCTCACCGCGGTCGTGTCTCCGAACTCGCGCATCGCACCGGGGGCGAGCGGGAGCGTCGACGTCTCCGTTCGCCGGCGCGACGGGCGCCTCGTGGCTTTCGAGCCGTCCGCGAGCGGGGCCCCGCTCTCGAGCGACGCCACCTTCGTCGCGGCCGTAGGGTCCGTCGATCTCTCCGACGGCCTTCAGCACTTCGGGGACATGGATTCCGTCGCGGGAACGATCGAAGAGCGGACGCTCCTGAAAGCGGTCGACGACGGCGACCCACGGACCGTCGAAGTCCTCGTCGTCCCTCTCTTCGCGGGCGGAGGGCGGATCGGCGAGTCGTTCATCGCGAGCGATCTGTCGAGCGTGCGAAACGCGGTCATCCTGGACCGCGCCGGTATCCGCGCCAGGAGGAGCAGCCTCACGCTCGCCACGAGCTCGGCCACGTGCTCATGGATCTGCCTGGCCACCCCGACGACTACGGCGTCGATACCCCGACGCAGCTCATGGACTCGGACGGTTCGGACGCTTCGCCGTTCGGTCCCCGCCGGCTGACGCTCGAGGAGTGCGCGCGCGTCGTGCGGCAGGCGGGACCGAAGGCGCGCACGCCGTTGCTTGCGGACTGGCCGATCGGGCCGATTCACTACGAAGAGAAGATCGTGCCGCGGTAAATCAGCGAGCTCAAGCGAGCGCGAATCTCGATCAACCCATCCCCCGGCCCCTTCCCTGCAAGCAATGCAAGCAGGGAAGGGGTGTCAAGCGTCGCCAGAGTTCTCCCCTCCCTGCTTGCAGGGAGGGGCCGGGGGTGGTTTTTCGCGCCAAACGAGCCCTCGGAGCATCTCGAGCGCGACGCTCTTCCGTGACACGGTGGCCGCAAAATCACCGGGACCGACGCACGCCGGACACCCGCCGTCGCACGCGCAGCTCTCGATGAGGCGGAGGGCCCCGGCGATGAGGGCCTCGCGCTGCTGGAAGATCCGCTCCGCGAGACCGATGCCCCCGGGGACGTGCTCGTAGAGGAAGAGCGTCGGGCTGAAGCCCGGCTGAGCGCCTCCGCGAACCTTGCGCGGGATCCCCGCGATCCCCGCGCCAGCTTCGCCTTCGCCGGTCGCGGTGTCTCCCATCGTCGCGCCGAGGTCGCGCGGATCGCACATGAGCGCGAGGGTCGCTACCGTCTCCAGCGCGGTCCCGATCCCACGCAGGGCGTCGATCACGGCGCTCCGTCCGTGCGCGATGCTCGCGACGAGCGCCTCTGGCACGGTGAGCCAGAAGGCCGTCGTGTGCATTTGCATCTCGGGGAGGCGCACGTCGCCGTACCCGGCGTTCTCGTGCGTGAAGAACTTGATCTTCTTGTACCCGACCACCTTCTCGACGACCGCGACCTCGCCCCACCCACTAGGCCATGAGCTGCTGGCGGCTGCCTGGTTCCCTTCGTCGAGGCTCGCGACGAGCGGCCCGATCGCGCTCTCCTCGATGACGCTGACCTGCGTGTAGGTCATGGCGCTCGTGTAGTAGTCGGGCTCGACCTTCCTCACGTACGCCTTGTGGTTCTCCTGATCGAACCGCTCGACCTGGTACGTCTCGCCGTCGTGCTGGTAGATGGCCTGCTCGTGCAACATCGTGTGCGCACCGCGCCAGTCCATCTCGGCGAGCGTCGTCCCCTTGGGCGCTTCACCACGGTGGGGATCTACTTTCTCGGAACCCGTGGCGTCGACGATGACGACGTTGTCCCAGCCGACGCTCCGGAGCGAGACGCTGTTCGCAGGGTAGGCGTCCGCCGCCCAGTGGTACGTGCCGTGCGCTTCGTGCAGCACTTTGTGCGAAGAGAGAAACGACAGCGCGTCCCCGGTCTCCTCGGCGCCGAGCGATCCGAACGCCTCGCCGACGCGAAACGGCATCTCGAACGCCGCGCACTTCAGGTGCTGGATCAAGATCTCGACGTTGTCGGGATCGATCCGCGCTTCCTCGACCGCGGCACCGAAGACCGCCTTCGGCTCGCGCGCCAGGTACTGATCCAACGGAGCGCTACACGCCACGAGGACGCCGATGCTCTGCGCCTTGCGCCGCCCGGCCCTGCCGAAGCGCTGCATCAGCGCGGCGACCGAGCCCGGGTAGCTGGCGCAGATCACGGCGTCGAGATCGCCGATGTCGATCCCGAGCTCGAGCGCGTTCGTCGCGACGACGGCGAGGATGTCCCCCTCGCGCAATCGCCGCTCGATCTCGCGCCGCTCGTTCGGGAGATAGCCGCCGCGGTAGGCCATGATCCGTTGCGGATCGATCGGCTCCGATCGCTCGCTGGGCTCGCCGGGCTCCCCCATCTCGCGCGCGCCGCGCCCTCGCCCCCCGCACACGCGATCGCGGAGGTAGCGGAGCATCACTTCGACGCTGTTTCGCGACTGGCCGAAGACGATCGTCGGGACGCGGGCACGCACGAGGTCCGCGGCGAGCATTGTGGCCTGCTTCACGTAGCTGGCTCGTATGCCGAGCTCGGCGTTCACGACGGGGGGATTGAAGAGGAACATCCGCCGTTCCCCCTGGGGCGCGCCGCTCTCTGCGAGTAGCTCGAGATCGTCTTCGCGCAGGCCGAAGAGGCGCGCGGCGTGGGCGCGAGGGTTCCCGATCGTCGCCGTCGCGCCGACGATCTTGGGTCGCGAGCCGTGGAACGCGGCGACGCGAAGCAGCCTCCGGAGGACGTTCGCCACGTGCGATCCGAAGACCCCGCGGTAGACGTGCATCTCGTCGACGACGACGTAGCGCAGGTTCTCGAACGTCCGCGCCCAGCTCGCGTGGTGCGGGAGGATCCCGGTGTGGAGCATGTCCGGGTTCGTCATCACGATCCCGCCGCGCTCCCTGGCGGCCCTCCGCGCATCGGCCGGCGTGTCGCCGTCGAAGACCACCGCCGCCGCCCCGATCCCGCTCGCCGTCACCAGCTCGCGCAGCGCGGCTTCCTGATCACGCGCGAGCGCCTTGGTTGGAAACAGGTAGATGGCGCGCGCGTCCGGATCTTCGGAGAGCGTCTGGAGGACGGGAAGGTGGAAGCAGAGGCTCTTGCCGCTGGCCGTCGGGGTGGCAACGACGAAGCCGCGCGCGCCATCACCCCCGAGACGGCCGGCGATCTCGAAGGCTCGCGCCTGGTGCGCGTAGAGACGCTCCACGCCGCGACCGCGCAGCGCGGCGGCGATTCCCGGCGCGAGTGTGGAGGGGAGGGGGGCGAACTCCCCGTCACGTGCCGCGCGGGTCTCGTCGGCGCAGAGACACGGTCGAACCCAGTTGCTCGCCTGCCAGCGGCGCACGACCGGCCCGAGACCGCGCTCGATCGACCAGGGTGCGGCGGGAGAAGAAGAGGAGGTAGGCGCTCCCCGGACGGAGTCGGACTGCATGGAAGGAATGCTAAACGGATGTACCGTAGTCGGGCAACTGTCGGCGCGCCTAGGAGTTCTCTGGCCCCTTCCAACCCGATCGCGTAGATCGCCTCGCTCCCCCTCGATGGAAGATCCGAACCAGCCAGCCGCCCCCCCGCCGGTCGCGCTCGAGCCCCCGCAGGACCCCATCGCCCCGGGCGTTCTACGCCTCGAGGCACCGCGCGGCGCGACGAAGAGCACGCGCGACCCGAGCAAGACTCATCCGTCGTTCGTCTTCCTGGCGCTGGTGTCGATCGTGACCCTCGCCTCGGACATCGGCTCGAAGCTCTGGGCCGAGCGCCGTCTCGAGGCGTATCCCCCGGTCGCGCCGCTCTGGCAGACCCATCTGACGTTCACGCTCGCGCGAAACCGGGGCGGCGCGTGGGGGCTCTTGCAGGGGGCGAGCGAGAACGTCCGAAGGCCGTTCTTCCTCCTCGTCTCGGTCGCGGCGATCACGTTCATCGTCACCCTCTATCGCAGGCTTCAGCCGCGCCAGCGCGCGCTGAAGTGGGGTCTTCCGCTCGTCCTCGGCGGCGCGCTTGGCAATGTCTTCGATCGCATCCGGTACGGATGGGTCATCGACTTCATCGACTACAAGGCCGAGTGGGTCCGGAAGATGTACGAGATCGTCGGCCGTGCGTTCCCCGGGCGAAGCGTCCCGACCGACCACTGGCCCACGTTCAACGTCGCCGACGTCGCCATTTGCGTGGGGGTCGCCCTCATGGCGATCGACATGTTCACCTCCAAGCGCGGCCGCGCGCGCGCGACAGCGCACGGGACTTTGCCGCCGCCCCCCCCGCCGAGACCGCCCCCTTCGCTGACGAGCGACGTCAGCCTTACGCCGGCGGGCCCCGAGGCGTCGGGCGAATCGAAGAGCTGAGCGCGCCTCCGGACGCGCGGCTCGCTCGCTGCTACGCTGATCCGCCATGCGCCCGGAGCTTTTCCGGCTCTTCGAAATCGGCTTCCCGTCGTACTTCGTCCTCCTCCTGACGGGCTTCCTCTTCGCCACGGCCGTGTGCGCGATCGGGGCGCGGCGCATTGGTCAGAACCCGGACGTCATCGTCGACCTCGGGCTGGCGATGCTTCTCGCCGGCGTCGCCGGGGGGCGGATTCTGCACGTCTTCGCCGACGGGTTCTTCTGGGACTACGTCCACCTCTGCACGAACCCGCAGCTCGTCGATTGGCGCATCACCCCCTCTGAGTGTGCTTCCGAGGCATACGCCGGCGTCTGGGATGCAGCGAAGAGCGTCTGCCATCCGAAGGAGACCGACTGCTTCGCGTGGGCGAAGTTCTGGGCGGGGGGGCTCGCGTACTACGGCGGGTTCATCGGCGCTTCAGCCGCGGCGTGGTTTCTCCTGAGACGCGACCGGTTCCCTTTCTGGAAGGCGGCGGACCTGGCGGGTATCGCCGTGCCGCTCGGCCTGGCGTTCGGACGAATGGGGTGCCTCCTGGCCGGGTGCTGCTTCGGCGCCGAGTGCGATCTCCCCTGGGCGCTCTCGTTCCCTCCGCGGAGCCCTGCGAGCGAGCAGCAGTTCAAGGCGCATCTTCTCGGGTCGGCGACGGCGTGGAGCCATCCGGTGCACCCCACGCAGATCTACGAGTCGGCCGCGTCCCTCGCGATCGCCGCCGTGTGCCTCTTCGTCGTCCAGCCCCGCAAGCGCTACGACGGACAGGTTTTCGCGGCGTTCCTCGCGCTCTACGCCGTGGCTCGGTTCCTCCTCGAGATTCTGCGGCGCGACGACAGGGGAGGGGTCCTCGGGCTCTCGACCTCGCAGCTGATCGGCGTTGCGCTCGTCGTCGCGGCGGCCCTCATTCACTACGCCCGAAGCCGTCCGGGTCGCGCGAGTCGCGTTTCGCCCCCCGCCACGAGCGCCGCCTGAGCCGCTCTCGTGTAGATTCCCGCCCCTCATGAGCGCGGTCATCCTCGACGGGAAGAAGCTCGCAGAATCGGTTCGCGCCGAGGTGCAAGCGGGGGTCGCATCGTTTCGAGCGCGTCACGGCCGGGCGCCGGGGCTCGACGTCGTCCTCGTCGGCGACGATCCCGCGAGCCAGGTGTACACGCGAAACAAGGAGAAGGCCTCGAACGAGGTCGGCATGCGGGGGCGCCTTCATCGGTTCCCGGTCACGACGACGCAGGGCGAGCTCCTCGCGCTCATCGCCCAGCTGAACGCAGACCCGGCGGTGGACGGAATCCTCGTCCAGCTCCCGCTTCCGCCGCAGATCGACGCGCTCTCGGTGCTCGACGCGGTGGATCCGAAGAAAGACGTCGACGGCTTTCATCCGGTCAACGCCGGGCTCCTCGCCTCCGGACGCCCCGCGCTCGTCCCATGCACCCCTGTCGGCTGCATGCTTCTCCTTCGCGCCAGCGGCATCGAGCTCAAAGGTGCCCGCGCCGTGGTGGT
Source organism: Polyangiaceae bacterium (assembly GCA_052147435.1). Taxonomy (GTDB): domain Bacteria; phylum Myxococcota_A; class Polyangia; order Polyangiales; family Polyangiaceae; genus JBKQKP01. The sequence goes on along the minus strand of JBKQKP010000293.1, from coordinate 13,337 downwards.
CGGACGGAGCAACATCGTCGGCAAGCCGGTCGCTCAGCTCCTTCTCTCCGCGCACGCGACGGTCACGATCGCCCATTCGCGCACGCGCGATCTGGCCAGCGTCTGTCGCGAAGGGGACGTCCTCGTCGCCGCGGTCGGGCGCGCCGAGATGATTCGAGGTGACTGGGTCAAACCGGGGGCGGTCGTGATCGACGTCGGCATCAACCGGGTGGACGCAGGGGTGGACGCGGCCGGCAAACCCAAGTCGCGTCTCCTCGGCGACGTGGCGTTCGACGAGGCGAAGGAGCGCGCGTCCGCGATCACACCGGTTCCCGGCGGCGTGGGGCCGATGACGATCGCTTGCCTCTTGCAGAACACGCTGAAGGCCGCGCTCGGGCGCGAGTGAGCTCGTGACTTAGCGGAGGAGCTTGTCGATCACGCGATCGAGCGCGTCCAGGTCGGCATACGGGATCGCAATCTCGCCGCGGTTTCCGGAGTCCCTCACTTCGACCTTCGCGCCGAGCGCGCGCGTCAGTCGGAGCTCGAGGTCTCTCACGCCGGCGCTCTTTGCACCGTTCGCCGTGGTCTCCTTGCCGCCCCCTACCTTGCCCTTGCCCCGGAGCGCGCGAACGAGCGCCTCCGTCGCACGCACGCTCAGCTTCCCCGCGAGCACCTTGTCGGCGAGCTGCTCGATCTTCCCGCCGTCCACGGCACCGAGCAGTGCGCGCGCGTGCCCCTCGGTGAGCTCGCCGGTGACGATCTTCGCGCGGACGCGCGCCGGGAGCTTCAGGAGGCGGAGGCTGTTCGCGATCGTCGAGCGGTCCTTGCCGAGGCGCTGCGCGAGCGACTCTTGCGTGTACGAGTGCTCGGTCACCAGGCGGTCGAGCGCTTCCGCGAGCTCGACCGGGTTCAGATCCTCGCGCTGAACGTTCTCGATGAGCGCGAGCTCGAAGGCGTTCCGAGGGGAGACGTCCTTCACGACGACCATCGCCTCGCGGAGCCCCGCTTTCTGGCACGCGCGCCAGCGGCGCTCTCCCGCGATGATCTCGAACTTGTCTACGCCGGGGGCCGCGCGCCGGACGACGATCGGCTCGAGGAGACCGTGCTCGCGGATCGATTCGGAGAGCTCTTCGAGCGCCTTCGCGTCGAAGTGCTGCCGCGGTTGCCCCTTCTGCGGCACGATCTTCTCGAGCGCGCAGAGAAAGACGCTCTTGTCCCCGTACATCGCCGCGGCCGACGGAGCCGGCGGGAGCAGCGCGTCGAGCCCGCGACCGAGGGCGCGTCTCTTCGGATCCGGGGCGGCGCTCATGGCGCGTGATCCTGCAACAGCTCGCGGGCGAGCGAAAGATACCCCTCGGCCCCTTTCGACCGGACGTCGTAGAGGATCACGGGCTTGCCGTGCGACGGGGCTTCGCTCAGGCGCACGTTCCGCGGGATCACCGCGTCGAACACGTGGAAGTGCCGCTTCACCTCTTCGGCTACCTGGTGCGCGAGGTTGTTCCGGGCGTCGAACATCGTGAGGACGATCCCCTCCACCTCGAGGCCGGGGTTCATCCCGTTCTTCACGCGATCGATCGTCGCCATCAAGTGCGTGAGCCCTTCGAGGGCGTAGTACTCGCACTGCAGCGGCACGAGCACGCGACTGGCGGCGTTGAGCGCGTTCACGGTGAGGAGCCCGAGTGACGGGGGGCAGTCGATGAACACGTATTCGAAGTCGGTCTGCTCTTTGAGCAGCGCTTCGAGCGCGTTTTTGAGGAGGACGTAGCGGTCGGGGTGATCGACGAGCTCGATCTCGAGCCCCACGAGATCCTGCGTCGACGGCGCGACCTTGAGCGCCGGCACCTCGGTCGCGACGAGCACGTCGGCCAGGGTCGCGCGTCCGATGAGCGCGTCGTACATGCTCCGCTCGACGCTCCGCGGACGCACGCCGACGCCGGAGCTCGCGTTCCCCTGCGGGTCCATGTCGAGCAGGAGCGTCTTCTTCTCCGCTGCAGCGACGCTCGCCGCGAGGTTCACCGCAGTCGTGGTCTTTCCGACGCCCCCCTTTTGGTTCACGACCGCGATGATGCGGGGACGTTTCGGGGGAGTGTTCGGCATGGGGGCAGGTCGGGTCGGTCGAAACCAGAGCGAAGCGCGGAGCCGGGATGTCTATCGGCTCAGGCGACGCGCGGCAACACAGCGAGGCGGTCGGAGCCTGAGAGCCGGCAACATCACGCACGCGCAGCGCGCGGAACAGGCGACGAGAAAAAAGATCCCCGTTCTTTGGACGTGTTCGAGGCGCGTAGTATGGTGTGTCCAGATGTAGGCGCAAGTCGTTTCGACAAGAACGACGCGCAAGACATCGGGGTGAGGGAACGGAAGATGCGGAACAGGGGTAGCGCGATCGCCTCGGTCCTCCAGTCGGGGGAAAAAGACGGCGCGCACGACCGAGTCCTCCGCGCCACCTTCTGGCTCTCGTCCTCCAGTCACGGTCACGGCGCGACACGCGCGTGCGCGGAGCTCACGCTCCTCGAAACGGCGCGCGCCAGGCGAGAACAGACCCGCTAGCGCTTTTCGATTCGCTCGAGTCAGTCCGCCACTCCCCATTCCTGGCCACGCCACGCGTGGCCGATGAAGACGTTCGTCCGATCACACCGACAGGAGCGAGAACAGACATGGCCGTGCCCAAGAACTATCGGAGCATCGAAGAGTTCGAGCGCGAAGAGCTTCGCCCGCAGTACAAGGTCGGCTTCTCGCTCGACGACCTCATCCAGGAGACCATCTTCGAAGGGAGCGACATGCTCTTCGACGACACCGTGGATGAGTACGACCCCGACCAGCAGGACGACGACGACTGAGGCGCCGACTGACCAGGACGCCCTGCGCCTGGTAGCGGCCACTCACAGCAGACTTCGCGTTCCTCCCGGGACGCCGTTAGCGCCTTCGGCCCGCCTCGGCTGAAGGCGCTTCTTTTTTTGTGTTTTCGTGGCTCCGGCAGCCCTTGCCGTCCTTGACCCACGGGCGTGCGCAAGTATGTTGCCGCCTCCCATGCAGATCACAGTCCAGCGCGTATCGCCCGTCATCATGGAGCTCCAAATCGAGGTCCCTGCCGACACCGTTCGAACCGAGGTCGACAAGGCCTACAACACGCTCGCGCGCAAAGCGCACGTGAAGGGCTTTCGCCCGGGGAAGGCTCCGCGCAACGTCCTCACGCAGCTCTACGGTCCGCAGGTGCAGAACGACGTGGCCAACGCCATCGTCAACACGACCCTGCCGAAGGCTCTGACGGAGAAGAACGTCACCCCCGTGAGCCAGCCGCAGGTCGTGGAGGCCGGGCGGGTCGTCTCGACGATGGCGTTTTCGTACAAGGCGCGCTTCGAGGTCCAGCCGGACATCGCGGAGGTGAAGTACGAGGGGTTCGAGCTCGTGCGCCCACCGACGGCGGTGGACGAGAAGATGGTCGCCGAGCAGCTCGAAGCGCTTCGCCTCCGCCACGCCACGCTGAAGACCCCCGAGCCGGCGCGTCCGGCGCAGAAGGGGGACGTACTCACGATCGACTACACGATCGACGTGGACGGCAAAGAGGTGAAGGACGGCGGAGGGCAGGGGGTCCAGCTCGAGCTTGGGTCCGGGCAGGTGCTTCCGGAGCTCGACGCCGCGCTCATGGAGAAGAACGTCGGCGACAAGCTCGACGTCGTCGTCACGTTCAACGACAAGCACCCGCGCGAGGACTTCCGCGGAAAGAAGGCGAACTTCCACGTCTCGCTGACCGACCAGAAAGAGAAGATCCTTCCGGAGGTCGACGACGAGTTCGCGAAGGACGTCGGGCAGTTTCAGACGCTCGTTGAGCTCCGCGCCGACATCCACTCACGCCTCGAGAAGATGATGAAAGATCGCTCGGAGACCGCCGTCGCCGAACAGATCGTCATCAAGCTCAACGAAGCGAACCCGTGCGACGTCCCCCCGTCGCTCGTCGAGCAGCAGCGCCGGATGATGGAAGCCGAGCTCACGATGCAGGCGCGGCGAATGGGGCAGCCCTTCACTCGCCAGCAGTTCGACTCGATCAAAGATCGGATGACGGCGGACGCCGAGAAGAAGGTCCGCGCCGGGCTCCTCATGGCCGCGATCGCTCGCAAGCAGGACATGAAGGTGACCGAAGAGGACATCGAGAAGGGCCTTCACGAGCTCGCCGAAGAGAGCGGCAAGAACGTCGCGAAGGTGCGCGCGGAGTACCGCGACAAGCAGAAGCGCGACATCCTCGTCGGGATGATCCTCGAGGACAAGATCCTCGATTTTCTCGAGGCGAAGTCGAAGATCACCGAGGGCACGGTCCCGGTGGCCGAGACGCCCGGCGCCGACGCGGCATCCCAAGCCAAGTAGCCCTCGCGGCGAAACGCCGGCAGCGAAGCCGGCGAACGACGAAAAAAGTGATCGAGATCACGCTCACCCCCTAACGGGGCGCGCGCGTGAGGCGTATGAATGAGGTCACGATGAGCAAGCGCCCCGAAAACCGCGTGCAAGCAATCTCGACGCTCGAGCGAGCCAAGGACTTCATCCCCTATCCGACGGTGGTGGAGACGACGCATCGCGGCGAGCGCAACTGGGACATCTTCAGCCGGCTCCTGAAGGACCGAATCGTGTTCCTGGGGACCGAGATCAACGACGACGTTGCCAACATCATCATCGCGCAGTTTTTGTTTCTGGAGAGCGAGGATCCCGACAAGGAGATCATGCTCTACATCAACAGCCCTGGCGGTGTGGTGACGAGCGGTCTCGCGATCTTCGACACCATGCAGTACGTGCGCTGCCCCGTGTCGACGACCTGCCTCGGCATGGCCGCGTCGATGGCCGCGCTCCTGCTCACGGCGGGGACGAAGGGGCGGCGGCTCGCGCTGCCGAACTCGCGCATCATGATTCACCAGCCGCTCGGCGGCGCGCGCGGGCAGGCGACCGACATCGAGATTCAGGCGCGGGAGATCCGTCACCTGAAAGAAGTGATCACGCAGATCCTCGTCGACGCCACCGGGAAGTCGAAGGACCAGGTCATCAAGGACATCGACCGCGACTTCTACATGGGCGGAGCGCAGGCCAAGGAATACGGCCTCATCGACGACGTGCTCACGCCGAAGAAGAAGTACGAGGGGCCCACCGACGCGTCGTCGGGCTCCTCAGGAAAGAGCGGAAAAGAGCGCTGAGCCCGCTGTTTTCTAGTACCGCCGACCGCTTTCGGGCGGCTCAAGCAGACGCGGCGCACCGCGGCACGCGAAGGGCCGGAAGCTTGCGGTCGAGGGGGGTGGGGTCTAAGCTTCCCAACGACCGAGTGCGTCGGATCGTCGACGAAATTTGAGGGAACCGTGGAGCGCAGGCGCGACGATCACAATAGCGGCAACTTGAACTGCTCCTTCTGCGGCAAATCGCAGAAGGAGGTGAAGAAGCTCATCGCCGGGCCGACGGTCTACATCTGCGACGAGTGCATCGGTCTCTGCAACGACATCATCGCGGAGGAGGTCGAGAAGGACGAGCCGTATGCCGGCTCTGCCCCGATCCCGAAGCCTGCAGAGATCAAAGCGATTCTGGACGACTACGTCATCGGCCAGGAGCGGGCGAAGAAGACGCTCGCGGTCGCGGTCCACAATCACTACAAGCGGATCGATTCGCGCATCGCCGCCGACGACGTGGAGCTCGCGAAGAGCAACATCTTGCTCCTCGGCCCCACCGGTAGCGGCAAGACGCTCCTCGCGCAGACGCTCGCGAAGATCCTGAGCGTCCCGTTCGCGATCGCCGACGCGACGACCCTCACCGAAGCGGGCTACGTCGGCGAGGACGTCGAGAACATCATCGTCCAGCTGCTCCAGAACGCCGACCACGACGTCGAGCGGGCGCAGCGGGGGATCGTCTACATCGACGAGATCGACAAGATCAGCCGCAAGAGCGACAACCCGAGCATCACGCGCGACGTGAGCGGCGAAGGCGTTCAGCAGGCGCTCCTGAAGATCATCGAGGGGACGATCGCGAACGTCCCGCCGAAGGGGGGGCGCAAGCACCCGCAGCAGGACTTCCTGCAGGTCGACACGACGAACATCCTCTTCATCTGCGGCGGGGCCTTCGTGGGGCTCGAGCAGATCGTTCAGCGCCGCATCGGGCAGTCGACGCTCGGGTTTGGCGCGGACATCAAGTCGAAGCGCGACTTCAAGCTGGGGGAGCTCCTCAGCCAGGTTCAGCCGGAGGACCTCCTCAAGTTCGGGCTCATCCCGGAGTTCATCGGGCGCCTCCCGGTCGTCGCGACGCTGCACGAGCTGAACGAGGAAGCGCTGATCGACATCCTCACGAAGCCGAAGAACGCGCTCGTGAAACAGTTCCAGAAGCTGTTCGAGATGGACGGGGTGAAGCTCAAGTTCACCAAGGGGGCGCTCCAGGCCGTGGCCAAGGAGGCGCTCGCGCGCAACAGCGGGGCGCGCGGCCTTCGCGCCATCCTCGAGCACGCGATGCTCGACATCATGTACGACATCCCGTCGCGGAGCGGCATCAAGGAGGTCGTGATCAACGACGACGTGATCACGAAGCGCGAGCCGCCCCTGATTGTTTATCAGAAGGAAGCGGAGCTCGCGTAAGCCCCCTGAGCGCATCGCCAGGAGGGCAGGATGAGGTATCCGCCTCTCATCGAGGCGGGGTGCCCCCGGGAGCCTTTCGGGCGAAAATGAGCTAGAAACCGGGGGGTCGGGATGTTTTTCAAGACCGAGGAAGGAAAGGCGGAGCCTTTGGCGAACGGTGGCAAACGACGTGTGGTTCCGCTTCTTCCGCTGCGGGACATCATCGTCTTCCCGCACATGGTCAGTCAGCTCTTCGTAGGGCGGGAGCGAAGCATCAACGCGCTCGACGCGGCCATGGCCCGGGACAAGGACATTTTCCTCGCCGCCCAGAAGAACGCGAAGACCAACGAGCCCACGCCGGACGACATCTTCCAGGTCGGGACGCTCGGCACGGTCATGCAGCTCCTCCGTCTGCCGGACGGAACCGTAAAGGTCCTCGTCGAGGGGAAGCGCCGCGCGCGCACGAAGCGGTTCGCGCAGACCGACGAGTTCTTCCTCGTCGAGGTCGAGGAGATGCAGGAGACGATCGCGAAGGGGGTCGAGGTCGAGGCGCTCATGCGCTCCGTCCAGGCCGCGTTCGAGATGTACGTGAAGCTGAACAAGAAGGTTCAGCCCGAAGTCCTGATGAGCGTGCAGACGATCGACGATCCGGCGCGCCTGTCGGACACGATCGTCGCGAACCTCCCGACCATCAAGCTCACCGATCGCCAGAACCTCCTCGAGACCGAGGACTCCGCCAAGCGCCTCGAGCGTCTGCACGAGCTGATGCAGGCCGAGATCGAGATTCTCCAGGTGGAGAAGAAGATCCGGTCGCGCGTCAAGAAGCAGATGGAGAAGACGCAGAAGGAATACTACCTAAACGAGCAAATGCAGGCCATCCAGAAGGAGCTGGGTGGCGGCGAGCGCGACGAGTTCAAGAACGAGATCCAAGAGGTCGAGGAGCAGCTCAAGACCAAGCGGATGTCCAAAGAGGCAACCGCGAAGGTCAAGAAGGAGCTCAAGAAGCTCAAGATGATGCACCCGACGAGCGCGGAAGCGACCGTCGTGCGCAACTACATCGACTGGATCCTCTCGCTCCCCTGGTACGACAAGACCGACGAGAACATCGATCTGAAGGCCGCGGAGGCGATCCTCGACGAGGACCACTACGGTCTGCGGCGCATCAAGGAGCGCATCATCGAGTATCTCGCGGTGCAGGCGCTCAAGAAGAAGCTCAAGGGCCCGGTCCTCTGCTTCGTGGGTCCGCCCGGCGTCGGCAAGACGAGCCTCTGCAAGTCGATCGCGCGCGCGACGGGGCGAAAATTCGTCCGCTTGTCGCTAGGCGGCGTGCGCGACGAGGCGGAGATCCGCGGCCACAGGCGCACGTACATCGGCGCGATGCCCGGGAAGCTGATCCAGTCGCTGAAGAAGGTCGGGACCAACAACCCCGTGTTCCTCCTCGACGAGGTCGACAAGATGTCGACCGACTTCCGCGGCGACCCGGCGGCGGCGCTCCTCGAGGTGCTCGACGCGGAGCAGAACAACGCGTTCAACGACCACTACCTCGATCTCGACTACGACCTCTCCGACGTGATGTTCATCACGACCGCGAACACGTTGTCGGGGATCCCCGTGCCGCTCCAGGACCGCATGGAGATCATCCAGCTGTCCGGGTACACGGAGTTCGAGAAGCTGAACATCGCCGTGAAGTACCTCGTCCCGCGCCACAAGAGGGACTGCGGGCTCGAAGAGGTGCCGTTCACGCTGAGCGAGAACGCCATCCGGACGATCATCCACCACTACACGCGCGAGGCGGGCGTACGGTCGCTCGACCGCGAGATCGCCAGCGTGTGCCGGAAGATCGCGCGGCAGGTGGTCGAGCAGGGGAAAGAGGAGAAGATCGAGGTCGTCGCCAAGAACGTCCCGAAGTTCCTCGGTGTGCCGAAGTACCGGCTGGGCAAGAAGGAGGAGCACGACGAGATCGGGCTCACCAACGGCCTGTCGGTGACGTCGAACGGCGGCGGCGAGCTCCTCGCGTGCGAGGTGGCCGTCGTGGCGGGGAAGGGGAAGCTCGTGATCACGGGCCTCCTGGAGAAGGGGATGGAGGAGAGCGCGCAGGCCGCGATGAGCTACGTCCGCTCGCGCGCCGCGGTGCTCGGCCTCGAGCCGGAATTTTACCAAAAGGTCGATGTGCACGTTCACTTCCCGGAGTTCATCCGGAAAGACGGACCGAGCGCCGGCGTGACGATGGCGACGTCGCTGGCGAGCGCGCTCATCAAGGTCCCCGTGCGTCGCGACCTGGCGATGACCGGGGAGCTGACGCTGCGCGGTCGCGTGATGCCGATCGGCGGGCTGAAGGAGAAGCTCCTCGCGGCGCACCGGAGCGGGATCTCGACGGTGATCGTGCCGCGCGAAAACCGCAAGGACCTGCGCGAGGTGCCGCGGAGGGTGCTGAAGGCGACGCGAATCGTGCTCGTCGAGCACATGGATGAGGTGTTGCGCGAGGCGCTGTGCCTGTCCGATCCGAACCAGCTCTTCGGGCCCCCCCGAGAGACGATGGAGTACCGCGACGGAGAGCTCGTCGTTTCGACTCCACCGGTGGTTCCGGGTGCTCCGCCGGCGGGATCCGGGCCGGAGCCGGCGCCCGCTCCGGCAAATGCCTAGCGTGCGTTTTCCTTGACCGGGCGGCGTTCGTGCGTAGAGTGCGCGTCCGGCTTGGGCGGGTAGCTCAGTGGCAGAGCGCTGGCTTTACACGCCGGATGTCGCAGGTTCGATGCCTGTCCCGCCTACGAAGGTAAGCGGCAACAAACGAGAAAGAGCGAGAGTTTGAGGTCACGTTCGGGGCGGTAGTTAAGTTGGTTATAACGCCGGCCTGTCACGCCGGAGGCCGCGGGTTCGAGTCCCGTCCGCCCCGCTGTTTTGCGCAGCGATCCCCACAAGTTGGCCGGGTTTGAACTGACGACGTTTAGACTCCAGTCCTTTCGCGGCCTCGGTGAGCGACGGCGGGAGCGGCGGAAACGGGTCTCCGAACCGCCCGCCGCGAAGCATCGCCGCGCTCCGCATGTAGCGATCGGTCATCTGCGTTTGCGTGTGACCGAGCACGTCGCGGATCTCAGTCGGGCCCTTGCCCTCCACGGCGAGCCACGTCGCACCCGTCGCGCGCAAGTCGTGCCACCGGAGCTGCTTCGAGACGCTCGTCCCGGCGTGGAGCTGCGCGCGGTCGACCCCCGCTTTCTTGAGCCAACGACGGAGCCCGCGGGCCATGTCGCGGAACGAGGGGAGGGTGGACACGTAGCCCTCCGGCTCCGCCCCCTCTGCCGCTTCCTTGGCCTCCACGTGCATCGCTTCGAGCAGCGGGAGCACCTCGGCACGGATCGGGACGACGCGCGCCGCGCCGCTCTTCGTTCCCTCGCGGTCCTCGCCCTTCCGCCGGTCGTGCGTCTCCTGGACCGTGACGACGCCGTGCACGAGGTCGACGGCGCTCCACTTGAGCGCGCGCTGCTCGCCGTCGCGGAGGCAGAGGTACACCGCTAGGGTCGCGTTGCGGCGCCACCGGAGCGGGACGTCCTCGCACGCGACGAACGCGGCGAACTCGGATGGGTAGAGGAACTGGAGCAGCTTGTCCGCCTCGTCGTCGTCCGGGCCGCGCACTCCGTTCGTGGGATCGCTCTCGAGGCACCGCAGGCCCGTTGCGGGCTTCGCGTTCGTCGCGTCGTCGAAGAGCTTGGAGCACGTGCCCCAGATGTTCTTCGCGGTCTTCGCGCTGAAGTCGCCCGCGCGCACCTTCGCGTCGAGCGCCGCAACGACGCGCTCCACGTCGCCGCGGGTGACCTTGGCGATCACGAGCGGACCGAGCACGGGGAGCACGTGGTGCTCGAGGTGCGACTCGTTGTCGCCCACGCTCGCCACGCGCGCCGTGCGCGCCTTGATCCACCGCTTCGCGTACTGCTCCACCGTCTCGCTCGGGCCAGCCGTGGCCGGGACCTCGGGGACCAATACCCGGGTATTGGTCTCCTCGCGCTGCTTGGGGCGGGCCCCGCGGCGCACGTAGCCCTCGAAGTCGGCCGACGTGAGGTGCTCCCTGTCGGCCCTCTCCTGCCAGGCTAGGCCCCGCTCTCGCGCGCGCTCGTGCGCCTCCTTCGAGCGGGGGCCGGGGTCGTGCGCGACCCACGGCGTGCCGCCGTCCTCGAGTCGGAGGCGGGAGGCGTAGTGGCCGGGCGTCTTCTTCGTGGTGAAGACCCAGACGGTGTGACCTGTTCGCGGACGCGGCATAATGACTCCCCTGTACGTTGGTTAGTCGCGCGTTCCTTGGTCGGTCCGCGCGGCGGGATTCGCCCGGCCGGGTATGCTCCCCGGCCGGGCGTTCTTCTTCTCAGAGGTCGGTGAGGTCGGCCCCGAAGATCACTTTCAGCGCGCCGACCTGCGCCATGAGCTGCGCCTCGGTGAGGTTCGGGTTGTCGCGTCGAGCCTGCTCGATGATGAGCGCCAGGCGGTCACGGTTCGCCTTCGCGCGCTGCCGCAGCACCTCGGCCACCAGGAAGTCGGTCAGCGCCTCCACGAGCGAGTCCCCGATGCGCAGGGCGGCGGCGTCGTCGCTCTCGTCCTCCCGCGGCCGGTCGAAGAGGATCGGCTCGCGCGTCGTCGCTCGCCTCTTCGGGGCGGGCTTCTTCTTCGCGCTCATCGCGCCCGCCGCGCGTTCGCCTTCGGTGCCGCGTCGCCGAACCGCGCCTCGTAGCGCTGCTTGATCCAGCGCCGCACGAGCATGCTCGAGGGCATGTCGTCGTCCTCGGCGAGCGCCGCGAGCTTCGCCCGCTCGTCCTCCGAGATCCTCATGTTGAACAGGTGCGTCCTCTCGATGGCCATGCGGAGACCTCCACCTCCCCTTATGCCGCGTTCTTCTTCACCGTTCACGACGCGGGTCGTCACTCCACCCGAGGGACATGCGTCAAGTGGTGGAGAACGCGTAAAGAAACGACGAGCGTCTTTTTCGAGGATCGTTCAGGCTCGACGTCCACGAAAGGGGGCGACGATGGCGCTCTACAAAGACAGCAAGTACGTGACGGGAACGCAGAGCCGAGTCGCGGACTTCGACACGAGACACTCGCCCGGAGGCACGACGCCGAGTTCGGGCATCTACAAGTGCACGGGCTGCGGCAAGGAGATCGTCTCTGAGGAGAAGAAGTCGTTTCCTCCGCAGAACCACCACCAACACGGGTTGAACGCGGGACCGATCGCCTGGAAGCTGATCGTCCTCGCCGAACACAACTCTACGGTGACCTGAAGGGCCTTCGCCGCTCACGCGCCAGCGTCGAGGTCCACCACGCGCGCGTCAACGCGGGAGTCGCCCCGGAGGATGGCCGCATCTTGCCCCCTAGAAGAACGTCGCGACCATCGCGATCGTGAACGTGGGCCCGGGCGCGATCGTCCTCGCGCTGGGCACGAGCGCGATCCCCGCGAGCGCGTCGTAGAGCTGGCCAGTGCTACCCGCGCTCGAGTCCCCCGTGAGGTCCGCCCACGGCACGCGCACGCGCTCGTTCTCGGTGAGCAGTAGCCCTCCGATGCCGAGCCCGTCCCAGTAGTACCCGCTCGCGTTCACGAAGCCCCACGGCGCGAGGAACAGCTGGCTGCTGGCGATCGGCGGGCCGACGTCGTGGCGCCACCCCGATGCGGCGACCGACCCACGGACGAACACGAGGTCGAGGTACGAGGGCGCCGACGTCGCAGCGGCAGGGATGGGAAAAGCGGTGTCCGTGGCGAGGAGCCACGCAAGCTCCGCGACGCCCCCGTCGTTCTGGTTGTACGGCGGGAAGCCGGGCCACGAGGGGTCCACGGTGTCCGTCGATGGGATCGCGGAGCCGAGGCGTTGGAAGGCGACGCCGGCCCTGCACGCGTTCGGCGGGTCGCCGAGGAGCGGGGGCAAGAGCGATTGCGCGAGTAGGTTCGCGCTCGGCCACAAGGGCGCGAGCAGAGACGGATCGATCGTCATGGTCGGCTCCTCACTTCATGTTCTTGAACGGCGAGCGCGCGGGCTGCGGGCCCGGGTCGCACTGCCCGCCGCGCGTGCTCGCGGGCGTCGCGGGGGGGAACGAGCCGTCGCGGGGGATCGACGACGCGTCGGCCCTCTGCGCGGGCGAGCCGGGCGTCTGCGCGGTGCTCGGCCACTCCGTGGGTTGCGGCTGCTGCGCGTCGTCGGGCGTCGCGTCCGGTCGCGCGGTCCGGGTGTAGTCGGTGCCGCGCTGCCCGCGCGGTTGGTTGCCCGACGGGGTCTTGCTGAAGTCGGCGGGCTTGCCGCTCATGCCGGGCGTAGAGGGGGCGCCGCCTCGCGTGGCGAACGGCGGGGCGGACGGGTCGGTAACGGTGCCTTTCTTCGATGCCATGAGTCACTTCCTTTCCTTCGTGTCGGTAGTCGTCGGGGACCAATCCCCGGGGATTGGTCAGCCCTTCTCGCCCGCGGGACCGCCCGCGAGCCGCTTCGCCAGTGCTCGGATGTCCTTGTGCACCTTCGCCGGGCGGTCGGCGGGATGCGTGTCATCGCTGCTGCTGCTGCTGCTCGACGATGAGCTGCTACTGCTCGATGACGACGACGAGCTGCTGCTGCTCGACGAGGGTGCGGGTGCGGGCCTCGCGGAGGAGCTGCTCGACGAGGACGAGCTGCTCGACGATGAGCCGCTCGACGAGGAGCTGCCCGAGCTGCTGCCCGAAGGCTTGCGCGTCCGCAGCGCGGCGTAGGGATCTTTGAGTGACATGGCTGCTACCACTGCCCTTTCCCGGCGCGGATGATCCGGCCGTTCGCGTCGAACCGCTTTGGAG
>JBKQKP010000292.1:0-14739 GCA_052147435.1 Polyangiaceae bacterium | reverse complement strand
CAGCTGCGCACGATCGCCGACAAGGGGGGGTGCGTTGGCGTCATCTTCTGCCCCAAGTTCATCGGGGGGGATGGGATTGGGCCCGTGGTCAAGCACCTCCTCCACATCCTCGACGTCGTCGGGGAGGACACGCCTGCGCTCGGCAGCGACTGGGACGGATTCATCATTCCGACCCGCCCCCTCGCCGACCCGCGCGGCCTCCCCCTCCTGACCGACGCCCTCCTGGCCGCCGGGGTCAACGAGCGCACCATCGGAAAGCTCCTCCGGGAGAACGTCATGCGGGTCTTGTCAGAAGCATAAGATTTCGTTTTTGTTTCTCTTTATTCGCACCCCCAGCCCAACTTGACCGCTCTGGTCGCTCGGGTACGGTGAGGTAGACGCACGCCGCCAGGGGGGGCGAGGCGCGCGCGTCCGCGCTACGGTGCGGCGCGGGTCTACACCCAAGGAGCACCGTCGGTTTGAGTTTAGGCGTGCCAATCCCATCGATAGCCGCGGGCGTCCTCGCCACGATGGTCGGGTCTCTCTTTGCCGCCGGTGACGCCGCGCTGCAGGCCCTCGCGGAGCCTCGTCTCCAGGCGCTGGCGAGCGGGGCGAACCCGGACGCGGCTGCGTTCCGGCGGTACGCCGCCAACCGGGTTCAGGTCACGTCGAGGTGGCTCGCCGGCCGGATCGTCCTTCTCAGCCTAGGCGCCGCCCTCTTCAGCCAGGCGGCCCAGGTCTGGCTCTCCCCCAACCTCGCTATCGCCGCGGCGGTCCTCGGCGCCGTCCTGAGCTATGGCACGCTCGCCGAAATCCTCTCCACGCTGAGCCGCCGCCAGCCCGAGCGGATCGGGGCGCTCGCTCTGCGCCTCCTCACCCCCTTCGAGTGGGTCCTGGTCCCGTTCGCGTGGCCGCTCGGCGTCCTCGGAGGGGCCGTCGGCAAGCGCGTCCCCGAGCAGCACCCCGCAGACCCGCGGATGACCGAGACCGAGCTCGAGTGGGCCGTGAGCGTCGGAGAGAAGGCGGGGTCGATCGCGAACGAGCCCGCGGAGATGATCCGCAACGTCCTCGACTTCAAGGACCTCACAGCGCGCGAGGTCATGGTCCCGCGGCGACGAATCTCGGCGATCGAGATCGAGATGAAGCTCGACGACGTCCTCGCGCTGGTCACGACCGACGGCCACTCGCGCTACCCGGTCTACCGCGAGACACTCGACAACGTAGTCGGCCTTCTCTACGTGAAAGACCTCTTCGCTCTCGTTCGCGACAAGAAGCTGGGGCAGGCCAAGCTGAGCGATCTCGTTCGCTCCCCGGTCCTGTTCGTCGCGGAGACTCAGCCCGCAGCGAGCGTCTTGCGCGAAATGCGGGCCAAGCGCCTCCACATGGCGATCGTGAGCGACGAGTTCGGCGGCACGGGCGGAGTCGTCACGCTCGAGGACATCCTCGAGGAGATCGTCGGCGAGATCCACGACGAGTACGACACCGATCACGAGCAGCAGATCGAACAGGTCGGTGACAACCGCTTCGTCGCCGACGCCGCGATCTCGATCGGCGATCTGTCGACCCGACTCGGCCGAGACATCCCCGTCGAAGGGGACTTCGAGTCGCTCGGCGGACTGCTCGTCCACCGCGCCGGCCGGGTCCCTCCGATCGGCTCGACGCTCACCGTCGACGGCCTCACGTTCATCGTCAGAGAAGCGGACGAAACCCACATCGTGAAAGTGGAAATCGTCCCCGTCGACGAAGAGAAACCGGTGACCCAGCCCTCCGTGACCTCCTAGGCCGCCGCCCGTCATGCGAGTCATCCGAGCCTGCCGATGGCACTGGCAATAGAACGCGTCACGATCGAGGTCGATGGGGACGACGTGGAGAGCGTCGCGGCGCAGATCCCCAGCGCCGACACGATGGCCCCGGGGACCCGCTTGGTCGTCTTCGCGGGGAAGTCACGACGGTGGTTGGGAAAGCTCCTTCCGCCACGAGGGGCACCGCCGCTCGCCGCGATCGGGAGCGCGCTCCTCGCCCGCGGCTACGTAGGCATCGGCGGTGGCGAGGAGAGCGGGAGGACCGCGGTCTGGGGCCAGCGACGAAGCTAAGCTCGCTACTGGACCTTCTGCAGCCCCAGGAGGAGCTTGTCCGCACGCTCGATGAGGCCGGCCTTCGTGTCCGTGACGACGTCGGGGGCAGCGGCGCCTTCCCCGCGGATGTCGCGGATGAAGCCGCCGATCTGCGCCCTCAGCTGCGCGACGCCACCCGCGGCCTCGCTCGGGCAGACCTTCTCGAACGTCTTGCCGACGACCGGGATCGCCGCGGCTGCCTTCGAGATGTCCCCGCCCGTATAGCGGGGAGCGCTTGCGTTCGAGCCCCCCCCCATCGGATCGGAGAACGTGAACTGCGGGGGCCACTTGATGTCGCTCGAGCTCGTGAACGTGATCGCGGGGCTGAGCGGCGCCAGGAACGCGTACGGGTTGCCCGTCGCATCCTTCTGAACGGCGGCGATGAGCGTGATCGACCCGGAGCCCGGAGGGGCGTTCATCTGATCGGTCATCGGCTTCTGTAGCTTCGTGAGAAGCCCCTGAACGAGCTCTTTGCGATCGTTCAGCGCCTGCACGCTCGTGATGAAGTCGACGAGCATCGCCGTCGTCTCCTGGGGGAAGCCGCTGAAGCGGCGCCCGGCGAGCTCCGAGCCGTCGAACGCGACGTTGAGACCTCCGAGGTCGCCGGAGAGCTTGTCGGGGAACTTGCCGCCGGAGAGGGTCTTCACCCCCTCTTCCATCTTGTCGGCCAGCTTCGTGAGCGTGTCCTTCGCCTTCGTCAGGTCTTCGCTGAGAGACGCGGCGTCCCCCTTGCTCTTCTCGCGCGCCTTCCCCTGCTCCGAGGCACCGCCGGCGACGAAGCCGACCCCTCCGAGCGCCGCGGCGATGATGAGGCCGATGACCATTCCGCGCTTCAATGCGCCGCGCCGGGCCTCGTGAACGACCCCCTCATCGACCTCGATCCGCGTTGCGACTGGGGCTGGCGCCTGCTGCTGCATCGGCGGGGGCCGATAGGGCGTAGCGACGGCCGCGAGCGGGTTCGAGGGGTCCATCGGCGCCTGGGAGGCCGGCGCGAATCGCGGGGGGGGACCGACCGGGACGCCGGGCGGGGCCTGAGGCGAACCCACCATGGGAGGGGGCTGGGACCGCGTCGCCTGGGGAACGACGCCACCGGGCATGGGCGTCGGGGCAGGAGCCGCCGCGGCTCCTCCCTGCTTTCCAAGTCGCGCCTTCAGGTCAATCTTCGGCTTCTTGTCGTCGGCCATCGCTCTCCTAGGATCGACCCGCGGTCGCCCGGGACGCTTGGGGCGCCCGCGAGACCGCGCGCTCGATTCGCGCGGCGCGCACGTTAGTTTCGCGCCGCCACGAAAGTCAACGCGACCGCTACGTTTGCCCTCTCGGGAGACGTTTCGTGGCCGCAAGACCCGCGCTGGGGCTCGAGGAGCGGCTCAGCGGCGGCGGACTGGTCTTGCCGCGAACTTGCCGATCGAAGCACACATCGACGTACACTCGCGGCATGGGGGCGCACCATGCGACTTAGCGAGAGCTCAAACAGGCGGATCGAAGAGCGAGCACGGTTCGGAGGACTCTTCGTCAACAAGCACATCGAAGGTGTGCCGCACCTGGCGAGGGTTCTCGATCTGTCGGCCGGCGGAATGATGGTACGGAAGATCCTCGAGCCGGCTCTGGCGAGGAGCTTCTTCTCCATCGAGCTCGGCATCCCATGGAAGGGCGAGCGGTTTTGGATCTGGGCTCGATGCGTTCGCGACTGGGGGGACTTGCAGGCGCTTCGCTTCGTGGGGCTTCACGAGGACGAGCGGGCGCGCCTCGCCGAGATCGTCGCCGAGGCGCGGCAGATCGCCTGAGGTCGGGGCCCGTCGTCGCGTTTGCCGCGCTTCTCTCTCTGGTGTGTACGTGCTCGACGTCCGCGTGCCACGACGCCGCGCGCGAGCAGGCCGAGCGCGACGCGCGAGATCACGTCAGGCTCGAGGCCATCGTCACGGCCGATGAAGCGTTCGATCGCGCGCTCAAGAGCGCGGACGACGCTTCGCGCGAAGGGGACGACGCGAAAGCCGCCTCGCTCCTCGAAGGGGACGCCGACCACGCCTCCGCCGAAGCGCTGGCCGAGGCAGAGCGCGAGCCGCTCGAGACCCCGTGGGCCCGCGCGCGGCGCGACGCGATGCTCGCCGTCATCCGCGAACGGCGCGCGGCGATCACCCTCTACGCACAGGCGCTCCGCGGCGAGGATCTCGACGCGAAGCTCGCCGCGATCGAGGCGCAGGTAGCTCTCGAGAAAAAGGCGCTCGACGTCGCGTCCGCCGCCCTCGCCCCCCCCGGCCCGATTGCCGACTCCGGTTGACCGGCCCCGCTAGGTCGTCCCATGCTCACCGGCGCAGCCTGCCGCGGCGCGACGACGTCGACCCTCCACGGCAAGAATGCGTAGACATGCGCGTCCTCGTCCTCGACAACTACGACTCCTTCACGTTCAACCTTGTCCAGTACCTCGGCGAGCTCGGAGCGACGTGCGAGGTCGTGAAGAACGACGAGCTCGGGGTCGAGGGGATCGTCGAGCGCGCACCCGACGGGCTCCTCATCTCGCCCGGTCCGTGCACCCCCAACGAGGCAGGGATTTCGCTTGCCGCCATCCGTGCGCTCTCGGGGAAGCTCCCGATCCTCGGCGTCTGCCTCGGTCATCAAGCGATCGGTCAGGCCTTCGGCGGGAAGGTCGTCCGCGCCGGACGGCTGATGCACGGCAAGACGTCTCCGGTTCATCACGACGGCACCGGCATCTTCGCAGGCGTTGCATCCCCGTTCGAGGCCACGCGTTACCACTCGCTCCTCGTCGAGCGCTCGTCGCTCCCCGCCTGCCTCGCGGTAACGGCGTGGACGGCCGAGGGGGAGATCATGGGCCTCCGGCACGAGAGCCTCGACGTCGAGGGGGTCCAGTTTCACCCGGAGAGCATCCTCACGCTCGAGGGGAAGGCGCTCCTTGCGAACTGGGTGAAGCGCGCGTCTCCGCCCGAGCGGGGCGCGCCGTGAGCGAAGGAGGGTCGACATCTTCGTTCGCGAGCGTCCTCGACGCGCTCGCCACCGGCGATGCGCCGACGAAGGCGCTCGTGCGCGGTGCCTTCGAAGCGATCCTTTCCGGAGCGTGGACTCCGATGCAGGTCGGCGCCTTCGCTGCGGCGCTACGCGTGCGCGGAGAAGGGGCCGACGCGATCGTCGCCGGCGCCCAGGCGCTGCGCGACGCGATGGAGGCGGTCGATCATGGTCTCGACGCTGTCCTCGACACGTGCGGAACGGGGGGCGACGGCGGGCAGACGTTGAACCTGTCGACCGCCGCGGCGATCGTCGTCGCGGCGTGCGGCGTGGCCGTCGCGAAGCACGGCAATCGCTCCGTCTCGAGCAGGTGCGGGAGCGCCGACGTCGTCGAGGCGCTCGGTATCGCCGTGGATGTGGCGCCCAATGACCAGGCGGGCATCTTGCGCGAGGCGGGGATCGTCTTCCTGTTTGCCCCCGCCCATCACCCTGCGCTGCGGCACGCCGCGGTCGCACGTCGTGAGCTCGGCGTCCGCACGATCTTCAACGCCCTCGGTCCGCTCGCGAACCCCGCGCGGGCGACGCACCAGCTCGTCGGCGTCTATTCGGACGCGCTTCGCCCGATCGCCGCGCGTGCGCTCGCGTCCCTGGGGACCCGACGCGCCTGGGTCGTCCGGAGCACCGACGGCCTCGACGAAGTGAGCCCGTGCGCTCCGACGCGCGTGAGCGAGGCTTTCGGTGGAGAGGTTCGGGAACGGACGATCACGTCGGAGGACTTCGGCCTTCGCGCGGGCGATCGCGGGGCCATCGCGGGGGGGACGGCGCACGAGAACGCCGAGACGATCGTCCGGATCCTCGAAGGCGAGGCGCATGCCGCACGCGACGCCGTGCTTCTGAACGCCGCAGCGGCGCTCGCCGTGGCCGACGCGGAGAGCACGCTCCTCGCATGCGCCGAGCGGGCGCGCGACGCGATTGCGTCTGGCGCGGCACGTGAGCGCCTCGAGCGCTGGCGCACGGCGACGGCGAAGCGCGCGCTTGCGCACGGGGACCAAAAGGGGGGAACGTGAGCTTGCTCGAGCGAATCCTTGCGTCGAAGCGCCTCGAGATACAGGACCTGAAGGCCACCGAGGTCCAGCCATCCACCGTGCGCCGCGGCACACTCGACGTGCTCCGCGCGCTGCAGCGCGGGCCCGGCGATCCGCTGCGCTTCGTCGCGGAGATCAAGCTGAAGAGCCCGAGCGCCGGCGAGCTCTCTCGCACGATGACCGTGGACGCGCGCGCAGAGGCGTACGGACGCGCGGGGGCGGCGATGGTGAGCGTCCTGTGCGACGGCCCGTTCTTCGGCGGCTCGTGGAAGGACGTGGAGCGAGCGCGCGAGAGCGTCGACCGGCTCGCGCGCGACGTCCCGATCCTCGCCAAGGAGTTCGTGCTCGACGAAGTGCAGCTCGATCAGGCGCGAGCGACCGGCGCCGACGCCGTCCTCTTGATCGCGCGCATTGTCCCGCCATCCCGCCTCCGGGAGCTCTACAAAGCCGCGCGCGCGCGCGATCTCCACCCCGTGGTCGAGGTGAGGGACGAAACCGAGCTCGCGACCGCCCTCGAATGCAACGCGCGGATCATCGGCGTGAACGCGCGAGACCTCGACACGCTCGCGATGGACGCGCAACGAACGACGCGCGTGCTCGCGGCGATTCCGTCCACCGTCATCCGGATTCATCTCTCGGGGGTGAAGACCGAAGACGACGTGAAGGCCGTCGCGCGGAGCCCCGCCGACGCCGTGCTCGTCGGGGAGGCTCTCATGCGCGAGGCGGACCCCGAGCCGCGCCTCCGCGCCTTCGTCGCCGCGGCGTGCGCGTGACGGTGAGCCCGGCTCCCGAGAAGCGCCTCGACTGAAGAGAACTCGCGAATCGACCCCCGACGGCGCGACAATGGCGGCGTGGACCTCGACGGCTGGATCGACGCCTACCTCGATCACTTGCGGGTGGAGCGGGCGCTCGCGAAGAACTCGCTCGAGGCGTACTCGCGCGATCTGCAGCGCCTCGCGCAGCACGTGGGTGGCGGCGGCGACGAGAAGGGTGCGAGCATCGACCCACGCGCGATCGACGCGGGGACGATCGCAGAGCTCCTCGTCGGGAACGTGAAGACCGGCTTCGGCGCGCGCTCGAGCGCAAGACAGCTCTCGGCGCTGCGCGGCTTCTTTCGCTTCCTCGTGCGCGAGCGCGCCATCGCCGCCGACCCCACGCAGCTCGTCGACCGTCCCCGCCTCGGACGCAAGCTCCCGAAGGTCCTCTCCTTCGAGGAGGTCGAGGCGCTCCTCGCGATCCCGGACCGCACGAAGCCTCGCGGGATTCGCGACGCCGCGATGATCCATCTCATGTACGCCTCCGGCCTCCGCGTGACGGAGGTCGTCTCCCTCAAGGTGGGGGACGTCGACACGAAGGCCGGCCTCGTCTCGGCGCTCGGCAAAGGGGGGAAGCGGCGCCTGGTGCCGGTGGGCGAGGCCGCGCTCGATCACATCGGCGCCTACCTTCGCGACGTGAGGCCCAACGTCGCTCGCCCGCACGACAACACGCTCTTCGTGTCTCCTCGCGGCGGGCCGCTCACGCGCCAGGGATTCTGGAAGCTTCTCAAGCGCTACGCCCTTGGGGCCGGCATCCGAACGCCAATCTCGCCGCACAAGCTCCGGCACTCGTTCGCCACGCACCTGCTGAGGAACGGCGCCGACCTCCGCGCGGTCCAGGCGATGCTGGGTCACGCCGACCTCGGAACCACCGAGATCTACACGCGCGTGGCGCAGGACCACGTTCGCGCCGCACACGCCCGCGCTCATCCGCGCGCCTAGCGCGCGCGGCTCCGCGGATGCTAGCGTCCTCGGCGATGGGCGAGCGCCCCTTCGAGCTCCGTGAGCCCGCCCCTGGACAGGAGACCCCCGTCCTCGTCGAGGTCCCGCACGCCGGCCTCGCGCTCCCTCCTGACGTCCTCGCGCAGATCGACGTCCCCGCGTCGAGCTTGGCGCGCGACGCCGACCTGTACGTCCACGAGCTCTACGCGGACGCGCCGCTCGAAGGGGCGACGCTCCTCTGGGGGACGCTCTCCCGTTACGTGGTCGATCTGAACCGCGCCGAGGACGACTTCGACGCCGAGTCCGTCGAAGGGGGGCCCGCCGGGGCAAAGGCGCCACGAGGGGTGATCTGGCGCGTCAGCGGAGAAGGGGGGCGGGTGTTCGCGGCCCCCTTGCCGCGCGCCGAGCTCGAGCGGCGGCTTGCCGCCTATCACCGGCCGTATCATGCCGAGGTGCGGCGGATCGTCGCCGAAAAGATCAGCCGATTCGGGGTGGCGGTGATCCTGGCGGGACACTCGATGCCAAGTCACGCGCGATGGGCGACGGGGGAGATCGGGCCCGCGCGCGCAGACGTCGTCCCCGGCACCCGGGGGCGCACCACGGCTGACTCACGCCTGATCGACGCCGTGGAGGGGCATGCTCGCGGGATCGGGTGGTCCGTGAGGCACGACGAGCCCTACCGAGGGGGCTTCACCACGTGCCACTACGGCCGGCCGCGCGACAAAACGCATGCGATCCAGGTCGAGCTCGCCCGCAGGCAATACATGGACGAGGAGCGTCTTGTCCCGCACACCCGGTTCCAGGAGGTGCGAGGCTGGTGCCGGGGCTTGGTGGCCAAGCTCGGGGAGTTGGCGCTACGCTAAGGGCACTTCGATGGAAGAACCGGTACCGCCAGGGGAACGAGTGTCGGGCGGGGGGCGCCGCTGATGGCCCTGCCCCCGACCCCCCCGCCGCCGATGTCGACGTCGTCGTTGCCCCCCTCGGTGCGGCGCGCGCCGGTGCGGTTGCCTCCGGTGAAGCCGCCGATCCTGGCTTCCGACATCCTCCGCGAGGAGGTCGCTCCGCAAGCGCCGGCACGCCGGGCTCTACGGGGGGCTCTGATCGCGATGCTCGCGATCTCCGTCGTCGGCGTCGTCGTGGCGTCTTGGGGCATCGGCGGTACCCGGCTGGGGGCGCGGTGGGCGCTCGAAGGGGCCGCCTGCACGGCCATCCTCGCCGCCGTCGCCGCCTTCGTCCCCCTCCCCTACGCCCTGCGCGCTGCCGCGGGGGCGCTCGCCGGAGCGATTCCCCTTCTCCTGGGGGCCGCCGGCCTCGGGCCGCTCTCGAGGCTGGGTGACGAGGGGGGAGGGGCGGCCCTCGCGATGGCGGCGATGGCGACGGCCCTTCCAGGGGCGCTCCTCTTCCGGTCTCGATATCGCGCCTTTCGCGCGGCGCGGGTCATCCTTGCGATCGCGCTCGCGGTCTCCGTCCCGGCGGTCGTTCTCCTGGCGATGACGGCCGCCGACGGAGGGGTGGCTCTCGGGGCGCGGGCCCTGGCAGCCGTCGGAGTCGCCGCCGCGCTCGCGGCCACGCTCGGGTTCATGGGGCCCGAAACCTCGGGCGGGTGCGCCCAATGGGCCGCCCTCGTCGTCGGCGCCTACGCCGCCCGCCCGACCTGGCGCGCCGTGGCGTCAGCGTGGAGCGGCAGGGACCCGGACACGCTCGCCCTGAGTGCGGCCGCCCTCGGTGCGCTCGTCGCCACGACGCTCGTGACTTTTGCTCTTTTCCAGCTTCTTGCGGCGGTATTGGGGGGCCAAGCCAGGCAGGTCGACGTCCATCGCGCCGTCGGACCGGGGGCCTCCGATCCGGGGCCAAAGCACGACTCCGCATTCGAGGATTAGGTTCGCGGACCAGCCCAGATACCGGCGCATTTGCGCAGTTCTGCTTGACAGAGCGAACGCCGTGCCTCAGGTTGCGCGTCCCCATTCTGCGGGGTGCGGTTTTTCGTACCTGAGGATTCCACGTCATGGCCAAGAGCGACATCACGGGCAAGCGCAAGCTGAAGGCGCAGAACGTCTCGCACTCGAACATCAAGACGAAGCGCTGGCAGAACGTGAACATCCAGACCCGCCGCGTCTGGGTGCCGGAGCTGCGGCGGTTCGTGACGCTCAACCTCACGACGCGCGACATCCGCACGATCGACAAGATCGGCGTCACGGCTTACGCCAAGCGGCACCACGTCAAGCTCGGCTAGAGCTGACTGCGCCGTCACTGATCCGGGATCGGTCCGCGCTGGTCTAGCCTCGCGCCATCGAGATCCCCGATGTCCTGGACGAGGTGGGTCACCTCCTCGTCGTGATGCCGAGTGCCCTGCCACGGGATGCGGGATCTCCTGAACGAGATCCCCGATGTCCCGGACGAGGTGGGCCACCTCGTCGTCGTGATGCCGAGTGCCCTGCCACGGGATGCGGGATCTCGTCGAGGAGATGACGCGCCTCCTGGAGGAGATAGGCGATCTCGTCACCGAGGTCGCGGGTGCCGTCCCACGCCGTACGGGACCTCGTGGAGGAGATAGGCGACCTCGTGGACGAGGTAGCGCGTCTCGTCGAGGCCCTCGACCAACCCGTGCGCTCGATGCGCAACGTCCCTGTGCAGGCGCTGCACCTCACGTCGTGCACCTCGCGCTCCGAGCGGCGCACGATGCGCGATCGCGCGCGTTTTCGCACGCTGCTGCGCTTGGTCCGCGAGCTGCAATCGGGTCCGGCACGCCCGCTCAACACACCGGGTCTGGAGGTCTTCTCACCCATGAAGCTCGCACTCGCCCTCGCTCTCGCTCTCGCCGCGCCGCTGGCCGCCGTCATCGGCTGCACCGCCCCTGTCGCGTCCACTGCATCCACAGAGGACCCCGGCAAGACCTCGAGCGCGCTCACACTCACCGGCGGTGGCCTCGGGCTCATCGCTCTCGATCCCACCGTCGCCTGCGCGTCGACTCCGGCCAAGGTGATCCCGCTCCCCCCCGCCGGGGAGGTCCGAGCGACGTACGGGCTCGCCGACCTCACGGCCTCGTGCAGCTACGCGCTGACCGAGGTGACGGGTGTCGATGGCAATGAGCTCCAGCTGTGGATCAGCGACCAGGAGCCGGGCAACCCTCCGAACCCGGAGACCGGGGCTCCGCTCGTGTGGGCCTCCACCGAGGCGAACTGCACGAACAGCTACGCGTCGTACGACGTCTTCGGCTACACGACGCCCGAGTTCACGCTGGACGGTGACCAGATCGTCGAGACACCCCCGGCGAACAAGACGATCAGCGAGTCGCTCATCGTGGCGACCTGGTCCTCCGAGAACGGCGGGACGTGCACGCTGCGGCTCGGCGGCACGGAAGTCTTCGTCGGAGAGGTGAGCGGGTTCTCGACAATCACCGTCGCGTCGGCGATCGTCGTCAACACCCCCTCGGGGCTCGTGTCGCAGCCGGTGTACACGTACGTCATCCAGTAGCGGCGGCGCGAACGTCGGCGCGCGAGCACGAGCCGCGCGCGGTATGGGACAATCGGCTGCGATGCAGTCTGCCCGGTTCGTCCTGTTGATCATCGCCGGGTCGTCTCCTCTCACCTGCCCTCTCGCGTGCTCGCCGACGCGCACCCCCGACGCCCAGACGCAAGCGCAGGCAGGCTCGATCCCCTCGACGGTCACCGTTCACCTGTCGGCACCTTCCATCGAAGTCGACGCAGCGCTTCGCGCGACCTCCTCGGATGGCGCTTCCGGGCTCGGCGCCTGCAATCCTCCCCCCCCTCCGTCCAACGCGCGCCTCGTGCTGAAGCGCGATCAGAACCCCTTCGGAACGGGTCGCGCGTACGCGGTGGAAGTGCATCCAGATGGCAAGGTCGTCTACCTCGGGAAGGAAGCCGTCCGCATCCGGGGTCGTTCCGCTTGGACCATCTCCCCCGGCGACGCCGCCACGCTCTTCGCGCAGGCCGCGTGCGCTGGGGCCTCGACCTGGAAGAAGAGCTACGACCTCGGCACCGACGACTTCCGGGCGGAGCTCACGGTCGATCTCGGCGTTGGTGCTCCGGTGGTCGTCGAGAACAACCTCGGGTGCCCAAAGAACCCGATGTTCATCGTTCAGGAGCCCGACGCCCTCTGCGCGCTCGAGCAAGCGATCGACGCGATCACGGGGGTCCGCGTCGCGACGGACTGCGCTGATCACGAGGGCGGGCTCACGTACTGCGACCACTGACGTGAAGAGCACATGGCTGCGCTGGCGCTCTCGCGCGCCGCTTTCGAGCCCCACGCTGGTTGCGCCGTTGTTCCCGCTGCGGCATAGAGGCCCGGGGAGATGCACATGCGCCGAACGGTCGCCGTGTTGGTTGGCACCCTGGTGGCCCTCGCGAGCGTGCGCGACGCGCACGCCGGCGCGACGCTCGTGACCGGTCTCGGCGGGGCAGAGGGGTTTGGTACCTCCTGCATGCCCCCGAACGACGACGGCTCCTGGCCGGCCGGCACTCCGGGGCTGGACCTCACCCCGGCGTTCCCCAAGGGGCTCCACTTCTATTCGGGGAGCTACACGACGGCGTGGATCAACAACAACGGGAACCTGAGCTTCCAGGGGCCCCTCGTGGCGTTTACGCCCGACGCCTTCCCCGGCGCCCCGGAGCCGATGATCGCCCCGTACTGGGCCGACGTAGACACTCGGAACGGGAGTAGCGAGTGCGATGACGGGAACTATCCGAGCAACGGCGGATACCCGGCGGGCGCGACGTGCACGAGCGGGCCGGACTACACGTCTGCGCCCGCGACCGACGGCGTCTGGTGGTCGCTGACGCCCGGACAGATGGTGGTCACCTGGGACCAGGTCGGGTTCTACTCCTGCAACACCACGCCGGTCATGTCATTCCAGATGATCCTCTCGGCGACGAGCTGTGGCGCGACGATCGCCCCGGACGGCGGCGTGAGCGGCGTCGATTTCAACATCGAGTTTCGTTACAACGAGTGCGGGTGGGAGGCGGGGGACGCGAGCGGCGGCACGAGTGGATTCTGCCCAGCCGGGACTGTCGGCACCTCATGCACACCGGCGCAGGCCGGCTTTGACTCCGCGGAGAGTCCGGACACCGACTACGCGTCTTTGCCGATGTCGCGGCAGGCGGGGATCTCTACCGAGCTGTGCACCCAGTCGAACCTCACGCCGCCACAGCCGGGCGTCTGGCAGTTCCTCGTCCGTGGCGGGCAGATCCTCTGCCCGACCGCCGGCCAGGCCTGCTCGACGGGGCAGCCCGGGATCTGCGCCGCCGGTCAGATCACGTGCGGCGTCAACGGCGCCACGACGTGCCAGCCGCTGACCGGCCCTCAACCCTCGCAGTGCAACGGCCTCGACAACAACTGCGACGGCGTCATCGACACGGGCCCCTGCCCGGCGGGCACCGTATGCGACGGAACGGCGTGCGTCCCCACGTGCACGGAAGTGGGGTGCGCCACCGGGCAGACCTGCGTCGGAGGGGTCTGCATCGAGACGGACTGCGTGGGGGTGACGTGCACGGCCGGCGAGGTTTGTCAGAACGGCCTGTGCGTCGACGCGTGCAGCGGCGTGACGTGCCCCATCGGTCAGGTCTGCCGCCTCGGCAACTGCGTTAATCCGTGCGCTGGGCTCAACTGCGGCACCGGACAGGTCTGCGAAAATGGAACGTGCGTCCCGACGTGCCCGTGCGCCCCCTGCTCGTCGACGGAGACGTGCGAGACCACCGGTCCGCTGGCGGGCCAGTGCGTTCCGACCGACTGCGCGACGATCACGTGCGGAACCGGCGACGTTTGCCAGAACGGCCTCTGCATCAGCGCGTGCACGGGGGCCGTGTGCCCGGCCAACCAGATCTGCCAGACGGGGGCGTGCGTTCCGAACACGACGCCGGTGGACTCCGGGCCGGGGATCGTCCTCAACCTGCCCGAGGGGGGTACGGGTACGCTAGAGGACGGAGGAATCGAGGAAGAAGGGGGGCCCGGCAGCACCGGCGGCAACGGCTTCGACGGGGGTTACGGCGAGGGTCAGGCGAAAGCGAGCTGCGGTTGCCGGACGACGACTGCGAGCGAAGGGGGCGGCGTCGCTCTCAGCGTGGGCGTTGGGCTCGTCGCGGTGCTCGTCCGGCGGCGGCGGCGGACCGTCAATCGCCGCGGCGCGCGAGCGGGCTGACGCCGCTCTTCGTGCGGATCGCCCCGATGAGCATTCCCGGCCCCGCGTAGGGGGGGGGCAGGCCGTCCGCGTCGGTCGACCACCCGTCGAGCATCGCGCCGAGCAGGTTCTCCGAGTCGGGGTCACACGCGATCCCGATCGCCACGTCGAGCGCGGACTCGCTCGTCGTGCGGACGAGCGCGAGGGGGGCGGCTGCGACCGCAGGAGTGCCCGGACGAACGCGGGGCTGACCCCGAAGAACCGGAGAAGCCATGAACGGAGCGACGAGCCCGAGCGGCTCGACGGCGATCCCGTCTTCGCGAGCCTCGTAGCAGGCGGCGGCGACCAGCCCGCGATGGTCGATCGCGGCAACGACGTGCACGCGGCCCCCGGCGAGCGACGGCTCGCCGCGCTTTCCTGCCATGGCCGCTTCGCGCCAGGGCACGAAGGCCGCTCGCCTCGCGGGCCCCTGCAGGGGGAGCTCTCGCGCGGCGACGATTGCCGGGAGGACGGCGTCGAGGTCGTCGCGGGTGAGGAGGCCGCCGGCGAGGCGACCGCACACTGCAACGAGCTCACCGGCAAAGGTCTCGGCCGCGATCGCCGACGGCCCCCGCTGCGCGATCTTCCGGAGCAGATCCTTCCGCGGCCCCTCGGCCTGCGCGATGGCCGGCGCCATGACCTGCGCGAGCGTGAGAACGCCGCTGCTCGCTAGC
>JBKQKP010000291.1:0-12157 GCA_052147435.1 Polyangiaceae bacterium | reverse complement strand
GATCGTCAGGCCGAGTTTCTTTCTCCGCCGACGGACGGACGCTCCGAAATCCCGGGGAACAGGCGATTCCAGCTTCACGTGCCGAATGGTGCGAGGCGCCTGCACGGGCGAACAGCATCCGTGGATGTTGATCAACACACACTCCTGGTGGTTTTCTGAGTCGGAGCGTCCGACGGTGAAGGCACTCATGGAGGGGGCATGATCTCGAAGCGTTGCATCGCGGGGTTTGTCGCCGGTGTTGGAGCCGTGCTCGCCCTGTCCGTGTCTGCGCGGACGTGGGCGGACGGACCGCCCGCAGCCTCGCCGACACCCCCCGCCTGGCTCGCTGCGTGCGGTCGCGGGGCGCACCTGTGGCTCGACTCGCAGGGCAAGCCGGCGCAGCCTGAGACGCTGCTGGCCCCGACGAGTTCGTGCGTCTCCGCGTTGCGCGCCGCAACGCCGACGACCGCGAACCAAGTGGTGCAATGCTTCGCGCAGCAGCCGGGTCTCGGGTGCGCGAGCCCGATCGGCGGCGCCGCTGTCACATTTGGCTCACCACCCGCCCACTCTGGCACTCCAGTCGCGAGCGATCCCGGCCAGTGCGATGGTCGTGACGCGGCCGACTGCTCGCGGCGGTGCACGGCAGGCAACGGGCCGAGTTGCTACGCAGCCGGCGTCCTTTCCTACAAGGAGAACTCGCCGGTCACCATCACGGATGGCGCCAGGATGAGCCCCAGCCTAAACCGCGCGTTGGTGCTCTTCACCTGGGGCTGCAACGCGAACCACGCTCCGTCATGTGGCGCCCTCGGCGCGATGTACACCAAGGGTGAAGGTGCGCGAACTGACATGACGATGAGCGCCTCGCTCTCGCAGAAGGCGTGTGCGGGGGGCGACGAGACCGGATGCCAGAACGTCGAGACGATCAAGCAGATGCTCGGAGGGCTGCCGCCGAGAGCCTCGCCATCGGGCGTTCCCGCTCCTGCCCCGTCGAACCGCGGGGGCGAGTGTGATCCGGACTGCTTCTACACAGCTACGTGTGAGGCGTATGCGAATAGTCCGTCCGACGCAGCCTGTTGCACGCCCATCACCGAGTCAGTCTTGGGAAGGGCACATGCGGAGCAATGCCGGAACCCACCGCCACGGCCGTCTCCTGCCGCGTGCTTCGCCCGCGTCACGAGTTCGAGCAAGCGCCTGCCGACCATGGACCCGTTCTGTAACCCCGTTCACGGGCGACCGGCGAATCCGGGTGAAGCCATGCCGTACAAGGCATTTTCCGCGGGATCGGGGGACGACTTCGACAAACTCCAACAGAGTGACTGCTTCGTACCGCTAAAGCGCACGAGCTGCACTCTGACACGGTCCCAACGACTGAATCAGACGGCATGGTGTTGCAAGGCTTCTGCCTCGCCCAGTGGGAGTGCACGTCCATGAATTCGCCGACGCATGATGACGACGATGATCGGCGACAAGCCTGGAGCTACCGAAACCTGATCGTCGTTAGCGAAGGACTGCGGCGCACTGGAGGTGGCTTCAAACTCGGGGCCGCCGTTGTCGCGGTTGCCGGGGTTGCCACCGTCATCGCGGGGTTCGTTACTGGAAGCTTTGAGGCCCAGCTCTGGAAGTTGCTCGGAATTCTCGCTCTCGCATCCGGAGGCGGCCTCTACGTCGCCGGCGTCATCACCGCCGCAACAGGCGAGGGCCTCGCCGCCATCGCTGAGATTGCCCGCGCGACGCGCGCGACGGCGAAGCTCCTGCAAGAGCGACGGGTTGGCTGAAGGTCACATGCGTCGCTCCCCGGCGGAGATGACGATGATCCCTCCTCCGAGGGGAAGGATGTCACCGACGGAGGCGCGCGTGACCTCAACGGCTGTGCACAACTTGCAGGCGGTCCTGGCGCGGCTGCTTGCCGCGGACGCGCGGGTCGCGTTCGACGAAGGTGACGAGGTCCGCTTCAAGGGCGCCGTCGCCGCGCTGGTGGAGCTCGCGATCTGTCCCCGTCGCCGGGGATAGCTCTTCAGCGAAGAGGCCGAGGGTAGTTCGTCGCGAGGGACCCGTTCGAGCTCGACCAGTTTGATCTTCCTCCAGAAAAAAGGTTTTCTCGAGAAGGCGTAGGCGCGGGTCAGTGAGGCGCGATGCCGCGCGACTACTCCGCGTTCGCCACGTTCCCAGACCGGTTGAGCGCGACGAGGTCGCGCGCCAAGGCGAGAGCCGTTTCGCGGGAACGCGCGGGGCTCGTCCATACCAGTGCGCTCTCTTCTACATCCGTCCTCGGGCCCTCCGCGTAGTAGCGCACGAAGGCTGCGTGCATGCTCCTGAGCGGCTCTTCCCATCCTGGCGCATAGTAGAAAAACACCGAGACGAAGTGATCGCCCTCGGGCACTCGTGCGCCGAGAATGATGATGGGCCGTCCACCGGCGCAGCACTCGTCGCCCCACAGATCGACGGCGCTGCGCTCGCTATCGCCGTCACTCTCGACAGGTTCGCCCTCCTGTCGCGGGAACACTGATTCGAGGAAGCCCTGCTCTCGGGCACGTTCCAGTGCGTCCGAGGCTGTCGTGACATGCCTTGCTACATCCGCCATAAAGACATGGGCCAAATAAAGGGCGAGGGAGTGGTCCGACACCGGCGGGCCTGTTCGCGCGTTAACCGACCATGGCATCGGCGTGCGGGAGAACCCGCGAAGTCCCCACGCACAAGATCTCGTGTTAAGGAAAGACCCCGCGAGCAGGGAGGAGAAGCCTCCCCTCCGATACTCCTACCCATATCGGAACTCCGGCGGCGCCGGCTCGAGGCGCCCTTCCTCGGTCGGTTCTCTTCCTGGACCGGCTCGATCCGTTGGAAAGGGAGTGGCTGGTCTTCGAGGACTATCTCCACGGGGCTCGACCCCGTTGCGAAGGTACCCTTCCCGACAATCCCCCTTCACCGAGATGTTCGGTCTACGTACGGCTCCCCTTCGTAAACAAGGCCACTGAGGAGGTACTCGAACTCATGACGCGAGTAGTCGGCTACGCGAGAGTAAGCACCGAGGGCCAGGCGGATGGGGGTGTGAGCCTTGACGCGCAGCGCGCCAAGCTGGCCGCCTACGCCACCGCGATGGACCTCGAACTGGTCGCCGTCGAGGTGGACGCCGGGGTCAGCGCGAAGACACTGGACCGCCCAGCTCTCCAACGAGCGCTAGCCATGCTCGATGCCGGCCAAGCGGAGGGCCTGCTGGTGGCGAAGCTCGATCGCCTCACCCGCTCGGTGCGCGACCTCGGCGATCTCGTGGAGCGGTACTTCGCCGCGCGCTTCTCTCTCATGTCGGTGGCCGACTCCATCGACACACGGAGCGCAGCAGGGCGGCTCGTGCTCAACGTCCTCGCAAGCGTGGCCCAATGGGAACGCGAGGCCACCGCGGAACGAACCAGAGACGCCCTCGCGCACCTCCAGGCGGAGGGCGTGTTGATTGGCGGCGTACCTCTCGGGCTCCGGCGAACCGACGAGGTTGGTCGAGATGGTCGTCGGGTCGTCGTCGAGCACGATGGCGAGGCGGCAGCAGTCCGTCGGATGCTCGAGATGCGTGCAGGGGGGATTTCTCTCCGCTCCATCGCCCGCGTCCTGCGGGAAGAGGGGCACGCCACGAAGCGTGGTGGACGCTGGGTTGCGGCGACAGTCGGTCGCGTTCTCGCACGCGCCGCCGCGTGAGCGTCCTCGGTGTGCAGGCACCGAGCGTGACGCTGCTTGGAGGGGGGGGGGCAGCTCAAGGGGTAGAACAGGAGGGGAGATGGGGCTCCCAGGGCCGTCGTACGCGTAGATCGATTCTGAGACGGGCGGAGAGGCCGAGCGCGCGCTGCCGAGCACCAAGCGGCCTCGTTCCGCTACTGATCAAATCGATCCAGTCGCGCGCCCGAGTGGGAGGCGGGCGCACCTCCCGGAGTCAGCGCGCCTGGAAGCCCCCTTCCGGTCACGCTCGGGAGCGGCGACGTCGAGGGGGCGCGGCATGCTCCTTCGGCCGGTTCTTCGACCCCTTCGGACGTCCGCGCCTCTTGGGGGCCGGGACGGGCTCGGAGGGCGCCTCGGCCTGCACGGCCGGAGTCACCGGCGCGACGCACGCGTCCCCTGGCGCGGTCGGCGACGTTGCCGCCGGGTGGTCCGTTGCCGTCCTCACCGGCGACCCCGGCGGCGCGAGTCCGAACACGGCGGCCTGGGCAACGAGCTCGGGGCGCGCGGCGAGGTCCCGGTCTCGGAACACTCGGGCGAGCTGCTTCGCATAGCGAAGCGCGAGCTTCGCGGCTTCGGCGCGTTCCTTCTCGGTCGCTTCGCCAGCGGCGATCTTCGCGGCGAGACCGGACGCCTTCGCAGCATGCGAGGCCATCCAACCCATCGACTCGCCGGGACCGCTAGCGCGACGCTGGTATCGGTCTTCCAGGATCGCGACGCACTCGACGACGAACGTGGGGTCGGAAGCGATTCGTTCGAGGACTTGTCGGCGCGTCGTGAAGGGATAGCCGTTGGTGCTCATCCCAATCCCCTACGGTCACCCCGACGCCACTTGCGGCCCCCTCCTCTAGAGAGAGCTTGGCTACCTCTGTTGCGAGCAGCGCTGGTGGAGTCCCTGCGCCACGAGCTCCGAGGCGACCTGTTCGTCGGCGACCCGATCGTCCTGCGCGACCTCGCGGAGCAGGGCGCGTTCGACGCGGTGCAACCCGACCGCGATAACGTAGTCGGGCACGTACGTGTGGAGCTTCAGGACGGCGCTAATCGACGACTTCGCAACCCCATAGCGCCGGGCGAGCTCGGTGACAGACACGCCCGCGCGGCGCAGTCGTCGTACCTCCTCCGCGAGGACGAACGTAAGCTTCCGCGGAAACGGGTGCGTGCAGCGCTCGGGATGGGGCATCGAAAGAACCTCCCCTCCGGCGGCTCACAAGAGCGCTATGCGTCCCCCATTCGCGCCTTCCGAGTCGGCAGCCCCTGCTGCACGGCGATGTTGCGCATCCACTGCTCGCAGAACTGCACAAGATCTCGCTGCTCAGGGGCGTCGACCTCGACCGTGCCGTCCTCGTGGAACGTCACGGCGGTGCGGTACGCGATCAGGTTCTGGAACGAGACCGGTGCCCATCCGTCGGCCGCGCGCACGAACACGACGTCCGGATCCGGCACGAGGTCGCCGTTCTGCTCGAAGTAGTGCGCGATCGAGAACAGCGGCCCGATGTTCGTCTGCTGGAGGCATTCGACGCACACGGGCATGAACCCGGTACCGCGGTCGACTTTGCGCGATCCACCGACACCGAGGCCATCGGCGAGTTCGTCGAGGACGGTGGCGGCGGCAAGGGACAGGAACGAGAGGGCCAGTGCCATTCCCTCCGTTACCTCCTTCCAAGGGAGACTTGCGACACCGACCAATTGGCGGTGTATGCCCGGCCTCTTGGCCGGCGCATCGAATCAGAGGATCACGGTCTCAAGGCGCGGGCCGCTGACGACCACTCTTCGACTCACTTCGTGAACGGCCCATGCTACTCGCGGATGGTGGCCACAAGGCAGAAACGCGAGGGGTCGCCTATCCCGCGACGGACCAGTCACCATGCTGGTTAGGGTGCCGTCGAAACGAGCCCGAAGAACCGGTCGAAGAACGCGACGAGCCTAGCAAGCACGCGCCGCTTCTTCTCTCCGTGCCCGCCATCGGTAGAGAAGCGCGAGACTGGAGGCAGGATCTTCGTGATCTCCGTGCCGCTTGGCTTGACGCCACCGTCACGGAAGGCACGAGCCACGAACGCCAGGGTCTCGTCCCGGCGCAGGCCCTCCTCCTCGATGATGCGGTCGAGTTCAGCGGCGCGGCGCGTGGCGACGTAAGCGGCCCACTTCTCGTCGACGATGTCGCTCGTCGAGATGCGGTCCACAAACGCCTCGATGAGGTCCTTCTTGTTGCGGAGGCCGGGGCTGCTGTCAATGGCTCGCCGGATCTCGACCAGGATCTCCTTGTCCTTGTCCTCGCTCCGATGTTCTCGGTACCGTTGGACGAGCAGCAGGATGTAGTCGACGGTGATCTCGACCTGCTTGATTAGCTCGATCTCGAACACCACGTCGTCGTTGATCGCTTCCTTCTCGGCCTCCGTGGCCTTGCGGAACTCGGCGTGAATGTCGAGATAGTGGCTGATGTAGTCCTGCACCT
Source organism: Polyangiaceae bacterium (assembly GCA_052147435.1). Taxonomy (GTDB): domain Bacteria; phylum Myxococcota_A; class Polyangia; order Polyangiales; family Polyangiaceae; genus JBKQKP01. The sequence continues at coordinate 6,027 of JBKQKP010000291.1, read as the reverse complement.
GGCCATCGGTCAGGAGGTCGTCACCTGAAAACTCGTCGAATGAGACCAGGATGTTTCGAAGGCGCAGGATGGCGCCGAACAGAGCGACGAACGCCTTCTGCGCCGCCTCGCCCACGATTGGCATCGCGTCCAACGGGAAGCTCTTCAGCAGCTCCTCCACCTTTGCCTGGTAGGTGCCGTAGTATTCGCTGTACGGCTTGAGCACCACGATGCCCCGCGCGTCCTTGTTGCCGAAGAGCGCGATGGCGTCGTTGGTCGCCTGTTCGAGGTCGCGGAAACTAACGATGTTCCCGTACACCTTGACCGAGTTCAGGATGCGGTTAGTACGAGAGTACGCCTGGATGAGGCCGTGCGAGCGCAGGCTCTTGTCGACCCAGAGCGTGTTCAACGTCGTAGCGTCGAAGCCGGTGAGGAACATGTTGACGACGATCACCAGGTCGAGTTCGCGGTTCTTCAACCGCAGCGACATGTCCTTGTAGTAATTCTGGAACTTGTCTGCCGAGGTGTCGTAGCTGGTTCCGAAGAGGGCGTTGTAGTCCTCGATCGCAGCGTCCAGGAAGTCGCGTGAGTCCTGATCCAGCCCGTCGGGCTCGAACCCCTCCTCGGCGAGCACGCCGTCGGCCTCTGCCTCGTTGGGCGCGAAGCTGTAGATCAGGCCGATCTTGAGGCGGTTGGCTTGCGGGACGTCTTGCTGCTGGCTCTTCAACTCCGCGTAGTAGCGCTTGGCGGCGTCGATGGAGGCCGTCGCCAGGAGCGAGTTGAATCCCTGGAGCCGCCGTGACTCCTTTTTCTCTTCGCCTTTGCCTTTGCCGGCGACGACCTCGGTGATGTTCGTGAGGATGCGGTGCTTGTAGTGACCGGTGCGTCGCGTCTTCTGGTCGAAGTGCTCCCGTATGTAGCCTACGATCTGTGTGATGCGCTCCGGAGCTACTAACGCGCGCTCCGTGTCGATGCCCGAGACCTTCTTGTCCCCGACGCCTTCGGGCACCTTGATCGTGTTCACGTAGTCGATGCGGAACGGGAGCACGTTCTTGTCCGTGATGGCGTCGACGATTGTGTAAGTATGGAGCCTTTCGCCGAACGCCTGCTCGGTGGTACGCAACTGCGGGTTTCCGCCGGTTGTCGAGTTCTCCGCGAAGATCGGGGTGCCCGTGAATCCGAACAGGTTGTACTGCTTGAAGGCCCTGGTGATGGCGGTGTGCATCTCGCCGAACTGAGAGCGATGGCACTCGTCGAAGATTATGACTATGTGGCCATCGTAAACGTCGTGGGTTTTGTTGCTCGCTATGAACGTCGAGAGCTTTTGGATGGTCGTGACAATGATCCTCGCCTTCCTATCGCCGAGCTGCTTCTTCAGTACCGCCGTCGACGTGTTCGAGTTCGCCGCGCCCTTCTCGAACCGGTCGTACTCAAGCATGGTCTGGTAGTCGAGGTCCTTGCGGTCGACCACGAATAGTACCTTGCCGACTCCTTCGAGTCGGGATGCGAGCTGCGCCGCCTTGAAGCTCGTGAGCGTCTTTCCCGAACCGGTCGTGTGCCAGACGTACCCGCCGGCCTCCGCCTTGCCGAGCGTCTTCGCGTTCGTCGAGATCTCAATCTTCTTCAGGATCCTTTCAGTTGCGACGATCTGGTACGGGCGCATCACCAGCAGCATCCGGTCGGCCGTGAGGACGCAGTACCGTGTAAGGATGGCCAGAAGTGCGTGTTTGGCGAAGAAGGTCTTGGTGAAGCCCGTCAACCCCTGAATGGGCTTGTTCTTGGCATCTGCCCACCAGGAGGTGAACTCGAACGAGTTCGACGTCACGCGCACGCCTTTCTTCGCCTGCCCCTCCTTGATGTGCTGACGACGGGTCGTGTTGCTGTAGTATTTGGTCAGGGTACCGTTGCTGATCACGAAGATCTGGACGTAGTCAAAGAGCCCGGAGCCCGCCCAGAAGCTGTCGCGCTGGTAGCGGTTGATTTGGTTGAACGCCTCGCGAATGTCCACACCGCGCCGCTTGAGCTCGATGTGGACGAGCGGAAGGCCGTTCACCAGCACCGTGACGTCGTAGCGATTGCTGCGCGCCGCACCCCCCTCACTCTGGGCAACCTCGTACTGGTTGATCACCTGGAGGCGGTTGTTGTGTATCTGAGTCTTGTCGATCAGCTTGACGTTGTGCGTAGACCCATCATCGCGCTTCAGGAGCTGGATGTGGTCCTCTTGAATGCGGCGGGTCTTATCTTCCGCCGTGTCGTTGCTCCCAGCGACCCGTTCGGTGAAGAACCGCTCCCACTCCGCGTCGGAAAACGCGATGTCGTTGAGTGCCTCCAGCTGCGCGCGCATGTTCGCGATGAGGTGCGCCTCATCCGTGATGTGAAGGTACTCGTAGGCTTGGGCTTGCAGGCGCTGGATGAACTCGCGCTCCAGCTCGGCCTCGGATTGATAGGTTGAGGGGCCGGCAGATTCAGAGATGAACTCCGCCACGACCGTGCTCTCAGGGCTGACGGCAATCGGCTCATAGTGGCGTGCAGGCGCCTCGCTCATACGACCTCCTCGAAGGACAGCAGCCTGTCGCGATGACTCTCGTATTGCTTCCGGCGAGTCTTCAGCTCCGCCTCCAACTCCGCTGCCAGGTCCGCAGTTAGCTGCGTAAAGAGGTCCAGCACGCGCACAATTTCCTCCTGCACGGGGAGAGGCGGGACGGGGATGGAGATCTTAGCCATGCTCTCACCGGAGAGGCGTTTCACCTTCGCTCTGGCAACGTATTTGTCCTTCTGTGCATGGAAAGCGGGCGTCTGCATGACATAGGCAATGTAAGTGGGGTCTTGCTCCGAACGGAATGCGAAGCAGTCGTCGTGGAATGCGACGTCCTCATCGCCAAGCCATGCGACTGCCTTGCCGACGTCCTCGACGGTCTCCCCGACACCGGCGATCACCACATCACCGGGCTTCGCGAACCTCAGCCGGTCCCGGAGGTCGTCGCGGACGTGCGAGACGGTCGTTCGGGTGGACACGCCGTAGTGCGTGTATATCTCCCCGTAGTGGATGCTCGGGATGCCGTCTTGGACGACATCGTCCTTGGTGAACCGACGGCCACGCGTGAACTTGCCGATATCGCCGAGTGCCTTGAGCGGCACGCCGTTCGGGCAGTGCTTCGCGATGAGATCATAGATCTTGCTCAAACGGCACCTTCCAGGTCAGCCACAATGGCGTCGATCTGGGTGCGGAGTGCCGACTGCCGCGCCACGATGCGGGCGATCTCGATGTTGAGCATTTGGATGTCGACCGCCTCGCGGGTGTCCTTCTGCGCGACGTAGGCGGTCACGGAGATGTTGTAGCCATTGTCGGCGATGACCTGGTGGGGCACGAGCCGGGCGAAGTGCTCGACGCTCGCGCGGCCAACGTAGGTGTCCAGGATCTTCCGATGATGGGCCGGGGTGAGCTGGTTCTTGTTACCCTCGTGTGTGAACTCGGCCGAGGCGTCGATGAACAGCACCGCGTTGTCCTTCTTCGACTTCTTGAGCACGATGATGCAGGTGGCGATGGTCGTCCCGAAGAAGAGGTCCGGTGGGAGCTGGATGACGGCATCGATGTAGTTGTTGTCGACCAAGTACTTGCGGATCTTCTGCTCGGCCCCCGCGCGGTAGAGCACGCCTGGGAACTCGACGATGGCGGCCGTCCCATTCACCGCCAGCCACGAGAGGATGTGCATCGTGAAGGCCAGATCGGCCCTAGACTTGGGGGCGAGCACGCCGGCTGGGGAGAACCGTGGATCGTTGATCAGCGTGGCGTTCGCGTCGCCCTCCCAGTTGATCGAGTAGGGAGGGTTGCTGACGATGGCTTCGAAGGGCTCATCGTCCCAGTGTTTGGGGTCGATGAGGACGTCCCCGTGCGCGATGTCGAACTTCTCGAAGTTTACGTCGTGCAGGAACATGTTGATGCGCGCAAGGTTGTAAGTGGTGAGGTTGATCTCCTGCCCAAAGAAGCCTTGGTGGACGTTCTCCTTGCCGAGCACCTTTGCGAACTTGAGCAGGAGCGAGCCAGAGCCACATGCCGGGTCGTAGACCTTGTTCACCTCGGTCTTGCCCACCACCGTGATGCGCGCGAGCAGTTCACTCACCTCCTGCGGTGTGAAGAACTCACCGCCGGACTTTCCCGCGCTGGAGGCGTACATGGTCATCAGGTACTCGTAGGCGTCGCCGAAAGCGTCGATCGTGTTGTCGGCGAAGTCTCCCAGGTTCAAGTCACCGACGGCGTCGAGCAACTTCACGAGCTTCTCGTTCCGCTTGGCGACTGTCGGGCCGAGCTTCTGGCTATTGACGTCGAGGTCGTCGAACAGGCCCTTGATGTCGTCCTCGCTCTCGGTGCCGACGGCCGAACCCTCGATGTTCTTGAAAACCCTCTCCAGCGTCATGTTGAGATTCTCGTCCCGCGCGGCCCGCTTGCGGACATTGGTGAACAGCTCCGACGGAAGGATGTAGAAGCCCTTCTCCGCGACAGTCTCGTTGCGCCCGAACTCGGCCTCGGAGTCTGTGAGCTTGCTGTAGTCGAAGTCGCTGCGCCCGGCTTTGCGCTCCTGTTCGTTGATGTAAGCCGTGAGGTTCTCCGAGATGAAGCGGTAGAAGAGCGTCCCGAGCACGTAGGACTTGAAGTCCCACCCGTCGACTGGCCCCCGGAGGTCGTTCGCGATGCGCCAGATGGTCTTGTGGAGTTCGGTGCGCTGGGCTTCTCGTTCGGTCGGGGGCATGGCTCTTCTTGGTGGTTGGCGCGGCGAGACAGACGATTCGGCGGTGGGTCGAGCACGAGCCGGAGCCTCTTTCGACACGCGGGGCATTGATCCCGGCGACTGTACGCGCTCCGGCCGCGATCTGAAGCCCCTCTTGCACCCGTCCGGGCGCCCTCGGAGGCTGCCAGCACCGCTCCGGCGTGCGCCGCAACGCCCGTGAGGGCGCTCGACGCAGATCACGGCTCGCCTGGGAGGTGCCCTCTCGCCGCCTCCGCCCACGCTCCGTTCGGCTCGATCTCGAGGTAGCGCTTCCAGTGTCCCCGAGCCGCGCGCCCCTCCCCGATCTGCGCGTAGGCAACGGCGAGGTTGAAGTGTGCGTCGGCGAAATCGGGCTTGGCGGCAACCGCGCGCCGGAAATGCGGGATGGACCGCCAGGCCTTGCGCCCTTCGAGCAGGACATACCCCAGGTTGTAGTGCGCCTCCGCATGCCGTCCGTCGAGCGCCGTGGCGCGTGCGTAGAGCTCCGTGGCCTCGGTGACGCGCCGACGTCGGTAGCAGATGTTCCCGAGGTTCGTGAGCGCCCCGACGAGGCTCGGGTCGAGCTCAAGGGCGCGGCGATAGAGCGCCTCGGCCTCGTCGTCGCGCTTCGGATCCTCGTCGATCCGACTCGCCTGCACGTACGCGTCGTACGCCGTCGCCTTGCGCCTCGTCTTCCAGACGTCGGCACGCGCCACGACGCTCATCGCGCACCGCCTGCGGCCACGCCATGATCGGTGGGCGCCTTGCGAAGGAAGCGCTTTCCGAATCCCTTGCTGGAGGGCGCGACCAGGAGGGTGATCACGTGCGCGTCCTGGACGATCATCGCCCGCGTCCGGGCGACCCAAACCTCGACGCGGCCGTCTTGGCGGGCACGAACAGCGCGCTCCATGAGGCGACCGATTCCATGGGGAGGGCTCGGCGCAGTCGCTCACGTTCGTGGTGCGCAACCCCGACGCGCGGTGGGTGAAGAACAACCTGCTGCCGGGGATGAAGGCCGAGGCGATGAGCGACGGGATCCGTGTTTCGGTCCATACGGCGGCGCTGCGGCGCGTGGCGCAGTTCGTCGTGAGTCTCGGCGCGTCGGCAGCACCCGAGAGCCCTGCGCTCGCCCGGGAAGTCGCCGGGCTGGCACGCGGTGCCCTGGAGGCTGCGGAGGCAGTTGTGGGGACGTCTGAGCAGACCCCCAGAGTGCGCGGCGTGAGGGCCTGAGCCGTGGGCGACAGTTGTAGCGCTCGAAGCCCGTGCGAGGGTGCGGGAGATACCGTCCCGCGGCGGAAGAGGG
>JBKQKP010000290.1:0-75819 GCA_052147435.1 Polyangiaceae bacterium | reverse complement strand
TGTGACCGGCCACTCCGATCCGTAGGAAGGCGAGCGGGAGTTCGCCGAGAAGTTCGCCGGCCCCCCTGGTCGGGGTAAGGGGGGTGCGCGCCGCGGGGCGGACAAAAAGAGCGAGGGCCGGGGAGCGCCAACTCACCGACCCTCATGTCGCGCGGGACGACGGCGTGTTGGTAACGCGTGCCGGGCGGCGAGAGCAAGAAAGCGGACCTCGCGGCGTCCGCGCGTGGACGACGACTTTCGACGGATACGGTGCTGCCGGTGCGGGGATCTCTTCGAGATCTGCCGCGAGTGCGATCGGGGCCAGCTCTACTGCCCCCCGCCCGCGCCGTGCCGAGTGCAGGCGCGCCGTGAGGTGAAGCGGCGGGCGCACCGTCGTCATCGCCAAAGCCCCGAGGGCCTCGCCGACCACCGCGACTGGCAGCGCGCCGCCCGCGCCCGTCGTCGAGCCGTCGCGTGCGTGGGGGATCCGGGTACCGAAGAGTTGGCCCGGTGCGCGAGCGTGCCCGCGGTCGGCGGCGCGCGCAGCTCCACGGAGGAGCTCGACGACGGCGCCGGCGAGAGGCCGAGCGATGAAAGATCGAATGACCGTGACGATCGCGCCGACGCGCGATCGGGTCCGTATCCTGGCAACGACGCTGGGGCGGGACGTGCTGAAGGCGGTCTTGCCGCCGGTGGAGAAGGCGCACCGGCGCGCGGCGACGACGCTCCTCGAAGCGCTGTCGTTGTGGCATGGGCAGCCCCTGTCCGTTGTGCTGTCTGCGGACGCGCCGGAGCGTGGGTGCGCGATGGGTTTGCTCAACGGACTCGACTTCGGCGAGAGCACGCTCTTCTACGAGGTCACGCTGGCGGTCGAGGAGCCCGGTCGCCGCCCGAGCTTGCGCGGTCTCGGTGAGTTTGCCGATTTGCGCCGGCTGGCGCTCCTCACGGAGGCGTCGCGATGACCGTCGACCTGAAGGTCGAGGCGGAGATCCGCCGTCTGTACTTCGCGGAGCACTGGAAGCGAGGAACGATCGCTTCCGAGCTCGGCGTCCACTTCGATACGGTCGTGCGCGTGCTCGGCAGCTTCGGCCCCAAGGCCGGCTCCCCGCGGCCCGAGGCGCGGGTGCTCGAGACGTACATCCCCTTCGTCGACGAGACGCTGGCGCGTTACCCGCGGCTCGTCTCGACCCGCATCCACGACATGCTCGTCGAGCGCGGATACACGGGCAGTCTGCGCACGCTCCGCCGGTACGTGCTCAACGCTCGCCCGGCTCCGAAGAGCGAGGTGTTCCTCCGCGTCGAGACGCTGCCCGGCGAGCAGGCCCAGGTCGACTGGGCTCACGTGGGCTCGCTCGTGATCCTCGGTTCGACGAGACCTCTCTGGGCCTTCGTCATGGTGCTCGCGTACTCGCGTGCGATGTGGGGGGAGCTCGTGCTCGACATGAGCGCCGAGTCGCTTCGCCGCTCGCTGGTGCGCGCCTCTGCGTTCTTCGGCGGGTCCCCCCGGCAGTGGCTCTTCGATAACCCGAAGACGGTCGTCCTCGAGCGCTCGGGCGACGCAGTGCGCTTTCATCCTGCGCTGCTCGACCTCTCCGCCCGGATGCACGTCCAGCCCGCGCTCTGCGGCGTGCGAAAGCCGCACGAGAAGGGCAAGGTCGAGCGCGCGATCCGCTACCTCAAGGACCGCTTCTTCGCGGCGCGCACGTTCCACTCGGTCGCGCACGGCAACGCGCAGCTCCTCGACTTCTTCGACAAGATCGCGGGCCAACGGCCGCACCCGAGGTGGCCCGAGCGACGCGTCGCCGAGGTCTTCGAGGAGGAGAGACCGCGCCTTCTCTCTCTGCCTTCGCCCCTGCCCGAGATCGACACGGTCGTCCCGATCACGGCCGACAAGACCGCCTTCGTGAAGCTCGACACCAACCGCTACTCGGTGCCGGGGGTCTACGCCCGACAGACGCTCACCCTCGTCACTGACGATGTCACCGTGCGCCTGCTCGACGGCAAGAACGAGGTCGCACGTCACGCCCGCTGCTGGGGGCGGCACCAGACTCTCGAGCTTCGTGAGCATCGCGTCGCGATCCTCGAGGAGAAGAGGAATGCCAGGGATCTGAAGGGCCGCGATCGGCTGCGCATGGAGGTCCCCGAGATCGACGCGCTCCTCGAGCGCTGGGTCGACGCCGGGAGAAACATCGGCTCGATGATCGGCGCCACCATCAAGCTCCTCGACGCCTACGGCCCCGCGATCCTGCGCGAGGTCACCGCCGACATGGTCCGGCGTGGCGTCCACGACCGCGGCGCCATGGCCATCCTCTGCGAGCAACGGAGGCGTCGTCGCTCCGGCCCGGCCCCCCTCGCCATCCAGCTCGGCGACCACGTCGTCGAGCGCGACGTCATCCCGCACGACCTCGGAGGCTACGATGAGTGACACCACGGACATCGTGGAGCTTCTTCGCAAGATCGGCATCCGCGCCTCGCGCGAGGCGATCGAGGCGTGGCTCGTCCACGCCTCGAAGATGAAGGCGTCGCCCGCGCAGACCGCCGAGCAGCTCTGCACCCTCGAGCAACGCGAGCGCGAGGCGCGGAACCTCGCGCGACGAATCAAGATGGCCACCCTCGGCAATCCGAAGCCGCTCGATCGTTTCGACTGGAACCACCCGCGCTCTGTCGACCGAGATCTCTACGAGCATCTCCACTCCTCGCTCGACTTCATCCGCCGCGGGGAGAACGTTCTTCTGCGCGGGCAGGCCGGCGTCGGCAAAACGACCCTCGCCCAGAATCTCGCCCTCCGTGCCCTCGAGCGCGGACACACCGTCCGCTTCTGCACGCTGCCCGCCGCGCTCGCGGATCTGCTGCGCCAGGAGTCCATCCCCGCGACCGAGCGCCGCCTCCGGCGCTACACCTCGCCCGATCTGCTCTGCCTCGATGAGCTCGGGTACGTCCCCTGCGACAGCCGCGCCGCCGACCTGCTCTTCCACATCATCAGTCGCCGGCACGAGGCCAGGAGCGTCGTCATCACCACCAACCTCGCCTTCAAGCAGTGGGGCTCCGTGTTCCACGACGCCTCCTGCCTCGGCGCTCTCGTCGATCGCTTCGCCCAGCTCTGCCACGTCATCGACATCGATGCCGAGTCCTGGCGCAACAAGGAGGCCCTCAAGCGCGGGAAGAGCCCCAAGCCCGAGAAGAACGACTGACCCTGAGCCGGCTCACGGCGGCGCTGCGCGCCGCCGTGACGCCGCGCCCGATTCTTCCGGATCGGTGTGGCCGGCTACACATGCGAAGCGAGCGAGGCGAAGGCTGCCGCGAGAGCCCGCGCCTCTGGCTCCAGAGCGGCGAGCGCGTGCGCCGACGCCGCAGCTTCCGCGAGGAGTCGCGTCGTCCTTGGGTGACACTCGACGAGCACGCGGTCCAGGACCTTGGAGAGCCCGTCATCGGACAGGTCACCCGTCGTCTCCGGAAGAATGGTCCGGAGCTCCATCACGACCGGTCCGATCGGGGTCGCGTTCCCCTCGCACGCTTCGGCGAGCGTGAGGTTCCCTTCGCAGCAGTAGTCGAGTCCCGCACGTTCGAGCACGCCGCGCGCCGCCGCGCCCGCGCTAGCTAGCTCTCGAAGCCGAAGCTGAACGGAGATGTCCATATGACCCCTGCGCTTACGCTCGCGGCGGCTCGGAGGCTCGGTCCCTCAACATTCGCTCGAGCCTCGCCATCTCCTCGGCAAGCTGCTCGCTCAACGCGCTCGCGCCGGCGTTGATGGCCGTGAGTCTACGGATCTCGTCGGTGAGTGAGCGAATGAGCGCGACCTGCGTTCGCACGGATGCGTCGCGCGAACCACTCTCTGGAGAGATCTTTTCGAGGTCTGTGAGTGCAGCTGCGGGCGACATGCGAAACCCCCGTGAATCGACGCTCTTCGACACGCAAACGCTGTTCCAAGAGAGAGAGAGAGAGAGAGAGAGAGGAGGCAATGCGCTCAGCCGCTGGGAGCCTCCGGCGGCGCCCAAGGCATGCGACGGCGTACAGCAGAGGAGTCACGGCGAGGGCACGGCTTCTCTCGCCGAGGTCGTCACTCGCTTCATCGACAGGCCGTACTCTTGGAGTCGATACTGGATTTTGCGCACGCTGATGCCGAGCATCTTCGCTGCGCGCGAGGTGCTTCCGCCGGCCGCTTCGAGCGTCGTCAGGATCGCGTGTCGCTCGAGCTCTTCCATGGTCGAGCCGGGAATCCTCAGGCCGCTCCGCACGGTCGCCGCCGGGGTGATCGGTAAGTGCTCGGCCGCAACGCGCGGCCCGTCGCAGAGCACGACGGCGCGCTCGATCGCGTTCTCGAGCTCGCGGACGTTCCCCGGCCACATGTACGTTTCGATCCTTGTGATTGCGTTCGGAGCGAATCCCTCGATTCGCTTCCCGTTCTCGCGCGCGAATCGCGCGAGGAAATGCGTCGCGAGCGACAGGACATCCTCGGGGCGCGCGCGTAGAGGTGGCATCTCGACGTTCACGACGTTGAGCCGATAGAAGAGGTCTTCGCGGAAGTGCCCCTCGGCAACCTCTTTGGCGAGGTCACGGTTCGTAGCGGCGATGATCCGCACGTCGACGTGAATCGTCTCGTTTCCGCCGACGCGCTCAAACGCACGCTCCTGCAGGAATCGGAGGAGCTTTACCTGGATCGCAGGCGAGATTTCGCCGATTTCGTCGAGGAAGAGCGTGCCACCGTCCGCGTGCTTGAAGTGCCCCTCGCGGCGCACGGCGGCGCCGGTGAACGAGCCCTTCTCGTGTCCGAACAGCTCGCTCTCGAGGAGCGTCTCGGCGAGAGCGGCGCAGTGCAGCTTGATGAAAGGAGCCTTGGCTCGCTTGCTGTGGTCGTGAATCGCCTGCGCAACGAGCTCCTTGCCCGTACCGCTCTCACCGGTGACGAGAACGGTGGCGCGCGTCTCGGCGACGCGATCGATTGTATGAAAGACCTCCTGCATCGCCGGTCCGGTCCCGACGATGTTCGTGAATCTGAGCTTCTCGCCGAGTCGCGCCCGGAGCTCGCTCGCCTCCCGGCGAAGCCGGCGTCGCTCGAGCGCGCGGGCGAGGATTACTTCCAGCTCTTCGATGCGAAGCGGTTTCGTCAGATAGTCCTCGGCGCCGGCCTGCATGGCGCGGATGCCGGTCTCGACGTCGGCGTAGGCGGTCATCAGGACGACGAGCAGATCTGGATAAAGCTCGCGCGCTCGTTCCAGCAGCTCGACACCATCCATCCCCGGCATTCGCAGGTCCGTAATCAGGATATCGGGCGCCCAATGCGCGAGACGCTCCAGCGCCTCGTCACCCGTAGCCGCCAGCTCGACCGCGAATCCCCCCTGCCGCAGAAGGGTCCCGAGCGCCGACCGGTTCGTCTGCTCGTCGTCGACGACCAAGATCGCCGCCTGCGACGACCCCGCCTGATCCGCCTTCTGAGTCATCGTGTCACCTCGACGGGGGCCTCAGAGCATCCTGCGTGCCCGCGCACAAATGGCGCGAAAAGAGCCATTGTGTCGCCGCATTGGACCGACGCGCTGCGCATGTCCCGCGCGCCCGCGCATGTCTTGCGTGAGAGCAGCTCAGCGCGGAAGGAGCTTCCTGAGTAGCGGGCGCTTCACGAGCTCGACAATCGCCAAATACGTGACCGTCGCGACAGCTAGAAACGCGAAGTAGGCGGCCGGTAGAGGCGTGAAGCCGAGGACGTGCGCGAGCGGCGAGTACGGGAGCCCGATGGCGACGGCGACCGCGCCCAGCGCGGTCAGCGTGAGCGGCCAGCTGGCGCGGCTCGAGAGAGGGTTGCGCAACGTGCGGATGACGAAGACCACGAGCGTCTGCGTGGCGACCGATTCGACGAACCATCCGGTGTGGAAGGTCGCTTCGCTCGCGCGAAAGAAGTGAATGAGCACGTAGAAAGTGAGGAAATCGTAGATGGAGCTGATCGGCCCGGCGACGATCATGAAGTTGCGAATGAGGTCAATCGTCCAGGGATGGGGGCGCGAGATGAGCTCGTCGTCGACGTTGTCCGTCGGGATCGTGATCTGCGCGAGGTCGTAGAGGACGTTGTTGAGGAGGATCTGAGTCGGGAGCATCGGCAGAAAGGGGAGGAACGCGGCCGCGCCGGCCATGCTGAACATGTTTCCGAAGTTCGAGCTCGTCCCCATGAAGAGGTACTTCATGACGTTCCCGAAGGCCTTCCGCCCTTCGCGAATCCCCGTGTGGAGGACATCCAGGCCGGGCTCGAGGAGGATGATGTCCGCTGCCTCGCGCGCGACGTCGACTGCGCTCATGACGGAGATCCCGACGTCGGCCGCGTGCAGGGCAGGAGCGTCGTTGATGCCATCGCCAAGGAAGCCGACGACATGGCTGCGGTGCTTGAGGGCGAGGATGATCCGGTTCTTCTGCGCTGGGTTCACCCGGGCGAAGACGGTTGCCTGCTCGACGACGTGCGCCAGCGCCGTATCGCTCATTTGGTCGATCTCGTCGCCGAGCACGATGTCGCCGACGTCGAGGCCGACCTGACCGCAAACGTGCTTTGCGACGAGCTCATTGTCGCCGGTGACGATTTTCACCGTGACGCCGTCGCGCTGAAGCGCCTCGATCGTGGCGTGCGCCGTGGCGCGCGGTGGGTCGACGAACGTGAGGAAGCCCGTGAGCGTGAGATCCCGTTCGTCCTCGCGCGAGTACGCTGCACGCGGCTCCAGAGAGCGCATCGCGACGGCGAGGACCCGGAGCCCTTGCGAGCAGAGGGCATCATGAACTGCGCGAATCTTCATGCGCGCCTCGTCGTCGAGCGCGTGGACTCCACCGGAATCGGAATAGGAGGTCGCGATTTGGAGGATCCCTTCCGGCGCTCCTTTCGTAATCAACAGGCGCTCGCCGAGTCTCTCGGCGGCAATCGAGACGCGACGTCGCTCGAAATCGAACGGCACTTCGTCGAGCTTTGCGTAGCTTTCGTCGCCAGTCGGCGGCGCCGAGAGGATCGCGTCGTCGAGCGGGCTTCGCACCCCCGAGTCGAACTCGCTGTTGACCCGGCCGAGAACGAGAGTTTCAGGTGACTCGGCACCGAGTGCGTCGAGTGACCGGTCGAGGATCATCCGCCCCTCGGTGAGCGTTCCCGTCTTGTCGCTGCAGAGGACGTCGACGCTGCCGAGATTTTGGATCGCGGCGAGGTGCTTCACGATCACCTTCTCCCGCGCCATCTTGACGGCGCCGGCCCCGAGCGTCACCGAGATGATCATGGGAAGGAACTCGGGCGTGAGCCCGACAGCTAGCGCGACGGCGAAGAGGAGCGACTCGAACGCTGGTCGCTTCAACGCGATGCTCACGAGAACGATGAAAAGAACGAGAAAGAGCACCGCGCGCATGATCAGGACGCTGAAGCGATGAATGCCGCGATCGAACTCGTTCTCGGGGGGGCGTGCGCGCAGGCGCGTCGCGATATCCCCGAATTTCGTCGCGCTGCCGGTCGCGATGACCACTGCGGTCGCCGTACCGCTGACGATCGACGTCCCGAGGAAGACGCGGTCCTGCCCGCCCGACCCGCCCGTCACTTCCTTCTCGGCCGGCATGGACTCCCCGGTGAGCGCCGCCTCCTGGACGTGAAGGTCGCGGGCGGTGAGGAGGCGCGCGTCTGCAGGGACGAGGTCGCCCGCCGACAATCGAACCACGTCGCCGGGTACCACACCGCGGCGGGGGAGCTCGCTCCAGGATCCGTCGCGTAGGACCGTCGCGGTGGGCGCTACCCTGTCGGAGAGCCGCTCGGCGGCACGCTGGGAGCGAAAGCTCTGGGCGAAATTGATGCTCACTCCCAGGAGGACGACGGCGACGATGATCGCGGCATTCGCGGCGTCGCCGAGGAATCCCGAGATGACCGCTGCGATGAGCAGGATGACGACAAGGGGGTTTGCAAAGAGGCCGAGCAGCTGGACGAGCGGATGCCGACGTTTGCTCGGTGCGGGCTCATTGGGACCGTAGCGTTCGAGGAGCTCTTCGGCGTCGCTCGACGTCAGGCCACTCGCCTCGGAGGGCGACCGGTCGGGCGCTTCCGACGGGAGTGCCATGAGCCGTTCATTCATGGGGCCGCCTCGGTGCAACCCGTGTTCCGTAGGAACGCGACGCGGGCATTGGGCGCTCGAGATTGGACCTCTTTGCGTGCTCGTGCAGTCCTTGCGCCGCGAAGCCGATGGGCTTCAGTCCTGCGCGATTCGATTACGTTCAGCGCAACCTCCCTTGGCCCCCTCCGCCGTCGGGAGCGCCCGCATTTGCGGGGAGGAGCCGAGGCCCGCCGGCGCGCTCGCTGCCGGCTCCGAAACGCCTGCAGCATTGACCATCCGCCGAAAAGCTCGAAGCCCGAGCACCAGCTGCGCCGTCCACTCGGCAGCGTGTACGTTTCGACCGCGCGTACGCAACCGCAAGTCGATTATCGCCGAAGTATTCTTGGTCATCGGCCCCTCGCTTCTCTCGGCTGCAATTCTCGCTCCCCGGGGGCGCCTGAACCGTTCTTGGATCTCTTGAAACCGAGGGCGGGGATCTGGGCGCTCCCGAGCATGCTCGTTGCTGATAGGTCTCAGAATGGGTGACGCTCGCAGGAACGAAGCTATCGAACTGATGACGCGCTTTGCGGAGCGGACCGGCCTTACATCCCGTCCTCTCACGCCATCGCGCCGTTACCTTTGGACCGACGCATTCGCCGTGTGCAACTTCTTGGGATTGGCGCACGCAACCGGCGATTCGTCCTACGAAGAGCTGGCTATCCGGCTAATCGACCGGGTGCATCGGGAGCTCGGGCGCCACCGCACGGATGAGCGTAGCCGGACAGGTTGGATCAGCGGTCTTGCCGAAGACGAGGGGCGGACACATCCGACACGTGGCGGCCTGCGCATAGGCAAGCCCCTCCCAGAGCGGGCGACCACCGAACCGCTCGATTCCGATCTCGAGTGGCACCGTGACGGACAGTATTTTCACTACCTGACCAAGTGGATGCATGCCCTCGACCAGGCGGCGCGATGCACCGGACGGCTCGACCTGAGCGTATGGGCGCGGGAATTGGCAGAGACCGCGTACGGCGCCTTTACGGAGGGGGCTCCCGGGAGGAGACGGATGGCGTGGAAGCTCAGCATCGATTTGTCGCGAGCTCTCGTTCCGTCGATGGGGCAGCACGATCCCCTCGATGGCTTCGTAACTTGCAAGCAGCTCGAGGCAACCGCGGCCGCGATGGAGCAGGCGGTGGGGCCGATGCTCGAATCGGCGACCGCCGGCTTCGCGGAGATGCTCGTTCGCTGCCAGCTCGTCACCACCGATCCCCTCGGGCTGGGCGGGCTGCTGACGGACGCTTGCCGGCTGGCACAGCTCGATGTCGCCCCCGATCTTGTCTCGAAGCTGCTCCAGGCAAGCGTCCTCGGCCTCAGGCGCTACGTGATGGAGCCGGACCTCGGGGCTCCAGCTGACGTCCGCCTGGCATTTCGCGAGCTCGGGCTCGCTATTGGGCTGGCCGGCGTCGCGACACTCGAGGCGACGATGACCAGCCGTAGAGTGGACGATCTTGGCAGAGCAAGCCTCGCCGAGCTCGTGGAGCAAGCGTCACTTCGGTCGAAGATCGAGTCCTACTGGCTCTCCCCCTTTCATCGCCGGTCGCCGACCTGGGCCGAGCACGAGGACATCAACGACGTGATGCTCGCGACGAGCCTGGCACCAGAAGGTTTTCTCGCGCTCCTCCCGCCGCACCCCCGTGCGGCCTCGCGCACGACGTGCGCGGTCGAGGGAGCTCGCTAGGAGGATCCCTCGCGGTCGCTGGCTCGGGCACGCGCGATGCAGATCTTTGGATGCTCCGCGAACAGGTCGCGAATCGAGCCCAGGAGAGAGCCATGCACACCAATCGTCGAAACGGTCGCGCGGGATGTGCCGCCGCTTGCCTCACGATCGCCTTCGCCTCGGGTTGCGGTGGCGCTGCTGCCGGGGGAGCGCCACCCACGTGCATTACGTCGGCAACGGTGGCGGCCGACGAGCAGGGGTTGAACGCGAAGATGAATCAGGTCGCGGCCGAGCGAGACTCGGCGAAGCAGGACCTCGCTCTCGCGCTTCAGCAGGCGACGTTGGATCGCGAGGAGAGTCAGCGCAAAGCGAGCGCCGTGGTCACCTATATCGACTTCGAATCGGCAGTCTATTCGCGACTCGATCACGTCGACGCTCGGACCAAAGACCTGGAGACCCTGGCTGCACGCTCGAGCGGAGAGCGTCGCGCGAAGCTCGACAAGCTTGTCCGAGCCGTCGCGACCAGCGAGGAGAAGGTGCAGAGGGACATGCGCCGGATTCACACGGTGCCCGAGGTCGACTGGACGACTTTCCAGCGCGACATCGACACGACGCTGGACGCGATCGATCGCGACTTCCAGGAGGCGGAAACCATTCACTGAAGGCAGCGCGTGGAGAACAAGGAGACATTGCAGATCGGTGCGGTGATGACCAGGGACGTCTGGACGTGCGCAGCGCACGACACGCTCGACCACGCAGCAAGGCTGATGTGGGAGCGCGACTGTGGTGCCCTGCCTGTCGTCGATAGGGATCATCGCGTCGTTGGAATGATCACGGATCGTGACGTTTGCATGGCGGCGTACACGAAGGGAAAGGTCCTGTCTCACGTGCACGTGAGCGACGCCATGGCGCGCTACGTCCACACGGTTCGCATCAGTGACGACGTCCTTCACGCCGAGCACGCGATGAGCGAATTCCAGGTGCGCCGCCTTCCCGTCATCGACGGAACTGGGCGCCTCGTTGGACTGGTCTCGCTCGTCGATCTCGCGCGTCGCAACCGCCACCCCGACCACGAGAGCACGGACGGCGTCGCGCGAACGCTTGCGGCGATCGGCGCGCCTCACGGGATCGCAAGCGGCATGGACGCGCGGGCTTGCTGAGAGGCGATGAGTCATGCCCTACGCGACGAACGATGACCTCCCCCCGTCGGTTCGCGGGCATCTCCCTGAGCACGCGAGGGACATCTTCCGCCAAGCATTCAATCACGCTTTCGAGCGGTACGGCGCCGACGAGGCAAGGGCATTTCGAATCGCGTGGAGCGCGGTGAAGAAACGCTACGCGAGGGTCGGCGACGTCTGGGTTCCGAGGGAAGCCTCGTGATCACCTCGCCTATTGGTCCGAACGATGCAGCGAAAGCGCTCATGCGGACGACACAGGACATCATGAGCACGGCGGTCTGCACGGTCACACCGGACATGCGGCTCGCGCGCGCCGCCGAGCTCTTGGCGGAGAATCAGGTAAGCGGAGCGCCCGTCTGCGATCGCGACGGTCGGGTCATCGGCATTCTCAGCGAGAGCGACCTGACGGACGCGTTCGCCGGGCGCCATGAGCGAACGGTCGCGGACGTCATGACGCCGGAGGTGTTGTCCGTGCGCTCGGACCAGCCCATCGGGCAGGCCATTCGCACGATGGCATTCGAAGGGGTTCATCGCCTCGTCGTCCTCGACGAGAAGGGGCTCCTCCGAGGGATCGTCACCTCGATGGACATCCTGCGCGAGCTCGCAGGGTTCGAGCGGGAGGATCGGCGTGGGACTTCGGTGGCACCACCGGAAGAGCGAGGACGAGGAGCCTGAGTGCATCTCGAGGAGGGCGTCACGACGATGGCCACAACCATGCCCGATTTCCAGCGCCTGCGCGCTCACATGGTCGACTCCCACGTCGTCGGCCGAGGGATCACCGAACCAAAGATCCTGGAGGCGTTCCGGACGGTCCCGCGGGAGGCCTTCCTTCCCGAGGATCTCGCCGAGTTCGCCTATGAGGACACGCCGCTCCCGATAGGCAAAGGGCAGACGATCTCTCAGCCTTACATCGTCGCGTTCACGGTTCAGGCGATGAGGCTTCAGGGGAGCGAGCGCGTGCTCGAGGTCGGGACCGGCTCCGGTTATGCAGCGGCCATTCTCGGACGCATTGCGAAGGACGTGTACACGATCGAGCGCGTTCCCTCGCTTGCGGTGTCGGCGAGGGACCGGCTCGCCCGGCTCGGATTCACGAACGTCCACGTGGCATGTGCGGACGGCTCGCTCGGCTGGACGGAGCACGCCCCGTACGACGCGATCGCCGTTGCTGCCGGAGGACCGAAGGCGCCGGCGGCCCTTCTGGCTCAGCTGAAGCTCGGCGGCCGCCTCGTCATTCCGATCGGGCCGGACGAGTCCTCCCAGGTCCTCGTGTGCATCACGCGCGAGAGCGAGACCGAGTACCGGCAAGAGCACCTCGCCGACGTTCGCTTCGTGCCGCTCATCGGTGAGCAGGCGTGGAGCGAAGAGCAGTCGCACGTCATGCGCGAGCCGAAGCGATCGGCGGCGTCTCACGCGCTCGTGGCGCTCGTCCGCGAGGCCGCCGAGCCGATCGACGACATCGAGGCCGCTTCGCTCGACGGGATGCTCGAGAGGATCGGAGACGCTCGACTCGTGCTCCTTGGCGAAGCCACGCACGGCACGAGCGAATTCTACCGAATGCGAGCGCGAATCACGCGAGAGCTCATCGCGCGGCGCGGTTTCCAATTCGTCGCCGTCGAGGCCGACTGGCCCGACGCCGCGCGGGTAGACGACTACGTGCTCGGTTCCGCCCGACGCTCCAGGGTGGACTTCGTACCGTTCACGCGTTTTCCGACCTGGATGTGGCGCAACGTCGAGGTGCACGACTTCGTCGACTGGCTTCGTGCGTACAACGCCGATCATCCGGAGCGCAAAGCAGGCTTCCACGGACTCGACCTGTACAGCCTCTTCACGTCGATCGCGGCCGTCCTCGCGTACCTCGACGAGGTCGATCCTGGCGCTGCCAAGGTGGCGCGCAATCGCTACGGCACGCTGACCCCGTGGCAGAAGGACCCCGCCGCATACGGCGAAGCGGTTCTCGTCGGGCGCTACAGGAGCTCCGAGGACGCCGTCGTCGCGATGCTTCGCGACATGCTCGCCCAGCGCGTGGAGTATGCACGGAGAGACGGCGATCGCTTCTTCGATGCCGCGCAGAACGCCCGCCTCGTCGCGGATGCGGAGCGGTACTACCGCGCGATGTACTACGGCTCGGCGACGTCCTGGAACCTCCGTGACTCACACATGTTCGACACCCTGAGGTCGCTCTTGGCCTTCTACGGTCCGGACTCGAAGGGGATCGTATGGGAGCACAACTCCCATGTGGGCGACGCCGCGGCGACCGAGATGAGCGCTCGGGGCGAGCACAATGTCGGCCAGCTGTGTCGCGCGCTCATCGGTGATCAGGCCTACATCGTCGGCTTCGGCACGGACCACGGGCACGTGGCGGCGGCGTCGAACTGGGACGAACCGATGCAGCGGATGCGCGTCGTGCCAGCGCGCGAGGGGAGCTACGAGCGGCTGTTCCACGAAGCAGGTATCCCCGCGCTCGCGCTGTCCCTCAGGAATCCGTCGCGCCGCGCTGTGCGCGAGGAGCTCGGCTCACCGCTCCTCGAGCGGGCGATAGGCGTCGTGTACCGGCCGGACACGGAACTTCAGAGTCACTACTTCCATGCGAGCCTGCCGCGGCAGTTCGACGAGTACGTTTGGTTCGACGAGACGGAGGCGGTCCACCCGCTCGAAGACGCGCCGCGAGGCAGCGCGCGCGACCCGCGCGATCTCCCGGAGACGTACCCGTTCGGCCTATGACGAGCCCGCATCGCGTGGTGCCCCCGTGACGAAACCCGTTGCGGGGGTGAGCCCCTCCGAAGGACGATGTCCTCGATGCCCCCCGGTCAAGCTCCTCCGAGACGCTCGGGGACGTTCACCGATCTACGTGCCGTTCCGGCGACCCACCGTGGAGAAGTCCTCGAAGGGCAACTCTTCGCACAGCCCAAGCAGGACGACGTGCAGAAGGCGGTCGAGACGGCTCTCGTGACCGCGCTGCGCGATCCTTTTCAGCGCGGGCGCGAAGGCCCGGGGGGCTGGTGGTTCGTCCAGGAGGGGCGCATCAAGCTGGGCGATTCGGACTTCTCTCCGGACATTGCAGGCTGGCACACGGACAAGCTGCCGACCCGGCCAATCGGGCGCGAGAAGGTCGGCGTAGTACCGGACTGGGTATGCGAGGTGCATTCCTCGGTCACGCGCGGCTACGACTTCCTCGTGAAGCGCGGATTCTATGCGCGACTCGGTGTCCCCATCTTGTGGTTCATCGACCCGGAGGCGCGGACCCTCTTCGTCAGCAAGCTGGTGCGCGGCCGATGGTGCGACGTCGGCGTCTATGGGGAGAACGACGAGGTCAGGGTCGAGCCTTTCGAAGAGCGTTCGGTCAAGTGCGCTTCGTGGTGGCAAGGGCCGGCGCGCTAGGTCAAGCGCTCTTGTCGAGGCCGAGCGTCACAGCCTCCGCCGGTCGATGACCACCGCCCGCCCCTCGGGCGCGTCGCTTTCCGCACGGATCGCATCGAACACTTCGCGCTCGGCCTCGGTAAGGGCGATATCGATCCCTCGGCGCCGTACGAGAACGCGAAGCCCGAGCTCACGCCCACCCCCCCCGACCTTCGGTGGGAGTCTCCCTTCGCGCCGGACATGCTCGAGGACCCCGGGGATCTGCGCGTAGAGCGCTGCCGTCAACTTTCGCTCCCGACGAGTCATCGCTCTCGTCTCCCCGATCGCCCACACGGGAATGAGCCCCTCGGTAGCAACCCGACGCGGGTGACGCGCGCCTACAGTCTGCGCGACAGAGACGAGTGACGTTTGCTTCGGCGACATGATTTTCCTCCTCGTGAGGCGCATCCCGATTAGGTCGGCACCGTGGCAGGTCGCTGCTCGGTTGCCGGGCGCGTAAATCGCGCCGCTCTTGATGCGGGGGTGAAGCTAGCGCCGAGCTGACGGTCGCGCAACGTCTCTCGGCGGCATCCGGTACCATCCTCTCGTGCCGGACCGAGAGATCGTCGCCAGCCCAAAGACCGACCCGCTCGCGCGCACCGAGGTAGCGTCGGTCGATCCTGCGGGGCCGATCGCCCAGGAGCTGCCGGCGGGGACGAGGATCGGCCGTTACGTCGTCCTCAGGAAGCTCGGGTCGGGGGGGATGGGGGTGGTCTACGCCGCGTTCGACGAGGAGCTCGATCGGCGCGTCGCGCTCAAGTTCCTACAGGCCGAGATGCGGGGGTCGCTCGGGAGCGGCGCCGCGATGCTCCGGCTTCAGCGCGAGGCGCAGGTGATGGCCAAGCTGTCGCACCCGAACGTCGTCGCCGTGTTCGACGTAGGGACGTTCGAAGGCCAGGTGTTCCTCGCGATGGAGCTCGTCGACGGGCTCAACCTGCGCAGCTGGCTCGAAGCGAAGCCGCGGTCCGCCCGCGAGATCGTCGCGGCCTACCTGCAGGCCGGAAGGGGGCTCGAAGCGGCGCACGCGGCGGGGATACTTCACCGCGACTTCAAGCCGGACAACGTGATCATCGACGCGACGGGGCGCGTCAGGGTGCTCGACTTCGGCGTCGCGCGGATCGACGACTCGGTCGGATCGGTGCGCGACGTCTCGCTCGCCCTCACGGAGGTCGCGCCGATGTCGACGCCCGTGCTCGGGCCGCTCACGACGGAAGGAGAGCTCGTCGGGACTCCGGCTTATATGGCGCCGGAGCAGCTGCAGGGGAAACGCGTGGACTCGCGGAGCGATCAGTTCGCGTTCTGCGTAGCTCTCTACGAGGCGCTCTACGGAGTGCGACCGCACGACGGAGCGACGCTGCGGGATCTGATCGCGAACGTCTCGTCGGGACGGGTGAAGGCTGCCCCGGGCGGCGGCGGCAGGAAAGTCCCGCGCGGTATCCGCAACGTCCTTCTTAGAGGGCTGCGGCCGAAGCCGGACGAACGCTTCGCGTCGATGGGGGACCTGCTCGCCGCTCTCGAGAAGCAGATCACGGTTCGCAGGAGCGTTCTCCTCGGCGCGGCGGCGCTCGTCGCGGGGGCCGCCGCGCTCCTGGTCGCGCTCCGCCCCGCTCGCCCCGCGCTCTGCGTGGGGGCGACCCAGGAGATCGCGAAGTCGTGGGGGGACAAGGAGCGAACGGACGTCGAGCGCGCGTTCCTTCTCTCGAAGAACCCCCGCGCCAGGGACGTATGGGAGCGCGTCCGGCCGGCGCTCGACGACTACGCGACGAAGTGGGCCGCGATGCGCACGGAGTCGTGTCAAGCGACGCGCGTGCGCGGCGTGCAGTCGGACGAAGCGCTCGACCTGCGTACTGCGTGTCTCGACCAGAAGCAGCGCGAGCTCTCGGCCACGGTGGGTCTGTTTGCGACCGCGGACGCGAAGATCGTCGACCGTGCGGTCTCGATGGTCCGCGATCTCCCCGATATCGCGTCGTGCGCGGACGTGGCGTCGCTTCGCACCCCCTATGCCGAGCCGAAGGACCCCGGGAAGAAGAAGGCGGTCGACGCGATCCGCGCCGATCTCGCGCAGGCGGCGGCGCTCCTGCGAGCGAGGAAGGGCCCAGAGGCGGAGGCGATCTCGAGAGAAGCCGCGCGCGCCGCGCGCGATGCCGAGAGTCGCCCGCTGGAAGCGCTCGCGACGTACGAAATAGGGGCGGCGCTCGCTGCGCACGGAAAGGACGAGGAGGCCCGCGCGAGCTTCATCGATGCGGCGGTCGAGGCGAGCAGCGCTCGTGACGACGTGACCGAAGCCATGGCCTGGACGGCGCTCATCAAGACCGTCGGCTACGATCTCGGCCACTCCGACGAGGCGGACCTCTACTCGAAGCTCGCCGGATCGGCCGTCGAACGGACGGGCTCGAAGGACGCGCTCCTCGCGCACCTCGTGGAGAACCGCGCGGACGTGCTCTTCTCGAAGGGAGAGATAGAGAAGTCTCAGGCGCTCTACGCCGAGGTCCTCGAGATCAGCAAGCGCGCGTTCGGCGAGGACGACGAGCGGACGGCGCACGCAGAGATCGATCTCGCAGACTTCGACGCGGTGCGCGGGCGGGCTCGCGATGCGCTGCCGCTCTATGAGAGCGCAGTGGCAAAGGTGGCGGCCATCCAGGGGGAGGGGAGCCCCACGCTCGGCGTGGTTCTCATCGACTACACCGAGGCGCTCGTCGAGGTCGGCGACTACGATCTCGCCCTAAAGAACGCGCGTCGAGCGCTGTCCGCCCTTGCCGAAGGGGACGTCGCGCACGCGCCGATGCGGCTCATGCTCGCGTGCGCGCTGCTCGGTCGCGGCGAAGTGGCCCAGGCGAAAGCCGAGGCCACGGGGGCCTTCACCGAATACGAATTGACCTCCGGGGCCGACTCGCCACGGAAGGCGACAGCGCGCTCGAACTGGGCGCAACAGCTCGTCAGGCGCCACTTCTACGACGACGCGCTCCGTGAAGCGGACATGGCGATCGCGCTGCTCGCGAACAGAGGCCTGGAGAAGGATGCGCTCCGCGCTGCACGGGAGGCGCGCGCGAGGTGCCTGAGCCGAACGGGGCACCCGGCCGAAGGGCTCGCGCTCGGCGCGGCGGCGCTCGCCGAGGAAGACAAGGAGAGCCAGCCGCAGGACGGCTCGCTCGTGACGGCGCTCCTCGCGGTAGGCGAGGGGGCGCTCGGGACGAAGGACGTGACGCGCGCGATCACCGCGCTCGAGCGGGGCGCCCTCGTCGCGGAGAGGTTCCAGGGGGGCGTCGAGGAGCGGGCCGACATGCACCTCGCTCTGGCGCGTGCGCTGCTCGCGTCGCACGGGGACGTCGCTCGAGCACGTTCGCTCGCCGAGCGCGCGGCGCGGGAGTACGACGAGACGAAGCTCAGCGAGGAAGCGGCTACGGCGCGGGCGCTCGCGGCTAGCGCGACAGCTCCCTGAGCCTTCAATGTCGTAGGCGGGTGCCGTAGGTGCGCCGAGGTGCTTCCCCTCTGACCGCGCGAATGCACGTTCCGCGCACTCCCCGCGCGTGGAGGGTCCATATTTGATCGATGCGACGGTGCGCCTCGTCTGCCTTTTTCGCGTTCGCCATGCTCTCAGCAAGCGCGGCAAACGCGCAGTCCTCCTTCCCAGCCGGCGTCACTTACCCACTCACGCCGTCGCCTCTTCAGCCGGCAGGGCTCGCGCAACCGCTCCCCTCGTCACGCCGCTACGTGTTCGCCTGGAACGATCAGCTCGTTCCGGATGGAGCAACCGGGAATCCCGCGTACTCGAGCGCGATGATGCAATGGGTCGTCACGCACTACGTGGGGACGCAAAAGCTGTTTCAGACGCAGATTGATTCCTTCCGCGCGCTGAACCCGAACTTCCTGCACTTCACCTACCACACGGCCTACGACCTGAACGGCGCGGACCAGACGAACCCTGTGGGCAACATCACCGGGCCGAACACGTTCGGCCAGGAAGACACCGACACGTTCACGCCGTGGGTCACCGCAAACAACGTGACCCGCGAGAACCTCTATCAGCACTCCTCGACGACGATTTCGTCGAGCACCCGCGTCTCTTACCCCGACCCGTCGTGGCTCATGGACGTCGGCTCCACCGAGTGGCAGTCGTACATGCAGACGACGCTCCTCTACTGGGCGACGTTCCCGACGGCGAAGTCGACGGGGTTCTTCCTCGATGTCGCATTTTCGCCTTGGTACAACTACTCGCCTACGGGCTGGTGGGCGCCGTTCGCGGGCGGCTCGACGGAGGCCGACCTCGACACGTGGTGGATACCGCAGGCGCTCGCGTACTACCAAGCGCTGGGGACCGCGTTCGCGGCGACCGCTCAGCATCCGCGCTACCTGGTCATCCCCAACGCCGACAACATGATCGGCCAGGACGAGCCGACCTTTCTCCAGGGGACGGACGGCGTCTTCACGGAGAACTGGCAGAATGCCATGCTCGATCCGACCGACTGGAACCTCTCGGTCCGTCGCATCTGCCAGTACGTGACGGGGCAGGGGAAGGTCTGGTCGGCGGACAGCTCCTCCGACATCACGCAGATGCCCGCGTCGCAGCGGAGCATGATCATCGGGACCTACCTGCTCATTCGAAACAGCACGAGCTACATCGTCCTCCTCCCGGGCCTCTACTGGTATCCCGATTACGAGATCGATCTGGGCGGCTACGTGGCCGAGCCGCCGTCGGACATCGAGCAGCTGCGCGTGGCGGGAACCGGCGGGGCGTCAGGAGGGCTTTACGCGCGGCAGGAAGTCGCGGGGACGATCCTCGTCAACTCCTCGACGTCTGCACTGACGTACAACCTGCCGACGGCGATGATGCAGGCGGCGTGGTCGGGCGGCGGGGCCGTCACGGACAATCCGGTGACCGAGGCGACCGAGACGCTTACGTACACGCAGAGCGTTGCGGCTGGACCGCTGAGCGTCCCGGCGCTGTCGGCGATCATTCTGCGGTCACCCAACGGCGTTCCTCCGCCGGGCGTGCTGCCGGGAGGGGGAACCGATGGGGGAGCAGGGGGGGACGACGGCGGAACGTCGGGCGAGAGCGACGGCGGCGGGGTCGGCGGTGGTGGCGGGTCCGGAAGCGGGTCGGGAGGGGGCGGGTCGGGAGGAGGCGGGACCGCCGGAGCGGACGGCGGAGGGGGCGGCAACGGTGCGACCGGCGCGGGGAGCTCGGGCGGATGCGGATGCCGTGCGGTCGTGACGGAGTCGGGCGACGAGGGGACTCTCGCGCTCTTCGCTCTCGCCGTGGGGACCGCCGCTGTCGGACGTCGGTGCAGGACGAAGGGTCGATCGCGGAGTTAGGGGGAAGGCGTCGCTGTCAGATTGTCGGGCGGCTCGGGAAGTGGCCCTTGCGCTCCGTCAGGTTGACCGGTCTCACATGCCCACCGTCGCGGAGTGGGGACGAAGGGCTCCGAACGGGGGACGAACCGCGGAGTGGCGGGTGGCATGCGCAGTGCTGCATGGCGTTTCATGCGGTCCGCTTCGACGCCCGTGGTCTTCTCGTCTTTCTCGTCGTTCTCCGTTTTATTCCTCTCCTTCGCAATCACCTGCGCGCTCGTCTTCACGTCGGGTCACGCACGCGCGCAGACGACGACGTCGAGCGCTCCGTCCGTCACCGGCTTCGTGAGTCAGACCGAGCGCTGCGAGCCACCCGTCGGGGGGAGCTGCAACGCGAGCCAGAACGCCGACAATGCAGGGGAGAACCCCCACCCGAACGGCGTCGCAGACAGCACGATCAACTTCGAGGACTGCGAAGCGAACCTCTACTACCAGTTCCAAGTCGGCATCTCGAACCCGAGCTCGAGCTACAGCCTAGAGGCGTGGGTGGGGACCGAGGACTGCTCGCAGCTCGCGAACCGACAGACGTCCGCGACCTCGGTCTGCTGGCCGGTGGCTCAGTTCGCGGCGTCGCTCGTGAACCCGTACCCCCTCTACGTGCGCGTGCGCGACATCGTGTCCGGAGCGTTCACGACGACGCATCCGGTGACCTACGCGGCGAGCGGTGTCGCCGGCTCGGACGACGGCGTGTGCCGGAGCCAGGTGCAGACCGGGCCGACGGCGCTCGTCCTCTACGTCTTTTTCGCCGACGCCGAAGGGAATCCCTACAACAACGTGCAGACGTACAACCTCTCGGTCGACATGCTCGCCGGCGACGTTCAGGGGAACGTCTCCATCGGGATCGGCGACACGCTCCTCATCGTCAACGTTCCCCCGACGACCGATCCCGACACCCAGGGATACAACGTCTACTGCGATCCTCCCCCCGGACAGGAGACGGCATCGGAGACCGTTTCAGTCGACGCCGCGACGAACAATGGCCAGTGCGAGGCCGTGCTCTCGGACGGAGGTTCGATCGACGACGGTGACACGACGACTGACGGCAGCAACACGGGAGTCTCCGCGCGAGACGACGCAGGCGGGAACAAGTGCGGCGTCCCGCTCAACGACGCGGGGGTCCCGGCGCCCGGCGGATGCTCGACTTCCTCGGTGCTCGTAGCCGGAGGGACCGGCTCCGACGTGCTCGAAGAAGGGGGATCCGTGGTCGAGGACGAGGGGGGCGTCGCCGGTGGGACGATGAACGCGGCGCTGCAATACGGGCAGCCCACGGGGGCGAAGTACCTGTGCGGATACGGCTCGGCGTCTTCCAGCTCGATCGACGTGACGGGGCTGAAGGACGGCTACCACTACAACATCGCGGTCGCCTGCGTGGACGGCAACGGGAACGTCGGGCCCCTATCGAATGTGTCTTGCGCAGAGCCGGTGCCGGTCGCCGATTTCTGGCGCGTGTATACGAGCGCTGGAGGAAGCGCCGGCGGCGGCTTCTGCTCCGCGGAGGGGGCCGGTGTACCCTCGGGTACGAGCGGGCTCGGCGCGTTGACGGTGGCCGGAGCGGCGGCGCTCGTCCGAAGGCGGAGGCGTTCAGCCCAGGCCCGCGACTAGCCGCACTGGTTTCCATTCACGCCCATGTTTGCAGTCGAATTGCATCGAGCAATTCGTTCGACGCTGTGTGGCAATGATCGCTGAATCGCCACGGCCCGAGGTCTCGATTCGAGCCGAAATGCTTTTGACGCGACACGGGTCGTGCGCGATCCACCCGCTCGTTCCCGTCTCGATCGACTATCGATTCGGGCGCTTCGTTGCTCGGACAGGTTGAGGACGCTACTCACCGTGGCCACGCTCGCGCCCCCTACGCGTCGCGAGCGATCTCTTTCGACCCACTACTAAGGAGAGCCATCCATGACGGTGCCGAGCCACGAGACGAAGACCCCCCGGAGCCCCGTGTCCAGATTTGCCACCGGACTCCCCGCGTTCGCTCTCTTCGCCCCGCTCATTCTGGCGGGTTGCTCGGCCGGCTCAACGGGTTCCTCAGGGAGTGGCACCTCGGCCTCCCAGCCAATCGTGGCCGCACATCAGGGTTCAGCCGTTCTGGTGACGGCGCCGATCGACGAGACCAAGCTCGTCACGCTCCCGGGCAACACGCACCCGAAGGCGAATGCCAAATACGACCGGGGCGCCGTCGATCCCTCGACGCAGCTCTCGCATATGCAGCTCGTCCTCAAGCGCTCTCCCTCTCAAGAAGCGGCGCTTCAGGGGCTCATCGATAGCCTCCACGACAAGGCTTCGCCCCAATACCATCAGTGGCTAACGAGCCAGGAGTTCGGCGATTCGTTCGGCGTCGCAAAGGAGGACGTCGCGACTGTGTCGCAGTGGCTGGAGTCGCACGGCTTCACCGTCGACGGAGTGCCGACGAGCCGGATGCTGATCGAGTTCACTGGCACCGCAGGGCAGGTGCAGCAGGCATTCCACACCGAGATTCACAACCTCGTCGTCGCCGGGGTCAGCCACATCGGGAACATGAGCGACCCGTCGATCCCCGCCGCGCTGTCGCCGGTCGTCGTCGGCATCCACGCGCTCCACGACTTCATGCCCCACCCGCTGCACCGCGATCTCGGAACGACGACGCGAAGCCGGGCGACCGGCGCGTGGACCAAGCCTTCCCAACCGGACTTCACCATCAACGACGGCACGAGCGGCACGTTCTACGCCGTTGCTCCGGCGGACTTCGCCACGATCTACGACCTGAATCCGCTCTTCAGCGAGGGGTATCGCGGCGCGGGGCAGACGGTGGTCGTGGTCGAAGACACGAACATCAAGAACGCCTCGGACGTGACGTCGTTCCGGAGCGCGTTTGGACTATCGGGCTACGCCGGGACGTTCAGCCAGGTTCATCCGACCGGGAAGACGACGTGCAAGAACCCCGGCGTCAACTCGGCGGAGGGGGAGGCCGCGCTCGACGCCGAGTGGGCCGGCTCTTCCGCCCCCGACGCCGCGATCGAGCTCGCTTCGTGCGCTGACACGAGCACGGTCTTCGGAGGGCTCATCGCCGTCCAGAACCTGATCAACGGTACGAGCGTCCCGAAAATCATGAGCATCAGCTACGGCGAATGCGAGAGCGAGAACGGCTCGAGCGCAAACGCGAGCTACGTGAGCGCGTACGAGCAGGCGGCGGCCGAGGGGGTCTCGGTGTTCGTTTCGTCGGGCGACGAAGGAGCCGCGAGCTGCGACGCCGACGAGGATTACGCAACGCACGGCATCTCTGTGAGCGGGTTCGCGTCGACGCCGTACAACGTCGCCGTCGGCGGCACCGACTTCATGGACGACTACGACTCCGTCTCCGGCGGCCCCGCGCTCTCCACGTACTGGAGCGCGACCAACGGCTCGACGTACTCCTCCGCGCTCTCCTACATCCCGGAGATACCGTGGAACGACTCGTGCGCGAGCAAGCTCATTTACGGCCTCGAGGGGTACTCCTCGGCACACGGAAGCTCAGGCTTCTGCTCCAGCGCGACTGGAGAAGCGGACTTCCTGACCACGGCGGCGGGGAGCGGCGGCCCGAGCGCGTATTCGGCGCAGCCCTCGTGGCAAACGGGCGTCGTCGGGCTCCCGACGTCCTCCGGTGGGAAGCGCTACCTGCCTGACGTCTCCCTCTTCGCGGCGAACGGCGTCTGGGGCCACTTCTACGTCTACTGCATGTCGGACGCGTCCGAAGGGGGCGCCGCGTGCAACTACACGAACACGACCGACACGCTCGACCTCGCCGCAGGCGGGACGTCTTTCGCGTCGCCGGCGCTCGCCGGGATCCAGGCGCTCGTCAACCAGAAGACGGGGGCTAGCCAGGGGAACCCGAACTACACCTATTACAAGCTCGCGGCCGCGGAGTACGGCGCGGGTGGCTCGCCGAGCTGCAACAGCGACCTCGGAGCTCCCGCGTCCCCGTCGCTCCCCGCGTCGAGCTGCATCTTCCACGACGTCACCGCGGGCGACATCGACCTCCCCTGCACAGGGACGGACAACTGCTACGGCTATTCGAAGTCGGGCAGGACGAAGAGCTACGGCGCCCTGTCGACGTCGTCGAGCGCATTCTCGTCGGCGTACCCGGCGGGCACCGGCTGGGACTACGCGACGGGGCTCGGCACCGTGAACGCGTACAACCTCGTCACGAACTGGTAGCTAGGGCCGTCCCGGCTTCGCCACGCCGTACTCGTGCAGGCGGTACTGAATCGTCCGCACGCTGATATCGAGGATCTCCGCCGCCTTGCTCGTCGACCCTTCGACGGCGTCGAGCGTGGTCATGATGGCGTGCTTCTCGATCTCCGCCATGGTCGCGCCGGGGATGCGCAAGGGGCCTAGAGCCTCGCGCGCGGTCTCGAACGGGAGGTCCTCTTCGTCGATGTGATCGTGCTCGCAGAGGACGACCGCGCGCTCGATCGCGTTCTCGAGCGCGCGGACGTTCCCCGGCCACCGGTGGCCGAGGATCTTCGTTCGCGCTTTCTCCGTGAACCCCTCGACGCGCTTGTGGTTCTCCTGGGAGAACTTCTTCAGGAAGTGGTTCGCGAGAACGAGGATGTCCCCGCCGCGGAGACGGAGCGGCGGCATCTCGATTTGGACGACGTTGAGCCGGTAGTAGAGATCCTCGCGGAACCGGCCGGCGCCGACGTCCGCGGACAGGTCTCGGTTGGTCGCGGCGATGAGCCGCACGTCGGTCGAAATGGGCTCGTTCCCCCCGACCCGCTCGAACGTGCGCTCCTGCAGGACGCGCAGGAGCTTGATCTGCGTCCCCATCGGGATCTCGCCGATCTCGTCGAGAAATAGCGTCCCTCCGTTCGCCTGCTCGAAGCGTCCGATCCGGCGCTTGTCGGCGCCGGTGAAGGAGCCCTTCTCGTGTCCGAACAGCTCGCTCTCGAGGAGCGACTCCGCGAGCGCGGCGCAGTGCAGAGAGACGAACGGCTGCTTTGCGCGCGGGCTGAGCGCGTGGATCGCACGGGCGAGCTCCCCCTTGCCCGTACCGCTCTCGCCGGTGACGAGGACCGTCGCCCGGGAACCCGCGACCTGGCGCGCTACGCGATAGACCTTCTGCATCGCCGGGCTCGCGCCGATGAGCCCCTGGAGCCCTTCGCCGTCCCGCTCGCGGATCTGCCGGCGCAAGTTCTCCGCCTCGACTCGGATCTCCCGCCTCTCGAGCGCGCGCTCGACGACGACGGAGAGCGCGTCGAAATCGATCGGCTTCGTGAGGTAGTCCTCGGCCCCCTCGCGCATCGCGCCTACGGCAGTGTTCACGTCCCCGAACGCCGTGCAGACGATGACCGGGACCTCGCGATCGTGCTCGCGGAGCTTCTTCAAGAGCTCGATGCCGTCCATGTTCGGCATCTTCAGGTCCGTCACGACCACGTCGGCGGGGTGCGCCTGGAAGCGCTCGAGGGCCGCCGCGCCGTCCTCCGCGACGTCCACCGAATAGCCGTCCTGCTTCAGGAGCTTCTCGAGCCCCGAGCGCGCGCTGGCTTCGTCGTCCACGACGAGAATGTGGGCTTTCGTCTTTTCTGTGCTCATTGGTTCACTCCGGATCGAGCGGAAGCAGTACCCGAAACACCGTATTCCCCGGGCGACTCTCGACGGTGACGTCGCCGCCGTGGTCCGTGACGATGCGATGCGTGATCGCGAGGCCGAGACCCGTGCCGTTGGCCTTTGTCGAGAAGAACGCGTCGAAGATCGGTGCGTCGGCGGTCGAGAGACCGGGACCGTCGTCCTGAACTTCGAAGGTTACGCTCCGGGGTTGCCTCCTGACCCGCAGGGTAACGTGTCCGCCGCCCGTCGTCATGACCGACTCGATCGCGTTCGTGAGCAGGTTGAGGAGCACCTGCTCGATCTTCGCCGGGTCCACGTTGAGCTGCGGGTCCCGGGTCGGGAAGTCGAGCGCGAGCGTGACGTTGGCGCTAGCTGCGTTGGACGCGACCAGCTTCAGCGCGCGGTCGGCCAGCGCCCGCGCGCTCGTCGGCCGGAGCTGCGGAGGGCGCGGGCGCGCGAAGTCGAGGAACTCGGTCACCAGGGTCGCGAGGCGCGTGATCTCGTCGCCGATGACATGGACGGCTTCGAGCGCGGCGGGGGGGGCGTCCCCCTTGCGGAGCATGCGATCGAGGAAATCGATGTGGAGCTGGGCACCGTTCAAGGGGTTTCGGATCTCGTGCGCGAGGCCGGCGGCGAGCGTCCCGACCGCGGCGAGCCTCTCGTGCTGCATGGTCCGCTCTTTGAGCGCGATCTCTTCGGTCATGTCGTGACCGATGGCGAAGAGGACTATCTCGTCGTCGACCTCGCTCGCGGCGTAAGCGAGCTGCCACCGAAGGTCGCGGTATTTTCCCGATTTCGTGCGGACCGCGCATTCGAGCTGGCGGCGCGCGGTCTGGTCGCCGCGGGCGGCGCGGCGGATCTCTCCCTCGATCGACTCGACGAGGTCCTCCTGTACGAGCACCTTCGCGAAGCTCGCGCCGATCACCTCGTCTCGCGCGAAGCCGGTGACCCTCTCGGCCTCCCGATTGAACAGTCGAACTTCCCCCCGCGCGTCGAGGCCGACGATCAGGACGCGCGCCAGCTCGACGGCGTTGACGTACCGGTGCTCGGTCTGGACGAGCGCGCGATTGAGCTCTTGCTTCTCGAGTCGCTCGATCCGTTGAGCCCTTGCGACGAAATCGTCGTGGTACCCCTCGAGCATGATCGCGAGCTCGAGGTCGAGCAGGCGCTCGATGGCCTCGCGCGTCGCTGTCGCGGCGTCCCCCGCCTGCGCGCACAGGCGGGTGAGCTCCAAGCGGATGAGCGCCATCGCGGTGAGCATGTAGCGCTGGGGGAGCCCCACCTTGACGTGGACGCGCCCGATCTGGAGGGTCTCTTTGAAGTAGGCCTCGTCGTAACGGCCGGAGAGGAGCCGGTCGAGCCACCGCACCATCGACCCCTGCAACCGCTCGATCTGCGCCTCGCCGGTGAAGACGGCGTGCGCGTCTTCATGCTCGCGGATGCGGTCGTAGAAGGACTGGGCGATGCGCGGGAAGTGCGGCGTCGCGATCGGCTTCAGGGCCGCCAGGAGCTGAGCCTCGACCTCGCCGAACGCGACATAGCGTTTTAGCTCCTCGAAGCGTGACTCCGCGCGATGCGCTCCCATTTGGGTCCGATCCCCCGATGCAAGGGGGCGACCAACGAGCGCGAGCTCGAACAATCGCTGCAAAGCGTGCGGATCAGGCGCAGACGGCGCATGGCCGTGCAGAACTTGCGCACGGCATCAACTTTCAGTCGCTCGAGCCTGCTGACTGACGGAGCGCTAGAGCGCGCCGACGAGGTCCGACAGCTTCTTCACCGTCGCCTCGACCAAGGCGAGCGCTGCGGTCGATGCTTCCCCTGCGGCTCTCTCGGCTTCGGCGAGCTTCGGCTGGAGGCGCTCCCAGGCGTCGCGCGCGTCCATGCTGCCGAGGTGGATCTTGACGCGTGCTTCGTCGCGAAGCGCACTCAGGCGATTCAGCGCCTTGTCGATATCGGCTCGTATTTGTTCGTTATCCGCACTCATGACGTCGCCCTCGCGCGAAGCTGGAGTGCACGGCCCGCGCCAGCGTTTCTCGGTTCGTGTGTCTCGGCGTTTTCGACGGTGCGTGGCGTGGAGACCGCGCGCAGATCGCATCTCTTGCGCCTTAGCGCAAGGCGAGGACGAGGGCGTCGTCGTTGTCGGTCCCGTATCGCTCCAGCAATCTCGCCGCGATGACGATGGGCAGCTGCGCGACGAGATCGCGATCGTCCTCCGCGATCGTGCGCGAGCTGATCCCGTCGGTGTGCAGGATGATGGCGTCATAAGGGGTGACGGCAATCTCCTCCGTGGCGACGCGTCTCAGGGGACCGGGCGCACCGAGAACCGCGGCGGAGCCCGTGAAGCGCCGCAACGTCTTCGGCCCGACGATGTACGCCGCGACATTCCCGACGCCCGCGAGTCTGACCACCCCCGTCGGCTCGACCCGCGCCACCGTCATCGCGACGCCTCGTGTTCCGGCCGCCGCGGCGTGGCACGCGGCGAGGATCTCTTCGGGCCTCTCCTCGATAACGCTGCGCGCCATGCGTTTGGCTACGAGCGCGGCTTCCCGAGCCTCGTCGCCGTGGCCGAGCCCGTCGATGACGATCGCGACCAGCGCATCGCCGACACGCCGCACGAGCGCGTCGTCGCCGTTGA
Organism: Polyangiaceae bacterium; assembly: GCA_052147435.1. GTDB lineage: Bacteria > Myxococcota_A > Polyangia > Polyangiales > Polyangiaceae > JBKQKP01. Next base: position 47,970 of record JBKQKP010000290.1, on the reverse strand, counting down.
AGTCCTCGCTCTCGATGGGACGACCGATGACGCCGACTTCGCGCCCTCGCGTGACGCGCGCGGCGAAGACACGGGCACAAAGAAAAGACCCTTCGCCGCGCCGCGTGTCGACATCCAGCTCGTCGGCCAGCTCGGCGACCGCCGCCAACCCCTGACCGAGCGTCCCTGCAGTCGATGCGCCGCCGCGAAATGCGCGCGCCGGGTCGACGAGCCCCCTCCCCGAGTCGGCGGCGCGCACCTCGAGACCACGGACGGCACCGCGTTGGATTGGGACGACCGCGATCTCGCCGTTCCGGGCGTGCGCGAGCTGGTTCTGTGCGAGCTCGCTCGCCACGTTGACGAGGCGGGCCGCGCGATCCGCAGGCATTCCGATCTCCCCCGCGCGTTGCCGAACCAGGTCGCGCACGATGGCGACGGACGCTCCATCGAGCACCGGCGTCGACGGGACGCTCTCCAGCCATTCCTCGACTAGAAAAGTGTCCACTTCGTCACCGTGATGCACGTGCCGCGCCCGACCTCCGTCTCAAGCGTGAACTCGTCGACGAGCCGCTTGCTCCCCGAGAGCCCGAGGCCGAGCGAACGGGCGGTGCTGTATCCGCCGGCGAGCACCCGCGGGACGTCGGGAATGCCGGGCCCCTCGTCGCGGAAGGTGACGCGAACGCCGAAGCGAGTGCCGTCGGAGAGCTGCTCGATCGTCGCCGCGCCGCGCCGCGCGTGAACCCACACATTGCGCGTAAGCTCGGAGGTCGCTGTCGTGAGCGCCGCTGCCGCGAACGTGTCGAATCCCCGCTCCTGGGCGACGGCGCGAACGCGGCGACGGACGAGGACCACGTCCTCCTCGCGCTCGATCGCGATCTCCTCGCGGCTCAAGATGGTGGTGGTCACTCGTGGTTCCTCAGGTCTTCGCCTTGCGAAGGGCCGCGAGCCCCTCGTCGAGGTTGAGCGCCGTCTTGACCCCTTCCATCGAGTAGCCCATTCGCACGAGCGTCGCCGCGACCTCCGGGCGCATGCCCACGAGGACCATCTGCGTCCCCATGAGCTTCGCCATCCGGCCCGTATCCGCGACGATCCGCGCGACGTAGCTGTCGACCATCTCGAGGCCGCTCACGTCGATGACGAGCCCCTTCGCGCCGGTCTTCTCGATGACCGTGAGGACGTCGGCCTGGAACGCTTCGGCAACGGCGTCGTGCAGATCGACGTGAATCGTCGAAATGAGGATATCGCCGAGCCGCAGGATCGGGATCGTGCCCCGAAAGTCGCTCACTTAGCCTCCTTCGGACGGATCGCCTTCCCCACGATGTCGAGCGCGAGCTCGATCCCCTCGGCGAGGCGCGAGCGAGTGTGCATCGCGGAGAACTCGACGCCGAGCTGCACCATCGTCCGCGCTACCTGGGCGCTTATGCCCGTGAGGATCGTCTCGGCGCCGAGCAATCGGACGGCGGCGGTCGTCTTCACGAGGTTGTCGGCGACCTTCGTATCCACGACGGCGACGCCGGCGATGTCGAGGATGATGACCCGCGCCTGGTCGTCGGCGACCCGCGCCAGGACGCTCTCCATGACCTGCCCCGCGCGCAGGCTGTCGATCGCGCCGACGAGCGGCAAGAGGAGCACGCCGTCGTAGACGCGGATGACCGGCGTGGAGAGCTCGCGGATCGCTTGCTGATGGCGCCGCACCGTCTCGGCATGCGCCGCGAGGTACGTGTCGATCGCGAGCGCCATGTCGAAGTAGACGATCTTCTGGATGCAGCGCATCGAATCGCGCAGCTCCGCCTTGCCCGGGAGCTCCTCCGCGAGCCGCTCGAGCATGAGCTGCATGTAGCGGCGATACGCGCCGATGTACCACTTCGGGGCGAGGCCGATCTTCTCGTGCGCCGCGCCGACGCGGAGGCGATCCTCGACGTACGCGAGGTCGCATTTGCCCGCGAAGAGCCCGAGGAAGTACTCGCGCTGCGATTGCTTTACGCGCCGCACGGTCGCCTCGTCGGGGAAGAAACGGCGAGACTCCCGGTGGTTCAGGAGCAGCTCGTAGAAGCTCTCGACGATGTCACCTGTATGTTTCTCGGCGAGGGGGCGGAGGGCGGCCAGCTTGGCGAGATCGGCGTCGGTGATCTCGAAGAAGGCGCGGCGTGACTGGAGCTCCTGCTCGTCGAGGTGCAGGGTCGCCATGAAGTGCTTGAGGGGCATGGGCAGTCGCTCTCCAGGGGGTTGACTGGGAGCAAACGGTATCTCACCTTGGGCCCCGTGGATGCGCGTTCGGCGTTCCTGAAGATCTCCCGCTTGCTCTCGGAGACGTCGAGCGCGCAAGGGGTGCTGGCCATCTTGGCGGACGCTGCAACAGATCTCAGCGGCGCCGCGGCAAGCGCCGTCTTCGAGGTCACGACGACGGGCCGCGCTGTTCTCGCTGCACACAGGGGATTGCCTCCGAACCTCGCCGGTTGGACGGGCGACGCCGACGCGATCGGGCCCGAGCTCGCCGAGAGCTTGCGGAGTGAAGCGGGAGGGAGATTCAACCGCGCGAGTGCCATTCCCATGGTTTCGAGCGGCAATATCTTCGGAGCGCTCGTCTTGCTCTTCGACGACGATGCGCCGACGTCGCATCCCCAGGACGACCTGGCGCGCGCTCTTGTGGACCTCGCTGCGAGCGCCATGGGCAAGGCGGCGCAGTACGCGCAGCTCGTTGAAACGCACGCGGAGCTACGCGCGTCGCAGGATACTTTGTTGCGTACCGACAAGCTGCGCGCGCTCGGCGAGATGGCGGCCGGCGTCTCGCACGACCTGAAGAACGTCGTGGCTCCCCTCTCCCTTCACCTGCAGGTCGCCCAGCGCGCCCTCGCGAAGGACAAGCCGAACGACGCGAAGGACGCGATCAACGAGTGCATGACCATCGTGCGCCGCGCGACGGAGCTGCTCGAGCGGCTACGCGATTTCAGCCGCCAGTCGCCGGAAGCTCGCGTCGAGGCGGTGGACCTCGAGAAGCTCGCTCACGAGGCGTCGGAGATCGCCAAACCGCGGATGGCGTCTCGCAAAGGGCGGTTGAACAAGATCGTCGAGGAGCTCGGCGCGACGCCCGCGATCCCCGCGCGCTCGAGCGAGGTCGTTAGCGCGCTCGTGAACTTGATCGTCAACGCCATCGACGCGATGCCCGACGGCGGGACGATCACGCTCCGCACCGGCGCCGTCAACGGACGCGCGTTCGCGTCGGTCACCGACGACGGGCCCGGGATGACCGAAGAGGTCCAAAGCAGGGTCTTTCAACCGTTCTTCACGACGAAGGGGGAGAGCGGAACGGGGCTCGGCCTCGCGATGGTGTACGCCTGCATGCAGCGGCATGGCGGATCGGTGACGCTCGAGACCGCGCCCGGGAAAGGGGCCACGTTCACGCTCTGGTTTCCGATTCCGGTCAAGGACTGACCGGATTTGGCGCGGACGAGATGCCGGGGCTCTTCGACGAGGTCCGCCATCTCCTCGAGGAGACCCGCGATGCCGTCAAGGAGATGACGGATCTCGTGGTACGCCAGTCGGGGTCTCTTCGACGAGATCCGCCATCTCCTCGACGAGACCCGCCGTCTCCTCGACGAGATCCGGCACCTCCTGGAGGAGACCCGCCGTCTCCTCGACGAGATCCGGCATCTCCTGGACGAGATCCAGGATGCCGTGGCAGAGCACTCGCCGTCTCGACGACGAGACGACCTGCCTCGTCGAGTCGATCGGCCATCTCATGGAGCCCGGCGAGCGCTCAGAGGGAGACGCGCTCTTCTCCCGTATAGACGAGGAACTCCCCTCCCCGCGCGAACCCGATCAGCGTCACGCCGGCGCGCTTGGCGACGTCCACGGCGAGCGAGCTCGACGCCGAGACCCCGACGACGACGGGGATGCCCGCGGTCACGGCTTTCTGCACGATCTCGAAGCTCGTGCGGCCGCTGACGACGAGCGCGTGCTCTGCCGCGGGAATTCCGCCGGCAAGGAGGCGCGAGCCGACGAGCTTGTCGACCGCGTTGTGACGCCCGACGTCCTCGAACGTGGCGACGTGGACGCCATCGAGGCTCACGAGCGATGCGGCGTGGCACCCCCCGGATTGCGCGAAGAGAGGCTGGCGCTCGCGGAGGGTCTCGACAGCGCGCGCGATCGCGGCGGGCGAGATCCGCACGTCCGACTCGATCGGATGGCATCGCGCCAGAAGATCGTCGATCGAGCGCCGCCCGCAGACACCGCACGCCGACGTCGTGAGCGTTCCTCGGCGAGCTCCGGGCTCCTCCGGCAACGTGAGCCTCGCGCCCGCCGCCGCAACGACGTCCATCGTATCGCCGAAGGCCTCGTCCCCTTCGCGCCCGCAGTGCGCGATCGACCCGACGTCGGAGAGACTGTGGATGATGCCCTCGGCCCAGAGAAACCCGAGCACGAGCTCACGGTCGTGCCCCGGCGTACGCATCGTGATGGCGAGGGTGTCGCCCGAGATGCGGATCTCGAGGGGCTCTTCGACGACGACCTGGTCGTCGCGGCCGTCGCGAGCGCCGGACGCGGGTGGTGCTCCCGGGCGTGTCGCTCGACTGACGCGCACGTGGCGCAGCGGGGGGAGCCTCATCGGGCGGCGCTCAGTCGAACGCGTCCTGGCGGAAACCGCGCGCGATTGGCGCCTCGCCTTTCCCGGGCCCAACGCGCTCTATCCGCACGGCGGTCACCTTGTACTCGGGGCAGCTCGTCAGCGGGTCGGCGTTGCCGCTCGTGAGCAGGTTCGTCTTCACTTCGGGGAAGTGGAACGAGAGGAAGAGGTTCCCCGCTGCGACCCGCGTGGTCACGCACGCACGAGTCCGGACGCTCCCGCGGGCACTCGCCACCTCGACCTCGTCGCCGTACGCGATCCCGAGGCGCTCGGCGTCGGCGGGGCCAATCTCCACCCAGTCCTCCCCCTGAAGCTCGAGGTTGCCAGTCCTTCGCGTCTGCGTCCCGGAGTTGTAGTGCGCGAGCTGCCGCCCGGTGATGAGCACGAACGGGAGCTCCGCGCTCGCCGCCTCGCCGGGGGGCTCCCAGTCGACGGCGAAGAGGGTGGCGCGCCCGCTCTTCGTCGAGAAGCGCTCCTCGTACAGGATCGGAGTCCCGGGGTGCTCCTTGTTCCAAACGGGCCACTGGAGCCCATGTCGCCCGAGTCGCTCGTGCGACACACCGGCGAGGTGCGGCGTGAGAGCAGCGATTTCGTCCATGACGTCGGCCGCGGACACGTGGGGCATCTCATAGCCGAGCCGCGCGGAGAGATCGAAAAGGATCTCGAGGTCCCGACGCGCCCCTTTCGGCGGCGGCACCGCCTCGCGGACCATCTGCATGCGCCGCTCGGCGTTCGTGAACGTCCCGGTCTTCTCGAGGAAGCTCGAGCCGGGGAGCATCACGTGGGCGAAGCGCGCCGTCACGTTCTCGAAGATGTCGTGAACGACGAGCAGATCGAGCGACCGGAGCGCCTCCTCTACGTGATGGACGTTGGGATCCGTCTGCGCGATGTCCTCGCCGAAGACGTACATGCCCTTCAGCTTCTTCGCGATCGCGGCGTCGAACATCTCGGGGATGGTGTACCCGCGCTCTTTCTTGATCGGCCTCCCCCAGCGCGCTTCGAACTCCGCGCGTACGGCGTGGTCGGTCGTCAGCCGGTACATCGTGAGGTAGTTCGGGAGCGCGCCCATGTCGCTCGACCCCTGCACGTTGTTCTGGCCGCGGAGGGGGTTCGAGCCCGCGCCGGGCTTGCCGAGGTTCCCCGTGAGGATCGCGAGGTTCGTCAGGGTGCGCACCCCGGAGACCCCCTGCGACTGCTCCGTGACGCCGAGACCGTAGAAGATCGCGGCGGGGTGCGTCGTCGCATAGAGGTGCGCGGCACGCTCGAGGTCTTTCGCAGGAACGCCGCTGAGCTCTTCGACGCGCTTGGGGTCGTACGCCGCGATGAACGCCCGGTACTCCTCTTCGCGGTCGACGCGGCCGGAGAGGAACGCCTGGTCGGCCAGCTTGTCGCGCACGATGACGTGGGCGAGCCCATTGTAGACGGCGACGTTGCTCCCGGGTCGTAGCTGCAGATGGATGTCGGCGATCGCGGCGAGCTCGATCCGGCGGGGGTCGATGACGATGAGCTTCGCCCCGCGGAGCACCGCTTCCTTCATGCGCGCGCCGACGACCGGGTGCCCTTCGGTGGGGTTGGCGCCCGTGAGGAGAAGGCACGCCGTTCGATCGATATCGGCGAACGAGTTCGTCCCCCCCGATTCGCCGAGCGAGCGAATCAGCCCGAGCGACGTCGGCGAGTGGCAGACACGCGAGCAGTTGTCGATGTTGTTGGTGCCGATGGCCGCGCGGAAGAGCTTCTGGAGGACGTAGTTCTCCTCGTTCGTGCAGCGGCTCGAGCTGATCGCCGCGATGGCGTCCGGCCCGTGCTTCTCGCGAATGTCTCTGAGTCGCGCGGAGACGAAGCTCATCGCTTCCTCCCAGCTGGCGTCGCGCCATGTGCCGTCGTCTCGACGAATCTTCGGCGAAGTGATGCGGTCTCGGGAGCGCGCGTACTGGTGGGCGAACCGACCTTTGACGCACGTGTGCCCGAGGTTCGACGGACCGTCGGTCGTCGGATCGATCGCGACGACGGCGTCGCCTCGCACGTGTACGTCGAGCGAGCACCCGACTCCGCAGTAGGCGCACGTGGTCGTCACCGTGCGGTCGAAGGTCTCTTTCGCACGGAACGCGGCTTCGTCGAGCGCGCCGGTCGGGCAGGTCTGGACGCAGGCGCCGCACGATACGCACGCGCTGTCGGAGAACCCGGTGTCCACGCCGGCGACGATGCGCGTCCCCCAGCCGCGCCCCGCGTAGGAGAGCGCGAAGGTCCCCTGCATCTCGTCGCACGCGCGAACGCACCGCCCGCAGACGATGCACTCGTTCATGTCCACTTTGATGTACGGGTGCCGGTCGTCCTTCGCGTACGCGTGCCGCTCGCCGACGTAGCGGCTCCCCGTGAGACCGAAGTGCCGCGCGACCTCGCGCAGCTCGTTACGGTCGCCGTCGCGCGCGAGCGCCTCTCTCGGGTAATCGGAGAGGACGAGCTCGACGACCCCTTTGGCGACGCGCGTCGCCGCCGCGTCGCGGGTGTCGACGACCATTCCCTCGCGCACCGGTGTCGTGCATGCGGCGACGGGCCCGCGCGCCCCCTTCACTCCGACGAGGCAGACGCGGCACGCGCCGAACGACGCGAGCTGGGGGTCGTAGCAGAGGGTCGGGATCGCGATCTTCTCGCGCCGGGCCACGTCGAGGATGGTGGCGCGCTCGCTCGCGACGACGTCGCGCCCGTCGATGGTGAGGTGAACGACTTTTCTCTTGTTCGCCTCGTTCGCCCCGTTCGCCCCGCTCATCGCGCCCCCCCCATCATCTCGCCCCGGAAGTGCAGCATCAGCGACGCGATCGGAATCGGGATGGCGCCGCCGTGCGCGCACAGCGACCCGAGCTTCATCGTCTCGCAGAGCTCGGCGAGCAGGTTCACGTCCGCCTCGACCTCCGCGCGCGGGCGGGGCGTCTTCATTCGCTTCGCGATCTCGAGCCCGCGCCGCCCGCCGATCCGGCACGGAAAGCACTTGCCGCACGACTCCGCGTCGCAGAACTCGAAGAGGTGGACCGCGATGTCGCGCGCGTCCACGCGATCGTCCCAGGCGACGACTCCGCCGTGACCCAGGAGCGCACCGACCGCGTCGAGCTCATCGAAGCCGAGCGGAGTGTCGAGGAGCGAGCTCGGAAGGACCCCGCCGAGCGGGCCACCGACCTGGACGGCCTTGATGGGGCGCCCTTCCTTGAGCCCGCCGCCGAGGTCCTCGAGGATCTTCCGCAGCGGCATCCCGAACGGCACTTCGTACATGCCGGGGCGAGCGAACCGCTCGTTCAACGAGACGGCTTTCGTCCCCCGGCTCTTGCCGATGCCGAGCTTCGCGTACGCCTCGCCCCCCTGTCGCACGATCCACCCGACGTTGACGAGCGTCTCGACGTTGTTCACGACGGTGGGCTTCTCGAAGAGCCCCTTCTCGGCGGGGAACGGTGGGCGCGCGGTGACCATCCCGCGGAGCCCCTCGAGCGAACGGAGGAGCGCCGTCTCTTCGCCGCACACGTAGGACCCCGCCCCTTCGACCACCTCGACGTCGAACGAGAACGCGCTCCCCGCGACCCGCGTTCCGAGTAGCCCGGCCGATCTCGCCGCCTCGACCGCGCGCCTCAGCGCCGGCGCCGAGTCGGGGTATTCGCTTCGCACGTACACGAAGCCGTGGGTCGCGCCGATCGCGTAGCCCGCGAGCGCCATCCCTTCGAGCACGGCGAACGGATCGCGCTCCATGAGCCACTTGTCGATGTACGAGCCGGGGTCCCCCTCGTCGGCGTTGCAGACGATGTACGCCTCGTCTGCCTTCCGCGCGTTCCCGGCCGCGAGGCGCCACTTCGTCGCGGTCGGGAATCCCGCTCCGCCGCGCCCGCGGAGCTGCGAGCGCTCCACTTCGGCGAGCACCTCGTCAGGGGTCATCCCCGCGAGCGCCTTCTCGAGCCCCGCGAAGGCGCCGTGCTTCCGCGCCGGGTCGAGCTTCGTCGCGTCGACCGACGCGGCGAGCCGCTCGAGCACGATCGCCGGCCCGCCGTGCACTTCGAACCGCGGGACGAGGGAGTCGCGCGCCTCGATGAGCCTGTCGGAAGGGACGCTCGCCGCGATGTCGCGCGCGAGCGCATTCACGCGTTCGGGGGTCAGCTCGCCGTAGACGCGCTCCTCGACCGCCGCGGTCGGCCCCGCGTTGCAATACCCCAGGCAGTAGACCGCTTCGAGCGACACGCTTCCGTCGGGCTTCGTTTCTTCGAGCTTCACGCCGAGCGCGTCCTCGAGCCACGCGACCGACGCGTCGCCGCACGCCGCGAAGCACGCCGTCCCCTTGCACACCTTCACGCGCGTGCGCCCGCGCCGATGCGTGCCGAGGTCGCCGTAGTACGTCGCCACGCCGAGAACCGTCGCCTCCGGCTGGTGCGTCGCGTGCGCGATGGCGCGGACGTCATCGACGGTGATCTGCCGCCGCTCGTGCATCACGGTCTTCAGGCGCTGGAGCGCGTTGTCGGTGGCGCTCCAATCGTCGCGACGGCGGCGGAGCTGCGTCAGGTTGTGGGACACGGGTCACCCCTACCGCGGAAAAGGGATCATGGCACGTTGCCGCCACCCCTGCCCGAGACGCCGTCACGCCGCAGTGCGGCGTACGCAACCTAGCCGGCGGCGGTGGCCGTCCGACTGCACTCGCAGCGCAGCTCCCGCTCCACGATCGCCATCACCAGCTTCACCTTCTCGAGGAAACGCGGCGTGCTCGGGACCGAGTAGCGCCGCGGATGAGCCTTCCACGCAGCGACGATCCGCGCGTCGATCGCGGCCGCCTCCGCCGCCGACTCCGTTCGCACGACGTCCCTATGATACCCGTGGCCGTCGGCGGGGGGCTCGAGGTGAATGACGACGTCGTAGCGCGCGAGCTGCTCCCGGCCGGTGGTACCGAGCTCACGCCAGAACTCTTCTGCTGGGTGCGGCCAGTACGCAACGCTGTCCACGGTCCCACGATCGCAGAGGACGAGGTCGATCCCCTTCCCGAGCTCGTAGAGACGCTCGAGCTCGATCTGCACGTGGAAGATCGCGCGCTGAGCCCCGCACTCGGCCGCGTCGGACGACTCTCGGGGGAATCCGCCGCGAAACAGGATGCTCGCCGACTCGGGGACGATCGCGACGTGCTCGCAGAACGCCTTTCGAATGATCTCGAGGATGGCGGTCTTGCCGGCACCGGGTCCGCCGGTCAGGACGATACGGCGGGGTCTGTGCGTCGCCTGCCCGTCGCTCACGACGGGCCCCTCGTCGCCGAGGCGGGGGCGCGCGGCTTGCGTCTTCGAGCCACGGTCGAACGCGCGAGTCGGTCGACGATGACGCGCACGACATTGACGGGCAGTCGCTGCTCGGCCTGGGGGTAGGCGAGCGAGTCTTCACGCTCCGCGTGGTCGCGGAGCATGGCGCAGAAGGTCTCGATCGTTTCCGCGCGCACGGTATGCAAATCGAGCGCGAGCCCGATCGCGCCCAGCTCGCGGCGCAGCGCGGCGTGCTCCCGGAGGAGAGCCTCGACTTCTTTGGCGTGCCCGTGCGTCAGCGCCGGAAACACGAACATCTCCTCGACGTCCAGGTGCTGGAGCAAGGCCGTCTCCACGCGCGTCCAGCTCTCGGCCTCTGCGTCGCGGTCGTCCGCGCGTACGCACGCGACCAGGCGGTCGAGGAGCGCGTCGATGCGTCGGTGGTCCTCCTGCAGCACGATGCGGGGGTTCTTGGGGTCGCGCTTGCCCATGACACGGGTTTGAGAGCAGACGGCGTGCCGAGCGCGGTCCCGCGAAATTCGGGCTCCGCCCGAGGGCGACCGCGCAAAGAGCGCGCGCACCGAGCGCGCAACTTGCGCGACGCGCGACGCGCGACGCCAGACACATCGTCCCCTCAGAAGTAGCCGACCATGTGATCGGTCTCCGGGTCCCAGAGCTTGAGCCGCAGGCAGACGGCGATGTCGCGCGGGCGGAGCGACGTTCGACCGGGCGACTGGAGCTCCGGGATGGCGGCCATCGCTTCGGGGAGGCGATAAAAAGGGATAACCGGGTTCAGGTGGTGAACGTGGTGATAGCCGATGTTCCCGGTGAAAAAGCGCATGACGGGCCCCATCTCCATGTAACTCGACGACTCGAGCGCGGCGCGCGCGTAGCTCCACGACTCCCGCGGCTGCACGTGCATGTTGGGGAAGTTGTGCTGCGCGTAGAAGAGGTATGCGCCGAGCGTGCAGGCGATCATGAGGGGGAGCGCGAAAGCGAAGAGGAACGCCGGCAGGACGTGGAACCACACGGCCGCGGTCCACGCGCAGAGGTGAAGGAAGACGGTCGCCCCGGCATTCGCGTGCTTCCGAGGCGAGCGAAGGAACGGGCTCAGGCCCATTCCGAGGGTGAAGACCGTGAAGTACGCGAAGAGGATCGTGAGCGGGTGGCGGACGAGGCGATAGGCTCGCCGCTCGCGCGCCGACATTCGACGCCACATTTCCGTCGTCACCATGGCGTAAGAGCCGACGTGCGACCCGACGATCTTCGCGGTGTGCGCGTGGTGATAGTTGTGCGTCTCCCGCCAGACGGGCGCCGGCGTCATGACGGTCATGCCGAATAGATAGAAGAGCGCGCGCACCGGGCGCGAGCCGCGGAAGATCGCCCCGTGCAGGTGATCGTGGAAAAGGATGAAAGCGCGCACGATCGTGAGCCCTTCGACGACGGACGCCGCGGCCCGCAGAGGCCACGGGTGGGCGACCGCGGCGACGAATGTCAGAGCGGCGAGTAGCCCGAACGTCCCGACCAAGCTGGCCCAACTCTTCGCCGGGAGCTCTGTCGCGAACGGGCGGGTCGACTCGATGAGCGCGCGTTCGGCTGACCGATCGTTCATGCAACGAGCCCCCGCGGCCACGTCTGAACATGAGATCGGAGCTCGAGCAGCGTCTGCGCCAGCGGCTTCGAGGTCCGCACGACGAGGTGCTCCGCCGGAGGCAGCTCTGTCATGGGCTCGAAGCGAGCGCAGAAGTCGTCGAAGATCGCCAGGCGTCCGTCCGAAACTCCCGACTCGCGCTCGCGCCGGAGCAGGCGCACGCGGCACAGCTCAGGGTCGACCTGGCATTCGACGAACCGGACAGGGACGCCGTGCTGTCGCGCGAGGTCGCGCAGCGCTCTGCGCTCCGTCGCGCTCCGCAAGGAAGCGTCGACCACGACCGGACGACCGGATCCGAGCACGACGCCGGCGCGCCGCCTGACCTCTGCGTAGACTTCCTCGGTGAAACTCAAGTCGTAGGCTCCTTTCCAAGCGGGGTCGTGGATCGGCACGATAGGGGGGACGCCGAGCATCCGTTTGCGGGTGCGGTCCGCGTCGACGACCGTGGCGCTCATCTCGAGCGCGATCGCCTCGGCGATCGAGCTCTTTCCCGACGCGATGAGCCCGCCAACGCAGACGAGCGCTGGCCCGAGGAGCGGCTTCCGATGCGCTGCGAGGGCGAGGAGGAAGTAGCGTCGCGCCTCTGTCGCGGCTCGCTCCCGCGCGCTCTCGTCGGCGAGCTCGTCGGCCGCGAGGAGGGTCGCCACTTTCCCGCGCACGTAGGCGCGATAGCTCTCGTAGAAGTCGACGACCGAGTAGAGGTCGTAGTCGCCCGTCGCCCGCGCGTGGCGCGCGAGAAACCGCTCGGCGAGATCCACTCGGCCGTGCCAGGCGAGGTCCATCGAGAGGAACGCGACGTCGGCGCAGACGTCCGCGTAGCGGAAGCGCTCGTTGAACTCGATGCAATCGATGATGGTCACGGAGCCCGAAGCACCGAAGTAGACGTGCTCGAGCCGCAGGTCTCCGTGTCCGTCGCGAATACGCTGCGACGCAATGCGGTCGTCGAAGAGCGGTGCGTTTTCGGAGAGGAACGCAAGCTGCCAGCGCTCGATCTCGTCGGCCTCCTCCGGCGCGAGGTATTCGCTGACGACGTCGCGAGTCTGCGAGAAGTTCTCGACCACGTTGCGCTTGATGGCCGAGGTCGCCCCTTGCGCCGAGGTCTCTTCGTCGCAGCGCACGGCTTCGTGGAACGCCGCGATCCGCTCGGCGAGCGCGTCGACCTCGCTCCCCGAGAGCTTTCCCGCCGTGAGGAGGACGTCGGCCCTCTGCTCGTCGGGGAGGCGCGTCATGTGGACTGCCCAGTCGACGACTTCACCTGCTCCGCCGAACACGAGGGAGCCGTCGGGACTTCGCGTCACGGGGACCACGCCGAGGTACACGCCGCGGGCGAGTCGGGCGTTGAGCGACACCTCCGACTCGCAGGCCGCGCGGCGCTTGTCGATCGTGCTGAAGTCGAGAAAGCCGAAGTTGACCGGCTTTTTCACTTTGAACACGTCGCGGTCCCCGAGAAACACCCACGAGGCGTGCGTCTCGACGCGCTCGATGCGGCTGGGGCGCGGGATCGGGAAGGCCGCGGGCAGCGCGAGGTCGTCCATCACCATGGAGACCCTCCTACGGCGATCCAGTGCAGGACGTCGACCTCGGTGACGAGCCCGGCCGCGCTACCGTCGCTTCGGACGAGCGCGACGCGGTGCGCCCGCCGGAACGCCATTCTGGAGATCACCTCCGAGAGCGGCGCGCTCTCGTCGATCCGCGCGACATCGGCGTCGACCACGGCGAGCACGGGGGTCGTCCGCCGCGTTGCGAGCTCCGAGGGACCCACGACTCCGAGGACGCGCGTCCGCTCGTCGACGACCAACGCCGTGCCCACCGCGTTGCGTTCGAGCGCCTCGCCGACCACCTGTATCGGCGTGTCGAACCTCACGCATACGGTCACCGGAACCGAGATCGTGCCGGCGGGGAGCCACACTGCAACCGCCTCGCTCCCCACGAACCAGCTCCCGGAACGCGGCGGATCCGTGCGCCGGGGGATCCGGCACTGGAGCTCCGCGTCCTCGCCTCCGGCGTCCTCCGGAAATGAGACACAGAGGTCACACCGCGCGCATGTCCGTGGATCGAGCGACCGACTCTCGACCGGACAAAAGACGCGCAGATGGCGCCGGTGAGCGCCGTCGGCGCTGACGATCTCGAGTGATCGAACGGAGAGGTGGAGCGTGTCGTGCTCGTCGGTCATCGCGAACGCACTCCCGCGCGAGCACACGCTGCAAGAGGGCGACCAGCCTACATCTCGGGCAACTACGCGCCGCCCACACCCGCGCGTCCCGCACGCGATGCGCGCGCTCCGCAAAGGCTGCGCGGCGCGAAGGCCGAGCTCAGTCGGCAGCGTGCGATTTGACCTCGCCGCGACGGACGCGCGCCGCTTCGCGCAAGCGCCGCTCTGCGCCCCCGAAGGCATCGTCGATCGCCGCATAGAGGTCCGAGTGTCCCTCCTCGGAGTCCTTCGGCGCGATGACGATTTCGCTGCCGGGCTGAACGATGTCGATGCGAACGCGATAGGCGTGACCGTGATGCTTGTGATGGTGAGGTGCCTCCAGGACGACCTTGAAGGAAATGAAAGTCTCGAACCGAGACGCGAGCTTCTCGACGTGTTTCTCGACATGAGCGCGGATTGCGTCAGAGGGGGGGAAATCGCGAAACGTGATCTGAACTGACATTGGGAGCCTCGACTCGATAGGGAGGAGAAGGTTGAGCGAGACAGAGGGAAGCAAGAGAAGCTCCACTCGCGGCGGCGAAGGCGCTCAGCTCTTCGCCGCGTCGTCCGTCCCCGCGCCTTGCGCTGCCGCCACCTTGGCCTTCTCCGCTTTGGCCTTGCCACGGACGATGGCCGACTTCCGCGCCCCCTCGCGTCCGATCCTCGACATGTACTCGCGGTCGCGGCTGATGGCCTCGCCCCCTTTGCGCCCCGCCTCACGCGCCTCCGCACCGGAGAACTCGTGCGCGGTGCCCCGCTCATGGGCCGCCTTTCCACCGCGCTTCGCGATCTCGCGCTGGCGCTCTTTGGTCATGGCGGCGAAGCCGCGCGCGGCGCTCTCGGGAGGGGTGCTGTCGCTTTCTGCCTCTTGGCTCATGGTCGTCGTTCCTCGCGTGGGTCAGGGCCGTGGATGAGCTTCGTCGAAGCGGGCGAATGCCGCCGGATGTTTGGGGGGGAGGCCGACGAGCGCGCGAAGGACGTCGAGCGACGAGATCATCCCGACGGCCCGTCCGTTCGCGTTCACGACGACGATATGGTGAAGCGATGTCTCCGCCATCGATCGCGCGGCCTCTTCGATCGTCGCGGTCTCGGCGATGGACCAGACCGGAGTGCTCGCCTCCGCCCGCGCGCCGCCGAGGAGGTTGCGCAGCGACACGACCCCGACGGGCCGGTGCTCCTCGTCGAGCACCGGTATCGCCGTGATGCCAAAGTCCAGCATCGGGTCCCGCGCCACGTCCAGGCGCTCCCCCTCGCTGATGTACAAGAGGTCCGAGTTCATCACGTCCTTCACCAGTAGGCTCATGGCTCGCCTCCTTACGACCGGCATCGGAGAGCAAGCCGGATACCAGCCCGCTTCCGTGCATCTGCCCGGCAAATTCGCCCTCCCGCCCGCGCGGTTTGCGCGCGCGCGCACGGTTTGCGCGTCAGGTGAGCGGGGGCTGGCCGGTCGTGTCGAGCACTTGCTGCCAGAGGTCCGGCCCGACGCGGCGCCTCTCCCGCGCGGCGGTCACGAGGGGCACGTGAGTGAACGCGCGATGCCATCGCCCCACGAGGATTCCGGTTTTCCCGGCCATCGCTGCGTGAACGGCGTCGCGAGCGAGGCGGCCGCATAGGACGGCGTCCGTCGCGTTCGCGGGGACGCTGCGGATCATGTAGCTGGGATCGATGTACTTGATCGTCGCTTCGACGCCGCGCTCGCCCAGGTACGCAGCCATCGCGTCCCTGAGCCTCGGGCCGACGTCGACCTCGGCGCTCGAGTAGCTCGCGTTCCCCGAAGCGTCACGCGCTTCGGCCCGTACCAGATGCGCGGAGCATCCCTCGGCTACGACCACGACGGCGTGCCCGCGCGCCGCGAGCCTCTGCTCGAGCGCGGCCAGGAGCCCTCGTTCTCCGTAGAGATCGAAGGGGACCTCCGGGATGAGGCAGAAGTTGACGTCCGCGCTCGCGAGGGTCGCCGTTGCCGCGATGAATCCGGCCTCGCGCCCCATGAGCCGGACGAGGCCGACGCCGTTGCGCGCGCCGGTCGCCTCGGTGTGCGCGGCATCGATCGCGAGGCGCGCGAGCTCGACTGCGGTATCGAAGCCGAACGTCTTGTCCACGAAGGGGACGTCGTTGTCGACCGTCTTTGGTATGCCGACGACCGCCACACGCTCGCCGCGACGGGTGATCTCCTCGTGCAACGCACGGGCGCCACGCAGCGTACCGTCGCCGCCGACGGCAAAGAGCACGTCTATCTTTCGGCGGAGCAGCGTGTCGACCATGCTGCTCGGGTCGTGAGCGCCGCGCGAGAGGCCGAGGACGCTTCCGCCCAGCTTGTGAATCCCGACGACCTCCGCGGGCCCGAGCACCATCGGCTGCGTGTCCGTCCCGGGATCGAGCCCTTCGAAGCCGAAGCGGAAGCCCAGGATCTCGCGCACTCCGTACGTGTGGTGGAGCTCGAGCACGAGGGCCCGAACCACGTTGTTGACGCCCGGACAGAGGCCGCCGCACGTCACCACGCCCGCGCGGATCGTCCGTGGCTCGAAGAAGATGCGGCGGCGCGGGCCGGCGCGCTCGAACGATCCGTTCGCCGACTCACGGGGATCGTTGGAGACGAGCACTCGCGAGTCGTCATCGACCCAGGCCGTCGTCGCCGGGAGAGGCGACGAGACCGCACACGGGCCGAGGGACGGCACGCGGAGAGCCTCCGGCTTCATTGGAGAAGGCTCGATCCCCATGGTCTGAGCGCCTTGCGAAGCGCGTGCCTTTTCCGAGAGCGCGCACGACCTGCGGCGCGCAACGCAAGCGCTGCGCGGCACTCGCCTGGATGCGGCCGGCTTCCAGCGGTTCCCGCGTTGGTCCCCACTTTGCTGAAGCATGAGCCGATGATTGCGCGATTCCTCTACGAGAACGCCCCCACACGGGTCTACTGGGAGATCACGCGCGCCTGCGCCCTCGCGTGTCGCCACTGTCGCGCGGAAGCGACCCCCTGCGCCGACCCTCGTGAGCTCGACCACGCCGCGGGGTTGAAGCTCCTTCGCAGCCTCGCCGCCGCGGACCCGAAACCCCACCTCGTCCTCACGGGCGGGGATCCTCTCGAGCGGAGCGATCTCTTCGAGCTCATCGCGGCAGCGCGCGCGCTCGGTCTCCAAGTATCCGTCTCGCCCAGCGCCACGCCACGCCTCACGGCAGACGTGATCGCCAAGCTGAAGGACGCGGGAGTGGACGCGATCTCGCTGTCGATAGACGGCTCTACGCCGTCGAGACACGACGGGATCCGACAGATCTCGGGCACGTTCGAGCGCACTCTCGTCGCAGCGGCGCGCGCTCGCGACGTCGCACTCCCGTTCCAAGTGAACACGCTGGTCAGCGCCGAGACGTGCCCGGACATGCCCGAGATCGAAGCTCTCGTCCGTGCGATCGGCGCCGCGCGATGGAGCCTCTTCTTTCTGGTGACCGTAGGGCGCGGGACGGTCCTGCAGCCAATCGGCGCCGAGGAGGCGGACCGCTTGCTCGTGTGGCTGGCAGAGCGCGCCAAGGTTCGTCCCGGGCCCGTTTTCACGACCACCGAGGCACCTTTCTTCCGGCGCGTCGTGGCGCAGGTCGGCGGCGCTCCTCCTGGCCACGGGCACGCGGGGGGCATTCGCGACGGGAACGGCGTGATGTTCATCGGCCACGACGGCGAAGTGTATCCATCGGGCTTCCTCCCGGTCTCCGCGGGGAACGCGAAGATCGAGAACCCGCTCGCCATCTACCGCGGCTCGCCTCTCTTCCGGGCGCTGCGCGAGGTCGACAACTTCCACGGTCGCTGCGGGCGGTGCGAGTATCGAGAGGCATGCGGGGGCTCGCGCGCGCGAGCTTGGGCGGCGACCGGCGACGTGCTCGGCGAGGATCCTCTCTGCACGCATCAACCGACCGGAAGCTAGCGAGCGCATGGAGATCCAGTTCCTCGGCGCCGCGCAAACAGTGACCGGCTCGAAGCACCTCGTGACGACGCAAGCCGGATCGCGTGTGCTCCTCGACTGCGGGTTGTTCCAGGGCCACCGTCGAGAAGCGATCGCCCGGAACGAGGAGCTCGGGTTCGAGCCGGAGTCGCTCGACGCGGTCATCCTCTCGCACGCTCACATCGATCACAGCGGCGCGCTGCCGATCCTCGCCA
Organism: Polyangiaceae bacterium; assembly: GCA_052147435.1. GTDB lineage: Bacteria > Myxococcota_A > Polyangia > Polyangiales > Polyangiaceae > JBKQKP01. The sequence continues at coordinate 30,138 of JBKQKP010000290.1, read as the reverse complement.
AGCGAGGGTACGGGGGGCCGATCTACACGACGCCGGCGACGCGCGATCTCTGCGCTGCGATGCTCATGGACGCCGCCTTCCTCCAGGCGTCCGACGCGCGCTACATCAACCACCGGATCGAGCGCGATGGCGCCGCGATGGATCGCGTCGAGCCGCTGTTCGACGAAAAGGACGTCCTTCGCGCGCTCGAGCAGATGATGTCGATCCCGTACCGGCACCGACACCGCGTGGCGCGGGACGTGACGGTGACCTTCCTCGACGCGGGGCACGTGCTCGGCAGCGCCGTGACGGTGCTCGACGTCGACGAGGCCGGCGAGACGAAGCGGCTCGTCTACACCGGTGACCTCGGCCGCAAGCGGATCCCGATCCTCCGCGACCCCGAGCCCGCGTCCGGCGCGCACGCCCTCCTGTCCGAGAGCACCTACGGCGATCGCGCGCACCCGGCGTACGAGGATATGGAGGCATCGCTCTCGAGCGTCGTCTCGCGCGTTCACGCCCGGGGCGGGAAGATCGTGATCCCGTCGTTTGCCTTGGAGCGCGCGCAGGAGATCGTCTTCGCGCTGAAGCGACTGCGTCAGCGCGGCCTTCTCCCGAAGATCCCCGTGTACGTCGACTCACCCCTGACAGTGCAGATAACCGACGTCTTCAAGCTGCACCCGGAGTGCTTCGACGAAGAGACGCGCGCCCTCTTGCAAGGGCATGACTCCCCGTTCGACTTCGAGGGGCTCCACTACGTGTCGTCGGTCGAGGACTCGATGGCCATCGACACATCGCCCGGACCTGCCATCGTGATCTCCGCGAGCGGGATGTGCGAGGGGGGCCGTGTGCTCCATCACCTGCGGCGGGTGGTCGACGACGATCGCTGCTGCATCCTGATCGTCGGGTTCCAGGCGGAGCACACCTTGGGGCGGCGGATCGCGGAGCGGCGCCCGCGCGTGCGCATCTTCGGCGTCGAGCGCGACCTGCGCGCCGAGGTTCAGGTGCTCGAGGGATTCAGCGCGCACGCCGATCAGCGTGAGCTCGTCGACTACGCGGAAGAGACGCGGCGTCGCGGTCCGCTTCGCGACGTGATCCTCGTGCACGGCGAGCAACCGGCACAGCGGGCGTTGCAAAGTCAGCTCGCCGGGCGCGGATTCCCCAAGGTGCACATCCCTGCTCGCGGCGAGACACTCCGCCTCTGAGCGGGACGCGCGAGCCTCGTGCTACCCTCCGCGACGCCGAAGAAGGCGTGATTCCCCCGCTCTCTTGGCGAAGAACCCCTTCCCATGCCGTCACGCTCGTCACGCTCGCTGCGCGCCCCTGCGGCGTCGCGGATCGCCGTCATCCTCGTCACGATCGTCATGCTATTCGGCTGCGGGCGGAGGGTCGGCGAAGGGCCCGAGCGGGACGGAGGGCCGCTCGGCGCGATGACCGCGGCGACGCCAGTATCTTCCGCGCAGGTGCGAGGCGCCCCCTCCGGAGAAGGGTGGAACGCGGCCCAGATCGACTGGCAGCCCTACGAGGCAGGCTTGGCCCGAGCGAAGGAGCAGAACAAGCCCGTATGCCTCGTCTTCTATACGACGTGGTGCCCCCACTGCCGCAACTACAGCCACGTCTTCGAGGACCAGCGGGTCGTGGCGCGCGCGCGCGACTTCGTCATGGTCCACCTCGACGCCGACAAGGAGGAGAGCGTCGCGTCGAAGTACGCGCTCGACGGGACCTACATCCCACGAACGTTCTTCCTCGCGCCCAACGGGACTCTCGACGGCAGCATTCACGCCCCCCGCCCCAGCTCTCGCTACTTCTACGATGAGCGCGACCCGGGCTCTCTGCTCGCCGCGATGGAGACGGCGCACCAGAGGCTCGTCAACTAGGCGACCTTTAGGCGACCCTACTGCTGCACGAAGAGCGGCGGCCCGGGCGGAGCGTCGGGGCTCGTGTTGCCCGCGTAGTGGCACGAGTTGCACGACACGCCGTTGAGCGAACCGACCGCCTCCCAGTCCGACGTCCGCACGCCCGAGAACGCCGGGAGAACGAGCGCGCTATTGGCACGGTGCCAGAAGTTCCCGTCCACGTCGGAGTGGACGTCGTACGCGTAGTTGTTCGCGTCGATGATGCGGACTTCCACGTCGGCGACGCCCGCCGTGAGCGCGGGGTATTGCCAGACCGTCCCGGCGAAGTCGAACTCCGTGCACGTCGTACCGTTGTGGCAGCTCAAGCAGTCCTTGCCGGTGACGATCGTACCGCCGTGCTGATCGTTCGCGCGAATCGTGGGGGGATCGCTCTGGTAGCTGCCGGCGCCGCTGAACGCGTTCTGCGGATCGTTGACGAGCGTCCCCGGGACCACGGGGTCATTCACCGGCGGAGGCGCGGAGTCCTGCACGGTTGCGGCAGGAGCGGCGTCGTCGCCACCGCTCGCGTTCCCAGCGTCGTCGCCGTTCGAGCCCGAGCCCGAGCCGAGCCCCGGTCCCCCACCCAACATTCCGCCACCACCGTTGCCGAGCTGGGTCGACGACTGTCCGCCTGGATCGCCGCCACCGCATGCGAGGATCGCAGATGCGGCGAGAATGCCGAGTGCCTTGCGCATCACGCGCGCGATACGAGCAACCGCCGTTCCGCGCCGATTGCCGCGTGAGCGGAGATTTCCCCCAGTTCTAGCGCTCTTCGCCCGCGGTCATCTCCATCACGCGCTGCTCGAGACCGCGCCCCTTGGAGACGGCGCTGATGCGAGCACCCTGCTGCAGCAGGACCGTGAGCGAGGCGCCAATGACGGTCTCCGCGTCCGCCGTCCGCCGTTCGAAGTGAACGACGAGCTCGCGCCTCTCGTCGTCGAACTCGGCGCGCGTCACCATCGGGAGCTCACGCACGGCGCCAATCGGAACCGGACCGGGCGCGAGCTTGATCCTGATCTCCTCGCTCGCCGCGGTCAGCTCCGCCATCGTCCCCTCGGCGACGACGCGACCGCGGTCGAGGATCGCGGCCGCATCACAGAGCTGCTCGAGCTCTTGGAGGTTGTGGCTCGAGATGATGAGCGTGCAGCGCCCCTTGCGCGAGCTGACGATCTGCCTCACCTCGTACGCGACGCGCGGATCGAGCCCGGCCGTCGGCTCGTCGAGCAGGATCACCTCGGGCTCGCCGATCAGCGCCTGCGCGAGCGCCACGCGCTTCGCCATTCCATGGGAGAGGGCGCCGCAGCGCGTGTCCCACCAGTCTTTTCCGTCGACCTCGGCGAGGACGTCGCGCGCCATCTGCTCCGCCTTGTTCGCGGGTATGTCCTGAAGTCGCGCGGCGTAGACGAGAAACTCGCCGACCTTGTCGCTCGAGGGGAGGAGCGCGTCTTGCGGGAGCACACCGATGCGTGCCCGTAGAGCATCGGCGTCGGTCGGGCGATGTCCGAGCACCTGGATATCGCCCCTCGTGGGGGCGAGGTACCCGGCGAGCATCGAGAACGTGGTCGTCTTCCCCGCGCCGTTCGGACCGATCAACCCGTAGACGCACCCCGCGGGGATCCTCAGACTGAGCTCGTTGACGGCGATCGTCGGGCCGAACGACTTGGTCACCTGGATGAGTCGCGCCGCCGGTTCGGGGCTCTTCTTCTCCTTGCTCTTCTTGCTCTCGCTCCCCTCCCCCTCCGCGTTCGCGGTCTTGCGCGGAGGGTTGCGCGGCAAGAGGCTGTCGGCGGCGTCCCCCACGGGGGACTTCTGAAGGTCGTCGCTCATATGTCCCTGCGCGCGAAGATCGCGGCCCCCCCGGCAATGTAGGCAGCAGCGGAGACGAGACAGATCCCGAGCCCTTCGAAGAGGCGGTCGGGGTGCGGGTGGAGGAGCCAGGTGTCGTAGACGTTGGGGTAGAGATAAAGAAGCGGGGGAACCTTGCCGCTCGCGCCTGCGACGAACCCGATCCAAAGCACGAAGAAGCTCCCGAACGTGACGAGCAGCGAGAGGATCGGCGCGCGAAACTGCGACCCGACGAGCTGAGCGATCCCGCACCAGACGAGCGAGATGGGGAGCGTGACGGCCCAAAGACGTGGTCCCCACTCGACGACCGCCCCCGTGGTCTCGCCGCGTGCGATGACGATCCCCCAGATGAGCACCTGAACGAGGAGCGTGAGCGCCGAGACGACCGCCCATAGCCCGAGCACTTTGCCCACGTAGAAAGAAGCGCGGCGCGTGCGGACCGTCCAGTAGCGAACCGTTCGATACTGCAGCTCGCCGGAGATGGCATCGAAGCCGAGGAGCGCCACGAGGAGCGGGCCGAACCAGATCGTGACCTTCAGGGCACCGAGCAGCGCGCCCGGGGCTTTGGAGAGTGCGTCCCCGAGCGCTTGGTCGCCGTCGCCGAGCTGGAGGATGATCTGCCGCTGGACCTCGACCGCGGCCTCCGGCGGGAGATCGGCGAGCTTTTCGCGCTTCAGCTTTTCGAACCAGGCGAGGACGAGCGCGACGACGACCCCCCCGAGGAGCGAAAGCACGAGAAGCGCGATTCCCTTGGCGCTGCGGACGTTCTTGCGAAGCTCCCGCTGAGCGACGAGCACGACCTCGGCAGCGGGGCTCATGGGCTCACGCGGCGAAAGCGCCTCACGAAATTACGCCCCGGCTGGTCATGCCCGCCCTTTTACACGGCTCGAGTCCCCGGCCGCAACGAACGGCCTAGCGCCAAGCCGGCGCCAAGAACGCCGCCAAGAATCGCTCGACGGACGGTGCCGGTCGGGGTAGGACCTTCCCCCTTACGGCCTCGCCGACTCCGAAACGTGAACCCCGCCAGGCCCGAGAGGGAGCAACGGTAGCGCGGAAGGGTGTGGCGGGGCCTTCTTCTATTTACCCCCCGAAATTGCGCGCGAAATCGCCCGAGGCCGCCGCCACGCTGGCGCCCGGGCCAGGTTTCCGCTAAGGCCATCGGCAGGGGGTGCGCATCCGCGCTCCTCCGAAGGCTTCGGATCGTGCCGTTTTCGTGGATTCCCCGGAAAAGGGCGCGCTCCTCACCGTTTCAACGCGGGAGTGCCGATTCGCCCCTGGTGTTTCGCCCCCCGCATTCGCCCGAAATCGCGCGCGATGCACTTCGCAGGCTCCGACCTCAATAGACGACCCTTGGAAGTCCCCTACGTGGGACATCCCGCCGCACCGCGCTCAACGCGCGGCGTGTGGTGCGTGGCTCGGCTAGGTCAGGGCGCACGCGGGACGGGCGGGAAAGCTTCTTCCGTCCATGGCCAAGAACATCATCGTCATCAGCTGTGACATCCGAGAAACCCGCGTCGCGCTCATCGAAGACGGCATCATCGCCGAGCTGCACATAGAGCGAAAAGGGCACCCGAGCGCCGGGAGCGTAGGGGACGTCGTCCTCGGGAAGGTCACCCGCGTCCTGCCCGGCCTCCAAGCCGCGTTCATCGACGTAGGGCAAGAGCGGGCCGCGTTCCTCCACGTGGAGGATCTCATCCGGCCCGACGACTTCGAGACGTACCTCGCCGGCGGGCGCAAGCACGCCATGAACGAGAACGAAGACGGGCCCGGCGCAGCCAACGCCGAGGAAGTGACCGAGGAGCCGAGCAGCGGCGAGGTCCATGCCGCAGTCCCGGGCGCGCTCGAAGCGTCGCTGCCGCTCGACCGGCAAAGCATCGCCGACGTGCAGGCAGAAGCCGAAGCCCTGGCCGAAGAGCAAGAGGTCGAAGAGAGCGGCGGCCGAGAAGGCGGGGTCGCGAGCGAAGACAACGCGGTCCCCGCGCCGGCCGTGTCCGAGACGCGCCTCGAGACCGCCGACCGCATCGGCGCGGATGCGCCGTCGAGCCTCGCTCCGGAAGCGGAATACGCGGAGGCGGCGCCGGACGAGGACTCCGGAGAGAGCTCCTCGTCGACCGTCGAGGGGGAAGGTTCGGACGACGACGACGGGGAAGGTGGCGACTTCGACGCCGACTGGGACACGGAGCGGACCTCCGAGGTCATGGAGCGCGCCGCGACGGCGAGCGAAGCGCCGCAGCCTCGCGCGAGCGGCGGCGCCCCCCCGGCCACGGCCGCCCGCGTCGATGATCTCGTCCTCGGCGACGATCTCCCTGGCTTCACGATCACCGAGCCAGGCGAGCCGATCCCCCGGGCCCCTGTCGCTCCGCGAGGGGCGGAGCGTGGCGGAGGACGGCGACGCCGCGGTCGCGGGCGGGGGCGTGACGAAGGGCGTGGCGAGGCACGCGGCGGCGGTGGCTCACGTGACGGTCGCGGGCGAAGCGGCGGCGGGCGCGAGTCCCAGCGCAGCGGCGCTCACGGCCGAAGCAACGGGAGCGCGGTGCCGAACCGAATCTCCAAGTCCACGCCAATCCGGGACGTCGTGCGCGAAGGTCAGGAGATCATCGTGCAGATCTCGAAGGATCCGATCGGCACGAAGGGGGCCCGCTGCACGAGCCACATCTCGCTGCCGGGTCGCTACGTCGTGTACCTGCCGACCGTCGAGCACATCGGCGTGTCCAAGCGAATCGGCTCCGAGAAGGAGCGCGCACGCCTGCGCGAATCGATCGAGGGGATGAAGCCGCCGAGCGGCGGGCTCATCGTCCGCACGGTGGCCGAAGGGCTAACGAAGAAGCAGCTCAAGGCCGACGTCGGCTACCTCGTGCGGTTGTGGGGCGAGATCGCGAAGAAGCGCGAGGGGGCCCACGCTCCGCAGGAGCTCTGGAGCGAGCTCGATCTCGTCCTGAAGACGGCGCGCGATCTGTTCACCGACGAGATCGACCAGATGGTCATCGACGAGAAGGGGCAATACGACCGCGTTTGCCGGTTCGTCGAGATGTTCGCCCCGGAGCGGGTGAAGGACATCCTCTACTACAACGACGAGGAGCCGATCTTCGACGCGTATGGCATCGAGGACGAGATCGGCCGCGCGCTCGCGCGCAAGGTGCCGCTCCCGTCAGGCGGCTACCTCATCATCGACCAGGCCGAGGCCCTCACGGCGATCGACGTGAACACGGGTCGCTACGTCGGCAAGGGCGCCAAGGACATGGAGGAGACGATCCTCAAGACGAACCTCGAGGCCGTCAACGAGATCGCCTATCAGCTCCGCTTCCGGAACATCGGCGGCCTCATCATCCTCGACCTCATCGACATGGAGAACCGGAAGAACCGCGAGACGGTCCGGCGAACCCTGGAGCAGCTCCTCGAGAAGGACAAGGCGAAGACCACGCTGAACCGCATCAGCGAGCTCGGGCTCATCGAGATGACCCGAAAGCGGACGCGGGAGAGCCTCGGGCGCCTGCTCCACGAGCCGTGCTTCTACTGCGACGGCACGGGGCAGCTTCAGAGCAAGGAGACGATCGCGTACGAGATCCTCCGCGAGATTCGTCGCAAGCGGGGGGACATCCCGGGCTACACCGTCGTCGTCAACGCGCACCCCGCGGTCGCCGACCTCCTCACCGGCGCCGAGAAGGCCGCTGTCGCAGAGGCCGAGAACCGGTACATGCGGAAGATCGCCGTCGTGCCGCGCAAGGATTACCACCTGGAGCAGTTCGACTTGTCCGGCAAATGACGGCCCGTCCGGGGCGGGATCTACTCGAGGAGCCTCTCCGATGAGCGACGAGGACAAGCGCGGCAACGACCGTCTGACGATCAACAAAGAGTTCGAGTCGTTCGACGCGTTCATTCAGGAGTACGTGACGAACATTTCCCGGACGGGTGTGTTCATCAAGTCGGCGAGCCCGCTCCGCGTGGGGACGCACGTGAACCTCCGCTTCACCGTCATCATGGAAGACATCGAGACGATCGAAGGGATCGGCGAGGTCGTGCGCGTCGAGAAGGATCCCCCCGGGATGGGGGTCGTCTTCCGCGAGCTGTCTGGGTACTCGAAGGACCTGATCGACAAGCTTTTGACCCAGCGTCGCGGCTGACGGGAGCTTTCAGGCGTGGCGCAGAGCGAGGTCAAGGGGCTCTGGTTCGTCGTCGCGCAGCGCTATCTCCTCGACCACCACCCCCCCGAGCTCCCCGAGCGAATGGCCGAGCTCGTCGCGCCCGAGCTCCGAGCGGCGATCCTCGAGCCGATGCGCTCCGCGTGGTACCCCGAGGCTTGCCTGCAAGAGTTCATGCGCGCGTTCGACGAGCTCGTCACGCACGGCGACAAGCGACGCCTCATCGCGACATTCGAAGAGTGCACCCTCAACGGGGTCCACCGCTTCTTCCAGGCACTCCTGAAGCTCACGTCGCCCGACTTCCTGCTGAAGAAGACTCCGGTGCTCTGGAACTACGTCCGGAGGAACCAGGGGAGCCTGACCGTCGAAGCCAACGAAGAGCGCGCGATCGTTCGCTACGTCGATTTCCCGTACTTCGACGACGTGCGCTACCGCCTCCTTGCCCTGGGGACGCTCCGCCCGCTCGCAACGTTGTGCGGCGGAACGAGCCCCCGGGCCGAGGAGGTCGGGTACGGGAAGGACTGGCTCACGGTCGAAGTGACGTACCGCTGACGCAGCCCCACCCGAGCGTTCAGCCCTTCTTCAGGTTCTCGAGCGCGAAGTCCCAGTTCGCGAGGTGCTTGAGGAACGTCTCGATGTACTTCGGGCGCGCGTTCCGAAAGTCGATGTAATAGGCGTGCTCCCAGACGTCCATCGTGAGAAGCGCCTTCTGGCCGTGCTTCATCGGGAGGTCGGCGTTCGGCGTCTTGGTGACGGCGAGCTTCCCCTTGTCGAGAACGAGCCATGCCCAGCCGCTGCCGAACTGCGTCGTCCCGGCCGTGGTGAACTCCTCGGCGAACTTCTCGTAGGAGCCGAAGTCGCGCGTGATCGCCTGCGCGAGCTCCCCCGTCGGCTGACCGCCGCCGTTCGGCTTGATCGAGCTCCAGTAGAACGTGTGATTCCAGATCTGCGCGGCGTTGTTGAAGACGCCCCCCTCGCTGGTCTTGATGACGTCCTCAAGGCTCTTCGTCGCCTCGGGTTTGCCGTCGAGCAGCTTGTTCAGGTTGTCCACGTACGCCTTGTGGTGCTTGCCGTAGTGGAACTCGAGGGTCTCCGCGCTGAGGTGCGGGGCAAGCGCGGTCTTTTCGTACGGAAGGGGCGGGAGGGTAAACGCCATGATGGTTCTCCTTTTGAAATGAACGGGGGGGGAGCCTAGGCCGAAATCGCGGCGGGATCGAGAGAGCCCGCGCGGCTCAAGCGAGCCGCTGGGGTTTGAAGCGGTAGAGGTCCGGCGTCTTCCTCCCGCGCGCGCCGGCCACCGGTTCTACGATGCCTCTCGCGACCAACCGAGCGCGGAACGTCCGGCGATTGATGGTCCTCCCGAGAACGGCCTCGTAGACCCGCTGGAGCTCGGTCAACGTGAAACGCGCCGGCACGATTTCGAAGGGGGCGGGCCGTCCTGGATCGATGAGCCGCTCCTGCAACCGGCGCCGGGCGGCATCGATGATCATCGCGTGATCGAAGGCGAGCTTCAACGTCCGCTTCGAGCTCGGAGGCTCCCCCGACTCCCCTCGATCGGGGAGCGGGAGCGATCGAAGCGGCACCCAGGCCGCGTCGGCAGCGTCGTCGGCGGCAACCGGCTGAGTATCGGCGACGACGAACGAATAGTAGACGGCAGTTACCGTGTGCCCCCGAGGATCACGCCCGGGATCCCCGAACGCACCGAGCTGCTCGAGAGGGACACCGCCGATCCCCGTCTCCTCCAAGAGCTCGCGAGCCGCCGCGCGCTCGAGCGGCTCGTTCCCGTTGACGAAGCCCCCCGGGAGGGCCCAGGCACCCTTGAACGGCCCCCTCTTCCGCTTGATGAGAAGCACCGCGAGGTCCGCGGGCCGCATCGCGAAGACGACGCAATCGGCTGACACTGCGGGACGGGGAAACTCGTAGGTGAAGGGCACGGGGGGGAGAGGCTCGGCGGGGGCAGAGGCGAAGTCAACGCGTCCGTGAGCTGCAGCCCCTCCCGCTCAGTTGGGCGGCGTCCTCTTCCCTGCGGCGACCGTCTCGGCTTCGGACGCGCCGCGCGCCGCCAGCTGTCTTGAATCATCGCGGACGATGACGTCGAGCGACGGCGCGCCGCTCGCGTCGGCAAGCACCGTCAGCTCGCTTGCGACCTGCGTTGCCGCAGGGCGCTCGACCGGATCGATGGCGAGACAACGAGCGACCACCCCTGCCATCGCTGGCGCGAGGGTGGGGACGAGCGTACGCACGTCCGGGGGAGGCTCCACGGTGTTGCGCAAGAGAATCTCTTGCATCGAGACGTCATCGAAGGGGAGAACGCCGGTGATCATTCGGAAGAGGATCACCCCCACGGCATAGACGTCGGCTCGGTCGGTCACCTTTCCGCCGGACAGCTGCTCGGGCGCCATGTACCCGGGCGTTCCGATGATCTCGCCGCTCCCGGAGCTCGCGTCGCGACCGCGCCTCGGGAGGAGCTTCGAAATGCCGAAGTCGAGCAGCTTCAGGCCCGGGGCCGTCCTCGTCACCATGATGTTCCCCGGCTTCACATCGCGATGCACGACCCCCTGCGCGTGCGCCGCTGCGAGCGCGTCACACAGAACGGCGCCGAGCCGGGCGACCCGGTCGACGTCCCACGGGGAGTCCTTGAGGAGGCGCCGGTAGAGAGTTTCGCCGCGAACGAGCTCCTGCACCTGGAAGAGCATTCCGTCGGCGGAGACATCGACGTGGAGCATGCGAACGACGGCCGGGTGAGTGACGGTCGCCGCGGTCCCCGCCTCCCGCAAGAAGCGGTGCAGCGCGTCGAGCTGCTGGGCGGAGCTCGCCTGGATGACCTTGATGGCGACGGACTCCTTGGTCGACTGGTCGGTGCCCGAGTACACGGCGCCCATTCCCCCTTCGCCTATGAGCTCGTCGATCACGAAGCGATCGCCGAGAACGACCCCCTTTCGGAGCCTCCCCCCCTCGTCGCGGTCGCGGGCGAGCTTGGCCAGAGCCATCGAGAGCTCGGTCGAACGGGCACGCACCTGAGCCTGCAGCTGCGCGTTCAGCTGCTCGATCTGACGCGCGCGCGCGACGATCTCGGAGACCTGCTCGCGCACGCGCCGCTCCAGGTTGGCGTTCATCTCCGCGAGCTCCTCTCGCTGGCGCCCGATCGTCATCCGCTGAGCGAAGTCGCGGCGACGCGCGCCGTAGAGGAGGAGCGCGAGCGCGACCGAGACGGCCGTGCTCGAGAACCCGTTCGGGAGCACCATCAGTCGCCCGTTCGGAGACGACTGCATCGTCTCGATGGCCACGACGAACGACGCGAGACCGACGGAGTAAACGAAGAGAGTCACGAGCGGCGGGGGACAGACGACGACCGCGATCCCGAGGGCATACCCGATGAAGACGGTCACGTTGGCCATCGAGAGCTGATCGACGCCCGCGATGACCGCACCATGAACGATGTAAAGGAGCGCCGCGGCCGGTCCGAGCAGCGGCGTCACGCGAGCCCGAGCCGGACGGTAATAAGCGAGGAAGGTGAGAGGGAGCGCGAGGGCGAGCGTGGCCGCGTGCGCGAGCACGAGATCTTGCCGCCAGCGAACGACGCCGGGCGCGAGGGTCGCGCGCATCGCCTCGCTCGTGCGAAAGAGGGCGATGTGCGCTGCATGAAGGACGAGCATGAGCGGCAGAAGAACGCGGAGCCGCCGCGCGTCGGCCTCTGCGGACTCCGCCTTGAACGCCTCGCGCTGCGAGCCCTCGAGCGGCCCTCCTATCCAGGTCCGAAGGCGCGCCTGCCAGGGGGCCATCGGCTAGACCCTCTTCGCCAGCTCTCTGATCGCGGCCGGGTTCGCCGCGTCCTCGAACAAGAGCGGCAGGAAGGACGGCGACACGGGCAGCTCCTTCGCGAGCCGCGCCAGGCTCTCGGCCTGCACGCGCTCGCGCGTCGCGCGATCGCGCCCCGCGAGGATCGCAGCGTCGCCCGGCGCGCTCGTCATCTCCCCCTTGCTCTCTCGGATCGCGACCCCCGCGAGCGTCGCGCGCTCTTCTCGCGAGAAGAGCGGCGGGAGCACCGCGTTCACGACGACCTTTCCGATCGGGAGCTTCAGCTCGCTCCGGAGCGCGTTCGCGAGCTCGATGGTCTCCGTCGTCGGCATCTCTTCGGGCAGCGTGACGAGGACCACCGCGCACAGGGCGGGGTCCTGGAACATCGCCCACGCCCGCTCGGCGTCGCGCCTCAAGAGACCCGACGGCACGACATCCACGATCACCTTCGGGACGCGGAGCATGTCGAGCCCGTGGCCCGTCGCCGGCGCGTCGAGGATGACGACATCGAAGCGCGAGCGACCGTCGGCCTCTCTCTCCGTCGTGTGCCACCACGCTTTGCCGAGCATGGCCCACTCCGCCATCCCGGGCACGGCGCGGAAGAACGTGCGCACGTACTTGTTGTCGAAGAGCAGCTTGTAGAGCGCCCGCGACTTCAACATCATGAGCCCGTACTCTTCGAGCGCCGTCTCGGGGTCCATGTTCACGGCCCAGACGTTCTGTCCGACCGAGACGACCTGATTGCCGACGAGGTCGGAGCCGAACATCGCCGAGAGGCGCTCCTTGGCGTTGCACATCGCGACGAGGACCCGCTTTCCCCGCGCGGCGAGCGCCAGCGCCTCCGCGGCGCAGACGGTCGTCTTCCCGACGCCCCCTTTGCCCGTCACGATGAGAAACCGCTTGTCCTCGAGCGCCGCCATGCTCTCCCTGTAGACCTTCCCACATAGGGGACGCTTCCCGTTTTGTCATGCTCGGGCGCGTACGTGGTAGGGAATGCCGGTGAGCGAGGTTCGCGTCATTCCTCTCGGCGGGCTCGGGGAGATCGGCATGAACGCGCTCGCGCTCGCCCAGGACGGCGAGGCGATCCTCATCGATTGCGGGGTAACGTTCGACGATCGAGGGCTCGGGGTGGACGTCGTCCACCCGGACTTCGCGGCGCTCCATGACGCGCGCCTGCGGGTACGTGGCGTCGTCTTGACGCACGGCCACGAAGACCACATCGGCGCGCTGCCGTACTTCCTGAGGCAGTTCGACGTCCCGGTCTGGGGCCCCCCGTACGCCCTGGGGCTCGTTCGCGAGCGGCTCGCCGAGCACGAGGTGCTCGAGTGGGCGAAGCTCATTCCGACGTCCCCGCGGGGGGCGTTCGAGGTCGGGCCATTTCGCGTCGAGCCCGTTCGGGTGACGCACTCGATCGCCGACGCGACGGCGCTCGTCATCGGAACGGCGGCGGGGACGATCGTGCACACGGGGGACTTCAAGTTCGACGAAGAGCCCGTGGACGGCGAGGCGTTCGACGTCGAGCGCCTGAGGGGCGTGGGGGATGCGGGGGTGGCGCTGCTCCTGTCGGACTCGACGAACGTCGACGCCCGCGGCGACGCGGCGGGGAACGAGCGCGGCGTGGGGGACGCGCTCCGGGGGATCGTGGCGAGCGCCGAGGGGGCCGTCGTCGTCGCGATGTTCGCGTCCAACGTCCATCGCCTGAAGATGCTGGGCGAGATCGCGCGCGAGTCCAACAGGCGGATCGTGACGCTGGGCCGAAGCGTGCAGACGCACGCCCGCGTCGCCCACGCGACGGGCTACCTCGACTGGCCCGGGGACATCACCTGGCCGGCCGACCGCGCGCGCGAGCTTCCACGCGACCGGCTCCTCGGGATCGCGACGGGAACCCAGGCGGAGGCGCGCGCCGCGCTGGCGCGTCTGGCGCACGGGGAGCATCCGTCGATCGACCTGGCAGCCGGCGACACGGTCATCCTCTCGAGCCGCGTCATCCCGGGCCACGAGCCCGAGGTGTACGCGCTCATGGGGGACCTTCTTCGCAAGGGGGTGCACCTGAGGAGCTGGATCTCCGATCGCGGCGTGCACGTGAGCGGACACGCGCACTCGGCGGAGCAGCGGAGAATGATCGAGCTCGTTCGACCGCGATCGTTCGTTCCGGTGCACGGCACCCTCCACCACCTGCACCGGCACGCGGACCTGGCGCGTGGATGCGGCGTGGGAGAAGTGACGATCCTCGAGGACGGGGACGTGGGGATCCTGGGCGACCACGGGCTCCGAAAAGAGGGGCGCGTGCAGACGGGGCGCGTGCACGTCTGGGCGGGCCGCGCGCTCCCCCCCTCGGTCTTGCGCGAGCGACAGGCGATGGCGCAAGAGGGGGTCGCGATGGTGGTGGTCACGCTCGACGCGCGAGGAGCCCCCGAGGCAAACATCTCGATCGAGACGCGGGGCGTGCTCGACGCGAGCCTCTCCGGGGGGATCCTCTCCGGCGCTCGACACGACGCGCTCGAGGCGCTCCGCGACCTTCCGCGGTCGCGCCCCGATCGCCCCGACGACGAGCCCGTCATTGCCGAGGCCGTTCGTACGGCGATCCGCCGGTCTTTCGCCCGCGCGCTCGGCTTCAAGCCCATGACTGTCGTTCAGGTCGTTCGCGTGGCAGGGTAGGGCGATGTCCGCCGCCTCGTCCGATCAGGGCACTCCGCACCGAGCGCATCGCGCCACGGCCGGCGCGCTCCTCTGCAGGAAATTGCGTGGGCTCGACGCCGAGCTCGCCGCCGCGATCCCCCGCGTCGTCGGCGCCACCGACGACGAGGCGATCCACGATCTGCGCGTCGCCATCCGGCGCCTCCGCACGCTCCTCAAGCTCGCCCGTCCGGTCTTCGGCGCCTACCACTCCGACGCCGTGCGCGCCGCGTTCACCGTGGTTCACCGCGCGACGGGCGCCCTCCGCGACGCGGAGGTCCTCGACGAAACGCTCGATTCGATCGCCAGCGACTCGCCCGCGTTCGTCGCGTGGAAGATGCGCCGCCGCGCGCGAGAGCGGTCCCTTCGCCGGTCCGTGGTTCAGCGGCTCAGGCACGGCGATCTCGCCCGCGCGCGCCGCCTGCTCAAGGCCCTCGTGACGCTCCCCGTGGTCCCGAAGCGGGATCTCGCCGCGTCGAAGCTGGCGCGACGCTCCGTCGAACGCGCGAGGCGCAACGTGGAGCGGCGGCGCGACGCTCCGACGGAAAACGGTACGGCCCTTCACGCCCTGCGGATCGCGTACAAAGAGCTCCGCTACGCGACGGAGCTCCTCGCGGACGCCCTCCCCGCCGACATCGCCGCGATGGCCGAGCCCGCGTCGAAGTTCCAGAAGCGCCTGGGGGAGATTCACGACGTCGACATGGCGCTCGCTGCCCTGAAGCGCGCGCGGGGGCTCGACGATGTGACGCGAGCCGACCTCCTCGGGCAGCTCGAAGGGCTCCGGGCGCGGCGTGTCGCGAAGTACGTCGCAGACATGGCGCCGCACGCCGGCGAGCCGGATATCGCCGAGCCCCCCGCGTCCGATACGCAGCTGCGGAAGAGCAGCTAGCGCTGCTCGGGTGCGTTGGCGAGCCTCGCCAGTGCCTTGGCGAGCTTCGCCAGTGCCTTGGCGAGCCTCGCCGGTGCCTTGGCGAGCCTCGCCGGTGCACTTGGCGAGCTTCGCCAGTGCCTTGGCGAGCCTCGCCGATGCCTTGGCGAGCCTCGCCGGTCCCCTCCGCTACGCCGTCGGGGTCGCTTCGCTCCTGAAGATCTCGAGCTTCCGGAGCACGATCTCCGTCACAGGGCGGTCGTTCGCCCCCGTCTGCGAGTGGGTCATCTTCTTGATGATGTCGGCGCCGAGCACGGCCTTCCCGAAGACGGTGTGCTTGTTGTCGAGCCAGGGGGTCGGCTTCTCGCAGAGGAAGAACTGCGAGCCGTTCGTCCCCGGGCCGGCGTTCGCCATCGAGAGGACGCCCGGCACGTCGTGACGGAGCTCCGGGTGGAACTCGTCGCCGAACTTGTAGCCCGGCCCTCCGGTTCCGCGGCCGAGCGGATCGCCCCCCTGGGCCATGAAATCGGGGATGACGCGGTGGAAGATCGTCCCGTCGTAGTAGGGGACCCCCTTCTTCGTTTCACCGGTCTTCGGGTCTTTCCACTCCTGGGCACCGGTCGCGAGGCCGACGAAGTTCTTGACGGTCTTCGGCGCCCGTTCCTCTTCGAGCTTGATGACGACGTTGCCCATCGACGTGACGAATCGGGCGTACAGGGCCCCTTTTCCAGGGACTTGAATCGGCGGGAATGTGGCTTCCGGCATGGGATTGTCTCCGTGTACTCGGCTTTGGCCCGGCCCGTGGTGCCCGGCCTTTGGTGACAGGGCCTAGGCCCTGCTTTTCTAGGAGCCGCCTACCGTACCCGAACGCACGCTCCCGAGGGAACGCGTGATAGGCTCTCCCCGTGCGCTTGACCCGGTGCGCAGCCTGTCGATACTTGGCATGCTCGCGGGGGGCGCCCGAACCCAGCCGTAACGCAGTTAGAAGAGCACGATTGTTCCGCGCCGGAGGCTCAAGGTGATCACGTGCCCGAAGTGCTCGAAAGATAACCAGGACCACTACAAGTTCTGCCTCGGTTGCGGTGCCGAGCTCCCCCGTGATGTCGCGCCGAGGCCGTTCGCTCCGCAGACGCCCGCGCAAGGGATGAAGGCGGCTCAGCCGGCCCCCGCGCCGGTCGCCCCGCCCCCCGCGCCAGCGCCCGCGTTCCCCGCCCCAGCCGCCCCGATAGCGGCGTCGCCGATGGCCGCGACCGCGCCTGTGGCTGCCGTTCCTCCGTCGGCGCTCCGCCCTCAACCGGCGCCGATCGGCGCGCCCGCGTCCGTCGCGTCCCCGGCGGCTGCCGGCGGCACGGTGATTTGTCCGCAGTGCGGGCACGTGAATGGCCCGTCGAACGTGTTCTGCGGCTCGTGCGGCTTCCGCCTCGGCGGGCAGGCCGCCCGTCCGGCCCCCGCGCCGCCGCCCGCGGCAGCCGAAGTCTCGGGGTCCATTATCCTCACCGCTCTTCGCGCCGACGGCAGCGAGGCGGGGACCTACAACCTCCCGGGAGGCACCCAGCTGGTCGGGCGCGACACCGGAAGCATCTTCGCAGGCGACAGCTACCTCTCGCCGCGCCACGCGACCTTCAAGCAACCCGCCCCGGGGCGCCTGACGGTCAAGGACGAAGCGTCGCTCAACGGCGTCTACAAGAAGCTCGCTCGCGACACGCCGATCGAGCTGAAGCAGAACGACATCTTCCGCATCGGGCAGGAGATCATCCGCTTCGAGCCGCTCCCTCCGCCCACCCCTGGGGCAGACGGCGTCGAGAAGCTGGGGGCCCCCGCCAAGGGTTACGTCGGACGCATCGCCCTGGTCATCGGGCGCGACACGACCGGCAACGCCTTCCCGGTCCCCGAAGCGGGGCTCCATCTCGGGCGCGAGCGAGGCGACGTGCTCTTCCCCGAGGACGGCTACGTATCCGGGCTTCACTGCCGAATCGCCTGGGAGAACGGGCGCGCCACGCTGACGGATCTGGGGAGCTCGAACGGATCGTTCATCCGCCTGAAGGAAGAGACGGAGGTTCGCTCGGGCGACGTGCTCCTCATGGGGCAGCAGCTCTTTCGCGTGACGATGTGAGCAGCACGCGCACGATTCGCGTCGTAGCGGCAGTCCTCGAGCGAGAGGGGCGCTACCTCATCACCCAGCGGCGCGCGACCGCCGTGTTGCCGCTCATGTGGGAGTTCCCTGGCGGGCGCGTCGAGCCCGGCGAGACCGACGGTCAGGCGCTGAAGCGCGAAGTGATGCACCGGCTCGGCGCGGCGATCGAGGTGGGGAAGCTCATCTCGTTCGTGAGCCACCCGTACGAGCACTACGTGGTCGACCTGTTCCTGTACGAGTGCCGGCTCTTGAGCGAGCAAATGGAGACGCGGAACGTGAGCGCGTATCGGTGGGTCGCGAGCGCGGAGTTCGATCAGTACCCCTTCACGCCTGCCGACGAAGCGTCGATGACGAAGCTGCTCGGCGTCTAGCTGCCGAGCAACGTCGCGAGCTCCGACCACGCCAAGACGCGCTCCTTCGAGCATCCGAGCGCGAGGGCAAGGTCGTTCGCGACCGCCGGAAACACGGCCCCGAGCGCGACGAGCGCCCCCCGCGCAGCCCGCTCCGGCGGATTCAGCGGCGGCGGAGGATGCCTCGCGCCAAGGACCACGCGCGGCTCGAGCGCCTTCGCCCCCTCGCCGAGCCGGGGGCGCGCGAGGTCCCGTGCGCGGTCGCAGGCGACGTCGAAGCCTCCGAGCACGTCAACCAGCCCCTCGCGCGCGGCGTCCGATCCGGACCAGACGCGCCCCTCGGCGACTCGCTCGATCTCCTCGACCGCCTTCTTCCGCCCGCGCGCGACGATCCCGACGAACGCGCGGTACATCCCGTCGAGCTCACGCTGGAAAGCGGCGCGCTCCTCGTCGCTCAGGTGACGCGACGACTGCATCGCATCGGCGTGGGCCCCGCGCTTGAGGACCTCGGTCGCGATCCCGAGCTTGGCGAGCAGTGGTTCTACGACGACGCGAACCGACACGACGCCAATCGACCCCGTGATCGTCGTCGGCTGCGCGACGATGCACCGCGCGGCGGCGGCGACGTAATACCCGCCGCTCGCGGCGACGTCCGCGAAATAGGCCACGAGCGGCTTCTCGGCGGCGAGCTGCTCGAGCTCGTGGTGGATGCGGTCGGAGGCGAGCGCGCTCCCCCCGGGAGAGTCCACGTGGAGAACGACGGCCGCTACCCTCCGGTCGGTGCGCGCCTTGCGAACGGCCGCGATGACTCGCTCGTCCGTCGCGCCGGCCTGGAGAAACTGCGACTGCGACGTGATGGCGCCGTGCACCCGGATGACGCCGATCGCTCTCGGACGGCGAAGCGGGCGCAGGCGAGGTGCGCGCATCGCCGCCGCATAGCGCGCCCCGTCGACGATCTGAGCAGGCTGCTCTTTTCCGAGCAGCGCCGGGAGCTCGTCCTCGTACGCGACGCCGTCCACGATCCCGGCCGCGACCGCCTCTTCCGCCAGGTAAGGCGCGCCGTCGATCAGCGCGCGCGCTTTCTCGGGAGCCACCCGTCGCCCCCGAGCGAGAGCTCCGACGACCTCCTCGTAGAACGCGTCGAGCAGAGCCCCGAGCTGTTCGCGTTGCTGATCGCTCATCGAGTCGCGCACGAGCTGCTCACCGGCGCTCTTGAAGCGCCCGCGCGCGAAGACCTCCGGCTCGACCCCCGCGCGTCCGAGCGCGCGGTGGAAGTAGCGGACCGCGGTCGCGAACCCGAGCGGCGCGAGGACCGCCTGCGGCCCCACGAATATCTTCGTCCCGACCGAGGCGATGTAGAGCTCCTTCGTGTCGCCGCCCAGCGGTAGGTGCACGACGAGCTCCCGCCCAGCCGCCGGGAGGCGCGCGAGGACCGCTCGAAGCGAGGCCGCGCTCGCCATGCCCCCGCGGAACGAACGGAGGGTGACGAGAGCGCCGCGCGCCCGCGAATCGCCGCATACCTCCGCCACGAGACGACCGAGCTCGGTGAGCGACGTCCCGTGAGGTCGCCACCGTTCCCACAAACGGGCTTTCGCGACGATGTCCGGTACAGAACCGTCGATCGTCACATGGACGAACCCCCCGCGCGACAGAACGCGCGCCCTGCGGACGAGGCGGAGGGGGAGGAAGAAGAAACCGAAGAGGTTGGCGAGCAGCCGAAGAAGCATCGGCCGCGAGCTTACTTCAGTGCGCGGGGGAGACCTGGCTCTGCGGGACGAGGATCCGCGCCGGGTACCCGGTCGGCCCCCCTTGGACCGGGCTCGCGGACGGAGCCACCATGGCGGGGACGGTGATGTTCAGCTGGCTGTTCGCGTCGACCTGGTACGTCGGAAGGCCGGCGTTGAGCACGTCGACGAGCACGGTGTTCGGCGGGAGCGTCGTCTGCATGACGCTGGTGCCGTTGCTGGTCGAGCTGGGCTGGGCTTCGTTCGTGTTGAGCACGATGAGCGCGTACGAGGCGGCCGCGTCGCCGCCCGTCCGCTCGAACGCGAAGATGCCGGCGTCCTGTTCGGTCCCCACGTCGGCCGTCGACCAGATCACGTTCGTATCGCCTCGGCGTAGCGCAGCGTACGTTCTGCGGATCTGCGCGAGCTTGGCGATGTACGTGAACGTGTCCCCCGTCGTGTCGAAGTTCGTGTTCCAGAGCACCTCGCGATTCGCCGGATCGTTCCCCCCGTTGAAGTTCTGCTCGGTGCCGTAATAAAGGTCCGGGATCCCTTCCTCCGTGTAGAGGAGCGCGAGCGAGTTCTTGAGCGCGGGGATGTCGCCGGCCGAGTCGAAGAGAAAACGATCGACGTCGTGATTGTCGATGAAGTTGATGGAGAGCTTCGTCGGCGGCATGCCGACGATCTGCCCCTGCGCGTTCAGCCCCACGACGCCCCCCTTCTGGGGCGTCGTTCCGTAGTTGACCGACTTCGCGTCCCAGAGCTGCTGGATCTGGTTCGTCCCCGACTGCTGCGTCGGCCCGAGGTGCGCCCACTCGAAGACGCGCTGAAACACGGTGTAGTGCTGCGAGAAGTAAAAGACGCTGTCGAACATGCCGGGCTGCGTGTAGCTCCCGTCGGTGACGTCGTCGCCGTTGAACGCCTCGCCGAAAATGATGAAGTTGTTCTTGTTCTCTCCGGAGAGACGCGAGCGAATCGCCGGGTCGAACACCTGCCAGAAGCCGTTCTCGACGTTCACGATCGTATCGACGCGGAAGCCGTCGAGGTCCACCGACTCGACCCACTTCGCGTACGCGTCGACGAGCGTCGCTTGCACCTCGGGGATCTCGGTAGCCAGGTCCTTGAGCCCGCCGGTGAAGTCTCCGAGGAGCGCCTGCGCCGGGTCGGAGAAGTCGATGATGTGACCGAAGCCGTGGTACGCCGCCGCCGTGCCGAGGATGCCCGGTTTCGGCGGCTCGACATCGATCGCCGGATTGTGCAGAAAGACGATCGGCGCGCGCCCGTCGGGCCCGTTCGCGCTGGAAGCTTGAACGCCTGCCGGGTTCCAGTCCGGGTCGTACTCGTTGATCTGGGTGACCGGCTCCCCGGTGCCGCTCCCCTCGATGTAGTCCTCGGGCTGACCGCTCAGGTTCATGTCGTAGAAGAAGACCTGGCCCATGTGGTTGCAGACGATGTCGAGCACCACCTTCATCCCGAGGTCGTGCGCGGCGGCGACCATCGAGCGGAGCGAGGCGAGATCGCCCATGAACTTGTTGGGCTGCGTGAGGTCGACCGCCCAGTAGCCGTGGTAGCCGTCGGTCCCGGCGTTCGTGTCCACGTTCACGACGACGGGGGAGATCCAGAGGGTCGTCGCGCCGAGCGCCTGGATGTAGTCGAGGTGCTGCTGGATCCCGAGCCAGTCCCCCCCCTGGTAACGGTTTAGCGCCCCGGGCTCGATGCTGTAGTCGTTGTTCACGTCGCCGTCGGCGAAGCGGTCGGTGATGACTTGGTAGATGACCTCGTCGCGCCAGTCCTGGACGTGCGTCGCGAGGATCGGCTGCTGCGAGCTCGCGGGGATCGAGACGCACGCCGGCTCGGGCGCGACGGCCAGTAGGCCGATGACCGGAGCGAGGATGAAAGAAGAGCGTCGCATGTTGTGTCTCCTGCCCTCTCTTCTTCAGGGGTACGAGCTCGAGTTGAACCACCACTCGGCCTGGATCCCCAGGAAGTGCTCGACGTTGCGCTGCGAGAAGACGTCCTGCGCCGGGTACAGATCGCGCGCTCCCTGGTTCCGGTCGGTGATCGCGTAGATGATGCGGAGCTGCGGGCGCTTGTACGAGCCGCGGCCCGACGGAGAGAAGTACGGGATGATCCCGGCGCGCCACTCGGTCGCGTCGAGCTGGGTGCCGGTGTTGGGGTCGATGACGGCGTAGCGACGCTCCTGGTAGCTCCCCTCGACCGCGAGACCCCAGTGCTGGCCGAAGTAGAGCTGCGGGCGCAGGACGAGCGTGCCTTCGTCGTACTTGTTCATCGACGTCGGGGAGGGATCGCCGTCGCGGAAGAAGCGGACGTACCCCCCCACGAGGATGCCGAACATGTCGCGCTCCCAGTTGCCCCCCAGCGCGACGAGGGTCTCGTTCGAGCCCGCGGTCGTCAGGTTGTTCGCGAACGTCGTCGGCGCGGCGAGCGGATCGTAGGCAGCGAGCCCGTTGGCGTAGCGCACGAAAAGCTGGACGAAGGTGTCGCGCTGCCCGGTCCAGTACGCGAGCTCCCCGCCGACGAGGAAGCCCGAGTCTTGCGGGTAGCCGGTCTGGATCAGCGTCGTCGGGTCCTGGTAGACGCCGCCCGGTAGCTCCTGCGCTTCGCCGTAGAGGATCGCCTTGAGGCCCGCCGTGTCCGATTGGAGGAGGTGGTGCTGCTTGTTGTTCCGGAAGAACTGCGTGAGCTTGAGCGTCTCGATCGTCCGCGGGCGATCGAGGAGCGTGACGCTGGTGGCGCCGACGGTGAACGGGGCTTGGGCCGAGATCTGCTCGTACTGGTAGCTGTTGTCGAGCCGCTGCATGCCGACGTGCGCGGCGATCGTCGTGTCGCTGTCGAGCTTCACGCCGAAGCCGCCGCCCACGGTGTTTTGGTTGTCGAGCGGCCACCAGTCGAGGAGGTAGATGTCGTCGCCGCGGTACATGCGCGAGCCGATCCACAGCGTCCAGTCGCCGTAGGTGGCTTGGGCGTACAGGTTGCGGACGGCGATCGCGTTCGCCTCGTTGCCGGAGAAGTGGAAGAACGGGGGGAAGAGCGCGACGGTCGCGACGATCTTCGAGTGAATGTTGTCGACGAACGTGTCCTCGCGACGGAGCTCGAGCTCGGCGTAGCTGTCCTCGTCGATGCGCGTGCCGTACGAGACGACGTTCGCCTGGCGCCCGGTCCCACCGCGAAGATCGCTCGCGATGCCGATGCGGCCGTACGAGCCGAACTCGAAGCGGCCGTTGTCCGGCGAGGGGTTCTCCGTCGTGGCCGTGGCGGCGGTGGTGCCGCTCGGCGTAGGAGACGTGGTCTCCCGCGGGGCGGGAGCGTAGGCCGAGGAGGACGGCGCCTGGGCGGGGGTGGGCGCGGGGGTCGTCGCCGTCGCGGAAGACGCGGGTGCGGGCGGCCCCTGCGTCGACGTGGGATCGTCCGCGAGGGCCGCGGCCGGAGTCAGGCTTAGGAGGGTCGCTACGGCGACGCTGCGGCACGGAGCCCTGAACCTTGCCATTCGAGGCTTCCTCACGTTCTTGGTCTCGTTCGCCGCGGGAGGGGAGGCCCGAGACGGTGACGGCTGCCCCGTTTCCAGAGGCGCTGCCCACCAGCACGCCAGCCTCGCTTTGCGGTTAGCACCGCGGATTCTCCTTCGCCATTCAAAAGTGACTCATCTCGGCGTGACGAAGTGGATGACGCATGGAGTCTCGACGCGTCGGAGCCTCGTGGCCGGCGAGTCTATGCGCGAACGGAAGTGCTAGTCCTTTGGAATGCGATGGACGGCTCTCTTGGCGATGGCTCCGTTCGGGCTCGCGATCGGCTGCGGCAAGACACCCGCACCGCCGAGCCCCGCGCCCATTGCGGCCCCCAGCGCCATTCCCTCGACGACGCAGGCCTCCCTTCACCTCGGCGAGCCGATCTCCGCCCCCGACGCGAAGCTGAGCGACGTCGCGGCGCATCTCGCTGACTACAAGGGGAAGGCGTTCGCGACGACCGGCGTGGTCACCGCCGTCTGCCAGGAGATGGGCTGCTGGATGGAGATCGAGGACGACAGCGGGCAGGCCCACATCCGCATGCACGGCCACTCGTTCTTCGTCCCGAAGACCGCGCCCGGTCACCACGCGCGCGTGCAAGCGACGCTCGTTCCGACGAAGGAGTCGGAGACCGAGTGCACCGAGGAGGCCGCGAAGCAGATGGGCCACCCGGTGGCGAAGGTCGAGTTGGACGCGACCGGAGTCGAGCTCGACTAGGTCATCCCCCGTCGGCCCCGGCATCCGCCGCCGGCGCAACGTAGGAGCTGAAGATCCGCGTCTCTCGCGCCGGGATGACGTCACTCCCTGTCGACGTCGCTCCTCCAACGACGAGCTCCGGCAACCCCGCTGGGATCCCCGACGCCGTCCTGCTCGCGTCGCTCCGGTTGATCGCGACGTACACCGTGTCCGTCGCCGACCCGACGGTCGTCGTCTCCGAGAAGACCCACAGATCCGGATCCGTCGCGAAGATCTCGGTCCGCGTACCGCGTCGCATCGCGGGGTGATTGGCGCGAATGTGGGTCAACGTCGCGATGCGATCGTGGAGGCCTTGCTGGCAGGTCGGCCCTTGCCCGGGGCACGTGGTCCAGGGGGTGGATGGCCACGGGGCGGTCGCGGTTGCCCACGGCAGCGCGCGCCGGTTGTCCGGATCGCCCGCGCCGGGCATGCCGTACTCGTCGCCGTAATAGATGAGCGGCGCCCCCTTGGTGGTGAGCGTGACCGCGAAGGCGTTCGCGAGTCGCTCGTAGGTGTTGGGATCGGTCTCCGCGGCAGGCTCCGGTGTCCACGTCGCGTTCGAGGCTTCGGAGGTCGAGGGCGTGTACTCTCCGTCGTACGTGATGGCGTTCTGGATGGCCGTCTCGCCGTTGCCGGCGGTCCCGAGCCACGAAGGCATCGTCTCCTCCGCGAAGTGGATGGATCGCGGCAAGTCCTGGTTGCCGATGAACGTGCTCATGATCGCGCCGGGGGCGTAGGCCGCGTAGAACTGGTCGTTCTGATCGATGAACTCCGCGAGCCCCTGCATGCCCGCGGGTGCGCTGTAGTTCCACGAGCAGCTCTGGTTGTTCGGGCTGGTGGGCGACGTGGTGCAGAAGGCGAGCTGCTGCGAGGTGTCGCGCGCGAGCATGGTGTCCACGAGGCGGTAGCGAAGCGGAAAGTCGAACTGCCCGTCGAGCGCCGAGGTCGGGTTGATGAAGCTCGCGATGTACCCGGTGTCCTCGAAGTCGTACGTCTCGCCGACCATGTAGAAGTGCTGCACCGCCCCGCCGTCGGCGACTTGCGACTCGTACGCCGAGATCTGGGGACGCAAGGACGCAAGCCAGCTTGGATCGACCTGCTTGATCGCGTCCAGGCGGAAGGCATCGTTGCCGTAGCTCGACACGAGCTGGAGCGCGCCGTTCACCGAGTAGGTTCGCGCGGCCGACGAGTTCGTGAAGTCGAAGTGCGCGAGGTACGGAGTGAACCAGCACGTGAAGTTGTTGTAGTCGCCGCAGCCGGTCTGCCCGCACTGGCAGAACGGCGTGAACCAGCTCGGGTTACTCGTGTAGAGAGCGCTCGACGTGTGGATGTCGACCATCGCGTAGTCGAACAGCACCTTGAGGTTGTTCTGGTGCGCCGCCGTCACGAGGTCGTGCAGATCCTGAGCGGTGCCGAAGCATGGCTCGACAGCCGAGCTGCCAGGGTCGAGCGCCCAGTAGCCTGCATACGACGAGTACTCGTAGGCATCCGGCGCGCAGTTGCCGCTGTTGTCGCAGTACTCACCAGCGCCGAGGACCGTGTCGGAGTTCTTGATCGGGACCGTGATCCACAGCGTGTTGACGCCGAGCGTGTTGAAGTATCCCGCCTGGATTTGCTGGGTCACTCCTTTCCAGTCGCCCCCCATGTAATTGTTGGAGGCGTACGTCGTCGTCCCCGCGGTCCCCTCGGTGCTGGCGCCGCTCACGTTGCAGTTGTTCGTCGGGTCGCCGTCGAAGAAGCGGTCGACGAAGACGAAGTAGATGACGGCGTCCCGCCAGTCGAAGACTCCCGCGGCGACATTCTGCGGAGGACAGAGGAAGCTCGTGCAGGTGGTCGCGGCATAGACGCTGTTCAAGTCGCCTGCGTCGTCGGTCGTTGTCGGCACCGCGGGGTTCGGATCGGTCTCCCAGACCACCGCGCCGTCTCCCTCGACGACATAGAACTTGTATTCGACCTGCGTGTCCCATGGGATGCCGACGCTCGCCGTCCAGACATTGCTGCCGGTGGCGTGGGTCATCGAGACTCCCGACGTCCATCCCGAGGGGCTGAAGCTGCCGCGAACCTGGACGCTCGACTCGCCGCTATACGGGAGCGTGAACGGCTCGGGGCACACTCTGTCCGCGATCGGACAAACGGGGGGGGGGATGGCGGCGTCCCCTTCACCGCCACCGGAGCTACCGCCGGAGCCGTAGCCGCTGCCGCCCGCTCCCGTTCCTGGGTTGAAGAACGCGGCGTCGAATACTTCGCCGTAGTTGGTGTTGGTGACCTGGTCGCTCCCACATCCCGCCGACCAGGTCCCGAGGCCGGCGAGCAGGGGGAAGACGATGGCGCATGCTGCGATCGAGCGGCGGATCATTGGGGCCCTCGCCAGTCACTGCGCGGGGGTCGCGCAGGAGCTCCCCTCCGGGAAGAGGAGCTGTAGCGACAATGGCGCGCCTGCCACGTTTGTCAACTCAGGAGAGAGTGACTGAGTCTGCCCGCTGAGCGCGTCAACCCACGTTCCGGCCGCAATTCCAGGGAACGGTGCGCTGACCGTACTCGTATTCCGGAAAAGCACGGCGACTGCCGTATCTGCCCCGGCAAGCTCACGGGCAAACGCGAGCGATTCGTTGTTTGCGAAGAGGAGGCGATACGTGCCTCGACGCAACGCGGCAGAGCACGCCCGAGTGCGTCCGAGGGCTTGAGTGGCGGCTCTCGTCGCGAGCTGCGCGGAGTTGAGCGCGCTGTCGGCGGGCATCACGTGGCGCGAGTCTGGGTCCACGTGCCCGACCAGCGCGACCTCGTCGCCGTAGTAGATGACCGGCGCTCCCGGAAGACTGAAGACGGCTCCGAGCGCGAGCACCTGCTTCGCATAGACGTTGCTGCCGGGCGGAGGCTGGACGGCGGGGGTCCAGCCGTCCACGTCACCGTCGCCGAAGCTCTCCGTCGCAAAGCGATCGACGTCGTGGTTGCCGATCATCGTCGACATCGTCGCGCCTGATCCGGCCCAGTCGGCGATCCCCGCCTCGACCACGGCGTCGATCGCGCTCATCGGCTGAGTCTCGTCGGCGATCGCGCCGCGGAGCGCCCACATCAGCGGGAAGTGGAACTCGCTGTCGAGCCCGTAGGGACCGAGCTGGTACTTCAAGAGGTCGAAGTCGTCCTCGCCGACGAAGTTCTCGCCGAGGAGAAAGTACGAATTCGCCGGGTGGTCGTACTTCTCGCGAATCGCTGTGACGATGCGGCGGGTCGCCGCGCGCCACATCATCGGCACCGCGTCGATCCGGACACCGTCCCCGTCGAAGCGATCGATCCACCAGAGGACGTCGCTCGTGACCTGGTCGGCGACCGCCTGATTCCGCCAATCGAGATCCGGGAGGTAGTCGACGAACCAGCAGTCGATGATGTGACTCGCCCAGTCGCACGTGATGCCGCAAATGCAGGTCCCGTCGGGGTTGTTGAACCAGCCCCCCTCGAGGTGGGCCTGGGCGTAGGGGTGCTGTTCGTGGACCTGGTTGGGGACGACGTCGAAGAGGACGCGCATGCCGTTCGCGTGGGCCGTGGCGATCAGCGTGTCGATGTCGGCTTCGGGAGCCATGATCGGCTCGGTCGCGCGCGGGTCGATCGGCCAGTAGCCGTGGTAGCTCGAGTAGGGACGACCGTCGGTGCCGGGGAAGAAGCCGTCGGGGTTCGCGTAGAGAGGCGTTAGCCAGAGGGTGTTGACGCCCAGGGCGGCGAGCTCACCCGAGGAGATCGCGGCGGTCACGCCGCTGACCGTCCCCCCGGCGCGCGCGCTCGGGACCGAAGGCTGCGCGAGGGGTGCACCGTTCGGTCCACGATAGCGGTCAACCATGACCTCGTAGATCACCGTGTCGGCTTGCTCGAACGGCTGCGGCTGGATCCAGAGCGTGGACCAGGCAGGGTCGGCGCTTCGTCCCTGGGTGTCGCTCGCGTGGAGAGAGAGTGTGTGCTTGCCCGGAGACAGCCCCGCGAAGGCGAGCGATATCGTCCCCTGCGAAGGATCCGTCGCTACCGACGATGGGGCGACGAGCGAACCGTCGGTTGCCGCGACCGTCAGAGTCGTGGGGTCGAGCGGCGCGAGAGCGGCCGACGCGAGGAAGGTCGCTTGAATCGTCGCGTGGCCGTCGGCCGAGCCGGCGGCGGTGCTCACCGTCAGGCCGGGCGTGGAGCAGTCGGGGAGATCGACCCACGTGACCTCCTGATCATCGTAGAACCCAGTCGTGGGGACAGTGGGATCCACAACCCATTGACCGTCCTCGAGGATCGCGTACTCGTGCTCGCCGGGGCTCAAGGGGACGGACGTCGCGAGCCATCCCGGATCCCCCGACGCATTCATCGGCAGCCCGGGTCGCGCCCAGCCGTTCCAGTCACCGACGACCTCGACGTCGGCCGTGAGGCTCGCCGGGTGGGCCCAGACGACGATGCTGCACGACCGCGCCGGGGGTGGCGAGGGAGGAGAGCCGTTGCAGCCGAGGAGGGCGCCCGAGATGCCGAGGCCGAACAGCGCAGTACTCGCCCAGCGCACCCGCTCCATCTACCCGCAGGGGTCGCCTCTCGCAAATCCCGACCCGACCAGGGGTCGTCGGCGTCAGACGCCCGACGGGAGCGCGCCGCCCGCGGTCCACAGCGCGCCGATCACCGACCACGCCATCCCGAGGAGGAGCACAAAGATTGCGATGACCACGATCTCCAGGCGCCTCAGCGCGCGCTGGGAGGTCACGATCCCCCACCCCATCGCGGCAGTCTGCAGCCCGTTGGCGAGGTGGTACGTCACCCCAAGCGTCCCGAGCACGTAGACGACGAGGGTAGGCGGATTGAACCGCATCTCGTGCGCGATGTCCGAAAACGCTTCGCCGTGGCCCGTCGTCAGGCGCGGGTGAATCATCGCGAGCCAGAGATGCGCGCCCAGGAACAGGAGGACACCGACGCCCGCGAGCCTCTGGAGGAGGTACTTGAGGTTCGCGTAGGTGCGGTACCGAACGTTGTTGGGCTTGGACGAGAAGAGCCGGCCGACGCCCCACACGGTGTGCACGGCGAGAGGGACGAGCACGAGGCAGCCCGTGAGAGCCTGCGCGAAGGGGCTCGAGTACTGCGTCACCGACGATTCCCAGGCCGCCCCCCCGTCGAAGGCCGACAGGTTGTTCAGCAGATGGAAGAACGTCCAGGCGCCTAGAGGGGCCACGGCGAGGAACGACGCGAGGCGCGCCTGGAGGAAGCTCCCGGTGTGGGCGCCGTTCGCCGTGGACGTGGCGGAGGACATCTCGAGAGGAGAGTTAGGGGATAGGGGGCTCTCCTGACAAGCGGGCAGACGCCAAAACGCGCCCCTGGCGAATCAGGTCTCGGGCGGCCCTTCGGCCTCTTCCGGCGCCGCCGTGTCATCCGTGGCGGTGTGGCGCCCGGAAGTGATGCCTGTGAGCAGCAGCAACAGTCCGGCGGCGAGCGTGAGGACCAGAGAAGGGTTCATCGCGAAGGCTCCAAGAATTCGTGTCTCGTCGTCGTCGGGTTCACGGGAGCGCTGGGCGTTCGGGCGCGCTAGCGTGATTGGAGTGCACGCATCGGGCCAGCGGGCATCGGCGGCGGGGTGGGCGATCGGCGTGGTCGTGTCGCTGGGTCCGTGCTCGACCGCTTCAGCAACCGACCAGGGGGTTGAGGCTCGCGAGGGGGTCCGCGGAGGCGACCTCGGCGACGTCGAGGTCGATGGGGAGCCGACTGCGTGGAGCGCCCTCGAGGCGCCCCGAGCCCCGGGGAGCGTCCTCTTGCGATGGCATATCCACGGGGAGCCGGGGGGGAGAGCCGTAGAGGTTCCGGTGTGCGCGGGGCGCGCGGCGATTTCGTTGGACGGCGCCCCAGTCGCGACACCCGACGCGGGACCGGTGCTGGTCCCGCTGTCGGCGGGCGAACACGTGCTGTCGGTCCGCGTGACGGTCAGCAGCTACGAGCGACGGATCGCCTGTGGGCAGGCGGCTCGGCTGGGGACGGCCGAGACGCTGCGGGAGGGTCTCCTGCGGTTCAGATTCGCGAGCCCGCATGGGGACGGCGGGACGGCGGGAGCTGGTCGCGCGGTGGTCTTCCTCCCTCCGCGTCATGACGTGACCAAGCCGAGCGCGGTCCTCGTGCTCCTCCACCCGTGGAACGGCTCCATCTGGACGTACGCCGCCTACGCGGAGCTCCTGGACGAAGCTGCGAAGCGCGACGTCGTCCTTCTGCTCCCGAGCGGGCTCGGGAACTCGCTCTATACGGCGCAGGCCGAAGACGAGGCGCTACGCGCGATCGACGCGCTCGCGTCGCGCATCGCCGTGGATCGGTCGCGCGTGTCGATCGCGGGAGCGTCGATGGGAGGGGCCGGCGCGACGACCGTGGGGCTGCACTCGCCCGACCGGTTCGCGACCATCACGAGCTTCTTCGGGGACGCGAAGTACGACCTCTCGACCTACGTGAAGGCGATCCTGAAGGACGAAGCCGCGGCGCACCGGG